>NZ_CP151767.2:600000-1200000 GCF_038443705.2 Yoonia sp. SS1-5 | reverse complement strand
CATCCCCCCATCTGACGGAATGGGTTGATCAGTTGTCCCAGATGGATACCCCGGCCATCATCTGCGTGGGGGCCGCAGATGTCGCCGCTCCGCAGGCCGCGCATGCCTTGGCGCAGCGCCGGATTGATCTGTTGGCGATCGAGCAAAATGCCTGGACGCTGGCCGCCCGGGATCCGCGCTGCAAGGTTGTTGGCACCCGGACAGAGCTGGACTGGGCGATGAAAAACGGCCAACTCTGCATCTGGGCGCCCTCGAAGATCGTTCTTGATGCGGTTGATGGCCCATCCGCCAGCCCGCGGGACGCGGCCGCGCTTGTGGCCTGGTTTGCAGCCGAGTTGAGCGCGACGGAGCTTGTTGTTGTCGGGGCCGAGGCACCGCAGACAGATGTACCCGTGCGGGTGTTGGACCAAAGCGCGCGGAACCTGCGATGAAAACCTATTTTCGGCCGATTGTGCAATCTGGCCCGGATCGGCCTGCCGACGCCCTAACCCTCGCCGGGGGCTGGGGTTGGTTTCGGGATGTGGCCGTGCATCAACGCGGGGCCGCCCAGCGGATGATCGCGGCGTCCAATATTCCGTCAGATGCGCTGGAACGGCTTACGACGCCCAGGGGGCCGATTGCCGGATTGCAGATGGATGCGCCGCAATTGATGGGTATCCTGAATGTGACGCCTGACAGCTTTTCTGACGGCGGGCGCTATCTGGATCCTGCCCTGGCGGTCGGGCATGCGGGCGACATGATCCGCGATGGCGCAACGCTGATTGATATCGGCGGGGAAAGCACCCGGCCGGGCGCGGATGAAGTCCCCGCGGCAGAGGAAATTGCCCGAACGGCCCCCGTGATCGCTGGCATCACCGGTGCTGCGGACATTCCCATCTCGATTGATACCCGCAAATCTACCGTTGCAGCACAGGCGGTCAGCGCTGGTGCGGCGATGATCAACGATGTCGCAGCACTCAGCTTTGATCCCGATCTTGCGGATGTCGTTGCGCAAAGCGGCCTGCCGGTCTGCCTGATGCATGCGCAGGGCGCACCTGCCACGATGCAGACCGACCCGACTTATGACAATGTGCTGCTTGATGTTTATGATTTTCTGGAGGATCGCATCGCCTTCGCGATCTCCAAAGGGATTGAACGGGACCTGATTGTGGTTGATCCCGGGATCGGATTTGGCAAGACCGTTGCGCATAATCTGGCGCTATTGCGGGGGCTATCGCTGTTTCACGGGCTAGGATGCCCGATCCTGTTGGGGGCTTCGCGCAAGCGCTTTATCGGAACGATTGGCGGCGGGCGGGATCCCACCGACCGGGTGGCAGGTTCTGTCGCGGTTGCATTGCATGGTCTGCGGCAAGGGGTGCAAATCCTGCGGGTTCACGATATATTTGCGACAAAACAGGCGTTTGACCTGGAACAGGCGATAACGGGGGCTGCACTGGCATGACACGTAAACTCTTTGGCACGGACGGGGTGCGCGGAAAGGCAAATACCTATCCGATGACAGCGGATATGGCCATCAAGATCGGTGCGGCGGCCGGACGCTTTTTTCGCAATGATGGCTCGAACGGGCATCGGGTCGTGATCGGCAAGGATACACGTCTTTCGGGATACATGTTCGAAAACGCGCTGACCGCAGGTCTGACCAGCACCGGCATGAACGTCTTGTTGCTGGGGCCGGTTCCGACCCCTGCCGTGGGGCTGCTGACAACCTCGATGCGCGCGGATGTTGGGATCATGATTTCCGCCAGCCACAATCCGCACCACGACAATGGCATCAAATTCTTTGGTCCTGACGGTTTCAAACTGTCGGATGCGGCAGAAGCCGAGATCGAGACGCTGATCGGTCAGCCGATTGAGCCTGCACAAGCGCAGAATATCGGCAGGGCCCGGCGTATTGACGATGGCCGGTTCCGCTATGCCGAGCGGATCAAATCAACGTTCCCGGCAGGGATGCGGTTGGACGGTCTGAAGGTCGTGATCGACTGCGCCAATGGGGCGGGCTACAAGGTGGCCCCCGGCGTGTTGTGGGAACTGGGCGCAACCGTGATCGAAGTCGGCGTTTCACCTGACGGTTTCAATATCAATGATGGTTGCGGGTCGACCAATACCGGGCTGGCGGCCGATGTCATCCGGCGCGAGGGTGCCGATGTTGGTATCTGTCTGGATGGGGACGCGGATCGTGTCATGATCCTGGATGAAACAGGGCAGGTCGCGGATGGCGACCAGATCATGGCGCTGATGGCCGGGCGGTGGGCGGATGATGACCGCCTGAATGGGAACACGCTGGTCGCGACGGTGATGTCAAATCTGGGGTTGGAACGTCATCTGCAGACCCGTGGATTGCATCTTGAACGCACCGCCGTTGGGGACCGTTACGTTGTCGAGGCAATGCGCGCCAATGGCTTCAACCTTGGGGGTGAGCAATCGGGTCATATCGTCATGACCGATTACGCCACAACCGGCGATGGGTTGCTGGCAGGGCTGCAGTTTCTGGCCGCGATGATTGATACGGGCGCCAAGGCCAGCACCCTTGCGCGGCAGTTCGAGACCGTCCCGCAAATGTTGCGCAACGTCCGCTTTGCGACAGGGCAGGACCCGTTGAACGCAGCTGGCGTGCAAAAGTCGATCGCCGATGCCGAAGAGAAACTGACCGGCAAGGGGCGTCTGCTGATCCGCAAATCAGGGACCGAACCTTTGATCCGCGTGATGGCTGAATGCGAGGATGACGCATTGCTGGGGCATGTGGTGGATGACATTGTCGCCGAGGTTGAGGCAGCCGTCTGACCCGCATCACCGCTGGAGGACAATCCGGCGCAGGCTTTCCCATTGGCTGATTGCCAGCCCCAGCAATATCAAGGCGAGGGCCACAAAGAACCGCAATGGCAAGGCTTCGGACAGGATCAGGACACCGAAGATCATCGACCAGAGAGGGACCTGGTAATTGACGAGTGTCATGAATACCGCCCCCGCAGACCGGATCGTGTAGACCCGGATCAACGCCGCCAACGCTGTCGGCACGAAGCCCAGGAACAGAATGGCTGACAATGTCGTGCGGTCGGCCACATGTGGGATGCCTTCGAACCAGAGCATGGCGGGGATCAGCGGTATGGCGCCCACCAGCAGCAACAGGGCTGCCATGACGATCGGATCAATCGGTGGGCAGCGTCGGGTCATGATGCTGGAGATTGCGTAGGACAGGGCGGCGCCGATGCAGGCCAATTGGCCCAGCGGTTCCATGCCCGATCCAATGCGCAACACACCCGGCCCGATCAGCACAACGGCCCCGACAAACCCCAGCACGACGCCAATCAGACTGCGCGCGCGCATCTTTTCATCCGTGAACACATGCGCCAGTGGCAGCACAAAAAGCGGCAAGGCGGCCATGGAAATCCCTGCAAAGGCGGAGGGCACAAATTGTTGCCCCCAACTGAGCAACGCAAAGGGCAGGGCGGTGTTCAATACGCCAATCACCAGCAGATATTTGACCATGCGCCCCGTGAACCGGGGCAGGGGGCGCCCCATCGCCCCCATCAATGACAGTAATGCAATCGCGCCCAAACTGGTTCTTGCGCAGGCCACCGTCAAAGGCCCGTAGCCGCGAAGTGCAACCGAAACGACCATAAAGGTCCCGCCCCAGATCAGCCCCAGCGCCAGGATTGATAGCCAATTTGAAAGGGTTGGTTGGGTGGTCATGCAAACCTATGTGGTCGGGCGCCGCATCTTGATGGTGGCTGAGAGATGCAGCGTCGGGAAACATATATGGAACCAAACGAGCCTGCGCGCGTTGGTTCTACGAGATAAATGTTTAGGAGGCACGACCGATGAACGACTTCCTGTTAATTCCCGCACTGGCGCTAACGACCTTGTTCGCCGCCATCTTGGTGGGGTTGTGGAGTAAACGGAAAACAGACGAAAAGCTTGATGATCCTGACGCGTTGAAGTCAAGCCTTGCAAAGGATGGTCCCGGCCCGCAGCCCTTCCGTTGAACTGAAGATACATGTCCCAAGCGAGTAAGGCGCCCCATGCCGTGGGGCGCCTTTGTGCGTAGATGGGTCAAGACCCATCCTACGACCGTTGTTTAGTTTTTGGCCTTGTCGACCATCTTGCCGGCAGAAATCCATGGCATCATTGCGCGCAGTTTCTCGCCAACCTGTTCGATCTGGTGCTCGTCGTTGATCCGGCGGGTGGCCTTGAAGTAAGGCTGCCCAACGGCGTTTTCCTGCATAAAGTCACGCACGAATTTGCCCGTCTGGATGTCGGTCAGCACGTCTTTCATGCGCTGCTTGGTTTCAGCATATGGCAGGATGCGCGGCCCGCTGACATATTCGCCATATTCGGCCGTGTTCGAGATGGAGTAATTCATGTTGGCGATGCCGCCTTCATAGATCAAATCCACGATCAGCTTGGTTTCGTGCAGGCATTCGAAATAGGCCATTTCGGGCTCGTAGCCTGCTTCGACCAATGTCTCGAACCCCATCCGGATCAGCTCGACAATGCCGCCGCACAAGACAGCCTGTTCCCCAAAGAGGTCGGTTTCGCATTCCTGACGGAAGTTGGTTTCGATGATGCCGGACCGCCCACCACCGATGGCAGAACAATAGGACAGACCGATTTCCAGCGCCTTGCCGGATGCATCGGTGTTAACGGCCACAAGGCAAGGCACGCCGCCGCCTTTGGTATATTCGCCGCGCACAGTATGACCGGGGCCTTTGGGCGCCATCATGATCACATCCACGCCTTCTTTCGGTTCAATCAGGCCGAAATGCACGTTCAGCCCGTGGGCAAATGCGATGGCAGAACCGGGCTTGAGGTTGTCATGCACATATTTCTTGTAGGTCTCTGCCTGCAATTCGTCGGGCATTGTGAACATGATGACATCGCACCATGCGGCGGCCTCAGCGATGCCCATGACCTCGAGGCCTTCACCTTCGGCTTTGGCGGCTGATGGCGATCCTTCGCGCAAGGCGACCACAAGGTTTTTCGCACCGCTGTCGCGCAGGTTCAGCGCGTGCGCATGGCCTTGGCTACCATAGCCCAGAATGGCCACTTTCTTGTCCTTGATCAGGTTCACATCGCAATCGCGATCATAATAAACGCGCATATCGGCGCTCCTTTGTTTGATGGGTTTGGCGATGTGTAGCGCAATATATCCGACAACGAGAGGTGTATTTTGTTCAAATTCTCGCTCATTTTGTAATTGTTATGCGTCATTCTGTGGTTTATCAGTTTTGTTATGCTTGATGCTGAATCCCGTACCCTCTTGCGCTGTTTCCAGGACGACCCCAGCCTGACGACGCCCGAATTGGCCGCGCGGGTGGGGTCGACGGCGGCGCGCGTTGCCCGCCGGTTAGATAAATTGCGCGAAGATGGTGTCTTGCGTGGAAGCACGGCGATAATCGACTGGCCGCGTCTGGGCTTTACCGTTGGGGTCAGCCTGCGCATCACGTTGGACAAGACAGTGTCGCGGGCATTTGATGAGTTTATTCAATCTGCGCGCAATGTCCGGGAAGTGATTGAGATACAAACGTTTCTGGGGCGGGTCGATGTGCGGCTGCATTTGGTGGCAAAGGATTTGCCCGACTATCAGCGGGTCTACCGTGATGAGATACTGACCCTGCCACATATCGCCGATATTGAGGCGCTGATGACTGTCGCCTCTGTGAAATCCGATGAAAACCTGCCGCTATGAAACTTGACGAAATTGACCGGGCCGTGCTGCGCGCGCTCTGTGCCAACGCGGATCAATCTACCAGCCGGTTGGGGGAAAAACTTGGGCTAAGCCAGCCGGCAACCTGGCGTCGTGTGCGCCGGTTGCAGGATGCCGGCATCATTGCTGGCCGTAGGCTGCAGCTTGATCAGGAAAAGCTGGGCTTTGGCGTGACTGTTTTCCTAGGGGTGAAATTGGCCACCAAGGGGCGCGTCAGTCTTGAGGATTTTGAGCGGGCATTAACCGCAATCCCCGAAATCCAGACGGTTGACCACGTGCTGGGGCTTTATGATTACCGGCTGCGCATTGTTGCCCGTGATCTGGCCGATTTCGAACGGATTCTGCGGCGGCGGATCATGACACTTCCCGGGGTTGGGGATGTCGAGGCGAATGTGCTGCTGAGTGAAGAGCGGTTGCCGGGACCGATCTGAGTTTCACATGGCAGATCAGCGCGATTGATGCATGTCTTGCGCTGTTTCGGGCATGATGAAACGGTCCAGCGGGATTTCTGCAATCGCGGTAATCTCGACCAGCAACCGCTGATCGTAGAGTGATGCAACCTCCAGCGTGGTGGTCACCGGATAAGGTGCTGCGAAAAATCGCGCGCGGACGTCGCCGCACCCCATGAACGCCTGAATATCTGTCGTGAATTGTTGGAGCGATATGATGTCGCTGGTCCGGCCGCCCATTGTGCTGAGGATGTCGGAAATATTTTGCAGAACCTGTGTCACTTGCGCGGCCATGTCACCCTCACCGATGATTTCACCGTCGGGACCCAGCGACACCTGCCCCTTGAGGTAAATTGTTTGCCCATCGCCCGCGATGACGGATTGGGAGAAGGCGCCAAACGGGGGCCAAATATTGGGTGGATCGAAACTCTTCGCCATGGTGTGTCCCTGTTCCCGGAAATGGCCGTCGTTAGACTGTCTTTGACGTGACATGATCCGCAGATGAAGGCCTCCATCTCTGTTTGGCACGGAAAATGACCTTTGGTGCTGCCGTGAAAAGGTTAACACATCTGCAACCTTTTCGGTTCATTCTTTCGCCTCTTAGGTGAGAGGGCCCATGGTCATCGATTCAAAATTACGAGTTTGGGGGTTTTCGGTGTCCGTGACCCTGATTTCGTTGATTTGTGCCGAAATCCTGAATGTCCTTCTTTTTCCACCCGAATTGCTGCGTACCACGATGACCGGCACGCTGGTCATCGTGGTTGTCGTGACGATGCCCATTTGCCTTTTTGTCGGTTCCAAGATGTATGAAAACGCCAAGCTGGGCGCGCAATTGCAACAATTGCTGAACCGCGACCGGCTGACTGATGTGGCCACACGGGACTATTTCTTTTCGCGGATGGAGGCAGAGCCAAACGCCTATGGGGTCTCGCTGATGGTGGATATTGACTGGTTCAAGGCGGTGAATGACCGCTACGGGCATTTGGCTGGTGATGCGGTTATTCAGGCGGTTGCGGCGGCCTTGCGAAAACACACCCGTGCGCAGGACATTGTTTGCCGGTTCGGGGGCGAGGAATTTGTCGTCTTTCTGTTCGATCACACGATCCGCGACGGTTATGATGTGGCCGAACGATTGCGGCTTGCGATTGAAGAGGCGCTGATTTCGGCAGAAGGGCACGACATCTCGGTCACGGTGTCCATCGGTGGCTCGCTCAAAGAACGGGTCGCGGCGATATCAACCGCAATCAAGGAGGCTGACGAGGCCCTTTATCGCGCCAAAAGCCTTGGGCGCAACAGGACGGTTTTTGCCGGTATTGCAAGTGACCGGCAAACACTGGCCTCTTGATCGGGTCGTCTGCGTCCTGACCCCCGGGGATGTATGCACAGATATACTTTGATTTTGTCCGACTTCGGCATTAGCCCGTCTTCAGACATTTGAGGAGGATGATGATGGACGGTGCAGCAAATCCGATTGACCCTGACGGGCTGATGGAATTCTCGGTGGTGTTTACCGACCGGTCTTTGAATCACATGTCCAAGCAGTTTCAGGGCGTGATGACCGATATCTCGGGCATGCTGAAAGATGTTTATAACGCCGATCACGTGGCCCTTGTGCCCGGTGGCGGCACTTTCGGGATGGAGGCGGTGGCCCGTCAGTTTGGCGCGGATGCGCACGCCTTCATCCTGCGAAATGGCTGGTTTTCCTTTCGTTGGACACAGATTTTCGATGCGGGCCAGTTCACGGCCAAGACCACGGTGATGAAAGCACGGCAGTCAGGCAATGAAGCGCGCGCGCCATTTGCGCCGGCCCCGATCGCGGATGTAGTGGCCGCCATTCATGCCGCAAAACCGGACGTTGTTTTTGCCCCCCATGTCGAAACCTCTGCCGGAATTATCCTGCCAGATGAGTATCTGGCCGAACTTGCCGCCGCCGCACATGAGGTTGGCGCGCTTATGGTGCTGGACTGCATCGCCAGCGGCTGTGTCTGGGTCGATATGAAAGCAACCGGGGTTGATGTGTTGATTTCGGCCCCGCAAAAGGGCTGGTCATCAACCCCATGCGCCGGTTTGGTGATGATGTCGCAAAGGGCCGTGGATCGGATGGCCGAGACCAGCGCAAACTCCTTCGCGGTTGATCTGAAAAAATGGCACAGCATCATGCAGGCCTATGAAAATGGCGGTCACGCCTACCATGCAACCATGCCGACGGATGGCTTGCGCGCCTTTCGGGACACCATGGTCGAAACGCAGGCCTTTGGCTTTGGCAAGCTGAAGGATGCGCAATGGGCGTTGGGGAATGCCGTGCGGCAAAACCTGGCTGACAAAGGGATCAAATCGGTGGCGGCCGACGGCTATGGCGCGCCCGGTGTCGTGGTCAGCTATACCGACGACCCGCTGATCCAGAACGGGTCAAAATTTGCCGCAGAAGGGATGCAGATTGCGGCTGGCGTTCCGCTGCAATGCGACGAGCCTGCGGATTTCAAGACCTTCCGATTGGGGCTGTTTGGGCTGGACAAGTTATATGACGTGGATGGGACATTGGCCCGCTTGCAACCAGTGCTAGACAAGGTGCTCTGAGCCGGATCAGCCCGCGCCCAGCCCCATTTCCATGACCTTTCGGCGCAAAGGGGTAACGCCAAAAAGCGCGCGTATGCCGGCCGCCCGCAATGATTGCAGGCCCGGATCACCTGCCATTGACGCCCGGTTCAGCGCGTCGATACCGGCCACGCGCAGCCGGATATCGGCGTGTCTGCTGCGGGCGTAGCGATCCAGCATATCCCGGTCACCGATCCTGTTGGGTGCCGCTGCCGCTAGATCCAGCAGGCAGGCAAGATCGCCAAGTGACATGTTCAACCCTTGCGCGCCAATGGGTGGCATCACATGTGCAGCCTCTGCCACAAGGGCCGTGCGGGGGCCGCTTATTCGTTCGGCCACCTGGCTGATAATCGGCCAGACCGTTCGGCGCGAGGCCAGTTTTAGCGGGCCGTATTGATAGGCCGAACGCTCTGTGGCTGCGATCTCGAACTGGTCTTCGTTCATTTCCTGCAGACTTGCGGCGACGGGGCCGCTTTCCATCCAGACAACGGCGGAACAGGGTTTCCCGTCGTGATCGGGCAGGGGCACCAAGGTGAACGGGCCGCCCGATTTGTGGATTTCGGTTGAAATGTTGTGATGGGGTTCCGCGTGGGTCACCGCAAATGTCAGGGCCTTCTGCCCATAGCGGGTCGTTTTCACGCCTGCCCCAACGGCCTGCCGCACGGCCGAATTGCGACCATCCGCACCAATCACCAGCCTGGCATTGACCTGACGGCCATCCGTCAACGTCACCAGCGCAGCGGCGCTGCGGGCGACCATTCTGGCAAAACCGGTCCCTTGGCGAAAATCGACATTGGGAAGGTCATCCAGCCGTCCGACCATCTCGCGGCGCAGCAACCAGTTGGGCAGGTTCCAACCGAAAGGTTGATCAGAGATATCGGAAGCGTCAAAGTCGCGGATCACCGCGGGGTCGGCGGCAGCATCGACAATGCGCATCACCTGCAGGGCGGATGCATCGCCTGCAAGCCTGTCCCACAGTCCCGCATCTTGCAAAAAACGTTGTGCAGGTTGGAGGAATGCGGTGGTGCGCAGATCCGCCCCTTCCGCGTCGCGGTTGGTCACAGGCGGGGTCGGATCCACTAGGATCACGTCGAAACCCGCCGTACCAAACGCCGCTGCCGCGCTTAATCCGGCGACGCCGCCACCGGCGATCAGGATATCGGTATTTTCGCGTTCCATGACATCACACATATGGCGACATCTGCCGGTCGGAAAGGCCGCTTAGGCCAACTGCGACAAGAAAGCCGCAAGGTCGCTGGTGTGATGATGAATGTGATCGCCCGTTTCAGGCGTATCATGCACATGGACAGTTTTCATGCCGATCTGATGCGGCACGGCCAGATTGCGGGCTTCGTCCTCAAACATGGCGGCCCGTTTCGGGGCGATCCCATCGGTCGCAAAGACCGCCTCGAAAGCGCCTGCACTTGGTTTGGGGCGAAATCCGGCCTGCTCAACCCCATAGACCGCATCAAAAGACAGGCTGAGGCCGCGCGCCGCAAGCACCCGTTTTGCGTGATTGTGTGACCCGTTTGTATAGACAATCTTGCGGCCGGGCAGTGCCTTGATCCGTGCGGCGAGCGCCGGATCAGGTTCCAGATGCGAGATGTCGATATCATGGACCTTTGCCAGAAAGTCATGCGGGTCGACGTCGTGATCCTGCATCAGGCCGACAAGCGTTGACCCATGGCTTTTCCAATAGGCGACACAACGGTCATGGGCGCCAGCCGCATCAAGCCCGGTGATCCGCATGACATAAGCCGCGAAGGTCTTGTTCATTTGGCCAAAAAGATCGGCGGATGGATGATAGAGCGTGTTGTCCAGATCAAAGACCCAGCTATCAACATGTGCGAAATTTGCAGCGACCATGGCATGGTTCTAGGCCTGCGACCCGCCTTGCGCAATCGCAATGACTTGATTGCCGTGGCATGGGCCGCGTATGCTCGGGCAGACCTGAAAGGCATTCGCCCCATGCAAGATACCCGCACGCCCCAAAAAGATGCCTATGCGCTGATCCTGGAGGCCATTGACAGCCATCTCTACAAGCCCGGTGACCGGCTTGTCGAAAGTGAACTGGCCGAGCGGTTTGGCGTGTCGCGCACCCCCATTCGCGAAGCGTTGCAACGGTTGGAAACCCAGTCTTTGCTGACCCGTGACGGCAGGTCGCTGATTGTCGCGTCACTGGATCATTCGCAATTGTCCGAACTCTATGTCGTCCGAGGCGAGTTGGAAGGGTTGGCCGCCCGGCTGGCTGCACGGCATGCGACACCCGAAGAAGTCAAAGTGCTGCGCGACATGCTAGAGGCGGATAAAAAGCTGGTCGGTGATCCCAACGCGCTTAGCCGGGCCAATCGCCGGTTTCACAAGCAGATCCACCTGGCATCGCATAACCGGTTTCTGGTGCGCCAACTGGACCTTGTTCATCGGTCGATGGCGTTGCTTGCGACAACATCGCTCGCCGCCGAGGGGCGGACAACCGGTACGTTGGAGGAACATGCAGAAATCGTGGCCGCGATTGAGGCAGGGGATGGTGATGCGGCTGATCAGGCGTTGCGCGATCATATTTCCAAGGCGTTTGTCACCCGCCTGAAGCTTGATGCGGCGGCTGTTGAGGCGGCGGAGTAGCCTGCCAGCCGGTGGGCAACAGCACCCCATGCGCGGTCTTGTCCCAGTAAAATGGCTTCGTCGCCAATTCGTAAAGGCCCTTATAGGCAGCGAGTGCCGCCAGCGGGAAATAGAATTGAAGCGTCAGCGCCCATTTGATCAGCCAACCTTTCCCGGCTTTGCGAACCCCTACTGTCGCGGCGGCAAACCCCACAATTTCCGACGTGATGAACAGCCCGCCCAAAGCCCAGAACGCCCAAGGGGCAACCATATCCGACAGCGGGTGCGAAAACCCGAACGGAAGCAGCCAAAAGGTCCACAGGACCGGCGCCAGCACAAATTGCGACAAAGTCCCCAGAAACAGCAGTTGCACACCGAAAAAACGCCATGCCCCCAAATCCTGCCACAGTTTGCGTGGATGGCGCATGTGAACACCGTAAGTGATCGCATAGCCCTTCAACCAGCGTGAACGCTGCTTGACCCAGGGCCAGGCGCGTCCATTCGCCTCTTCTTCGGTGACGGTGCGGATCAGTTCGGTGCGATACCCATGTCTGGCCAACCGAACGCCAAGATCGGCATCTTCGGTGACGTTATGTGCGTCCCATCCGCCCAGAACCTCAATCGCATCGCGCCGGAAAAAAAGCGTGGTCCCGCCCAGCGGAATGACCAGCCCCAGTTTTTGCAGGCCGGGCAGTATCACCCGGAACCAACTTGCATATTCGATTGTAAAGCAGCGGGTTAACCAGTTTGCGCTGGCGTTGTAATAGTCCAGCGTGCCTTGCAGGCAGACGACGTCATGGCCGCAATTGGCGAAATGGTTTGCGGCAATATGCAATTGGTCCGGGGCGGGTGCATCTTCGGCATCCCAGATGCCGATGATCGCCCCGCGCGCGAAATTCAATGCGTAATTCAGCGCCCGCGGCTTGGTCTTGATTGTGCCTTTGGGGACGACGATGGCGCGCATCCAGGTGGGCAACGTCGTCCGCCCCAATGTTTCCCGGGTCGTGGCGTCATCAGCTTCCAGAACCAGACAGACATCCAGCAGCTCGCGCGGATAGTCGAGGGCTTTCAGACGGGTCAGGAGATGTTCGGCAATGGCCGTTTCATTATAGAGCGGGACCAGCATCGTGATCACCGGCAGACGGGCCGGCACCACCGAATGTGGCGAGGGCGGTACATTGCGCCAGCCGATATAGGCCGCGGTGGCCTTCAACGCCGTGTGTAGTGCCAGCACGATGATGGCCCAACCCGTCAGTGCCGCAAAGAAAACCTGCGGGGTGGCAATGGCAAGGGCCATGGCACCAAGCAGCGCCAGCGCGCCGCAAATTAACGCAAAACGCGGGTTCCAGTCGCGGCAACTTTCGGCGGCGGGAACCTTGTTTTCCGCCTCTTGTGCAAGAACATGGCCGCAATACCGGGTGACGGTCTGGGCAAGCTGATCTTCGGTTGTGACGGCCATGCGGATGCGGCCGAAGCGACCGGCAAGGGCGGCCTCGTGGCGCATGAACTGGCTTGGCCGCGCGGTCAGGACAATCGTATCACCGCCGATCTGGCGCCACGGCATGATGCCATGTTGCAGGCATTTCGCAGGCCCGAATTGGCGCACCAGCGCCAGGTCGGGGACATCTTCCAGCGGGTTAATGATTTGCGCGCCGTGGTGATTTGCGACGGTTTGCGCGATGGATAGGGGCGAGACGGCAAAGCTGCGCGCGTAGACATCATCAAGCGCCAGACCCAGGCGTTGCGCCTTGACCGTTGCGGCATTGGCAAGTTCGTCGGACACGAGGCCGCGACTGACCAGCGCGGGACTTAGGAACCCGCCATGCCGGGCATCCGCCAATCCACGGTCAACCTGTCTGTTTGCGTGCCCAAGTGCCAAAATGCCGTTCCCCGAATTCCTGGGGCCGAGCATCCGCCATCTCGCTTAACAGCACGTTAAGGATAACAGTGTTGGCGCGGTTTTACGCGCGCATGGCCTCGGCAAAGCGTTCGAACAGATAATAACTGTCCTGTGGGCCGGGGCTGGCCTCGGGGTGGTATTGCACGCTGAAAATCGGCTTGCCGGCAACGCGGATCCCACAATTGCTGCCATCAAATAGTGAAACATGCGTTTCCGTGACCCCGGCGGGGAGGGTCTGGCTATCGACGGTGAACCCGTGGTTCATAGAGGTGATTTCCACCTTGCCGGTTTCGCGGTCCTTGACGGGGTGATTGGCCCCATGATGGCCGTGATTCATCTTGATCGTTTTGGCGCCCAGGGCGAGGGCCAGCATCTGATGGCCGAGGCAAATGCCAAAGACGGGCAGATCTGCTGCCAGAACCTCTTTGATCATGGGCACAGCAT
The DNA here is from genome assembly GCF_038443705.2 of Yoonia sp. SS1-5. Lineage (NCBI taxonomy): Bacteria > Pseudomonadati > Pseudomonadota > Alphaproteobacteria > Rhodobacterales > Paracoccaceae > Yoonia > Yoonia rhodophyticola. Next base: position 1,186,307 of record NZ_CP151767.2, on the reverse strand, counting down.
AGACGCCGGTTGCGGCCGGATCGCCCGGGCCGTTTGACAGAAAGACGCCATCGGGCTTGAGGGCCAGCACATCTTGTGCGGTTGCGGTGGCGGGCAGGACGGTCACATCGCATCCCGCACTGGCCAGGCACCGCAGAATGTTGCGCTTTGCACCAAAATCAATCGCGACAACCTTGTGACGCGGGTTGTCTTGACTGGTGTAGCCATCCGGCCAGGCCCACCGCATCTCGTTCCAGCGGTAAGATTGCGCGCAGGTCACTTCCTTGGCGAGGTCCAGCCCTTCAAGCCCTTGAAATGCCCGCGCCTTTGCAACCAATGCGGCGATATCAAACTTGCCGTCCGCCCGGTGGGACAGGGCCACATGCGGCGCACCTTGCTGGCGGATCGCCCGGGTTAATCGGCGGGTATCCACGCCGCCCATGCCGATCCGGTTCCGCTTGGCCAGCCATGGCCCCAGTTCTTCGACGCTGCGCCAGTTAGAGGCGCGGGTCGGGTCCCATTTCACCACCATGCCGGCGGCGACGGGTTCCGCGGTTTCGTCATCTTCGGGGTTCACGCCCGTGTTGCCGATATGCGGGAAGGTGAATGTGACCACTTGCCCGGCATAGGACGGGTCGGTCATGATTTCCTGATATCCGGTCATCGCAGTATTAAAACAAAGTTCGGCCGTGGTTTCGCCGGTTGCCCCAAAACCCATACCGTAGAAGATCGTGCCATCAGCCAAAGCCAGGCAGGCGGTAGGGGTCCCAGTCATCGCGCGTCTCCTTTTGGTCAAATTGGCCCGGGTTTAAGGGCCGCCCCGGTGATGGTCAAGGCGTTATTGCCCCCTTGCAAATAAGGGCTGATCCGCTTGAACTACTGCAATTCCCAAGCTAAGGTCCGGCCTGTTTTTACTGTCATGAACGGGAGTATTCATGGACATGCGCCAAAGGGTCAATGCGGCCCTGAAAGATGCGATGAAGTCGAAAGAGGCTGACCGTTTGTCGACCCTGCGGCTGATCAATGCAGCGATCAAGGACAAGGATATTGCCCTGCGTGGCAGCGCTGACGAGGATGCAGGCGTCTCAGACGCCGACATTCTGGCCATCATGGGACGGATGGTCAAACAACGTCAGGAAAGCGCGCGCGCGTACGAAGAGGGCGGCCGCCTGGAACTGGCGGAAAAGGAACTGGCCGAGATCAAGATCATTGAAGAATTCCTGCCCAAACAACTCTCGCCCGAGGAAAGTGCGCAGGCCGTTGATGATGCGATCGCCGAGGTCGGTGCCGAGAGCATTCGCGACATGGGTAAGGTCATGGCCGTGTTGAAAGGCAAATACACCGGCCAGATGGATTTTGGCAAAGCCGGTCCGATGGTCAAAGACAGGTTGGGCTGACCGCCTGTTGCCGTCAGGATGGGTCAAGACCCATCCTACGGCGCAGCGCCAAGACGCAAAGCCTGACGCAGATCATCATAGAGTGCCAGCCGTTCCTGCGCGTCGAGAAACGCGCCGATTTCAACCTCGCGGTCCCCACCCCGCAGCGTGATGTAGTTTTCCACCGGTCCGCCGGTTGGATGGAGATGCACGGTGACCCAATACCGGTTGGCCTCCCATTCCTGCCTGCCACCTTTGGGGTTGTGCCGCGTCAGGTGCGCCTTGCTATCGGTCACGGTGAGTTCTTCGAGAACCTCGCCCCGCTTGTAGCTGATGCTGAGCGCTGTCCACAGCCCCCAGAGCATCAGGGCAAAGAACGGCAACAATCCCCACAGGATCGCTGTCCCCAGCACCGTCAGCAAAGGCAGTGTCACGATCAGCGCGGTCGCCCCGATAAACAGGACGAAATCCTTGCGCAACAGGGATCTGTAAGGCCAGAGGCAAAGCTGCCAGTCAGGCTGGGCATGTGGTGGTTCGGGCGTCCATTCGTAGGGCATGTCGACCACTTAGCTGATTGCTGCGGCCAGGAAAATGCGTACTGGTGTCGCGGGTTGTGACACAGACCTCGTGCGTTTTGACGAGGGTCAGGACCCATTCATGCCACGTCGCCAGTTTGACTGATTTTGGTCGTGACGAGGCGCAGCCCCGCCGCAATAGTGGTTCTATTTCAAGGGGATGTAACGCTGATCACGGCCGAAATCAGTCAAACCCCTTGGGCGCGGATTTCACTTCACCTCAGCGGCACGGGCCGCTTGTCCGTAGAACACCTATGGTCTGCGCGTCCTAAACCGCTGATATTTGGTGAAATCTGCGCTGGCGGCGTGGAAATAGTCGGTCGTGACCCTAGGCGCGGCGACCGAAGCGTGGTTTTCTGCCGTCAAAGGTCGCGCCCAATTTCACGCGGTCGGGGAAGGGGATGTCCATGGATATTTTGGTGTCGGTTGTCTTGCCGCTGGGCTTGGCCTTTATCATGTTTTCGCTCGGCGTGGGTTTGACGCCTGCGGATTTCCTGCGTGTGGGTCAACGGCCGCTCGCATTTACCGTGGGCGCGTTGAACCAGATCATCCTGCTGCCGGCTGTGGCCTATATGGTCGCTATTTCATTTGGTCTGACCGGCGAACTCGCAGTTGGGTTCATGATTTTAGCGGCCTGCCCGGGCGGGGTGACCAGCAATATTATCGCCCGTCTGGCAAAGGCCGATGTTGCCTTGTCTGTTTCGCTGACAGCGGTGATCAGTCTGACCAGCGTGATCACAGTGCCTTTGATCCTGGGCTTTGCGATCACCACATTCATGGCCGAAAACGCGCCTGACGTGAATATCACCAGAACCGCAATCACGATGTTTGCACTGACTGTTGTCCCCATCACGGTGGGCATGGCCGTGCGTCGGATGTTTCCGGCGGCCATCGCCGGGGTCGAGAGAGGGCTGTCATTTGCAGCCGTCATTCTGTTTGTGGTGATTGTGCTTGCCGCGGTGGGCGCGAACTGGGCTTTGTTCACCGCCAATATGCTGACGCTGGGGCCTGCATCCCTTGCGCTGCTGGCGGTGCTGACGACGCTTGGCTTCCTGCTGCCACGCATTCTGGGGCGCAGTCTGCGCGAGGCCAAGACGATTTCCATCGAAACCGGCATCCAGAATGGAACACTTGGTATCGCGATTGCAGCGCTGATCGTTGATGGGGGCGCCGGCTTTACCGGGTATGCCTTGCCATCGGCCATCTATGGCGTGGTCATGTATCTGATCGTTGTGCCTGCGGTGCTGTTATATCGTCGCATGGACTAGCTGCCGGGGAGGGGGAGGCATGGACCAATCGGATGTCATTGTGGTGGGCGCCGGGCTGGCCGGACTTGTTGCCGCGGCAGAGCTTGCAGATCGTGGCAAGGCGGTCACGATTATCGACCAGGAACCCGAGTCCTTTCTGGGCGGGCAGGCGTTCTGGTCGCTTGGCGGGTTGATGCTTGTCGACACACCCGAGCAACGGCGCATGGGGATCAAGGACAGCCGCGATCTTGCCTTGGCCGACTGGATGGGATCGGCACAGTTTGACCGGCCCGAAGATCACTGGCCCCGTAAATGGGCCGAGGCTTATGTTGATTTCGCCGCAGGTGACATGCGCCCGTGGCTGCATGCGATGGGCATGCGCTGGTTTCCTATCGTTGGCTGGGCCGAACGCGGGGGCGGTTTTGGGTCGGGCCATGGAAACTCTGTCCCGCGCTTTCATCTGACATGGGGTGTCGGCCCGGCAACGCAAGAACCGTTCGAGCGCCGGGTGCGGGAACATAGCCAAACCGGGCGCATTCGCCTGATGTTTCGGCATCGCTGTTCGCAGATCATCATGGAAAACGGTGCCGCAAAGGGGGTGGCCGGGGAAATACTGGCCCCTGATGACAGCCTGCGGGGGCAGGAAACCAACCGTGAGATTATTGGTGATTTTGAATTGCGCGCCGCCGCGGTGCTGGTCAGCTCTGGCGGGATTGGTGGGGATTTTGACCTTGTGCGCCAATCATGGCCGACCGACCGGCTTGGCCCCGCACCAAAAGAGATGATTGCAGGTGTTCCGGCCCATGTTGACGGGCGCATGGTGGGGATCAGTCAGCAAGCCGGCGGGCATCTGATCAATAGTGACCGGATGTGGCACTATACCGAAGGGGTCAAGAATTGGGATCCGATCTGGCCCAATCACGGAATTCGTATTCTGCCCGGGCCGTCGTCAATGTGGTTTGATGCAAGAGGCAACCGCTTTCCACCGCCTGCGCTGCCCGGATTTGACAGCCTCGCAACGCTGAAAATGATCCTTGATACCGGCTTTGATTATTCCTGGTTCATCACAACCCAGAAAATCGTCAAAAAGGAATTTGCCCTGTCCGGGTCCGAGCAGAATCCGGACTTTGCCCAGAAATCCTGGAAGGAGGTTCTGCGCCAACGCATTCTGAACAAGAAAGCGACCCCGGCGGTCGAGGCGTTCAAGGCGCATGGCGAGAACTTTGTTGTGGCCGAAACCTTGCCTGACCTTGTGGCAAAGATGAATGCGATGACAGGGGACGATCTGCTGCCGCTGGACAAGATCACAGCCGAGATTACCGCACGTGATGCGCAGACAGATAACCCGTTTACCAAGGATGCGCAGATCATGGCGATCCATGCGGCGCGCAATTATCGGGGGGATAAATTCCAGCGGACGGCTAAACTGCACAAATTCCTTGATCCGGCCAATGGGCCGCTGATTGCAGTGAAGCTGAATATCATCACCCGCAAGACCTTGGGGGGGCTGCAGACGGACCTTGATGGTCAGATGTTGAATGCAGCAGGCACGCCGATACCGGGGCTTTTTGCGGCGGGCGAGGTGGCGGGTTTTGGTGGCGGTGGTTATCATGGATATAACGCGCTGGAAGGCACCTTTCTTGGGGGGTGCATCTTCTCGGGGCGCAGAGCCGGTCGATCCGACAAGATTGCCTGATGCCGCAACGCGCATTTATCACAGGTGGGGCCGCAGGATTGGGCCGGGCCTTGGCGAAGGGGCTTGTTGCAGACGGGTGGCAGGTCCTGATTGGGGATGTTGATCTGGTTGCAGGGCAGACCTGTGCAGATGAACTGGGGGTGTCCTTCATCGCTTGCGACGTGCGTCAGGCGGTTGACTTTGAACAGGTCGTTGTCTGGGTCCAGCAGGAATGGGGCGGCGTTGATCTGGTGATCAACAATGCCGGTGTCGCGCAAATGGGACCGCTGGAAAAGACGCCGCTGGATGATTGGCAATGGATTGTTGATATCAACTTTCTTGGCATTGTGCGCGCGGTAAAGGCATTTACACCACTGTTCCGCGCGCAGGGGCATGGCCGATATCTGAATATCGCCTCGATGGCAGGGTTTTTGTATCTACCGAATGCGGGGGCGTATAATGCGACCAAGGCCGCGGTTGTCGCTTTGTCCGAGACGATGATGCTGGAGTTGGAGGATGCCGGGATCAGGACGCAGGTCGCATGTCCCGCATTCTTTCGGACTGATCTGGCGCGGAACATGCGTGCCGCTGACGACATGGCCGAGAAGATGACAAAACGACTGGTGGAGAGGTCGCGGCTGGATGCAGACGATATTGCGGCTGCGATCATTGCGGGAATGTCTGGGGGGGACGCGCATATCCTGACCCATCCGCAATCGAAATCCGCCTTGCGGCTGAAACGCTGGTTGCCGTTTGAGCGCTATATGGTGCGGATGCGCAAGGATATCCGCAAGCTGGATGCACGCATGGCCTGTTCACCAAAATGAAAAGCCCCGCCAAGGCGGGGCTTTGCGCGATTATTTGTCTGCCGCTAGTGGGCCGGTTGCTTGTCCCAATCCGACTGTTTGGGCAGCGTTTCAAACGTATGCTCTGGCGGTGGGCAGGGCAGCGTCCATTCCAGCGTGTCCGCATATTCATTCCATGGGTTGTTTTCTGTCACCCGCTTGCCTTTGGCCAGCGTGTAGAACAGGACCCCGATGAAGAAGAGGAACGATGCGAAGGACAGGAACGCCCCCCAGCTGGACACGTAGTTCCACAATGCAAATGCGTCCGGATAGTCGATGTAACGCCGTGGCATGCCCTGACGACCCAGGAAGTGTTGTGGGAAGAAGGTCAGGTTGGCCCCGATGAACATCGCCCAAAAGTGCAGCTTGCCCGCCCATTCAGGATACATTCTGCCCGACATCTTTGGCAGGTAGAAATAGATCCCCGCAAAGATGGCGAATACCGCGCCAAGCGACATCACATAGTGGAAATGCGCAACCACATAATAGGTGTCGTGATAGACCCGGTCGACCCCTGCCTGCGACAGTACAATCCCTGTGACACCACCAACGGTGAACAGAAAAAGGAACCCGAAAGCCCAGAGCATCGGTGTTTTGAACTCAACCGATCCGCCCCACATGGTGGCGATCCATGAGAAGATTTTCACACCCGTCGGCACCGCGATGACCATGGTTGCCAGCATGAAGTAGGATTGCTGGGTCAGGGACATGCCCACCGTGTACATGTGGTGCGCCCAGACGACGAAGCCCAGAACACCAATCGCGACCATCGCATAGACCATCGGCAGATAGCCAAAGACAGGCTTGCGGCTGAAGGTTGCAATGACGTGGCTGATAATCCCGAAGCCCGGGATAATGATGATGTACACTTCCGGGTGGCCAAAGAACCACAGGATGTGCTGGTACAGGATCGGATCGCCGCCGCCTTCGGGCTGGAAGAAGGTCGTGCCAAAGTTCCGGTCTGTCAGCAGCATGGTGATTGCACCCGCCAGAACGGGCAGGGCCAGAAGGATCAGCCAGGCGGTCACGAAGATCGACCATGCAAACAGCGGCACCTTGTGCAATGTCATGCCTGGGGCACGCATGTTCAGGAAGGTCGTGATCATGTTGATCGCGCCCAGGATCGAGGAGGCACCGGACAAGTGAACCGCAAAGATCGCGAGATCCATGGACATCCCGCCTTCTGACGTGGAAAGCGGCGGGTAAAGCACCCACCCCACGCCCGAGCCAAGCTGCCCATTACCCCCCGGCGCCAGCATTGAAGCGACACCAAGTGCAGCACCGGCGACAAACATCCAGAACGACAGATTGTTCAGCCGCGGGAACGCCATGTCAGGCGCGCCGATCTGCAGCGGCATGAAGTAGTTGCCAAAGCCGCCAAAGAGCGCCGGAATAACCACAAAGAACATCATCAGGACGCCGTGATAGGTGATCATCACGTTCCACAAATGCCCGTTTGGCGTACATTCCGCAGACGCATCCGCAATGAAACGCGCGCCTTCGACGCACATGTATTGGACGCCGGGGTTCATCAATTCCAGGCGCATATACACTGTAAACGCTACGGAAATGAAACCAAGCACACCTGCAACAAACAGGTAGAGGATCCCGATATCCTTGTGGTTTGTGGACATGAACCAGCGGGTAAAGAAGCCCCTGTTGTCCTCATGTGCGTCGCCGTGGATGGCTGCATCTGCCATTTTTGGCTCTCCTCGTATTGGCTACTATCACGGATGGGACGATTCACTGCGCCCCAAATTTGCACCGGTTCTAGTCGCTTGCGTCAGAAGGAGCAACAAAGGATGCAAGGCCGAAGCTGGGTTAAATTGGCGCAGGGCTGTTTTGGTTTCACGACTGCATGGCACGTATTTGCGTTTGTTTGTCGCGGCTTGTGCGGGCCGGCGGCAATGCGGCACCAAAGTTGATTGCATCCCAAGGCCGGTATAAACTTGGGCGTGTGGATCGCTGCGCATTCAGGTAACCTGCCACTGATGACCCAAAGCATTTCAGACGACGATATTTCGACCTATCTTGACGCCGTGCAGGCGTCAGGCGTGCTGGGCAAAAGTGCGCGGCGACAACGGTTGCTTGAATACCTGATCCGGACCGAAGTCGCCGGGCAGGGCGATACCCTCAAGGCCTATGCAATCGGGCTCGACGTTTTTGACAAGCCGGATGATTTTGACCCGTCCACCGACAGCAGTGTCCGGGTTGAGATGGGGCGACTGCGATCAGCGCTCGCGGTGTTCAATGCAAGTTCACATGCGCAAATCCCGCTGAGTGTCGATATCCCGGTCGGATCATACCGGCCGGTGCTGGAGCTGGCCCTTATTGTCGAAACGATACCGGAAACGCCCGCCCCTACCCGGAAATGGCCGGTGATTGGTGGGATGGTTGCCCTGCTTGGTGTCGCGGTGATGGGAATTTACTATGCCTTCGATGCCCCCATGCAGGTCGTCGAACCCGAACGGGCGGTGCGGATCGCTCTGGTCGACTTTCAGGGTGATCCCGACATTGCCGCCGCCGTCAGTTCCGTGCTGCGGCAAGGGCTGGCACGGATGCAGCAGGTCACGGTACTTTCAAACCCCACAGGCAGCCGGCAACGACCGACGGCCGAATTCGCCTTGCGCGGTTGGGTTGGGGAAGAAAACCCCGAGGGGCACCGGATTGACGCAGAGCTAATCATTCCGGCCACCGACAGGCTGGTCTGGGCGAAATCACTTGTTGTGGCGAACGGGCCTGATCTTGACCAGCGGATCGCGCAATCCTTTGGCAACGAATTGCGGGTGCGCCTGTTGGGTGCATCCAAGGCCCAACTTGCCGGGCGCGATCCGCAAACCCTGTCGCCCGAGCAGTTATTTGTCATGGCGACATGGGTGCCTGGCCCATCAATGAACGCGGTGGAATGGGAATTGCAGCGGGTTGGGCTGATGCGTCTGGCCCTGACAAAAGACCCTGACTTTGGGGCGGCGCATTCCGTCATGGCCGACAAGCTGGCCTATCTGGCAAATGTTTCGGGGCCGTCCAACACCCCGGCATTGCGCGACGAGGCTGTTCGCCACGCAAAGCGGGCGATGGAACTTGCCCCGCTGGACCCCGACGTGGTTTTCAATGTGGCGCAGTCGCAATGGCATGCGGGCATGATCGGCGCGGCTGAAACGACGATGGCCCGGGTGTTGGAGCTTGACCCTGGGCATGATCTGGCCAGGTTTCTGGCTTTGGTGATCCCCTATTCCTGTCAGGCACCGCCTGACGATGTACTGGCCGCGGCGATCGCATTTGATCTGTCACTTTCTGCCGACAATCCGATCCGATGGCTGACCCTGACCTGGACGGGATGGTTGCATGCGCATCGCGGCGAATACGATCTGGCGCTTGCGGCAGAGGAACAGGCCGCGTTGATTTTCGAGATACCCTACACCTTCATGCGGCATGCGATGCTGTTGAACAAACTGGGACAAACTGATCAGGCCGCGTCGATTATCCGGCAGCAACAAACAAACTGGCCCGATATCTCGCCGGACCATTTTGCAACTGTGACGATCCCACGCCTATGTCAGGAATCGCCGGACGGGTTGCAGTTTATTCAGAACTACAAAGATCTGGCGGCAGAAATGACTGGCCGTCTGTAACGGTGACAATCTGAGAATACTGATTAGTATCAGTGACCTGGCGGTTTTGTAACATGTGACTAACCCCACTGATCCTTTCGCCGAGACCCCCTGCCACACCATATCCCGATCACCGGACGCAGTTTGCGCCCGTGGGCAACGCTGCATTTGCCTTCACTCACGGTACGATCTTGATGATCGTGCACTATGCGGCGCTTGCAGTGCGCGGTGCGGGTCGGGGACAGGCTCGCATCGCGCGTTCCTTGGGGCCTTTGGCCCTATGGGTGCTGCATCGTTGTTTCAAAGCAATGCTTTAGTGCCACGTCCAGGTCGTGCATCGACACCGGAAGGCCCAGATCAACAAGGCTGGTCACCCCATGGGCCGTGATGCCGCAGGGTACGATCCCATCGAAGTGGCGCAAATCGGGATCAACATTGATCGACAGGCCATGAAAGCTGACCCATTTGCGCAATCTGATCCCCAAGGCAGCAATCTTGTCCTCCGCAACCGTACCATCCGGCTGCGCTGGTTTTTCGGGACGTTCCACCCAAACACCAACACGGCCGGGGCGAACCTCACCCTTGACGTTGAACGTATCAAGGGTGCCAATCACCCAAGCCTCAAGGTCCTGCACAAAGCGACGGACATCGCGGCCGCGTTTGCCAAGATCCAGCATGACATAGACGACGCGTTGCCCGGGGCCGTGATAGGTGTATTCGCCACCCCGGCGGGCGTCATAGACCGGAAAGCGATGCGGGTCGATTAGGTCAGCGCGTTTTGCAGATGTCCCGGCCGTGTAAAGCGGGGGATGTTCGACCAGCCAGACGGCCTCTTCAGCGGCACCGCGAATAATCGCGTCGACGCGTTCTTCCATAAAGGCAAGCGCATCGGGATATTCGGTCAGCCCGTCACTTTGGATCCATTCAACCATGGGCTTTGGGTAACGTTGCAACAGCAGGTTGCCAAGAGGACGATTTCCCCTCTTGGCATCGCAAAGCGGCTCGTCTATGAGGTCGGCACTTACCAGCCTTGGACAAGCGGTCGTGGCGGAATTGGTAGACGCGCAGCGTTGAGGTCGCTGTGAGGTAACACTCGTGGGGGTTCGAGTCCCCCGACCGCACCATATCTTCATCTCAACAGTTCATGCACTTTGGTTGCCAGATATGGGTTCGCGTTTGGCCCGTGTCTGCCGAAAGAGGCAGTGTTGGTTGGTCCGGTGTCGTGCATCCAACGGTTGTGAGGTGTTGATTTGTGCCAACTGTTGGTAAGCCTCAAAAAATGCGACTAAAAGGTCACATTCAGCCGGGTCTGATGGAAGGGAAATTGCTGTGCGCTGGGGCGTCGGGCAGCCTTAACTGACTGAAATAAAACATATTAAAAATATGACCCAACGTCACTGGGGGAAAGCTGACGCTAGGTTCCCCTGCGACGGTAACGGAATAGTAAGTTATAGGTCTGTCACTGCCACTCACTGGGGACAAGAACATGACCAATGCAAGGACGATCCTAAGCGATACGACAGACCAGAAAATCAGGGCATTTACGCCGATCCACCATGATCTGGTAGACCGTTTGACCCGCACTTGCGATCGCATCACGCAGGCGCACGGCATCAGCACCGCTGACGACACGACACGAAAGCTCGCTGCCTGAGAGGCTTAAATCGGCAGGCGGCGGTCAGGTCGTATATTACTCGACCTTGGCCAGATTGCCTGCCATCTTACGCCCATCGCGCCCGTCGATGAGATCGAATGTCACCTTTTGATCATCTGCCAATCCGGTCAACCCGGATTGTTCGACGGCCGAAATATGAACGAAAATATCTGAGCCGCCATCGTCTGGGGCAATGAACCCGAAGCCTTTGGTTGTGTTGAACCATTTCACGGTGCCGCTTGGCATTGTCGTCTTCTCCTTCAATTGTGCCCGTCGCCGGGCGTCGCGGCCGTTCGGTTTCAGATTGTCGCCTTGGCCTTCACCTACAGAGTTAGGTGTTTTATGAAAAAGGCAAATGACATGTCGCCGCAGGGGCGGCTGATCGGCGGAGGTAAGCCATGCGCTTTTGGGGACTGAAAACATGTGACACGTGCCGCAAGGCGCGCAAGGCCCTCGAAGAGGCGGGCTTTGCCCCGGAAATCATTGACGTCAGGGCCGATGGCATCGACCCGGGCGACCTTGATCAGATCGTCGCGCAATTCGACGATCAGGCGGTGAACAAGGCATCAACCACCTGGCGCGGCCTCAGCGACGGTGACAAAGCGCAGGATGCGGCGACATTGATCGCGGCCCATCCCACATTGCTCAAACGACCGGTGATCGTCATGGACGGCGTCTGGACGCTGGGGTGGAAGGCTGATGTGCAGCAGAAATATCTGGGTCAGTAGATCGGGCGCCGCAGCAGCCAGCGATCCACTGACAGCGCGCCGGCACCTTTGAAAACCAGCACAAGCAGGCACAATGTCCAGAATGCGCGTTGATCCAGGATCAGCCCGTCGGGCAGCCTGTCGAACCACGCGCCAAGGGTGCCCTCATGCGCGATGCCCCCGTGACCGTACAGATCTGTTAAGGATTGGATCGCGATAAATCCGATCATCCCCAGCGCCGACAGGCGGGTAAAGAAGCCGATCACGATGAATAGTGGCAAGACAAATTCCGCGATGGTTCCGCCGGTTACGACGGCCCAATGAAACGCCGTCAATTGCGCGGTGTCAAAGCCCGCAGCTTCCATTGCCTTGGGAAAGATCTGGGCATAGGCGCCCAGCGAGGGCTGTAAAAACCCAAAGATCCCGTCGCCCAGTTTGGTCAGGCCAGAATGCCAGAAATACATCACCAGCGTGGCTGCAAACACAAAGCGGGCCAGCAACGGCAGTGCTGCATCGCCCGCCCTGTTGAGCGACCCGGCAACCCGGTGCGAGGTGGAAAGAAGCGCGTTCATGTATTTTGGCCTTTCAGTCTATTTGGATCACGGCGTTCTGGCGCAGAAGCAGACCAAGGATCTCGCCCAGATCAAGCATGTCGCCCGCGGTTGTCATGGCCTGTCCCAATGACTGTCCGTCAGTCAATGCCGTGATAAATGTCGCGGCCGCTGGGGTGACATGGTGTATTTCGGGGTCAAATCCGGGGCGTGTGATCAACACGGCCTCCGCCTGCATGATCGGGCGATCCGCATCATCGGTCGTGTTGGCGCGGTAGATCCCATGGATCGGATGGGCAGAGCTTAGCGCGCGCACGGCCGGTGCCAGTAAAAGGCGTGCACCCATCAACGCATCCGGGGTCAATGCGCCAAGTGCGTCTGCGGCAATCGGTGTCGCATCGGCCGCATGATACGCATGCCGCATAGCCAGTTCCAGGCGAGCGATATCCGGCAGATAGGGCAGGGTCTTGGCCGGTGGGAACCGACCAAGGAATTGCGGCATTGCGTCGCCATAGAACATCATCAGCGGGGATCTGGGCGGATGTTTGCGCAGATAAACACCGGCCATCGCCCGAAAAAACGGATCACCAACAAGCTTGCGGATCACGGGAAACGCGGTTTCCAGAGCCTCAGACAAGCTGACGGCGACATTGTTGCGGTAGACGTCAAACCGTTTGGTCGCAGGAACGCCGTCAGGGTTTTGCAGGCCGGTTGGCGCGGGCTGTTGCGGGTCAAGAACCGCAGCCCGAAACGCGGATTGGGTCACTGTCATGATGTGACCAGACCCAGCGCTGCGTCTGCCCTGTTGGCCTCGTCGCGTAAGGTGGACCAGTCGGGAATATCAGTGTCCCATTCTATCAGAACAGGTTTTGGACCGGATCGGGCCAGCGTGTAATCTAGCAACGCCCAAACCGGGTCGACCACTGGTTTGGCATGGCTGTCAATCAGCAGGGGCGCGCCGGTTTCATCCGCATCCTCATCGTGACCGCCCAGGTGAATTTCACCGACAGCCTCAAGCGGGAATGCATCAATGTAATCCTGCGCCGTGGTGCGCAGATTTGTCGCGCTGATGAAGACGTTGTTGACGTCAAGCAACAGGCCGCAACCGGTCATTTGCACCAGTCTGGCGAGGAAATCGGTCTCTGCCATGGTTGATTCCGCGAATGCCAGATAGCTGGATGGATTTTCCAAAAGCATCTGACGGCCCAGGACGTCCTGCACTTGGGTAATATGCGCGGCAACGCGGTCGAGGGTTTGCTTTGTGTAGGGCAGGGGAAGCAGGTCGTTCAGAAAATGGCTGTCATGGGTGGACCAGGCGAGATGCTCGGAAAAGCTTGCAGGTTGCAGCCAGTCGATCAGCTGCTTGAGGCGTTTGAGATGTGCGACATCCAGCGGGGCCTCGCCGCCGATCGACAGGCCGACGCCATGCACCGAAATGGCAAACTGCGCGGCCAGATGGCGCAACTGGGCAAGGGGGCGACCGCCATCGCCCATGTAGTTTTCTGCATGAACCTCCAGCCACCGGACCGGGCCTGGATCGCTGAGGATCTCGTTGAAATGTTGGGGTTTGTAGCCGACGCCGGGGCGCGACGGGAGCGCATCAAATTTACTGGCATCAAGCATGGGTCAGTCTCATTGCGCTATTGTCGTAGGATGGGTTTTAACCCATCCCACCATTGCAGATTGCCGCTTATGCTGGCAAGTCGCGCGCGAGCGCTTCCAGCGAGCCGGCGCGGGCTGTGCCGTCTGCCATTGTAGGCAGTTCCATGGTTTCGCAAGTCTCTGCAGGGACCAGTGTCCATGCATTGCCCTGGTAATCAACAGTTGACGTGCCCGCGCATGTTGTGCCGGGGCCAGCGGCGCAATCATTCTCGCCGGCAAGCGACACGCCATAGCACTTGACGTTTTCTGCGGCGGTTGCGTTGGTGGTCAGGCCTGTCAGCGCAGAGGCGACAGCGCTGGCAATGACAAGTGTCTTTGTGGCGTTCGACATGGGAAATCCTTTTTTCAGGTTGGGTATTTCATTAACCGTATCACGGCGTGACCAAAGACTACACGGATCGCGATTGTCTTTGCCATTCACAGACCTGTGCATCGCGTTTCCGTGAGAACCTGTGACCGGCCCGCTGGACGGATGCTACGATTTCCCTGCGATTTCAGTCAAACGAGACGATGTCGCCCATCACTCCGGGCATCATTGTTTCAGATCACCCAGGCGTAATGTTACAAAAGATCTGGTGGCGTCGCCTCTTGGCGAAGCAGTGTGACTACCTCGTCCAGCGCTGTCACGGATGTGCGATTTTCGCCCAGCCGACGCAATGTCACCGTCTTTTCGGTCACTTCCCGCGCGCCGAGTGCCAGGATGACAGGCACCTTCCCGACAGAGTGTTCGCGCACTTTGTAATTGATCTTTTCATTGCGCAGGTCGGTCTCTGCCCGCACCCCGGCCGCGCGCAGGGCGGCAACAACTTCGCGGGCGTAGTCGTCGGCATCCGACACGATTGTCGCCACGACCACCTGTCGCGGGGCCAGCCAAAATGGCAACTTTCCGGCATGTTCCTCGATCATAATACCGATAAAGCGCTCGAATGATCCTAGCGTCGCGCGGTGCAACATGACCGGGCGATGCTTGCCGCCATCCTCGCCGATATAGGTTGCGTCAAGGCGCTCTGGCAGGACGAAGTCAACCTGATGTGTCCCACATTGCCAATCGCGGCCGATTGCGTCGGTCAGGACGAACTCAAGTTTGGGGCCGTAAAATGCGCCTTCGCCGGGGTTCAGCTCTGGTTCGATCCCGGCGGCGCGGGTCGCGGCAAGAAGTGCGGCCTCGGCCTTGTCCCATGTCTCGTCGCTACCGGCGCGCTTGGCCGGGCGGTCCGAGAATTTGACCTTGAATTCCTTGAACCCCAGATCGCGATACATCGAGGCGAGAAAGTCGATAAACACGGCTGTTTCGCTTTCGATCTGATCTTCACGGCAAAAGATATGCCCGTCATCCTGCGTGAACCCGCGGACCCGCATAATGCCATGCAATGCGCCCGATGGCTCATACCGGGCGCAAGACCCGAATTCCGCCATGCGCAACGGCAGATCACGGTAGGATGTCAGCCCCTGGTTAAAAATCTGGACGTGACACGGGCAGTTCATCGGTTTCAGCGCATTGACCCGGGTGTGCCGGGGGTCATTGACGCGTTCATCGAAATTCTGCGCGTTCTCGCCATCCTCGGTGCGGCTTTCGTCAACCTCGACGATGAACATGGATTCCTGGAATTTCTCCCAGTGGCCGGATTTTTCCCAAAGCTTGCGATCAACCACCTGCGGTGTGTTCACTTCGACATAGCCACCGCTGCGCTGTTTGCGGCGGACAAAATCCTGCAACTCAGTAAAGATGGTCCAGCCATTGGGATGCCAGAAAATCTGACCTGGGGCTTCTTCCTGCATGTGAAACAGGTCCATCTCGCGGCCCAGCTTGCGGTGGTCACGTTTGGCGGCCTCCTCAAGCATGTTCATATGCTTGCGCAGATCTTCCTTATTGGTGAATGCGCAACCATAGATACGCTGCAGCATCGCGCGGTTGCTGTCGCCGCGCCAATAGGCGCCCGCAATTGACATCAGCTTGAACCCATCGGCGGGAACCTGGCCTGTATGCTGCAAATGCGGACCGCGGCACAGATCCTGCCAGTCGCCATGCCAATACATGCGCAATGGCTCGTCACCCGGGATGCTTTCGATCAATTCGACCTTATAGGGCTCGCCCCGGTCCTGATAATACTGGATCGCCTTTGCACGGTCCCAGATTTCTGTGCGGACCTCGTCGCGTTTGTTGATGATCTCTTTCATCTTCTTTTCGATCAGGCCCAGATCGTCGGGCGTGAACGGCTCGGCGCGGTCAAAGTCATAGTACCAGCCATCCTTGATGACCGGCCCGATAGTGACCTGCGTGTCCGGCCAGATCTCCTGGACGGCGCGGGCCATGATATGGGCCAGGTCATGACGGACCAGTTCCAATGCAGGTTCCGCATCTTTCATGGTGTTGATGGCAATTGTTGCATCCGCCTCGATCGGCCATTGCAAATCCCAATGCTGGCCATCCACGGTCGCGCTGATCGCCTTTTTACGCAAACTGGATGAGATATCTGCAGCCACGTCAGCAGCCGTCACGCCGGCGGCATATTCACGTGCGTTGCCATCAGGGAAAGTCAGGGAAATCTGGGCCATCAGCCTCAAGCTCCTCGTCGGTTTGGCGCCCACAGAACGCCCGGTTGCGGGTTATGTCGGGGCTGCGTCCGCTATTTTGCGGCCAATGTCAATTCGGTGGTCGCACTGCCAATAGCGAAAAGGTGGCGCCGACGACATTGTGACGATGTGCGCAGATCGTGTCGGTTGCCTGATTGTATACCCAGATAGACCTTGCATGCGACGGGTAGGGCGTTAAATACGACACAAGTTTCCGATATGAAACACCGCGCAGGGGGTCCGATGCCAAGCTATAACCGCAAATTTGATCTAAGCATTGCCGATATCGACATGATCGAGGAGGCGCTGCGCGCACGTGGTCGCGAGCTTTGCGGTATGCGCCGGGCTTTGCATGACGAAAACCCGGCCCATATGGAATCGATCCGCGTTCTTGAGCAGGATCAGCGCGAGAATGAGGCGCTGTTGGGCCGGCTGCATGATCAAAAGATATTCTACCGGCCCAAGACGTCAGTTTACGTCAGCGGTTAGGCTAGCGCTGCGGCGAAGACCGCATATCCCATCAGCAGACAGCAGACCCAACCAGCCGTGAACAGGATCGGCCGGACCGGAAAGCCCGCCCAACCGGTGATGTAGCCCACGGCATGTGCGACGCGCAGCCAGAAAAACGCGATGGCCGTCCAGTAGGTCAGTGCCGTGAACCCGTCGAACCGGTCCACCAAAAGTACCAGCAATGCAAACGGGACCAGCTGCTCCAGCAGGTTCAGATGCGCCCGATAGGCCCGCTGCACCCACGGTTTGTGCAGCCTGGGATTGGCGATCCGGATGAACCCGTCGGGGGCATCAGCCGGAAGGCTATCGGGGGATGCACTGGCCGCACCCACAATATAAGGGATCCAGAGCGAGGCCGCGAACAGCCCAAGGCAGGTGAGAATACCAAGTTCGGTTGGGAAGGTTTCCATTTGCAGGCTCCTTTACATTGCGGCTTTGAGGCCGGTGCCGGTTTCAAGATATGTCTTCAGAGATGACGCCAGACGGGCCCAGCCTTCGGCAAACCCTTCTTGACCGGCGGCCATGTTGTAATGCTCGATGGTCAATTTGCACATGTCACCCTGCGGCTCGACGATGTAGACCATGTTCGACGCAGGGGCGTCGGGGCCCATGAACAACGGCTCAAACGTCATTTCGATGCGGGTCTTGGGATCAAGCGCGGTTGTGACCTGTTTCAGCATCGCCTCTCCGTTAGGAAAAAGGAACGTTGTGGTGTCGCCCGGGACGGCGTTGCCGGTGACCACGTTGCAGGCAAAATGATAGGCCGCCATCTGATCGGCTTCGGTCAGCGCGGCCCATAATGCGTCCTGCGTGCAGCGGATAAAGGTCTGCATCATGAAATCGGGTTTTCCCATCTTCGTGTCTCTTTCCAGTTTGAGTTTCAATTCACTCAGCGCCCGGGCTTGCGTCTGCAAAAAGGGGGCCGCCCAGCGATCCATCATTTCCTGCAATGGCAGGACGTTCAGGTAGTGGTATTTGAAACGCCCAACCTTGCGCGTCACGATCAGGTTCGCGTCTTCGAGAATGCGCAAATGCTTCATCACCCCAAAGCGGGACATCTGCAGCACTTGTTCCAGATCGCTGAGCGATTGCCCGTCCTTCATGCGCAAGCTGTCAAGCAAGGCGCGGCGTGCAGGGTCGTTCAAGGCTTTGAAAATACCATCCATGCATCGTCTATAAGTTACTATATAGTCACGTGACAATATGGTAACCTGAATAAACTTGCAGCGCCGAACCCTTTGTGATGCTGTAACGTCATGGAAAATATGCATGAAACTCAATTTCTGGTAACGCCGCAGGGACGCCGCCTGGCCTATCATTTGACCGATGGAACGGCGCCCGCAATTGTGTTCCTTGGCGGTTTCAAGTCGGATATGGCCGGAACCAAGGCTGTGTTTCTCGAAAAATGGGCCCGCGATTCGGGGCGGGCCTTTCTGCGGTTCGACTATTCCGGCCATGGACAGAGCGGTGGTGAATTCACCGATGGCGCGATCAGTGACTGGTTCGCGGATGCCTGCGCGGCAATCGGCC
Organism: Yoonia sp. SS1-5; assembly: GCF_038443705.2. Classification (NCBI taxonomy): domain Bacteria; kingdom Pseudomonadati; phylum Pseudomonadota; class Alphaproteobacteria; order Rhodobacterales; family Paracoccaceae; genus Yoonia; species Yoonia rhodophyticola. The sequence continues at coordinate 1,167,811 of NZ_CP151767.2, read as the reverse complement.
TGCTTGCCGGGCAGGTTGTGCTGGTCGGGTCGTCGATGGGCGGGTGGATATCGCTGTTGGTCGCGCGGCAAATGCCCGAACGGATTGCGGGGTTGGTGACAATTGCGGCAGCGCCTGATTTCACCGAAGACAGTATGTGGGCCAGCTTTACCGATGCGCAAAAGGCCGAAGTCATGGCCGGGCAGACGGCGCTGCCATCAGAATACGGAGCGCCCTACATTATCACCCGGCGGCTGATTGAAGACGGGCGCACACAGCTTGTCTTGCGCGAACCGCTTGCATTGCCATTCCCGACCCGGTTTCTGCAGGGCACGGCGGATGCGGATGTGGATATGCAGGTGGCGCTGCGGTTGCTGGATCACGCGGATGGGGCGGATATGCGCCTGACGCTGGTTGATGGTGCCGATCACCGGTTTTCCGACGACGCCTGCCTGCGGCTGATCACGCAATCGGTTGAGGATGTTCTGACCGCGCCATCCTGATCCGCGCCTGACGTGACGTTTCTGTTTCTCTTTGCAGCATCGGCTGCCTAACGTAAGCGGCGTGACGGGGAGGTCGTGAAATGGCGTTGTCGCTGGGACAAAAGGCAGGCTGGGGTCTGGCGGATATGGGGGTGGTCATATTCGTGATCGTCAAGCAGCTGCTGATCGTGGCGTATCTGACGTCCTACCTCGGCGTGCCGGTTGGTTTGGCCGGGCTTGTTACCACAGCTGTGCTGATCTTTGACATGATCACCGACCCGCTGATCGGGCATTTCAGCGACCGGACGCAAAGCAGATTTGGCCGTCGCGCACCGTGGATGTTTGTGGGTGTTCTGGTCATGTCGGCGGGCATGGTGGGGCTGTTCTCGGTGCCGGCAGGCTTTGGAACCGCAGGCAATCTGACATGGGTTGTGGCCTTCTTTGTGCTGGCCACTGTCGGTTTTACAATGATCGCGATCCCCTATAGCGCCCAGTCGGGCGAGATCACGACCGATCCAAAGGAACGTTCGGCCATGACAGGCTGGCGGATGGCCTTTGCCAGCATTGGTATTCTGGTTGGCGGGGCGCTTTTACCCGGGCTGGCGGTGTCGATGGGCTATGCCAAAGCCGCGGCGGCCGTGGTGCCGTTGATGATTGCGGCGGTGTGGGTGTCGATCTGGGCGACCCGACATGCGCCAAGGGTGGAACATGCCGCAACCGTCAGCTTGCGCGAAAGCTTTGGTGTTGTCTTTGCAAACCGGGCCTTTGTGGTGCTGGTTCTGATCTATGGCGTCATGACCCTGGCGATTGCGTTGATCACCGCGGGTCTGCCATTTGCGACGCAGTATCTGGTTGTCGATAATGGCAACACGGCCTTGTCGGGGGCTGCCAGTGCGTTGAGTGTGCTCAGCCTGATGTTTGCGTGTTTTGTCGTGGGCGCGATTCTCAGCCAGGCAATCTGGGTGCTGCTGTCATATCGGTTGGGCAAGGCGCCGGCCTTGATCCTGGGGCTGTCACTTTACGTGGTGTTGCTGATCGTACTCTATCAGGCGCTGCCCTCGGTCAATGTCACTATCATTGCAGGGCTATTTGCAATAGCGGGGGTCACCAATGGTGCATATCAACAAATCCCCTGGGCGATGTATCCTGACTTGATGGATATCACCCGCCGCGAAACCGGCCTGACGGTGGAAGGCGCATTTACGGCTGTCTGGCTGTTTGGCCAGAAGCTGGCCAATGCCGTCGCACCCGCCGTGCTTGGTTTTGTTCTTGCCGCTGCCGGGTGGCAGGAAACGACCGACGGCACCGTCGCCCAATCGCCAGAAGCGCTTGTCGCACTGCAATGGGCCATTACGCTTGTGCCTGCCGGTATCCTTGTTGTTGCGATCCTGGGGCTTGGGGTGATCTACCGACCAATGGCGGTGCGTGCCCTTGCCTGATCTTTCCAATATCGAAGCCGCGATTGCAGCCGCCGAGGCCAAGGTGCCCAACCTGCGGCCCGGATGCGAAAGAAAGATCGTCTGGGCGGATCTGCCAGCGACCCGGTCGCGGGATGTGCTGCTGTATATCCATGGATTTTCCGCAACAGGCGAAGAGCTACGCCCGCTGCCTGATCTTGTGGCGGAACCCTTGGGCGCAAATATCTATTTCGCACGGCTGACGGGGCATGGGCAGGATGGGGCTGCAATGGCCACGGCAACCCTGGATGACTGGCGGCGGGATGTGGATGCGGCGATCGAGGTCGCGCAAACCATCGGTGAGCGGGTGATCATCATGGGGTGCTCGACCGGGTGTACATTGGCCACCCTGGCCCTGGCAGAGGGGGCTGCGGCGCATGCGATTATTCATGTGTCGCCCAATTTCGGGCTGGCCAATCGGGCGGTTCAGTTTCTGCTTGATTTGCCCGGCGTGCGACATTGGGGGCGTTTTGTGGCCGGCAAAACCCGGAATTTCGAACCAATCAGCGAAGAGCATAGCGCCTATTGGACCACCAGCTACCCAAGTCAGGCCGTGTCAACCATGGCAGATGCCGTTCGCGCGGTGCGGCAGGCGGATCTGTCGGCCATTCAGACGCCCGCGCTTTTTGCATTCAACGAGGCGGACAGGGTTGTGCGCGCGGATGATACGCGGGCGGTCATGGCGCGTTGGGGTGGGCCAGTTGCAACGCATCTGTTGCTGCGCGGGGCCGGTGACGACGCCTATGGTCATGTGATGGCTGGCGATATCTTCAGCCCGGCCCAAACAGGGCCACTGGCCCGGCGGATTTCGGCTTGGTTGGCCGAGCTGGACAGCGAACGCCCCCTTGCGATGCCCCGCTGACACGGGCAACATACGGGCAAAACCAAGAACGCTTTGAGGATGGCGGCGTATGCCGTCGGGTGGGGCCGCCAATGCCGCGTGAAACACTATTGATGATACCGCCGATGCTTTGCGACGCGCGGATCTTCGAACATCAGATCAGAAGCCTTGGCAATGATCACGCCGTGATGTTCGCCCCCATTACCCGGGGCGAGCGCATGGAAGAGGTCGCCAGCCAGATCCTGACCTGGGCGCCGCCGAAATTCGCGCTTGCGGGCATGGGCATGGGGGGCATGGTCGCGCTGGAGGTCATGCGCCGGGCTGCTGAACGTGTGACCCGGATCGCCCTGATCGCCACAAATGCACAGGCTGACACACCCGAGACTGCCGCGGGGCGCGAGCCGCATATCATCGCCGCCCGGTCCGGGCGTATGGACGACGTGCTGCAGCACGAGATGAATTCAACCTGGCTTGCACCAGACACGGACAAGGCCGCTGTGATCCAGCTTCTCAAGGAGATGGGGCATGCATTGGGATCGAAGATATATGTGCGGCAGGCGCGGGCGATGCAGCGGCGCAAGGATCAGCAAGCAACGCTGCGCCAGATCAAGCAACAGCCCGCAATTGTCATCTGTGGCCGGCATGACGGGCAATTCCCGCTGAAACGGCAGGAATTCATGACCGAAATGATCCCCTATGGAAAGTTGGAGGTCATTGATGATGCAGGCTATCTGCCCAGCATCGAGGCGCCGGAAAAAGTAACGGATATCCTGCGCCAGTTCATGGACGCGCCGATGATGCTACGCCCGGTTTAGGGCGCGGCCAGCTACACGGGCGGTGATCACGCTATCTATTTGAGTGCCACAACCTTGGCGGATGCGGCAGCAGGGCTGGCTTCGGAATTGGCATCAATGAAATCCAGCACCAAGGGGCGAATGTTGTTGCGCCAGCTGCGCCCGGCGAAAATGCCGTAATGGCCCGCCCCCGGCTCAACATGGCTCGCCTTCTTGGCGTCAGGCAGGTTGGTCAGCAGCCCCAAAGCAGCCAGACATTGTCCCGGCGCAGAGATATCGTCATTCTCACCTTCCACGATTTTCACAGCGACCGTGGTGATCTTGCTCATGTCGACCTTGTGGCCGGCAACAACAAAGTCGTTGCGGGCAATTTCGCGGCCCTTGAAAATGCGCTCGACCGTTGAGAGGTAGAATTCAGCTGTCATATCCATGACCGCCAGATATTCGTCATAAAAGTCGTTGTGGCGATCATGTTCGGATGCTTCGCCCTTGGCCACGCGAATGATCTCGTCGCGGAAAGCGTTCGCGTGGGTTTCGCCATTCATCGAGATGAACGATGCCAGTTGCAGCAGGCCCGGATAGACCATCCGGCCAACGCCTGCATATTTGAAACCAACGCGCTGGATCATCGTCTCTTCCAGCTGGCCCATTGTGACGGACCGGCCGAAATCGGTGACCTCTGTATGGTTTGCCTCCGGGTCGACGGGGCCGCCGATCAGGGTGAGCGAGCGTGGCTGTGCGGTTGGATCTTCCTCGGCCAGATAGGCGGTGGCCGCAAGGGCGAGGGGGACAGGCTGGCAAACCGCAATCACATGGATGTCCGATCCCAGCTCGCGCATGAAATCGACCAGATAAAGGGTGTAGTCCTCGATATCGAACTTGCCCGCGCTGACCGGGATGTCGCGGGCATTGTGCCAGTCAGTCACAAACACATCGCAATCAGGCAGCAGGCTGGTGACGGTCTTGCGCAGCAAGGTGGCGTAATGCCCCGACATTGGGGCCACCAACAGCACGCGGCGTTTGCTGGGCTTGCGGCCGGGCATGGTAAAGTGGATCAGGTCACCAAAGGGGCGTTCCACAACAGTTTCGACAACAACCGGATAGTCCTTGCCCTTTTCGCCCGCGATCGGGGGGATGTTCCAGTCAGGCTTGACGACCATGCGGGCAAAGGTGCGCTCCGTCACCTCGCCCCAGGCTTTCAGCCAATCCATCGCCGGATTGGCGCCCCAGGACATCATCGGGTAGGATGCAAAGGCGTGGGCGGTCGCGCCCAGCCACTGGTTTGTGTTGCGCGCGCTTTCCATCAGGTCATAGGTCATCATATACTTCATCACGAACTCCGATCACAGGCGCGCAGGGAATGCTGCGTGTGCAGCATAGGCACAGGAAGGTTAATATGACAACAAACGATTTAGCGGGTGATGTTACTTCCAGCCACAATGTTACAAAACTCGAGGCCAATTTGGCAAAGGTCGAGGATCTGACCCAGCGATTGTTGAAGGCCATGGGACAATCGCGTCAGGTTCCCGCACCGCTGCAGGGACCCAGTCAGGAGCTGTATATCAAGGCGGCAACCGCCTATATGACTGAAATGATGCACAATCCTGCCAAGCTGATTGAACATCAGGTGGAGTTCTGGGGAAAGTCGGTCAAGCATTATGTCGAGGCGCAGCATCTTCTTGCGCAAGGCAAGCTTGAACCACCAACCGACGAGACACCCGCAGATCGCAGGTTCGCGCATGAGTTGTGGAACACCAATCCGTACTTCAATTTCATCAAGCAGCAATACCTGATGAATGCCGCTGCAGTGCAGCAAGCTGTCGATGATATCGAGACGATGGATTCGGAGGAAAAGAAACGCCTGCGCTATTTCAGCCAGCAGCTTGTGGACATGATCAGCCCCACCAATTTTCTGCCGACCAACCCCGAGGCGCTTGCCCTTGCCGCCGAAACCGAAGGCGAAAGCCTTGTGGCCGGGCTCGAGAACCTGATCGCCGATCTAGAGGCGAATGACGGCGATCTGGTGGTCACACTTGCCGACAAAAAGGCCTTTCGCCTCGGCGAAAATCTGGCCACGACGCCGGGATCGGTCGTGTTTCGCAACCACCTGTTCGAGTTGGTCCAATATGCCCCATCCACCGACAAGGTGCATACGACCCCTCTGATCATCTTCCCGCCCTGGATCAACAAGTTCTACATTCTTGATCTGAAACCGCAGAACAGCATGATCAAGTGGCTTGTCGATCAGGGACACACTGTCTTTGTCGTCTCGTGGGTGAACCCGGATCCCGGTTACCGCGAGACCTCGATGTCGGATTATGTCGAAGATGGCTATCTGACGGCCATCGGTGAAGTGAAGAAGATTTGCGGCGTCAAAAAGGTGAATGCGGTCGGCTACTGCATTGCGGGAACCACCTTGTCATTGACATTGGCGCTGATGAAACAGCGCAAGGACACATCGGTCAATTGCGCCACGTTTTTTACGACACTGACCGATTTTTCAGATCGGGGTGAGGTGGGGGTCTTTCTTGATGATGATTTCGTCGACGGGATTGAGGCGGAAGTACAAGAGAAAGGTATCCTCGATTCCTTTTTCATGTCGCGGACATTTTCGTTTCTGCGGTCCAACGACCTGATTTATGGGCCAGCAATCAAAAGCTACATGATGGGCAAGGCGCCGCCGGCCTTTGACCTGCTTTACTGGAATGGCGACAGCACCAATCTGCCCGCGAAGATGTCCGTCGAATATCTGCGCGGCCTGTGCCAGGATGACCGGTTCGCAACGGACGGGTTCGAGATATGCGGGACGACAGTGAAATTGTCGGAAGTGACCGTCCCACTTTGTGCGATCGCATGCGAGACAGATCATATCGCCGCCTGGAAAAGCAGTTATGCAGGTGTGCAGAAGATGGGGGCGAAGGACAAAACTTTCATCCTGTCGGAATCAGGACATATCGCCGGTATCGTCAACCCGCCCTCCAAGAACAAATACGGCCACTATACCAACCCGGAACTGGGGTTGACCGTGGATGACTGGTACGACGCCGCAGACAAACATGAGGGATCTTGGTGGCCGCGCTGGGATTCGTGGTTGTCCGGAAAAGCGGGCAAAAAAGTTGCCGCACGGGAACCCGGCGGTGACGATCATCCGGTTCTGGCGCCTGCACCGGGAACTTATGTGATGCCTAAGTAGCTGTTCCCACAGCGCTTTTCGCGGACGCAGAAAATTATGCTGCAATGCAGAAAAAACACTTGAAATGCTGCGCTGCAGCATGCATATTGTTGTCAGAGAATGAAACGCGGAGGGGGCTCCGCACTCACACACCTGAAAGGTTACGACAATGGCTAAGACACAAGATTTCACCGCTGTATTCAAAGACATGATGGGCGCCTTCCCTGTCGACACAAAGGCAATGGAAGAGCAGTTCAAGAACCAGACAACGCTTGCTGAAAAAATGTCCGCAGTTGCAATCGACGCTGCTGGCAAATCTGCCGAGCTGTCTGCAAAGTGGACACAGGACACATTGGCAAAAGTGGAAGCCATGTCCAAAGCAAAGGCAGAGCCTGCTGACTACGCCAAAGCAATGACAGATTTCGCATCTGCACAAGCTGAGTCCGCTGCCGAGCACATGTCTGCTTTCGCTGAAATCGCGAAAAAAGTGCAGACACAGACCATGGAACTGGTTCTGGCTGCTGGCAAAGACATGTCCGAGGACATGACTGCTGCTGCGAAAAAAGCAACAAACGAAGTGACTGCTGCTGCCAAGAAAGCAACTGCAGCTGCCAAGTAAGTGACTTTAAATCGCCCTGCCTCCCTGAGGGTTTGATTTTCTTAAAACGGTCCGCATCGCGGACCGTTTTTTGTTGTGCTGCAAGACCGCACCCGATCCACCGCCTGACTGGGTTCTGACCCTAGGTGACGATTGCGCAACCAAGATGAGATCGCTGCGCGATCACTGTATCTTTTTGTCATCCCGCCGCGCATTCTGACGCCATGCCAGACCTGCACTATACCGATCCCGCACTTGTCGAGATCTACGATGCGTTCAACGGGTGGAGCGCTGATCGCGACTATTATCTGAGCCTGCCGCATAGCCGCCCGGCCCGTGTGCTGGAAGTCGGATGTGGGACGGGGTTGGTTGCCCGCGCGCTGGCCCGGCAGGGCCATGATGTCACCGGGCTTGATCCGGCCCGGCCCATGCTTGACTACGGGCGGCGCCGGCCATCGGGCGAGACTGTGACCTGGGTCTGCGGGACGCTGAGCGATTGTGTGGATCAGCCGTTTGATCTGATCTTTATGACCGGGCATGCATTCCAGTGCCTGATCGCCGATGCCGAAATCGAGACCGCTTTTGTCCGCATTCGCGACCTGCTTATGCCCGACGGACGATTTGTGTTCGAGACCCGCAATCCCGCCGCCCGCGTATGGACCAGATGGGTTCCTGAAACCACGCGGCGGCAATTGACGATGTCGGATGGGGGCGTTGTCACCGAAGAACATGATCTGGTTGCCGTGGCGGGTGAGTTGGTATCATTCACCTCGACCTATCAGGTCGGGGGGCGGAAACTTGTGTCGCACAGCACCCTGCGCTTTGCTGATCTTGCGCGGCTGACGGCCCTCGCGCGCAAGGCAGGATTGGCGGTCAAGATGGTCCATGGCGATTGGGATCGCAGCGTGCTGACGCCACATAGCCCTGAAATCATTGTGACGTTGGTACCTTCGTGACATGCACCCCCTTTCTTTTTGTGCAGGCGCAGCCTAGGCTTCTCTGCACCGCAACATGCCTTGGGAGGGACCGGCCATGGCAGACACGAATAAACCCCTGCTGATCAAGCGCTACGCAAGCCGGCGTCTCTATAATACCGAGACGAGCGACTATGTCACCTTGGAAGATATCGCCGTTTTCATTCGCGAAGGACGCGAAGTGCAGATCGTCGATCTGAAATCGGGGGATGATCTGACGCGGCAATATCTGTTGCAGATTATCGCAGAACACGAAAGCCGCGGCGAAAGTGTATTGCCTGTTGATGTGCTGACCGATCTGGTCCGCAGCTATACCAGTCAGGCTGCATCCGTGGTGCCGCAGTTTCTGCAGGCCAGTTTTGAGATGTTGCGCGAAGGGCAATCCAAGGCGATGGAGAATATGGGCAAGGCGAACCCAATGGCAAACATGCCAGGGTTTGATGCAATGCGCGCGCAGCAAGAGGCATTCTTCAAGGCGATGACCGGCGGTCTGATCCCGGGCGCAAATAATGCCACGAAAGAATCCGACGATGATCTTGATGCAATCAAGGACCAACTATCCGCGTTGCAGGAAAAACTTTCCAAGATGGGGAAATAGGATTGGCTGACTGCCCAGCCGTGATGCGCCAAGGCGCATCGCAGCAGGCTAATCCTGCGGCCCGAGGGAGCATGTATTGGCGACCACCGGAAAAATAACGCTTTGGGGTGTTGAAGTCTTCGTGGCGACGGCGGAAGAGGCGTCAATCTCTGCTGCGGCCCGCCGTCTTGGCAGTTCTGCCGCAACCGTCAGCCAGCAAATCACAAATCTGGAAGGGGCTATTGGCACCACCCTGCTTAACCGCGGTGAACGGCCCGTCACGCTGACCCCTGCGGGCGAGATGTTTCTGCGCCGGGCCAACACGATCCTGAATGAGGCTGATCAGGCCAAGGCCGAACTGGCCATGGCGGATTTCAGCCGGCTGACCCGGTTCCGGCTGGGCATGATCGAGGATTTTGATGCCGATGTCACACCCGGATTGCTGACCAAGCTCAGCACGGAACTGAAGAATTGCCAGTTCCTGCTGGAAACCGGGGCGTCACATCGCCTGTTCGATTTGTTGGACAGCAGGGCGCTGGATGTCATCGTTGCCGCTGATATGGGCCAGTCGCTTGCCGGGATGGAAGTACATCAACTGATGGAAGAGCCGTTTGTGGTCGCGGCCCCCAAAGGCATGATTGCGCCCGGCGATGTGGCCCGCCAGCTGCGCCGGCTACAGCTGATCCAATACACGACGCGCCACCATATGGGGCGCGTCATCGCGGGTCATCTGGCGCGGCAGAACCTGCGTCTGACCCATCGGTTCGAGCTTGATAGTTATCACGCCATCATGGCGATGGTCGCCGAAGGGGCCGGTTGGACAATCCTGACCCCGCTGGGATGGCTGCGGGCGGGGCGGTTCCGCGAGGCCGTTGATCTCTGGCCGCTGCCATTCGCACCATTGTCGCGCACGATATCCCTGACCGCCCGGCAGGATATCCTGGGTGAAATGCCCAAGAAAATCACCGCCCGGATCAAACCGCTTTTGCGGGATATGATCGTTGATCCGGCCGGGCAGAGCTATCCATGGCTGAAAGATGGGTTGCGGATTTACTAGGGTCAGGACCCTAGGTCCCGTAGGCTTTGGGCGGCGTCATCACATCGCTGACGGCCTCCAGAATGACCGCTGCGATGATATCGCACTCTGCCAGACTTAGCCGCGCGGGAAGCCGCACATCGCAGGCGCGCATCAGCATGGCGCGGGTCTTTGGCAGATCAGGGATGTGCTTGAGAAACTGCCAGTTCCAGAACGCCCGCGCATTATCTGTGCTTTGGCCGAAGACCTGCACTTTCAGGCCCGCATCCCCGGCGGCGGTCGCAAATGCTGCGATTTGTGACGTTGTCAGGCCGACAAGGTTGAACTGAATTGAGTCAGGCGCCCGCCGCTCTGCTGCCATTTTGTCCGGGACCGAGAGCCAGGGCGAGGTGTTGAGTTGTGCGGCAACATGATCGTGGTTGCGCCTGCCTTTGCTGACGCGAGAGGCCAGCGCATCCAGTTGCGGCCGAATGATCGCGGCTGAAACTGTGTTAAGCCGCTGATTATAAAGCGGCAGCTTGTTCTGCCATTTCGCAAACGCGCTTGCCAGGACGGGGTGTTTTTTCCAGTTATGCTCGTAGGCGCCGGACATGATGACGGCCTGTGCGATCAGATCGGCATCATCCGTGATCATGATGCCGCCTTCGCCGGCGTTCAGCAGCTTGTAGGATTGAAAGCTGAAACATCCGACCTTGCCGATAGTGCCGATATTCCGGCCATGCCAGGTGGTGCCAAGCGAATGTGCCGCGTCTTCGATCACCGGGATATTGGCGGCATCACAAAGCTGCATGACCCTGTCCATGTCGGATGTATGTCCGCGCATATGGCTGATGATCACCGCATCCACATCGGGCAGTTTTGCGGCGAAGTCATCCATATCAAGCCGGTAAGTGTCGCCACATTCGCACAACACTGGCACGCAGTCAGCATGCACAACCGCCGACGGCACGGCCCCAAAGGTGAAGGCAGGGATCAGCACCTTGGCATCCCGTGGCAGCCCCAACGCCTTGAGCGACAAGAACAGCGCGGCCGAGCAGGACGATACAGCCAGCGCGTATTTTGCGCCCAGCAATGCGGCAAACTCGGCCTCTAGCAGCGCGACAGGCGAGGCGTCAGACGTGTAGCGAAACAAATCGCCCGTGCTGAGGATGCGTGTAACCTCCGCCATGGCGGCTGGCGGGATGGGTTCGGCGTCATAAACGTTCGGTACTGGCTGCATGTTCGGCTTTCCTGAATGTGTATTTTGGATAAGCCTAACATGGGTGACGTAACAAATCTATGATGGGCATGCGGGCCGGCTATATTCCCAGCCGGTCCCGCAGCGCGTACCATGTCATCGCAAGGGTCAGCAGCGGCCCACGAAAGGCTGCGCCGCCCGGGAAGTTGGGTATTTGCAATGCGTTCAGCGTATCGAACCGGCCCGCCTGACCTGCAACAGCCTCGGCCATGACCTTGCCCGCAAGACCCGATAGCGCCACGCCGTGGCCGGAAAATCCGGCGCCCGACACCATATTTGGCCCAACCCGTTGAATGGCGGGCAGGCGGCTCATCGTGATGGCAAGGGTTCCGCCCCAGACGTAGTCGACCTTGACCCCGTCAAGCTGCGGAAAGAGACCCGTCATCCGATTGATCAGGGCGGTCTGGATATCCTTTGGAAAGGCGATGGTATAACTTTCCCGCCCTCCGAAGAGCAGCCTGTGATCCTCGGACAGCCGAAAGTAATTCACCACGAACTTGCTGTCCGCCACGGCGATGTCGCGGGTCAGTATTTCGGCGGCCTTGTCGCCCAGCGGTGCCGTGGCACAGATAAAGCTGTTGATTGGCATGACCTTGGCGGCAATGGGCCGGTTGATATGTGGCAGATATCCGTTGCCCGCAAAGATCACATGGCTTGCATGGACCCGGCCGCGATTTGTCCTGATTTCAGACGGATCGCCCGGTGCCACATCATGCACTTCGGACCGATCATAAATCCGGGCGCCTGCGGCCTCGGCCGCGCGGGCAAGCGCCAAGGCGTAACGCAGCGGATGCAGATGCCCCGCGCCCATATCCAGCGTGCCGCCCTGATAGCGGGGGGATTTGACGATATCGGCAAAGCCATCCTTATCGAGCGAGCTGATATGAGGATAGTTGTAATGCGTTGCAAGATGTTCGGCGATGGCGGTCTCTTCGGCGGCCTCGGCTTTGCTATAACACCCATGGGCAACCCCGGGCATATAGCGGGCATCGGGGGCATGTGCTGTGCAAAAGTCCCGCAGGTCCTGCTTTGCCTCTTCGGCCAGCAGCCACAGATCCTTGGCCAGCGCGCCCCCGTACTTCGCCTCGAGCCTTTGTTGCGAGATATTGAAACCCGTCCCAACCTGCCCGCCATTGCGCCCCGAGGCGCCAAACCCCGCGCGATGCGCGTCCAGCACAACCACATCCATCCCCCTAGCGGCCAGATGGCGCGCGGCGGACAGCCCGGTATAGCCTGCGCCAATGACGCAGACATCGGCCGTTGTTGCGCCATGCAGCGGGGGGCGTTCAGGGGGTATGTCAGTGCTGGCTGCATACCAGCTGCGTGGAAACTGGCCGGGGCGGTCGTTACGATATAGCGGGTTCATCTGGCAATCCATCCACGGCGATAGCGGGATTATGCGTCCTCAGACCCGGAAGAAACAGTGGTATTTCAACCGACGCAAATTCCACTAAATTGCGCAAAAGCACAGGAGCGCCGTCATGGACATGTCACAAACCCAATTCGCCGCGGCGTGCCATTGCGGCGCGGTACAGTTTGAAGTTTCCCTCAGCGAGGGTCTTGGTTCTGCGCGCCGCTGTACATGCTCTTTTTGCCGGATGCGCGGCGCTGTTGCGGTCACCGCCCCGCTTGACGGTATCCGGTTTCTGCAGGGCGAAAAGCATCTGGCGCTGTACCAATTCGGGACAAAGACAGCCAAGCACTATTTTTGCCCGACCTGCGGGATATACACCCATCATCAACGCCGCTCGAACCCCAATGAATACGGCGTGAATGTTGCCTGTCTGGATGGTGTCAGCCCCTTCGATTTTCTAGAGGTGCTGGTGCATAACGGGGTTCAACACCCCGCCGATGACCCGACAGCGCCGCAGGATGCGGGTGTTTTGTGGTTCGCGCCAAATAGCCGGTTGGCGGGTGATCAGGGCTGAAACTGCAGGTGAATATGGTCGTCGTGGCGGGCGGCCTGACATCCCTGAAAGCGAATGACATCCGCATTCACACCCAGCCTTTCGGCCAGGTGTGGTTCCACGAAAACGGCATAATCCGTGCCTGTGGGGTTGTTGGCCAGCCAAGCCAGCGCTGCTGCGGTCCGATCCTCGTCCAGTGGCCATGGGCGCATATAAGACTGGGCCCAGTCCATGTCCCAGCGCAGGCCAAATCCGCCATCCGCGTCACATAGCGTTGCTGCATTGGCGGGTGGCTGTTCGAATGCCCAATAGCCGATAGGCGACCGGGCTCGCCCAAGCTGATAAGTGCCATCCTGATCCGTGTAATAAAGCGCCAGATCAAGCTTTTGCCCGTCATCATGGGACAGGTGCGGCAGCAGCGGAAAGCCTTCGACAAATGGAAAACCCGCATCCAGGGCCCGTGTTCTGGTCCCGGGGAAATCATCATGCATCTGGGCGGCCAGCGCGTCCGCATGCGACTTCAGGGCTGGATCCACATAATTGCGGTTCAGCGCGCAATAGACCGGGTTGAGAACGGCGATCTGGGTCGGACCCGCATCAAGGCAGGGCAGGGGGACGCGACCAAAACCCGGTGCAACATAATGCGCCCCAACGCTTAGCCCCAGATAGGCAAGCACAAAGACCGTCCAGAAACGGGCAACCGGCCGCAATACAATCGCCACCAGCCAGGCGATGCCGCCCAATTGGCTGATCAAGGTCAGCAAGATGATGGCAAGGCCGTGGCGGATCATACGTTTAACAGCAGATGCTCGCGTTCCCACGGGCTGATCACCTGCAGAAACTCGTTATATTCGGCCCGTTTCACAATCGAATAGACGCGGGCGAATTCAGGGCCAAGCACCGCGTGGATGTCGGTGGCGGCGTCAAACAGCTCTAACGCGCTATAGAGCCCTTGGGGGATCTGATCGTCGGACTCGTAGGCATCCCCGTTCCAGCGCTTGTCAGGGCGGATTTCATTCTTCATCCCCAGGTAGCCGCACGCCAGCGAGGCGGCGATGCTCAGATAGGGGTTGCAATCCATGCCAGCCAGACGGTTTTCAATCCGGCGGGCCGATGGATCAGAGATTGGAATACGAATACCTGTCGTGCGGTTGTCGCGCCCCCATTCGAGGTTGATGGGTGCTGCATGGTCGCGCACATAGCGCCGAAAGCTGTTCACATAGGGCGCAATGATCGCGATGACGCTTGGCATGTGATCCTGCAGACCGCCGATAAAGTGAAAGAAGGCGTCCGTTTCACCACCCTGTGGCCCGGTAAAGATATTGCGCCCCTTGGTATCAAGGACGGAATGGTGGATGTGCATTGCCGATCCCGGCTCACCCTCGATTGGTTTGGCCATGAAGGTGGCAAAGCAATCATGGCGCAGCGCGGCCTCGCGGATCAGTCGTTTGAAAAAGAACACCTGATCAGCCAGTTGGATCGGATCGCCATGGCGCAGGTTGATCTCCAATTGTCCGGCGCCGCCTTCCTGGGCGATCCCGTCAATCTCGATGCCCTGTATTTCGGCAAATTCATAGATATCGTCGATCACCGGGCCATAATCATCAACGGCCATCATCGAATAGGCCTGCCGGCCAGCCGCCGGGCGTCCGGTGCGCCCCATCATCGGCTCAATCGCTTTGGCCGGGTCGATATTGCGCGCCACAAGATAGAATTCCATCTCGGGGGCGACCACAGGGGTCCAGCCTTCGGCCGCATATAGATCGACCACCCGGCGCAGTACATTGCGGGGGGCAAAGGGAACCGGCGCGCCCTTTTGATCAAAGGCGTCATGGATGATTTGCAATGTCCCGTCTCCGGCCCAGGGGGCTGCGGTTGCGGTCCCAAGATCGGGTTTCAGGATCATATCCGGTTCCAGAAAACCATCCGGCCCTGCGGCCTCGCCCCAGTCGCCGGTAATGGTCTGGAAGAAGATCGAATTGGGCAGATGAAAATGGGCCTGCTTGTCCCATTTGATGGCTGGCACGGCCTTGCCACGGGCGATGCCAGGCAGATCGGCGATAACGCATTCGACTTCGTCCAGCCGCTTGGTTTCCAGATAGGTCTTGGCCGCGTCGGGGATTGCAGTCATCCAGCTCATGCGACGCGCCTTTCCTTGAAAAACCGGGCAATGTCGTCTGCCAGTCTGCCATTGTCGATTGGTGCGTCGAGGTTGTCCGCGACCTGCTGCAGCAATGGTTCGGGGACGACGCCGGGGCCACGATGCCGGGCCAGCCCGGCCACGTAACGATTGTCGAATTCCGGGTGTGGCTGAACCGTAAAGGCCCTACGGCCATACACAAGGGCCGCGTTTTGGCAAAAATCATTGCTGGCCAGCACCTTGGCATCCGGGGGGAGGGCCACGACCTGATCCTGATGCCATGCATTCAGCGCCACTTGTTCGCCTGCCCAATCGTAGGTTTGGCGCCCAACCGCCCAGCCATCGCTGAACTTTTCAACCTTGCCACCCAGGGCTTGGGCGATGATCTGGTGACCAAAGCAGACGCCCACAAGCGGAATATCCGCGTCATAGATGTCGCGGATCAACGCCTCCAGCGGGGGAATGAATGGGTGATCCTCATAGGCGCCGTGTTTTGACCCGGTCACCAGCCAGCCATCGCAGGCTGCGCGGTCCTCTGGAAGTTCCATATCAACGACGCTGAACGTCGTGAATGTAAACCCATGCCCGTCGAGCAGTGCCTTGAAAAGGGTCGCAAAATCCCCGTGATCCGGTTTCAGTGCGTCAGGCGCATGTCCGGTCTGCAAAATCCCGATTCTCATGGATCACCAAGCAGCCAATAATGTAGCTGACGCTATTCCTATCCGTGGAGCACCGCAAGCAGGCGCTAGCGGATGACTTGCGGGCGCAGTTTCAGCCGTTTGCGCCGATCCTGCGGCAGATGCCTGTTCAAGCGGTTGTTGACCCGCCCGAAAATCCAGATGACGCAGAGCGTCAGCAGGATGAAATAGCCCGCGAGGATCGGATAGGGGATGAACGGGTTAAAGGTCTTATCCGCAAAGTAATTGGCATAATATAGCGCATCGCCGCGCTGCTGCAGCGCGGGGAAGCCTGAAAAGAACACAAGCGTTGTCGCGTGAAACAGGAAAATCGCCTCATTCGTGTAGGCAGGCCAGGCAAGGCGCAGCATGGTTGGCCAGATCACCCGCCGAAAGCGCGGCCAGCCCGACAGGCCATAGGCATCTGCGGCGTCCGTGTCGCCCTTGGGAATGGATTGAAGCGCGCCGTAGAAAATTTCACCCGAATAGGCGGCCGTATTCAGAAACAACACCAGCAGCGCGCCAGCCCAGGCCGAGGTAAGCGGGCCGAAAACCGGATAGACGCCCTTGAGGCTCAGAAACACGAAATACGCAAAGAAGAACTGGATAAAGAGCGGCGAACCCCGGAAGATAAAGATGAACCACTCCGCAGGCTTGCGGATCAAAGGGTGCCTGGCGGCCTTGCCCATGGCGACGGCTGTCGCAAGAAAGAAGCCGCTGCACAGGGCGAAAATGCCAAAATAGATATTCCAGATCATTCCCGACCCGATCAGGGTGAATTGCTGGCAAAGGGTGAAATCACTGCGGGGCAACAGGCGTTCGCCGATGCCCTGACTGCGCAGCCCGTAGTCTATGATTGTCTCCCAGCAGCTCATGCGGCTGCCCTGCGCTGGGCTTCGCCCGCTGCGGTCGCCTGACCATGGGTCAGGCGCGCCATGATTTTGGCCAGCACCACCTCGGACAGTTTGGTGAAGCACAGATAGAAAATCAGCAGCGCCAGAAAGTACCACATACGCCAGTCTGGATGCGGATAGTCGGTGAATTGCGGCTGCTTCGCGCCGCCCAGTTCGCGGGCCCAGTAGACGATATCTTCGACCCCCAGCAGAAACAGCAGGGGCGTCGCCTTGATCAGGACCATCCACAGATTGGACAGGCCGGGCAGGGCGTAAACCCACATTTGCGGCACCAGAACGCGCCAGAAGGTTTGCCGGCGTGACATGCCGTAAGCCTCGGCCGTTTCAAGCTGCCCTTTGGGCACGGCCTGCATGGCGCCAAACAGGACGTTGGCGGCAAAGGCCCCAAAGACGATGGCAAATGTCAGAATGGCCAGCGAAAACCCGTAAACCTCATGCACCCATTGCGGCGCGTTGCCCAATGGCAATTTGGCCGCCGCACAGACGACAAAGTCGCTGCCTTGCCGGATCGGTTCAGACCAGTCGGGGCATTTCACCTGATGGCGCAGATATTCAAAGGCCTGATCAAGCGCGATGACGAAAAACAAAAAGAACGCAATATCCGGAATCCCGCGCACAATCGAGATATAGGTTTTCCCGAACCACCGCAGTGGCGGGATATGACTGCGAGCGGCCGCGGCCCCGCCAAACCCGAACGCCAAAGCGGTTGGTGCGGTGATCGCCAGCAACAACAGCACGGTGCCGACCGCCCAATACATCGACATGTGCTTGCCTGTGGTCAGGTAGCAGCTTAGCCATTGGTAGCCTTCAAGTATGCTGGGGTCTGTGCAGAAACTGAACATCAATCGTCTTGTGGCGCCTCACGGTTTATCCGTCCATCAATTCATGTTCTGTGTCAACGCATTGGCCAAGTATAGCGGTCAGACCGCAAATGAATTTCGGCAGAGGTGTCAAAAATGGTGCAAACACATATTGTTGTCGGGGCGGGCATCATCGGTGCCGCAACCGCATTTCAGCTTTGCAAGGCCGGGCAGCGCGTCATCGTGATCAGCGCGGGCCAGGCAGATGCGACCAGCGCGGCCTTTGGCTGGATCAATGCCAGCTTTTTCATCAATGAAGATCATCATGTCCTGCGTGTCGCAGGCCTTGCCGCATGGCGTCGGGCGATGTCGGATTTGCCGCTGAGCGTGGATTGGCAGGGCTGTCTTTGCTGGGATCTGCCTGATGCGCAGATGCATAAGACTTACGCGCGATTGCGGGCATTCAACTACCCCGTGGAATTGTACGACGCGGCCCAAATCGCGGCTCTTGTGCCCGCCTTGCGCAATGGGCCCGGACGGGCGTTGTTCTTTCCGCGCGAAGGGGCCGCATCGTCGGCCGAGATTGCAGGGCAGTTTCTGGCCGCCGCCCAGGACATGGGCGCAAGGCTGATCAGGAATATTCGCGTGACCGGCATCAGGATGCAGGCTGGCCGGGCGGTCGGGGTTGAAACCACGCAAGGGCTGATCAAGGCGGATCATGTTGTGATCGCTGCCGGAACCGGGACGGCTGCCATCGCTGAAAGTATCGAGTGCCACGTGCCGTTGGTGCCGCGCCCTGCCTATATTCTGCGCACGACCCCGCACGCGCATCTGTTACAGCACATTCTGGCGACCCCTGGTGGCGAGATCAGGCAAGAACCGTCAGGCCAGTTCCTGCTGCCGGTCGCCGTGGCGCATCAGGCCGATCAATCAGAGGTCCTCGCGCAAGACCCGGTCGCGGCGGCAGAGGGGGCCTTGGCCCGGCTGCAAACCCATTTCGCGGGGTTGGACGATCTGGCATGGGCTGAGATCATCCGCGCCGAACGCCCTGTCCCTGCCGATGATTTGCCAATCGTCGGAAGCGTTGCCGATGGCGTATACGTGGCGGTCATGCATTCCGGGATCACGCTGGGACCGATCATGGGCGAGTTGATTTCAAAAGATATCGGCGGGCGTCTGAGCAATGCAGATCAGGCCTTGTTGGCCCCTTATCGTCCGGATCGGTTCTGATCGCGCGGCATGAAAAAGGGCCGCCCCGTGGGCGACCCTTTGATTTGCGGATATGGACCCGTTCAGAACTGGGCGCCCACGCCCCATTCGGCGATCAGGGCGTTCAGCGATCCGTCTTCTTTCATCGACACGATGGCAGCGTTCAGCTTTTCGCGCAATTCGCCGTCGCTTTCACGCACGCCCAGACCAACACCGCCGCCGATCAGTTCTTCCTGTTCCAGCAAAACGACCTCGCCATCGGCTTCGGCGATGGGCGCAAGGAAGGATTTGTCAGCCAGAACCGCATCAACCTCACCGGCTTTGACGGCAGCAACGGTTTCATCCGGTGTGGCAAATTCCAGAAGGGTTGCACCCGAGGCCGCCACAAATGCAGCCTGAATTGTGCCGGTCTGCGCGGCAATCACGCCATTGGCCAGATCGACATCGGTTGACGCGGCCAGATAGGCCGATGGGTCAGGCTGGGTGTAGGCTTCGGAAAAGTCGATGACCTCGTCACGCTCATCGGTGATGGACATGCCGGCGATGATCACATCGTAGTTGCCCGAGACAAGGTTGGGAATGATGCTGTCCCATTCATTTGTCACCCACTCGCAGGTCAGCTCGGCCCGTGCGCAAATCTCGTCGCCGACCTGCCGCTCGAACCCGTCAACTTCGCCCGCATCGTTGATGAAGTTATACGGAGGGTAGGCGCCTTCGGTGCCAAGGCGCACAACGGCATGGCCGTCAGCCATTGCCATGGAGCCCAGCAGCGCAAGTGCTGCAGTGGAAAGGATCAGGTTTTTCATCGGTCGTTCTCCCGTTTGATGATTATTGTGTGGCGGATAGAAATCCGCGCAGTCGTTCGGTTTTCGGATGTCCGAAAACGGCGTCAGGCGGGCCCTCTTCGGCGATTTTGCCCTGGTGTAGAAAGACAACATGATCGCTGACATCTGCGGCCAGCCGCATATCATGGGTCACGATGATCATGGTGCGGCCTTCGGCGGCCAAATCCTTGATCACTCTGACAACTTCCTGTTCCAGTTCAGGGTCCAGCGCGCTGGTCGGTTCGTCGAAAAGCAGCGCCTTGGGTTCCATGCATAGCGCGCGGGCAATGGCCGCGCGCTGTTGCTGGCCGCCGGACAGCTGCGCGGGATACGCGCCGCATTTATCCCCGATCCCGACCTTGTCCAGATAGGTGCGGGCCTTGTCCTCAACCTCTGCCCTGTCGCGTTTCAGCACGGTAACTGGCGCCTCCATCACGTTTTGCAAAATCGTCATATGCGCCCAGAGATTGAACTGCTGAAACACCATCGACAGGTTGGTGCGGATGCGGATCATTTGCGCATGATCACCGGGGCGCCTGTTTAGCCCCGCGCCTTTCCAGCTGACCGGCTCGCCGCAGAACAGCACATCGCCCTGCTGGCTGTCTTCCAACAGATTGGCGCAGCGCAACAGGGTTGATTTGCCCGATCCTGACGATCCAATCAGACTGACAACATGGCCGGCAGGGGCCACGATATCCACGCCTTTCAACACCTCCAAAGCCCCGTAAGACTTATGCAGGTCGCGGATTTCGATCACAGGCGCAGGGTCGGTCACGTGTTGGCAGCTTTGTTCATTTATCCCGGTGAGGATTAGGGCCTATTTCGGGGGCCTTTGCAATGCGCTCCCATTATACCGGGCCAAGTTACGCTGGGGCAGTTTGCATATCATCCGGCACAGGCGCCCCATATGCAGCATCCGGCAAGGCGACGATCCCGCGCAGGTTGAGCGTTACGCGCGCCTCACCCGGCAGGGCGTGGATCGCGGCGGAAATTGCTTTGAAATAGGGGGCTGGATCTTCGCCGCTGCGGGTGATGAACGTCATGCCGGGCGAGGGGGCGCTGCGGCCGATTTCCCGACATTGCGTTGCGGCGGTACCATCAGCACATTCCATGATCCATGTATTGGCATCAATACTGGCGATATCGGCCGTGCCATTTGCAATTGCTGCAACACTCTGGTGATGGCTGCCCGTGATGATCGGCGGTTTCAGGGTGACCCCGTTTTCAGCGGCCCAGTCTCGCATCGCCACATGGCCTGATTGCGACAACAGATCATTGCACGCAAAACGAAGCAGTGTTGCGCCAGTTGGTTCGCGGTCCTGGTGCATCACAATCACGCTGTTGTAATACCCCGGCGGGCAGCCGGGCAGATTGTGGTCCGCAGCCCCGATACGGGTGACACTGTCGTGAAACACCGCCCGATAGGGCAGGTTGCAGATCTGGCCCAGCACCAGATCGGGGCGGCCCCAGCTTTTGAAATAGTTGATGTCGTGATCAAGCCTGTCGGGGGCGGCGATGCCATGCCGGCGCAGGCCGTCGCGGATCAGTTCCCACAACAGGTCATGCGCGGCCCGGTTTACGGGGCGCGCATACATCGGCAGGCTGGCAATCATTCGGTGACACGCAACCGGGCTGTGTGGCTTTCCTGATCGGTGACGCCCAAAAGGGACACGACCATGCGCATCAGGCTGTCTTCCTCATCATCGCGTTTGCCATCTGCCATAACAATCGACCACATCGCCTCGACCAGGGCGAGCCTGTCGGCATGTTCAACCGCGTCCTTGATGGCACGGGTAAAGCGGACGGTGTCGGGGGCCTCATCCTCCAGCGCCTCGCATTCGGCACGCAATGATGCGGCCTCGGATGACGTCAGATCATAGCGCAACATCAGGGCACGGTCGATGCGCTCTATCTCGACTTTTGCGTAGTCACCATCGGTCCGGGCAATCCGAACAAGAAGGGCACCAAGGGCCAGCCGAGCATCCGCGTCGGGCAGCGTAACAGGTTCATGTGCGGTCAGCCGCTTTAGAAGATCTCCAAACATGAAAGCCTACATAGGCGTCTTGATCCGATCTTGAAAGAGCCGGGCAACAGATGCGGCCTCTTCTGTCAGACCATAGGGCGGATTGAGGACAAACAGACCGGACCCAATCATGCGATGTCCCGGGCGGGCAGGGGGAAATGTGACCTCGTGTTTGAAACCGTCCGCAAGAAGGGCGCGCAACGCGCTGGTCATCTGGCGATGCGGCCCGTCGGTAAGGATCGGATACCACAGCATGATCACCCCCACGGGCCATTTCCGGTGCAGCTTGGCGATGGTCTTGGGGATGGTTTCGTAATCGGCCTTTACCTCAAATGATGGATCAATCAGCATCAATCCCCGGCGGGGGTCTGGCGGACAGGTTGACATGGCCATTTCCCACCCGTCGCGCTGCCGGATGACACCGCCATATGGCCGCATATTGTCCTGCAGGGCGGCATATTCCTTCGGGTGCAGCTCCGACAGATGGATGTTGTCCATCGGGCGCAGGATCTCGGCGGCGACAACCGGCGATCCGGGGTAGGCGCTGGGCCCGTTTGCATCGCGCACGCGCGTCAGCACAGCCCGATAGGGGTGATCGCCCGAAAACCAATCGGCGGCAATATCAATGCCAGTGGCGGCCTCGCCGGTCTTTTGGGCCTGCGTATCTTGCAAGTCGTACAGCCCGCGGCCTGCGTGGGTCTCGATATAGCTCAGCGGTTTATCTTTCTGCACCATGTAGTTAAGCGCCCATGCCAGCAGGCTGTGCTTGTGTACATCGGCCAGATTGCCGGCGTGAAATCCATGCTGATAAGAAAGCATTCCGGCCCTTTCCTGCGTTTTGGGTGCAGGTAACGTTAAAGCGACCTGCCGCCAAGGGGCTTGTGGATAAGCGGGGATGGGGTAGGTTGGGTTCAGAACAATGTGGAGCCATCTGGAATGGTCCGAAAACTCTGCCTGATGCTGGCCCTTGCCGCCCCTGCACCGCTTGCCGCGCAAGAGGGTGGTGATGGCGTGACATTCCGGCTTGGGGTTGGCCCGAAATCATCGCCGGAATATTTCGGCGCCGAAGATAACGCGTTGGGCGTCGCCGGCAGTTTCAAGTTGGAGCGTTTGCAATTCGGTGATCTGAGCGTCGGCGGGGAGCGCACGGGCCTTGGTTTTGGCGGATCATTGCGTTTCGTGAAAGAACGCAGCGCGGATGACTATAGCGAATTGTCCGGTCTGGAAGATATCGACCCGTCGTTGGAGCTTGGCGGTGGTCTTCGTTTTACCCAGCCCGGTTTTGAGATGTTTGCCAATCTGCGCTACGGCGTGATCGGGCACGAATCCCTTGTGGGCGAACTGGGTGGCGACGTCATCTACCGCCCGACCTCGCAAATCACCCTGAGCGCGGGACCACGCGTGTTGTGGGGCAGTGATGACTACGCGCAGACCTATTTTGGCGTGACTGATGCCGAAAGCGGTGCAAGCGGTCTGGACGCGTTCGAGGCTGGCGGCGGTATCCTGAGCCAGGGTATCGAAGCCGAAGCCACCTATGATTTCAACGATACCTGGGGCGTGACGGGCAAAATCCGGTACGACCAGCTACGCGACGCTGCAGCCGACAGCCCGATCACCCAATCCGAGGATCAACTCACCGGCAGCCTGTTGGTGACGCGCAAAATCACACTTGGATTTTAGCGATTTCGCCGCGTTGGCTGGTGTGCGTGCCTCCGGCTGAGCCGCATGCAACGGGTATTCGTCAACCTGCAACATTGGCATGCTTGTCTGTCACCGAAAGCAATACTGATCGGGTGTTCGGGCTAATGCCTATTGGGTCTTGAAGCCCGGGTCCGGAATACCCCATAAAACGGCGACAGGCCCCGTGGCTCAACTGGATAGAGCAGCCCCCTCCTAAGGGGCAGGTTGCAGGTTCGAATCCTGCCGGGGTCGCCAAAACCACCTGAAAAATATGGCTTATTTGCAAGGCGTTGTGCGGAAGCGTGCAGAAACGCCCGTTTCGTTTTCCGCCGAATTCTCCGAAAACGAGCGAAATCTCGTACAAAACCTGTACAAATTTCGCACGTCTGTGCGGCTTTTGAGGCGATCCGATGAGCTGGCGTGTGGCGAATGCGTGTGCAGAGCGGAAGTTCGGGAGTGCGACGCGCAAGCAGATCATCATGTTTCTAGCCGACAAGGCGTCTGATGATGGCTCGGGCATCTGGTGTTCGAAGGGGACGATCCAGCGGCACACGGAGCTGGGGGAGACGACAGTCAAGCGGACGATCCGGGACTTCCTGAAGGAAGGCATCCTGGTCGAGACCGGCGCGCGGGGGTGCAAGAACGGATTCACGGTCGTTTACCGGATCGATCTGACCCGGATCGAGGCGCTCGAACTCACCGCTGAGCCCGAGATCGAGACGGGGGCCACAGTGGACCCCGTCCGGACTGGACCCGGAACGGGGGCCACAGTGGCCGGGGTACCGGGGCCACCACGGCCCCCAAACCATCCTAAAACCACCCATAAACCTCCTACGCGCGAGCGCGTGGTGGCGGCGGATGAAGAAGCCAAAAAGGTATTGTCTGCCTATCCACCCGACCGTATGCGCGGGAAGGCTGAGTGTCTTGGGCGTATCAGGGCGGCGCTGGACGAAGGCGTCAGCACCAAAGACCTGACCGAAGCCGTGAAGGCCTACGCGACGCAGAGCGCTGGCTTCACCCGGTCAAAGGTCTGTTTCTCTGACAACTGGTTCAAGTCCGGGCGATGGGGGACCTTCGTCGAGGACATCGCCAAAAGCCGAGAAGCCTCGAAGGCGAAGGAGGCCGAGATGCTGGCAGGCTTGGCGAATTGGGTGACTGACAAGCATCCTCTTTGCCGCCACATCACACCTGGCCAAGTCGACGCGCTCTTGGCTGCAGAGCTTGTGACGCAGGCGCAAATCCAGGCGGCGGGCCTCAGATCATGAGCACCAATGATCCGACCGAAGAGCAAACAGCAAGGCGACCCATGTCATACGGCTGCGCCGATGACACGGGACCTTGCGAGGGGCGGCAAGCCTCCCATTCGAACCCCACCGGCGCGGGCAAAGCCCCCGCCAAAAAGCCGCTGACCGAGACCTTCGTCTTCCGCTGTACCGCGTCCGAGAAGGCCGATCTGCGCGCGAAGGCCGAGGCCGCTGGCCTGCCTGCCTCGACATTGCTACGCGAGGCGCTTGGCCTCACCGAAGCCCGCCGCCGCAAGCCCGTCCCCCGCGTCGATCCGGCGCTTGTGTTGGCGGTCGGGCGCATCGGCGGCAACCTCAACCAGATCGCCCGCTGGCTGAACCACGCCATGAAGGTCGGACGCACCGACCTCGACGCGCTGACAGTCGCCCGCCGCCTTGTGGTGATCGAACGCCAGCTCGCCGCGCTCCTTGATGAGGCGCGGCGGTGCTGATCAAGTTCTTCCCCAATGGCAAAGGCGCGGGCGCGGGGCCGGTCGGGTACCTCGTGGCCGAACGCGTGCTGGCCTATGACGGCAATCGTGACCTGATCCGCGACGCTGACGGCCAGGCCAAGACCGTCACACGCGACCCTCTGCCTGAGGTCCTGCGCGGCAACCCCGAGCGCACCGAAGCCCTGATCGACGCCAGCCGCCACCAATGGACCTACCGCGCGGGCGTGATCAGCTTTGCCGACAGCGACGACCCGACCGAGGACCAACAGGCCGAGGTCATGGACGGGTTCGAGCGTCTGGCCTTCGCGGGGCTGGACCCTGAGCAATATGAGGTGCTCTGGGCCCGCCATCGCCACGAAGGCCGGGTCGAGCTTCACTTCTGCATCCCGCGCCTGGAGCTGACGACAGGCAAGAGCCTGAACATCGCGCCGCCCGGATACCAGGACGCCTATGACAGCCTGCGGGACATGATGAACCAGCGTCATGGCTGGGCCGATCCGATGGATGTGGAGCGCGCTCAGGAGGTGCGCGACACCGTCGAAGCCCCGACCCGCGCCCAAGGCCGAGACGAGCTGCACGCCTGGATACAGGACCAGATCGATATGGGCCTGATCAAGGATCGCGCGTCCATGGCGGAGGCGCTCACCGACGCAGGCTTCGACCTGCCGCGCACCGGCAAGGCCTACATCACCGCCCGCGATCCAGTGACCGGCGAACGCTGGCGACTGAAAGGAGAGATTTTCCATGAAGACTGGCAAGCCGACCCGGCTGAGCGAGAAACTGAACGCGGAGCTCGACACGATCCGGGCGGAACACGTCGCCTTGATCTCGTCCCAGCTCAAGAGCTTCAGGATCGATTTGAAGAACATTGTGGGCGCCGCGCAGCATACCATCGCGAGCGATACGCGCCGCTTTCAGACCGAGACAGCGAGCATGTTCGAGACGCGGCTGAGATCGGTCCGCCTTTGGCTGACGATCTCGCCTTGGCTGATCGCGGCGATGGTGCTGACGGGGATCGCCTTGATGATGGTCGCGAGCTTTTTCTGGACGGTGCATCTGGCGCGCTCGGAGCTGACGGAACTGGGCCTGACACGGATCGAACGGCCCGAGGGGACCTGGTTGATCCTGGACCCATCGAAGACACGGCTGCGCACCTGCACGATGGGCGAGAGACACGTGACCTGCATTCGGATCGAGGAGGATTAGATGACCCAACTGACAGCCTTGGAACGCGACTTGCTCGCCTGCGTCGAGCGGTTGGTGACGGCCTTCGAGGCCTCCGCGAAAGACTTGACCGCCTTGGAGACACGCTCGACCGGCAGGATCGAGAGGGAGCTGTCTGGCTTAAAGGACTGCGTGACCTTGCTCATTCGTTCACAAGCCGCATCCATGAAGGCCTTGAGCGGATTGCTGAACGAAGAGGCGAGCTACAAGACGCTGGACGCGAGCTTGCAGCAGAGCTTGACCTTAGCGAAAGCAGCCGCCGAGAGGTTGAGGGACAGCTAGACAGCCAGGAGGCGCATGCGGAGCGGGGGTTGCGGCATTAGAGTCGACTGACCGACCTTACTTGTAAAACACACGACTTGATCTGACATTTCTGCTCTTCTGGAGCGCAATCAAGGAGTGTCGATCAATGACAAGTATTCAAGAGAAGATCATCAAGCCGAAGCTGGGGCTGTTGGAACTGGCCAAACAGCTCGGAAGCGTGTCGCAGGCCTGCAAAGTGATGGGTTATTCGCGGGACAGCTTTTACCGGTTCAGAGAACTTTACGATCAGGGTGGCGAAGAAGCCCTGATGGATCTCAGCCGCCGCAAGCCGGTGATGAAAAACCGCGTGCCAGAACATGTCGAGAAGGCGGTCATCGAACTGGCCATCGACAACCCGGCTCTGGGTCAGAAACGGGCGTCGTGGGAGCTGCAGCAGAAAGGCATCATGGTGTCATCGTCGGGCGTCCGGTCGATCTGGCTGCGTAATGATCTGGAAACCATGAAAAAGCGCCTCAAGGCCCTGGAGGCCCGTGCCGCCCAAGAGGGTATCTTGCTCACCGAGGATCAGTTGGCCGCGCTGGAAAAAGCCAAGGCCAAGAAAGAAGCCCATGGCGAGATCGAGAGCCACCACCCTGGCTATCTGGGCAGCCAGGACACCTATTATGTGGGCACAATGAAGGGCGTCGGACGCATTTATCAACAGACCTTTGTCGATACCTATGCCCGCGTGGCGATCTGCAAGCTCTACACTGAAAAGACGGCAATCACCGCGGCCGACTTGCTGAACGACCGCGTGATCCCGTTCTTTGCAGAGCATGAGATCAGCCTGCTGCGCGTCCTGACAGACCGGGGCACGGAATACTGTGGCAAGGTCGAGAACCACGCCTACCAGCTTTATCTGGCCGTCGAGGACGTGGACCACACCCGAACCAAGGCCAATTCTCCGCAAACAAACGGCATCTGCGAGCGGTTCCATCGCACCATCAAGGATGAGTTCTACGACATCGCATTCCGCAAGAAACTGTATCGGTCAGTCGAAGAGTTGCAGGCCGATCTGGATGCGTGGCTGGCAAAGTACAACGAACAGCGGCCACATTCGGGACGTCACTGCTATGGCAAAACACCTATGCAGACCTTCCGCGAAACGCTACACATCGCTGTCGAGAAGACGATCAAAACGCACGACCAATCGGACAGTGCGCAACCCGTTCTCAGCGTCGCAAGCTGAGATGTCCGTCAGATCAAGTCTGAAGTTTTACACTTATGGGCACCATTACACGCTTTTGGATTGATGAATATCCTCACAGCCCTCATCGAGGTACTGGTATGTACGGGGCTACGCCGCGGCAGAAACTTGATGAAATGATTGAAGCTTATGGAGGTATTGAAGCCCCTGAAGCTGAGATGCTCCGTCTTCATCTGGGCGAGAAGACGACCGCCACGACGACATCGGAAGGCGTGAAGATCTTCAATATTCCCTACAACTCGACGGCGCTGCAAAAATTTGCAGCAGGTGCGCCGAAAGAGGTCACCGTATTGTTAAACCCGGATGATCTCCGGTCTGTAAGCATTCAAAACCAAGAAAACGCCGACGTGATCACTGCAGATCTGAGGATGACCACCTTCGCCGACCTGACGCTTGAAGAAGCAATTGCTGATATGCGCTCCGCTATTGAGGACAATCCTGAGAAGCGTGCCTTGCATGATGAACATCTGCGAAAGGCACGCGCACGCCGCGTCAGAGAATCTGGCTTTTTTCCTGACTCAAACCTGCCTTCGTCATACACAAAGATTGATGAGCTTCGAAGGCAAGCTGATCAGATCGCGAATGTCGAGTATATTCCAATGTCTCGTACAGGTCCGTCTACGGCCCCTGGAAACATCATGCATCGTGACCCTCAGGGATCAGCCCAGACTGTGGAAACTCACATCGCGCAAGAAATCGATCCCACTGCCCTGGGGCCAAAAGAGCTGCCTTCAGCAAGCCCTATCGACACAAGCCAAGCGAAGGCAACGTCAGCTGAAAGGTCCAAAGGAGCGCCCCACAAATTCAAACCTATAAAAAAGAGCAAACTATGAATGAATTCGTCATCCCCGCTATCCGCGACACAGCGTCAGGCACCGTCGACCGCGTTTTTCCGCTTGAAAGAGCTGAGCGCCTCAAGAACGAGTTCGCCCGTGTTTTCAGCCATCACCTTGGCTGCCTCGAAAGCGGGTCACGATTTGAGACCGAAAGTATCCTAGTAACTGGGCAATCCGGCAGTGGGAAGACCAAGGAGATCGAGGAGCTTTTGAAGCGGTTCAACGCCAGTAATATCCCGCTACCGACGGGACAGCCCGCCCGGTTTGCCGAATGCATTCTCACAGGAACGCAGGGCTGGAAAGATTTGGGCCGAAACTCCATGTGGGCCATCGGCTTTCCACTAGACGGTAAGGCGCGCCTCACGCAGGTGGAGATCTGGGAGCGGGTTGTGACAGAGGCAAAGCTCGCCGGTGTGGTGGGTATTCACTATGACGAGGCCCAGCACATCTTCCGCAAAAAGAATGACACTGACCGTCTCGCCATTCTCGACTCTTTCAAAACCCTCATGAAGTCGCACGATTGGCCGCTTATCCTTATCTTCTCAGGTGTTCCAGAGCTCGATGGGTATCTGCGGGAGGAGCCCCAGCTGTATCGGTTGATTAACCGTATTAAGTTCAACGACATCTCACTGCCTGACGATTTTGATACGGTCCATGAGATCGTCAGCAGCTACGCGTTAACCTCCAGACTTGAGCTAGATGACAAGATTTCGACCGAAGACTTCTATCATCGCCTCGTCGCCGCTGGTGCCTTTCGATGGGGACTGATTATCAAGCTGACCATTGGCGCCATCGGCATGGCGCGGGTCCGAAACACAGGCACACTGCATGTAGATCACTTCATTGATGCCTGGGTATCCAAGACACAAACGAACTCCGCGGCTACACCATTCACCCATTCCAGATTCGAAACGATATACCGAAAAGATCACCCTTTTGTGGAAGCTCTGACAGGGTAGACCAAGAAAACACTTTGGTGCCATTAGAGCCCGCGTTTCTGACGCGGGCTTTTTCGCGTTTCCCATCTGATCAGATGGGTCAAAAAAGTTTGAAAAAGTTTTGCGCGCGCTATTGGTTTCTTGCGCAGACTATTGGTTCTTCGCGTTTTTTCGAATCAGATATCGATCTGAAAACACGCGATTTTTTCGGGTCACGAGAATCAGGCTTTGTTCTTTTTGCGCGTGCTTCTGGTTTCGCTGGCACTGAAAAATATGGCTTATTTACAGGGCTTTGTGCAGACGCGTCCAGAAAGTCCCGCGAGCTTTCGGGCCGAATTCTGCTGAAACAGCGGAGTTCTGCTACAAAGCCTACAAAATTTGCACGTCCTTGCGCAGCTTGGGGCCTTCCGATGAGCTGGCGGGTCGCGAACATAAGCGCGGAACGCGAGTTCGGAAGCGCGAGGCCTACGCAGATCTCCATGTTCTTAGCCGCCACGGAAAGCGATGACGGTTCTGGCATCCAGTGTTCTAAGGGAATGATCCAGCGGCACATCGAGCTGAGGGAGACCACCATCAAGCGAACAATCGGAGGCTTTCTGAGGGAAGGCGTACTCCTCGAAACCGGGGCGCGCGGGTGCAAGAACGGTTTCATCATTGTTTACCGAAGCGATCTTGCCCGGATCGCGGCGCTCGAACTCACCGCCGAACCCGATATTGAGACGGGGGCGACGGTGGAATCGGTCCAGACCGGCGCCGAGACCTTGATATAGGTAAAATCCGTTTGCCAAGGCTGATTGATGCCAGTCGTTTGTCTTTGAAACCGTTCGCCGCCTGGAGGACGTTGAAGGCCTAGCTGGTGATCAGATCATGAGCACTGAGCGTACGATATACTGTGAACACTGACGCAAAGTATCGTTCTTGGTCTGTAAACGTCACGGCCGGTTCTCGCACTGACGGTTCCGCCTCTTGCAAGGGGAAGTCGACGACCTTGCGCTTAACTTGGTCTGGTACAGGGTTCCAGACATGCTTTGGCTTAGGAGACTGATCCTGTGGACCCGCCTCAACACGCTGTAGATCTGGATCATACCAGCGATGGAATGTGGTGGGCGGGATGCCCAGCTTGGTAAGTATCCGGTCCGCGCTGTGTCACCAGCCAAACGGTTCTTCCCGGCCTCCATAAAATCCTTCGACCAGTTATCATACGGGCTTTCCGCAATCCCCTCACGGCCACAAAGCTTAGACGTCGAATTCTCGCCACCTGGCCCGTGCAAAACAATCCGGATCCTCTCACCAGCAGAAAACTTCCGTCGCCTCTGACGCTTGATCTCGTGAATAGGTCTGTCAGCGATCCATTCGGCCCAATCTTCGTCCTCACCTCGTATCGTTTCAAAGATTGCCATGAGCAAAGGACACTCCTTTAGCAATACAATGCTGCCTGTCTCAAACGCCGAGACGGGTTACAGTCTTCAAACCTCAACCAGTGATTGATCTAGCTCTTGGAATGGTTAGTGTCGTGATGTTGAATAGAAGCCTTCAACTTCACAAGGACCGCAGAAATGAACGCGATTTTTACGCAGGATAAGCGCCTCGGAAAGCTGACCACGGTTCTTGGCAAGGATACGCTTGTCCTGCTGCGCTTTGACGGCGTGGATCACATGAATGATCTGTTCGAATACCGTGTCGAGGCGCTGTCGACCGAACCCAACATCGACTTTGACGGTCTGATCGGGACACACGCGTCTGTCGAAATCGAAAGTCAGAATAACGGGACGCGGATTTATGACGGGCTGGTGACCGAAGCCAAGTGGGCAGGCGTCGGCGAGAATGGCAACAAATATACGCTGACCTTGCGACCATGGCTTTGGGTGGCCGGCCAGCGCCGCAATCAGCGCATTTTTCACAACAAGACCGTCGTGCAGATTCTCGAAGAACTGCTGGCGCCATACGGTGGTTTGGGTGATCCGGCGTTAGACGTGGCCCTGTCGGGATCCTGTCCCGAACTTGAATACACCGTCCAATACCGCGAAAGCGACCTGGCCTTTGCGACCCGTCTGATGGAGCGGTTCGGCATCAACTACCATTTTGCCCATAAAGTTGGATCACACACGCTGGTTCTGACCGATACCGTTGATGCGCATCCGATCATTCCAGGTGGTTCACGCGAATACAAACCTGTCGAAGGTGCCCGCCAAGCCAATAAAGAGCACTTTTGGGAATGGCACCCGGAACGGCGCATGACGACGGGTGCGATCCGGCTGACGGACTACAACTTTAAGAAACCGACCGCCGCGATGGAGGTCGAGCGCGCCGGTGATGCCGCTTATGCGCAGGGGCAGACCGAGAGCTATGACTATCCGGGTGATTACCACGAACAAGGCCTTGGCAAGGATGTAGTTGGTTTGCGCATCCTGCAAGAGCGGGGTCAGGATGCCCGCCATCGCGCCGTGGGTGATTGTACGTCGCTTGGGGCGGGAATGAAGCTCACACTGACCGGTGATCAGGTGAACGGGGTAAAGGGGGCTGACTACCTTTGTCTGTCGGCCAGTCACTCTTATCTGTCCGATGCCTACGGATCGGGTGATACGACAAGCGACGGCCATGCCTATTCCGGCGCATACGTCCTGATGCCGGTGACTGCTCCGCTTGCGCCAGAACGCAAAACGCAGGTCCCCGTGGTTCACGGCCCGCAAACCGCCGTTGTGGTCGGCGCAGGCGAGATCGACTGCGATGAATACGGCCGCATTCTGGTGCATTTCCACTGGGACCTTGAAAAAGCCTATTCAATGCGCTGCCGCGTATCGCAAAACTGGGCGTCCAAAGGATGGGGCGGCATGGTGATCCCGCGCATCGGCATGGAAGTTGTTGTCGAATTCCTGGAGGGCGACCCAGATAAGCCGCTGGTGACAGGCTGCGTTTATAATGGAAAGAACGAGACACCTTACCCGCTGCCCGAGCATAAGACGAAAAGCGTGTTCCGAAGCGATACGCATCAGGGTGGTGATCTGACGGCTTTCAATGAGCTTAGTTTTGAAGATCAGAATGGGCGTGAAGAGCTGTTCTTGCGCGCCAGCCGCGACATGACCACCAAGGTCGATCAGCATGCGACCACCCGTATTGACGATAACTGCATCATTTCCATCGGTGGCCACCAACTCGCCGAAACCGAAAAATCCTGGGTGGCCAATATCGGCGCGAATTATGCCATCAATGTTGGAACCGGTTCCGGTGGCAGCGCCATTAATGGGGACGAGCGCAAGGACCCCTATGGTTTGCGCCCCGCAGCATACGCCCTGAATTCTGAGTCGATTGCCGCTGGCAAGGGCAATTTTTCGATCTCTGCCCTAGGGACGATCCGGCTTGATGCTGATTCAGCCTACTCGCTTGATGTCGAAGGTGCGGCGATGGAACGTGTCGGCCAATCAAAAACCTCCAATGTTTCAACGAACCTGAAGGTGTCTGTTGGCGGAAATTCGAAAGAAGTTGTTGGTCGCCGCAAAGTCATTGATGCCCATGAAGAGATCAAGATACGGTGTGGCGCTGCCGTGCTGACAATGAAATCAGATGGAACAATTACCTTTAATGGCAAGACATTAAATGTCAGTCAGTCAGACAGGATCACGATGGAATCCGGTCGGATTGAGTTGAATTAGACATGTTGCGGCGCACAATCATTTCGGCGTTTGCCGTCCTCGTGATTGTCGGGGTGACAGTTATGGGCTTTGCAAACACTGAAAAAGGAACTGCACAGATGAACGTGGACCTGACCCTTTACCTTGGGGGAAAAATCGCTGTGGACGGCGGGGTTGTTCTTATTTTGCCGCAAGAAGTTCCAGCAGATGCGTTTGTGGTGCCCGAAGATCGACCCAACATTGCCCAAGACCGTGTCACCCCGACAGGTCCTGACCAGATCGTGCTGGGTGCTGATGTCAGATCACAAAAGACAATCGTGACGTTTCAATATCCGGCCGGTGCTTCCTATACCTACCGATTTCGGACCCGGAACGCAGACGTCAATCCGCATAATATCAAAACGGACCGCATTGGCGTCGGTTCGGGCACTGGCGTCCATCCGGTCACCGGCGAAACAGAGGC
This sequence comes from Yoonia sp. SS1-5, assembly GCF_038443705.2. Taxonomy (NCBI): domain Bacteria; kingdom Pseudomonadati; phylum Pseudomonadota; class Alphaproteobacteria; order Rhodobacterales; family Paracoccaceae; genus Yoonia; species Yoonia rhodophyticola. The sequence goes on along the minus strand of NZ_CP151767.2, from coordinate 1,134,155 downwards.
CTATGACACGGTCCTTACCCATCATATCGACGCCGGAGAGTGGACGACCTCACAAAGCCGGGCAGCCCGCGCCGAGTTGAATATGGGTTTTTTAGCAGAGCGCTATGGATGCATCGAATTCGCCGCCGTTCAGGTGTGCGACGCCCGCGTAGATCGGCTTGAACCATGAGCTTTATTCGTCTTTTCGTGCGCTCTTTTCACCCGCAGGCAAATTTCGGGATCTCAGGTCTTGGGTATCATGGTGATGACCGCGGCTTCAGTCACGATTCTGGTGATACTGCCAGGATTTATGCAATTGTCCGCATCGGGCTGAACAATCCCGCTGTGGTCCTTGAAAAGATCGATTCAGATCCCAGCAGCGGACTGACCGGTATTCTGCATCAGGATTACAGTCAGCCGGGCACCAAGCCTACAGCAAATCTTAGTGGACAAGTGGACCCCTATATCGAAGATGGCGATCAATCCGCGCAATTGATGCTTTCCTATACGGGTCAGAATTTTGCAATGCCGCTGGGCGATTCAGAAACGGCCCGAGAAGCGGTGTGGGAGCATGTGGTACCGGGTCTGGATGTCACGTGCTCGTTGCACCTGACAATTGACCGGGATGATGATGAGATGTCCTTTGCCTTTCGGATGACCGGAGACGGATTTCCAAATGCCGAGGCGTTCTTGCTTGATAGCACGACGGCGCCCTTGATGTTGGCGACCCATCGCCGGGTCGGGTCGGCCTTGGCGCAGCTACGTGGAAACCGGCGCATTGCGATGGCCAACGGTATCGGAGAAGTGGCGTTTGCGTCCGACAAACTTGGGTCCGACCTGACCTGCTTTGTGTCGCTTGACTATGCCGAGGTGACGGGCGGGCCGATAGATGTTCGGCAAGAAACCGGCGAAAATCCGACGGACCGCTCTGCCTGGAACAGTATGCATACGAAACGTGATGCGCGCGGCGGTTGGGGGCGACGCTATCTGGGCGATAATCTTCCGATTTTTGCGCCTGGTCGCAGCGCGAGCTCGATGCCATGATGTGGTCTGTTGAGAAAGGTTTGAAATGACTGGTAAGCCTGCAACCCGCGTAGGCGATATTGGCACCGGGCATGGGTGCCATTTCCCACCGACACCAGCCACAGCCGGGTCACAAGATGTTTTTGTGAATGGGATCCCTGCGGTCCGCCAGGGCGACGCGTACGCGCCCCATGCCTGTGCAACCTGTCCAGCCCCCCCACATCCCCGCGCATTGGCGTCAGGCAGCGCAACTGTTCTTATCAATGGCAAGCAGGCTGGCCGCATTGGTGACCCGATCGACTGTGGTGGGGCTGCGTCGGCGGGGTCGCCGAATGTATTCATCGGTAAGATACGCCCATCTATTCCCCTTGGCGCCATGGGCGTGCCCGGTTTTTCTGTCTTGGGCGATGGCGAATGTGATCTCAAAGCGGGCCGAAATGACTGATCGGCCCACCCAGCAAGTGTTTGTTGTTGCAGATCTCAGCATGATGGATGATGCGGGGCAGCAAAGCATCACGACCCTTGCCCGCTTTGGTGATCATGCAAAAGTTGGTGACGTTGATACCACGGTGTCAGTCCCCGTGGATCAAGATGATGCTGACAGCATCAGGCAGCTGGTGTTTGACGGTCATGCGCTGCTTGTCAACACGCATATGGATGCGCGCGCGTTTGCCGACCGGCTGGGAACCCGCCAGTATTATTTTCACCCGGCAACTGGGAAATTAGGGTCATATCAACTTGCCATTCCAATGATCATGACCTTCTTCCTGATGCACGCAGACCCCGGTCTGGCTGCCCATCTGATGACGCCAGGTGATCACATCATTGCCCGCGGTTATCAGGAAACCGTATTCCGGTTTGATCGCACCGCAGAGGCGCTGACTGCGCAGATACTCACGCCCCGCGTTCCCGATGCGTTGCATCAGGAATTGGTCGTGCCCGTTGACCTTCAACAGGCGCCGCCTTCCGATATCGCATCGGCTGATTGGGTTGTACATTCATGCGCCTTGACGGATGTGGCAGAAGCGACAGAAAGCTACACCAATTTTCCAGAGCTGACGCCGGAATTCGTAGCTGCCTTCGAGACGTTTCAGCGCAGGCTATGCGTCAGACAACTTGCAAAGCAAGAGGCAGAATTTCTGCGCCAGCCATTAGTGCCGACCGTTGAAACTGCGCTGCTGGATATGGCGCGCCGCTGTGGGTATTGGGATGACACGCCCTTTAGTTCCTTTGCTTATAGTTTCTTGATTTTGGGCCAAGAGGGGCTTTCTGATAGCCCCAATTTCCGATGTGATGCCGACCAGCACCCGGCACGTGCCCTGTTCAACATTGAAATGCCGCGGATCGACGCGACAAACCGAAAGCGCAACATCGCCAGATACGGTGCGGGTTGGGACAAATAGGACCGCAACGTGCCACAGGACATTGATACCACCGCCCTGCGCGACTTTCGCAACCACTACCCCATTGGGTTGCCGTTAGAGGCGTTGACGATCAGGCCATTCCAATGCTCTCAGGATGACAATTTGTATCCGACCCATCCGTCGCAATCGTTGAAAACCTATCATGTCTATGACCGGGCAGAGTTCGACCGAAGGGAACTTGATGGTCGCGACGACGAATGCATTCTGTCGCAAATTCGCGATGATCGGCCGGGTGGCCGGCCCCGGGCACAGTCCCTTATTGATCGTGTCATCTCGCGGGCTGAAGAAAGCGGTCGCCCAATCCCATGCCAATTGGCCGACCGTGTCCATCGTGTCATGTTGTCGGACACCTATATTGACGCCTGCGGCAACTATTACCGCGGGGTCAAATCAATGCAGTTTCTTGAATCCGACGAAAACATGGGGACGTTGTTTTCGCCCGGACGTACGAATTACCGCGTGCCCGACACAGCGTTTGATGAACGATATGACGGGCATACCTATCCCGTGCCGAACGTTGATTTTGCGTTTCTGGCAGCAATACTTCCCGAGGATATGGACAAGATCGCGACGGAACGGCGGCGCGCGCGACAGACCCATCAATTGGACCAGGCTGGTCGCATATTCACATTGATTGATTGAAATTTGGCAGCTTCAATACAGTTTTTCAAATGGCTGTCCGGCCTGAGACTGCCCGCCGAACTTCGAATATGGCGTGTGGAGCAACGTAAGCGTCGGGTCTGACCGCCCTTAGTTCTTCTGGGCGTCGATGACGGCTCTTACGAACGCGGTCTTTCGCCCTGCATACAGCCCCCGGCCTTGGTCGCCGAGCTCTTCAACGAGTGTCTGTTTCAGGTATGCGTACTGATCCCGGAGTTTTGGGTCGCCTCGTAGCGCGTCACGGAAGGCGATTTGGTCGCGGCAGTCTGCATCGTCGGGATGGTACAGATGCAGATTGTGGGTTCTGATGTTGCCATCGCTCAGCCGGATAAACAGCCGCCCGCTTCGAATGCCTCTGTCGATGTAACCCATCTTCGTAAGGGCGGTCGCAATCTGCTCTCCCTGGGTTGAGCGCATGGCAATGTCCAAAATAGGTTTTGCCGCCAGACCGGGTACTGAGGTGCTGCCGATATGGTCGATATCAAATGGCACATCTGGCAGAGCTTGGGCGATCAATGCGGCCTCTTTCGCAAACAAGGCAGCCCATCTGGGGTCGTATTCAGTCAAAGACAAAGACGCCTGCCGCAGGCCAAGTGCGGGACGTTCAGCAGTCACTGGATGACCTTTCCGCTTACCCAGGGCAGGAAGTCGTTCACGCCCGTGATCTTGTCATCAGGAATGCGGGCCATGGTATCGGCGCGCCAGGTATACGGATCAACGCCGTTCAGTTCGGCGGTCTCAATCAGGGCGTATGCCGCAGCACCGGCGCGGCCACCGTCAGGTGATCCGACGACGCGGTAGTTTTTGCGCCCAAGGGCAAGCTTGCGGCAAACCTCAGCCATTTGCACGCCGCGTGACTGTTCCTTGATCATCTCGATAGCCTGCTCTGCGCCGTACCGTAAAAAATGCCGACAATTCGCAAATCAATGGGCCAGTACGGGCGGTTCCTTGGCGCCGGTCATGAAAGCCACGGCATCTGACATCGTGAAATCCTTTGGGTCAATCACACAAAGCCTTTTGCCAAGCCGATGTACATGGATCCGGTCGGCGACCTCGAAGACATGGGGCATATTGTGGCTGATCAGGATGATCGGGATCCCGCGAGAGCGCACATCAAGGATCAGTTCCAACACGCGACGGGATTCCTTGACCCCCAGCGCGGCCGTTGGTTCGTCAAGGATAATGACCTTTGACCCAAATGCGGCAGCCCGGGCCACGGCCACACCCTGACGCTGGCCGCCGGACAAGGTCTCAACCGCCTGATTGATGTTCTGGATCGTCATCAACCCAAGTTCCGACAGCTTGTCACGGGCGAAATCCTGCATCCGCTTCTTGTCCAGCTTGCCAAAATACCGACCCATGATCCCGTCTTTGCGCAATTCGCGCCCCATGAACATGTTGTCGGCAATCGACAGGGCAGGGGACATGGCAAGCGTCTGGTACACCGTTTCGATGCCCGCAGCCCGGGCGTCGATAGGTGACCGGAAATTGACCTGCTGCCCGTCAAGATAGACCTCGCCCGCGTCAGGTATGACCGCACCGGACAGGGCCTTGATCAGCGAAGATTTTCCCGCGCCGTTGTCGCCGATCACCGCAAGAATTTCGCCGGGATAAAGCTCAAAGTCGCAATGATCCAGCGCCGTTACACGGCCGTAGCGCTTGACCAGATTTTTGCCTGATAGAATGGGTTCCATTACGCAGATACCTTTCTGATCCACTGATCCGCACCAACGGCTGCGATGATCAACATGCCGATCAGCAGGAAAGTCCATTGCGGGTCGGCCCCCGCCATCCGCAGCCCCATTTCGAAGACACCAACAATCATGGCCCCGAAGAAGGCGCCATAGATCGACCCGCGGCCGCCAAAAAGCGAGATACCCCCGATCACCACCGCAGTGATGGATTGAATATTCCCGACCACCCCGGTCGAGGCAGACGGGGAAACGGACGAAAACCGCCCGATCATGACCCAGCCTGCAATCGCGCAGATCAGGCCCGTCATCATGTAGACGCTCATCAAGGTGCGATGGACGTTCACACCTGCAAGCTGTGCGGCTTCCGGGTCGTCGCCGACCGCATAGACGTGCCGCCCCCAGGCGGTGGATCGCAGCGCATAGGCCAGCACAACCACAAGAAGGATCATCAGGATCACGCCATAGGTAAAATTGGCCCCGCCGATCTGGATCTTGTTGCCCAGGAATTGAAGGGCTGCTGCATTCTCGCGGATGTCAGAGGACCGGATCGTTTCATTGCGGGAATACAGGTAATTGGCCGCCAGCACGATCTGCCAGACCCCAAGCGTCACGATGAAAGGCGGGATTTTGACCCGGCTGACCAGATAGCCACTGATCGCGCCGATGCCCATCCCGAAGGCCATGCCGATGCCAATGCTGATCGTTGGTGGTACACCGTAGCGGAAGGTGAACTGCCCCATGATCACCGAGCTGAGCACCGCAATAGCGCCGACTGACAAGTCGATGCCCGCAGTCAGGATCACCAGCGTCTGTGCGGCGGCAAGAACGCCAACGATCTGCACCTGCTGCAGGATCAGGGTCAGCGTGCTGGCTGAAAAGAACCGCTGCCCCAGAAGTAGCCCAAACAGGGAAATGGCAAAAACCAGAATGATTAATGGCACAAGGGCTGGGTTCACATGCAGCGCATGTTGTATCCGACCCATGATCCCGTGTTTTTCGTCATCGAAATGCGCCACGTCTTCGGGTGTGCGTGTCTGAACGACCTCTTCGTAACTGCCGTTATCGGCCATGCTGGCTTTCCCCCAAATCACTTTGCCAATTGCTTTTAGCTTAACCAAGTGCGTCGTGATCCGGGGCAGACACATGGCCCGCCCCGGATTGCATCAGGTCAGTTGGTCACGCAGACCAACCCGGTGCGGATCAACCCCAGCAAAGGTCGGTGCCTTCGGCAACCGAAATGCTTTCCACGCCATCAGCGGCCTTGTCGGTGACAAGTGCGACACCGGTATCAAGGAAATCCTTGCCTTCGGTATTGGCGGGCAGTGTCCCGTCCTCGGCATATTGGGCAATCGCCTCGATCCCCAGCGAGGCCATCAGCAGCGGATATTGCTGTGATGTGGCACCAATCACACCGTCGGCCACGTTCTGCACGCCTGGGCACCCGCCATCAACCGACACGATCAGCACGTCATCCTGACGGCCGATCGCGGACAGGGCCTCGTAGGCGCCGGCTGCCGCAGGTTCGTTGATCGTATAGACCACGTTGATTTCGGGATCGACGGCAAGGCAGTTTTCCATCGCTGTGCGGCCGCCTTCCTCGTTGCCGGCTGTGACCTCGTTGCAGATGATCCGCTCGTCGGTTTCATCGCCCCATTTGTTCACGTCGACTGTGTCGATGCCAAAGCCGGTCAGGAAACCCTGATCGCGCAGAACACCAACCGTCGGCTGGCTGATCGCAAGGTCCAGCATCGCGATCTTGGCATTGGCGGCGTCGTCACCCAGTGTTGCCGCCGCCCATTGGCCAATCAATTCGCCGGCCAGAAAGTTGTCTGTCGCGAATGTGGCGTCAGCCGCGTCGATGGGGGACAATGGTGTATCAAGTGCGATGACCAATAGGCCAGCCTCGCGCGCCTGCTCGACGGAGGGGACAATGGCCGCGGTGTCGGATGCCGTCAGCAAAATACCGGACGCACCATTGGCGATGCAGGTCTCGATTGCGGCAACTTGGGATTCGTTGTCACCGTCGATCTGACCGGCATAGGCATTCAGTGAGATGCCCAGTTCTTCGGCTTTGGCCTGGGCGCCCTCGCGCATTTTGACGAAGAAGGGGTTGGTGTCAGTCTTGGTGATCAGACACGCTGATGTCCCATGTGCGTCAGCCATCGCAGACCCTGCTGTCGTCATCGTTACCAAGGCTGTGCCAATAAGTAGTTTTTTCATAATTTCCTCCCAGAAACGCTATGATTTCGGGGGCTTACCCCACCCCCACATCCCGCCAGTGGCGCGATGAATACACTTACACAACGCGATTCTCTTGAGGGTGTCAATTAATTAGTTAACTTTCTTTATTAATAGAAATGGTGTATTTCCTCCAATGGAGGAGCGGTTTATGAAGACCGGCATGGAACAATCCGTCGTCAGATCGATCAGCGCCGGGCTGAGCCAAAAAGGTGTGCGAAACCACAATGAACGCCTGTTATTGTCGTTGTTGCAGCGGCATGGCGATATGCCAGGCAGCGACCTGGCGAAACTGACATCGCTATCCCCACCGACGGTCTCTGCGATTCTGAAACGGCTCGAGGCAGAAGGCCTGTTGATGCGCGGCGATCCCGTGCGCGGCAAGGTCGGCAAGCCGTCTGTCCCCATGGGTTTGTCGCCGGATGGTGTCTTGTCTTTCGGTTTGAAACTGGGGCGCCGGTCGGCTGACCTGCTGCTGATGGACTTTACCGGCACTGTCCGGACCCAAAGGCGCCTGCGTTACGATCAACCGCACCCTGAAACGGTATTCGATTTTCTGGCGGCGGGCATCGCGGAAATTACCGGTGCCTTGCCCACTGATGCGGCCAAACGCATTTGCGGCATCGGCGTTGCCGCCCCGTTCGAGATGTGGAACGGACCGGCGCAGGGTGGGCCCGGCAATGATGTTTTCCGGCCTTGGCTGGACATCCACATTCCGCAGGAAATCGCCCGCTTTTCTGCATTGCCTGTGTCTTTGGTCAATGATGCCACTGCAGCCTGCAGGGCCGAACATATCTACGGGCGCGGGCGGGCGTTTCGCGACTATGCCTACTTCTTTGTCGGGGCCTTTGTGGGCGGCGGCATCGTCTTGAACCATTCGGTTTTTGAGGGGCGGCGCGGCAATGCCGGCGCGCTGGGATCGCTGCGCAGCATCGGCCCCAATGGCGAGACCAAGCAATTGGTCGACATGGCCTCACTACACACGCTTGAGGCCCGATTGACCGAGGTGGACATTGACCCCGCCCTGATCTGGCGCAGTCCGCAGGATTGGACGGGCATTGCCCGCTACGTGGAACCCTGGCTTGGGCAGACCGCACAGGAATTGGCCAAGGCCAGCCTGTCCACCTGTTCCGTCATTGATTTCGAGGCAGTGCTGATTGACGGTGCCTTTCCCGCCGAAATCCGTGACGAACTGGTCGCAAGGGTGAACCGCTATATTGGCAATCAGGATATGCGCGGCCTGATCGCGCCTGCCATCGTTGCAGGCGCCGTTGGCGGGAATGCCCGTGCAATCGGGGCGGCCTGCGGGCCGATTTTTGCGCAATTCCTGCTGAACACCAATGCAGGACTGGCCGTCGCCTAGGGTTCTGACCCTGGGCCCGGTGAACCTGCTGTGCAGCACAACCCAGGCGGTAAACCTGAACCGGCGCAATCAAAGGAAAGTGAGTTGCGCGACGGCATGCGCTATGCTCAGGTCGAGACATATCAATAACTTGGGGAGATTGCCGTGAAACGACATCTTGCAGTGCTGGTTGCAGCGCTTGGATTAGCCACCGGACCGGTTCAGGCCGCCACGGGCGAGCGGATCAGCGTGAAGGGCGAAATCATCGACACGTGGTGTTATTTTTCCGGTGTCATGGGTGGGCCTGATGCGGTCATCGGCACCGCACATCATACATGCGCGCTTTGGTGTTCGGCTGGTGGCATCCCGGTTGGTCTGCTGGCTGAGGATGGCACCGTTTATATGGTCCTCAAGATTGAAGACAGTGCAGATAGTGCCGGCGGTGACACGCAACTGCGCCTTGCAAGCCACACGATCGAGGCCGATGGGCTGCTTTATGAGCGTGACGGCCTGAAATATCTGGTGGTCGAAGAGGTGGTCAGCGATCTCGATATTCAGGCGCTAAGCCATGATGCTTATGGCACCGTTCCCCCATTCGCTATTCCAAAGGCAGAGAGATGAAACAGATCATTGCATTGCTTGGCTGTCTGGCAGCCGCTCCTGTCGTGGCACAGGATTTTTCCGAAGGATCCGAGGCCAAAAGCTGGAACCTTTACGCAGAACAACCCGCAAAGTTCGAGGCAACCGTCGTTGACATCCTGTGCGAGCTAACTGGCGATTGCCCGGACAATTGCGGTGATGGCAGCCGCCAGCTTGGCCTTGTGCGCAGCGTTGATGACGTTCTGGTCTTCCCCAACAAGAATTCGCAAGCCGCCTTTACAGGGGCCGCGCAGGAATTGCTGCCCTATTGCGCGCAAGAGGTCGAGGTTGATGGCCTGCTGTTGGAGGATGACTATGTCGGTGCCAAGAATGTCTATCTGATACAGCGCATTCGCCCCCTTGAAAGCGAGGAATGGGTCAAGGCAAACAGCTGGACCAAAGTCTGGGCCGAAAACCACCCCGAGGCGGATGGCAAAGGCCCCTGGTTCCGACGCGATCCGCGTGTTCTGGCCGAAATCGCCGAAGAGGGGTATTTCGGTCTTGGTCTAGAGCAGGACGAAGAGATCAAGGACCTGTTGTTCGAATGATGCGCGCATTGCTTATCGGGGCCGCGTGCCTGGCCAGCCCTGCCGTGTCGCAGGGCTTTCCATTCAATGTTGGCGGCAACTATGCGCTGACGGATCAATATGGCAAGTTGCGCACTCAGGCCGACCCGAATGGCCGTGCGCAGCTGCTGTTTTTCGGATACGCCAATTGCGAGCAGATTTGTTCCGCCACCCTGCCGATGATGGCCGATATCGCAGATGACATTGCGCATCTGGCCGATGTCAGCCCGGTCATGATTACTGTGGACCCCAAGCGCGACACGGTCGAAAATATCGGCCCGCCGCTGACCCAGTATCATGACGACTTCATCGGGCTGACCGGCACCGAAGAGGCGCTTCAGGTCGCTTACGACGCGTTCTCGGTTGAAAAGGAGGTCGTGTTCACGGATCCTGCAGGGCAGGAGATTTTCGCCCATGGCAGCTTTATCTACCTGCTTGATCCGCAAGGCGCGGTCCTGACCCTTGTGCCGCCGGTGATGGATGTGGATCAGGCGATTGAGATCATCACCCCCTATCTGGTGGCATTGGCCGAGTGATGCGGCTGTCGCGGCGCGCCATATTGGGCGGGGTTGGTCTTGGCGGTGCTGCGGCTGTTGTCGCGATGGCCAACCCCAATCTTCTCTATACCCTGATCACCGAAGACGTGGATGGCGTGCAACTTTCAGCACCTGATGCGCATGCCCAGGCCCTGGCTGGCCAGATTACCCTGATCGACATTCGCAGGCCCGATGAATGGGCACGGACCGGCAGCGGGCAGGGCGCACACCGCGTTGATCTTCGTCGCGATGATTTCGTGACCGTGCTGGACGGGCTGACAAATGGGGATCGGGCCGCACCGATTGCATTGATCTGCGCGCGAGGCGTGCGTTCCGCCCGGACGGCAAATCGGCTGGCTGAGGCCGGATTTACAAATATCATTGATGTCCCCGAGGGGATGTTGGGCTCGGCCGCCGGGCCGGGCTGGCTCGCGCGGGATCTGCCGCTGAACAGGGATCCTTAGGATGTTGCGACTGGCGCTGGGTTTTACCCTTGGGTTCATCGGGACTGCGGTCCATGCGGGATGCGCTGACGCGTCAGATGCCTGCGAAATTCCCGAAGGGACCTATCACATCGCCTTGCCCGACAATGCTGAAGCCTCGCCACCTGCGCTGATCTGGTTGCATGGTGCTGGCGGCAGCGGGGCGGGGGCGCTGCGCAACACCGGCATGACCAATCAACTGCTGTCCCGCGGATACGCGTTTATCGGGGCTGACGGGTTGGACCGGCCGGGCCGATTTGGGACGGGCTGGTATTTTCACCCCGACCGCCCGCAAAACCGCGACGAGGTCGCGTTTTTGAATGCCGTCGCCGATGATGCCGCCGAACGGTTCGGGCTGGATCGGGCGCGGATGATCCTTGCCGGTTTTTCGGTGGGTGGGTCCATGACAAGCTATCTGGCCTGCGCCGACCCTGACGCCTTTGCCGCCTATGCGCCCGTCGGTGGCAGTTTCTGGAAGCCGGAACCTACCGATTGTGCGGGGCCCGTGCGCCTGCTGCACACCCATGGCTGGCGCGACCAGACCGTCCCTTTGGAGGGGCGGCCATTGGGTGGTGGGCGCATTTATCAGGGTGACGTCTGGCAGGCCATGCAGGTCTGGCGGGCCGAGAATGACTGCGCCCAACTACGCCCGGACAGCTTTGTGATGACCGATAATTACTGGCGCCGCATCTGGGAGGATTGCGCCCCCGGCACTGCATTGGAATTTGCACTGCATCCGGGTGCGCATGGCATTCCGCGCGGCTGGGCGGCGATGACGCTGGATTGGTTCGAAGCTCTACCGCGCTGATCTACCTGATGCAGGTTTTTTTGCAGAAGGTCTTATTCGGCCGGGATGCGCCCTGCAGCTTCCAGCGCCCGGGCGGCATAGCGCCGCTCTGCCATGGCGCGGCGGATGATCGGGGGCGCGTTGATCACCTCGGGCGTTCCCATGTGGCGCGATGCCCAGCGGCGCTTGGACAGATCAACGCCACTTAACGCAGAAAGCGGAACTGCAAAGGCAAGGCTAAGCGCGATAGGCAACAGCCACAAGGTGACCAGCCCTTGGGACATGCCCAACAGGGCGCCAATTCCCAGCACGGTTTCGATGGCGTGGAACTTGATCATGACACCGAGGGAATAGTGACCGCCCTGGCGGTTCTGCGGTGACCAATGCTCTTTCACGCCGATGATCTTGGCGGTAACGGCCTTGGTCTGTTGCACCATCAGAACCGGCGCATAGGCGATGGACAGCGCGACCTCTAGCGTGACGGATGTCAGAAACTGCCGGAACCCGCCCAGATCACGCAGGCGCAGCCCGGCTTTCTGGATCACGGCGGCGCCCAGCACTTTGGGCGCCAGCAGCATCGCATACATGAATGTCAGGATCAAAAGGCTGTTTCCGGTGGACATGGTCGGCCAGTTGACCTGCGCGTTGTAACCGCTGAAGTAGCTGACCACGTTGTCCTGCTCGCCATTGCCCACAAGCGCCCAGATGATCAGCAATGTGAACCAGGCCGGGGACATCAGGTAGCCCATGGCCCCGCTGATCAGATGAAAGCGTGACATGGCGTGGAACCCGCGCGACGACAAAAGGCTCAGATGCTGCAGGTTACCCTGACACCAGCGCCGGTCCCGCAACACATAGTCAATCAGGGTGGCGGGGACTTCTTCATAGCTGCCCTGCACGCGCGGCAGAAAACGGACGGCCCAGCCGGCACGGCGCAGCAACCCGGCCTCGACGAAATCATGGCTCAGTATCAGCTCGCCGCGGCCGTTGCGCATGCGCGGCAGGCCGGCACATGATGCAAAGGCGCGGGTGCGGATAATCGCGTTATGCCCCCAGTAGTTCCCCTCCTGGTCGGTCCAGCGGCTCAACCCCTCGGCCAGCGGTGCGCCGTAAATCCGGTTGGAAAACTGCTGCACCCGGGCAAAGACTGTCCGGGCGCCAAAGATGGTCGGGAAAGACTGGATAAGCCCCGCGGCCGGATCCACGGCAAGCGCGTCGGTCAAAGCCACAATCGCTTCGCCGCTCATCAGGCTGTCGGCGTCCAGCACCAGCATTGCATCATAGCCGCCGCCCCAGCGTTCAACCCAATCGGCCAGATTGCCGACCTTGCGGTCGGTGTTGTCGGCGCGGCGGCGGTAGTGGACCAGCGCATTGGCAGGCAGGCGGGTTTTGAGGTTGAAGAACGCCTGTTCTTCTTGTGCGGCAACCGCATCATCACGGGTGTCAGACAGGATAAACAGCGAGAAACGATGCGCACTATCCTGTTTTGACAGGGCCTTCATCATCGCGGCAGCATTGCCGAAAACATCTGCGGGGACTTCGTTATAGACAGGCACCAGCAAGGCGACATTCTGGACGGCGGGTGCGTCGATGGCAGCCCTGCGTGACACGCCCAGAAACAGGCTGCTGACCCCCACAAGCGTGGTCGAGACCGACAGGGCGATCCAGAAGAATGTCACTGTGATCAGTCCGATGATCGCGATCTCAAGCGGGTAGAGACCGGCCATTGCAAACCAGTCCGCGATCATGCTGACGACCAGTCCGGTAATGACAATCGCCGGTGCAAAGGCGAACAGGCGCCACCAGCGTGTCGCGGCAAGATCCATCCCGCCGGGCGCGGTTTCGTCCCGGTGCGGCTTGTTCAGCACCTGGATGGGCCGGGCCAGCGGGACCTCTGGCGGCATCATGGCAGGAGGGGTCATGCCGTCCATCTATACAACCAGACTTCGGTAAGGGGGACACGGTCACGCAACAGTTGCGCGCGCAGTTCGATCAGTTGCGCATCGCCCGGCAAGATGCTGAAATTCATGCGTAAACCGCCTGTGCCGGGATTGTATTGCAGCACCGCGGGCGAGACCTCGCCATTTGAGCCGCGCAGGATCACCGTCAGGTCATCATAGGGGCCTTCACCCAGGGCCGGATGCGGGGCGAAATCAATCGCAAACACGGTCTTGATCTGATCAAAACCCTTGCCGATGCGGGTATTGGTCACATGGGCGACGTCGGATAGCCCGTCAGGGGTATTCCCCCAATCCATGCGGTAGCCGATATCATAGCGCTCGCCAGTGACCATCGGTGCGCGTGGTCGCCAATACGCAACGATATTGTCGTAGATTTCTTTGTCCGCCGGGATTTCGACCAGCTCGACCCAGCCGTCACCCCAGTTTCCATCGGGCGTGATCCATAGCGAGGGGCGCGCCTCGTAATGCGCCTCAAGATCGGCGAAGTTTTCGGGGTCGCGATCACGCTGCATCAGGCCAAACCCTTGCGGGCCGTCATCGACAAATGCGCTGATTTGCACGGTCTTGGGGTTCGCCAGCGGGCGCCAGATACGTTCGCCATTGCCATTGACGATCATCAGGCCTTCGCTGTCATGCACGGCGGGCCGGAAATCATCAAACCGGTTCCTGTTTGTTTCATCAAAGAGGAACATAGATGTCAGCGTGCCAAGACCCAGATGCATCAGGTCCACGCGCGGGAACAGGGTTGCAGCCACGATCATCCTCGTGGTGTCGCCATGCGAGATCGTGAACTGATAGGCCCCGGTGACCGATGGGCTGTCCAGCAATGCGTGAACCACAAAGCTGTCGGCATCCGGGGCAGGCGCCTCGATCCAGAAATCAGTGAAATCGGGGAATTCTTCGCCCGCCGGATCGCCGGTGCGCAGCGCCAGTCCACGGGCTGACAACCCGTAGGTCTGGCCGTTGCCGATGGCGCGGAAATAGCTGGCGCCTTGAAAGACGGCGAATTCTTCGAAGATATCCTTGGTATTCAGCTCGGCCCGCAGACGCAGCCCAGAATAGCCCATGGTCTCGTCAACCGGCAGATCGGGAAAGTCGTCTGTGGTGTCGAACAGCGACATATCAAAGGGCAGCGTCGTGGCCTGCCCATCCTCGACAAGATGGATCGTCGTTGCCCGTTCCACATAGAGGCCTGCATTAAACAGATCGACCTTGAGAGGTTTGTCAGTATCGTTCCAGATCGCGTTATTGGCATTGAACCAGATATGCTGGAACTCGTCATATGACAGTTTGCGCCATGCCTCTGGGACCATGGGGCGCGCCACATATTCGCTTTGCGCCTTTTCCTGCGCAAGTCCGATCAGCCAATCGCGGCTAAAGGGCTGGGCGGCCTGCGCCCGTGCGATGCCGGGCGCGCTGGCTGCGGCGAGAAGTGCCATGAAAGTACGACGGTCGATCATGCTTTTGCAGGTCCTCTCCAGGGTTGGCCCTTGAACCAGGCCGCGCCATAAGCCGTCAGGATGATCAGGGCGAACCCGAACATGTTGACCAACGCAGTTGGCAGCGGGGCGTTCCCGGTTTGATCAAAAATGAATCCCAGAATGCGGGACAGGACCACAGTTGTCAGGAAGACCGCAAGGGATTGCTGCCCAACTTTGGTGATCAGTGCCACGATCCCGCGCCAGAGACCAGCAAGCAGTGATGTGCCGGTGGCGACGATATTGCGCCCCTGCGGCCCCGCAATTGCCCAGCCAAGGTAGGCGACGGCCAGGAAGTGGATGTAGCGCAGAATGCCGCCATTGGTTTTTGATATCCATCCGCGGTTTTCGGCCCGCCAGCCATTGACCCAGTCAAAGCCCAGCTCGCGGATTGCAACGCTGGATACCATGAATCCGCCAACAAGCACCGCACCAACCAGTGCGATCATGACCGCGTTGATCGGCGGCGCCGGGATCCAGCCGCTCATCAGTGCAAAGCCGGCGAAAAAGACCAATTGCCATGCAAAGGGATTGAAGAACCATGCGCGTTCCGACCACGGCTCTGCCGGAAGGCTGATTTGCAGCCACCCGATACCAAGCCATTCAAGCAAGGCGCCCTGCGCCAGAAACCATGACATGCCGACAAATCCCGCGACCAACCACAAGTTGATCTTGGCCAAAGCCATGACGATGGGAACCATGATCAGGATCATCATGTACATCGGCAGAATGTCGAAGAAATTCGGCACATAAGTCAGCGTAAAAAGGCCGACAAGCTGCGTGGCGGTATCATTGAAAAACCGGCCGAGGTTCAGCCCGGCAATGTAGGATTTTTCAAAGCCGCCATATGTGTCGATTGCAGCCAGAACCATGGCTGTCAGCAGGAATGTCGCGATATGTGCCCAGTAGATCTGCCAGACCCGGAACGCGATACGCGAGGTGCCCAGCAACCAGCCCCGGCGCTGATAGGTTCGCCCGAATGCCACCGCCGAGGCCATGCCTGAACAGAACACAAATATCTCGGCTGCGTCCGACAGGCCGAAACGGGCCGGTATCCACTGGTTCCACCAGTTGCCGGGCGTATGGGCCATCAGAATAATGAACATCGCCATCCCGCGATAGAAATCCAATCGCGGATCACGGATTGTTTGCGTTTGGGGCGCAGTTGTGGCGGTCATTGCGGCAGTCTTTTCAACCTATCGGGGCGCGGCTTAGGATGCCGCCCAGTTGGCCGCACGCTCTGTTGCGCGTCGCCCATCTGCAATCAGCTTTTGCCGCGCTGCAGCGTAGCCGTCAATACGTCCGCTGCGCTGTGCTGTCCGCTTGGCAAGAATTGCCTCTGCCTGATCGAGGAAACCGGCGCGGATGCCGCTGTCAATTGTCAGCCGCTCGAACACATCACGTTGCGCGTGGCTGCCGCCTGCCAGATGCATATCGGCATTTGCGCGGGCCAGGTTGATAAAGGCCCCCTCGAAATTGGACTCGCCAAACGCTTCCAGACCGGCGGCGGCAGCGAGGCCGGGGTTCGCCATCGCCTTTTGCATATCCGATTTGCCTTCCTTGGCATCGCGATGCAGGCGTCCCATCATCGTTGCGATCGCATCCTCGCGCTGGCCGCCGACAAGGGCCAGCAGATAGTGCAGGTCCGCAAAAATCAGGCATCCGTCTTCGGTGCGGTTTGCGGACAGGTCGGCCAGTTCTTCCCAGCGGTCACCCACATCAACGCCGTCCAGCTCCAACCGGCTGAGCAGCGAGGTCGCGTTCGAGATATCGCGGTAATCATCCGTCTTGTCCTGACGGATCTGCTGATCATAAAGATCAAGCACAACTTCACGCTCACCCATGTCCAGATGCATCAACGCCTTGTGCCACCACACGTGGTAGCGGAAATTGTTGCAATGCGCCCAGGCTTCCTCGCGGCCGGTCAGCCACTTTATCCCGCCTGCCGCATCTGCGGTCATGTCATGTACGTGGGCAACAGCGTGCAGGCCCCAAGCGTCATCAGGCGCCAGCAGCAATGCCTCGCGGCCAGCGATCTGGGCACGCTTGTATTCACCGGTTTCTTCCATCGCGAAGGCGTGGCAGCCCAGCAGGTATCCATAGCCCGGATGCTTGTTGTCATAGGCGGGCAGGACCGCCTCGATCATCCGGCGCATCCCGACCGCATCGCCCAGAACAAAGCGGACAGCATGATCCAGCTTCATCGCAAGCGTATCGGTTGGGTTGTCGGCCAGCGCAGCCTCGAAATGGCGCAATGCAGCCTTGGGTTGCCCTTTCATCCAGTCGCGCAGGGCTTGCAGAAAATACATCTCGCGCTTGCTGATGGGTTGGGCGCGGTTGGTCGCTTCTGCGGCCTCGTAGGCCTCGGTCGCTGTTGCCAGAAGTTCCTTGCGCCCCAAAAGGATGTAGAACATCGCCTTGGCGATATGCCCAAGGGCAAAATCAGGCTCGGCCTCCAACGTTGCACCAAGATGTGTCGGTGTGCTTGCCCCATGCGCAAGAAACGCGCGTTGGGTATTGTTCCAGCTCTCCAGCGCCTGAGGGGTGGCGAGTGTGGTGTCCTGCCCGAATAAATCTTGCATCATTTGTGAATACGCTCCTAGATCCTGCCAAAGGGGTATCAGTCAAAACTGACCGATACACCACACAGACCCGTGATTGACGAACCTGTCATAAGTGTTTCAGCTTTATTTATTGCTGTTTTTCAACGTTTTACAGCCAGGCGGCGCAAAACCTCGGCAGTATCCTGCCCAAGACGCGGCGGTGCATGGCGATATGTGACCGGCGTTGCCGAGAATTTAAGCGGATTGCCGATCAATCTGACATCCGGCTGACTGGAATCGTTCGCCCCCATGCTGATCTGCATTTCGCGGGCTGCAACCTGATCAGAGGCGAAAACCTGATCAAGCGTCTGCACCGGTCCGACCGGCACGCCGCACCCTTCCAGCCCGGCAATGATCGCGTCGGTTGTACGCGCGCCAAGTGCAGGGGTCAGTGCCGCGACAAGTGCTGTGCGGTTGTTCAGGCGTGCGGCATTGGTTGCAAACCGGTCATCATCCGGCAGATCGCCAAGGTCCAGAAAATCGCAGAAACGGCGAAACTGCCCATCATTGCCGACCGCGATAATGACATGCCCATCATATGTGCCAAAGACCTGATAGGGGGCGATGTTCGGATGCCCGTTGCCGCGCCGGATCGGTGGTTTGCCGGTGGTCAGATATCCGGTGCCTTCATTGATGAGCCACGCAACCTGACTATCAACCAGCGACAGGTCGATATGTTGCCCTTCACCGGTTTGATCACGGTGCCGCAAGGCGGCCAGGATCCCCACGGTCGCGTACATGCCGCACATCACATCCGCGATGCCAACGCCGGTTTTCATCGGTTCCCCATCAGGGGCGCCGGTCAATGACATGATCCCGCCATAGCCCTGCGCCATCAGGTCATAGCCCGGTTTATGCGCGTTCGGCCCGGTTTGTCCGTAGCCCGAGATCGAGCAGTAAATCAGCGCCGGGTCATCCCCGAGCAGGGTCTTTGCGTCCAGCCCGTATTTTGCAAGCCCGCCGGGTTTGAAATTCTCGATCACCACATCCGATTGGGCCGCGATGGCCCGGATCGTTTCTTGCCCCGCGGTGGTGGCGATATCAACGGCCACAGACAGTTTGTTGCGGTTCGCACATAGAAAATAGGATGACAGATCGGTTGGCGCCCCGTCCGCATCTGTCACAAATGGCGGCCCCCAGCTGCGCGTATCATCGCCCCCATTGGGATTTTCGATCTTGATGACTTCGGCGCCCAGATCACCAAGAAGCTGGGTGCAGGTTGGTCCGGCCAGAATACGGCTGAGGTCAAGAATGCGCAGACCGTCAAGCGGACCCATATCAGATCCGCCCATCATAGGATTTACGGTCAATCTCTGCCGCAATCAGCGTGAAGCGGTCAGATGCTAGCCCGTCCTGCATGGCCTTGCGCAGCCCGACCCGATCACGGACGGTGACGCCCGTTCCGCCAAACGCAGTGGCAATCGCGGCATAGTCGTGCTGATCAAAGTCCACGGCGGTGTTTTGCATCTGACGCTGGCGCTGCTTGAGTTCGATCAGCGCAAGCGAGGCGTCGACGAAAACCACAAAGATCGTGTTCTGGCCCAGCTCTGCCGCCGTTGCTAATTCACCCGCAACCATCAGCAGCCCCGCATCGCCCGAAAAGCTGACCACCGGCCTGTCAGGTGCGGCAATCTTGGCCCCCATCGCCAGCGGCACAGCACAACCCATCGTGCAAAGCCCCGATGATTGCAGCAAAAGGCGCGGCGCCGGACACTGCCACATCTGCGACAGAAGGATACGATGCGCCCCGCTATCAACCGTGGCGATTGCATTAGCAGGCATGATGTCCCGACATTCCGCAATGACTGCGCCGGGTCCCCATGGTTCATCCGATGGGAACGCCGCGTTCAGCGCCGATTTCAGGGCAGCCACCTCACCATCGACCCAAGTCGGGCGTGGTGCCACGCTGTCCGACAGGCTTTGCAACGCGGCGCCGGTATCGGCAATGAAACTCAGGCTGGTTTGATGCATGTAGTGGTGGTTCGGGGCGGCATGAATGTCGATGACATTGGTTTTTGCGGGATCCCATGGGTTCTGCCAGCCGGTTCGCATCTCGATCGGGTCGTATCCGATAAGCAGGATCAGGTCGGCTGCCGCAAGAAACGGCACCAGGTGCTTGTCTGCAAGCGGTGACAGCCCTGCGCCACCAAGGGCAAGCGGATGATCCTCGGGGATAATCCCCTTGGCTTTGTATGTCGTGATGACGGGGATGTTGAATGTCTGGGCAAACTCGGACAGGGCGGCACTCGCCCCGTCTTTGAGCACATCAAGGCCAGCGACAATCACCGGCCGTTCAGCCTTGCCCAACCAGTCGCGGGCGGTTTCAAGGTCGGGCCCGGACGGGGCGACGGGACTGGCGTGAACACGGCCCCTTTGCAGCGGGACAGCTGGTGCCTCGGCCACGGCAATCGGCACATCAATATGAACCGGTCCGGACCGGCCTTCAGTTGCAATGCCAACGGCCTTATCGGCGATGACGCCGGCTGCCGCAGCATCAAGGGTAAATGTGGCCTTGGTGATGGGTTCGAAAACCTTGCGGTGGTCCAGCACCTGATGGGTGTATGTCTGTGCCTCTGCGGCATCGACACAGCCGGTCAGCACGATCAGCGGCACGCGGTCCTGTTCGGCATTGGCAATGACATTGACGCCGTTCATCGCCCCCGGCCCGACCGTTGCGACCAGAATGGCGGGCGCGCCGTCGATGTGATGCACACCTTCGGCCATGAAACCGGCTGCATTCTCGTGTTTGGTCAGCACAAAGCGGATGCCGGCCTTTTCAAGCGCATCAATCAAGGTCAGCACTTCACCGCCGGGCATGCCAAAGGCAAAGCGGCAGCCAGCCTGATACAGGCGTTGGGCCAGAATGTCGGCCGCACGAAGGGTCTTTTGCATCATGGTTCCTTATGGATCGGATCAGTTTGTCGCCGCATCGGCAATGGCCGCAAAGGCCGTGTCGAGTTCTGCGGCTGCTATCATCAGGTCGGGCGTCGCGTCCAGTGTGTAGGGGGCAAAGACAAAGCTTGGGCGCTTGTAAGATAGTGTCGCGGTGCCGTCGGCTTCTTCGGTCAGATAAAACCGGATCGGGGCTTCGATCATGGCCGGCACTGATGCCTCCAGAATACGGACGGCATAGATATTATTGAACACGCCCACCACCCTGTTTTCAGGAATTTCAATACCGCGGTTCCGGGCAGCACCTGTTGGGCCAGCCTGGGTGACTACGGCGAAGCCATCGGCGCGAACGGCTGATTTCAGGTCATCCAGTAAAACATCAAACGGTTTCGCGGTTGGGGTCACAACCCAGCCATCACGTGGCGCAACCGATTGCGCCGCAACCGCCACGCCAAAGGCGAGCAGGATCGTCAAAAACAAAAACCGCATATACCAATTCCATCTCGCAGCATCCGCGATATCCATAGAGCAAAACAATGTTGCAGGTTTTCAAATGCATGTGTGGCGATGGATGGACCCAAAACGACGAAGGGCCCCCGAAGGAGACCCTTACCGCGACCAACCGGGTAAGTTGGCTATCTGGAGCGGGCGATGAGATTCGAACTCACGACCCTAACCTTGGCAAGGTTATGCTCTACCCCTGAGCTACGCCCGCATCCGTTAGTGTCGCGTCATCTATAAAGGTTCTGCGCGCACTTCAAGACCAAAATCGACCTGTTGTTTCTTTTTTCGCGCCACCTTGCGTTGAACAAAAAACAGGCATGGTTGGATCAATAACTCCGAAACTGTTTCTGGATAACCAAAACTAAGGGCGCATAAGTGTGCATTGTTTCGCGTCTAGGTAGAGGGTCGGCGGATGGCTGCTCGGATGGGTGTGTTTTCGCCGACATTTGAAAAAGAAATTGCGCCAGACCCGACCCGACGGCAACTTATGCATGCGTTGCGGGGGCTGCGCGAGAGAACGAAAATTGATGCGGGGTCCCCGTTTGGCCGCTTTGGCTTAAGCATTGGGATCGCTGCAGGAAAAGCAGATAGGTCTAAGCTGTGAACAAGCCTTTTTTTGATCCCGCCATCGGTGCGCTGCGCCTTGATACCGTCACTGCAGATATCCCAAAAACCGGCACCGGGCTGGATTTGCTTGTCGAAACTGCGCTGGTTGATCCGGGGCTGAACCAGCGAATAGACGCAGCAGAGATTATTGACGGCGCCCGCGCTGCGGCACAGATGAACGCGATTGTCGTGGATGCGATCCGTGCGACCGGTGCCGCGAATGACGGATCAATTACCGCCGATGATGTTTATGCAATCGCTGATTGGATCATTGCAAATCAGCGTGCGGCGTGGATCACGGCCCACGGGGATGACGAAGACGATGTCGAAACCGGCTTTCACAAGATCCAGAATGATGGCGGAAGCCTGCATCTGTTCGGGGATCGGACCCTGGATCAGGTTGCAGACGGGATTTATCACCTCGGCTTTGGTTACAATAATGGCCGATTGATCAACGAAGACGGTAACGCAAATGCCCAGGTCGATGATGTGGCATTCTGGCTGAACAGCCTGCTGACCGACGATCTGGCCGCTGGCAGTTTGGCGAACCCGGATGTTGTGGCGACGGTGCCGGGAACCACCGGCACCGGTCTGGATCAACTGGTTGATATGATTAATGATGATCCGGGGCTGGAACGGCGTATCCCTGCGGCGGATATTGCCGAAGGTGCCGCCAGCGCGGACCAGATGAACGCAATCATCATCGAGGGGATCACCGCCCTTGGTCTGGCTGATGACGGCACACTGGACCCTTCGGAAATCTATGACCTTGCCGACTGGATCAGTGCCAACCGGTTGAACCCGTGGCTGGCCGCGCATGGTGATGACGAGAATAACGAGGAAACCGCGTTTCATCTTGTTCAGAATGACGGTGGTGAGACCCGGGCATTTGGCCGGGCAGGGGTGAACACGATTGCGGATGCGATCTATCATCTTGGATTTGGCTATAGCGGCGACCGCTTGATCAACGAGGATGGCGACCGCAACGAGCGTGTCGAAGATGTCACCTACTGGCTGAATGAATTGCTGGCCGCCGATCTGGCCAATGGGTCGCTGGTCAGCGGCAATGGGGCATCTGTTGTCGGCACCACCGGCACAGGGCTTGACCGGTTGGTGACCCTGATCGGGCAAGAGGCAGAGCTGAACCGGCGCCTGCCCGAGAAAGAGATCAAGGATGGCGCAGCCGCCGCCGACCAGATGAACGTGATCATCGTCGACGGGATCAAAGCGACGGGCATCGCCAATAACGGCAAATTCACCGAAGCGGATATCAAGGTTCTGTCCGATTGGATCGCCGCCAACCATCTGGAGGCGTGGATCATCGCGCATGGGGATGATGAGGCTGGCGTCGAAACCGGTTTTCATCTGGTGCAGAATGATGGTGCCACAGCCCGCGCGCATGGGGACAACGCGATCAATACGGTGGCCGACGGGCTTTACCACCTTGGTTTTGGCTACAACAAGGGTCGGCTGACCAATGAAGACGGGAACGCCAACGCGACCCTGACCCAGGTGGCGTTCTGGCTGCAGGATATTCTGGCTGACGATCTGGCTGCCGGCACGCTGGCCAATGCCGCAATCGACCTTTATCCGCAGGGGACAACCGGCACCGCGCTGGATCAGATCACCCAAGCCCTGACATCTGATGATGGGCTGACCGGGCGGCACAATGCGGCAGAACTGGCCGAGATCGCAGAAGACGTTGACCAGATGAACGCCATTCTGGTTGATGCAATCACATCCACCGGTGTGGCAAATGACGGGTCGCTGACGGCTGTTGATGTTTCGGTCATCGGGGCCTGGATCAATCAGAACGCGTTGGATAGCTGGGCCGCGTTGCGCGGCGACCGTGATGCCGATGAAGGCGTGCTTGGGCTGGTCTGGGATGGCGGTACCGTGCAATTGGGCGGGGCGAATGCAATCAATCAGCTGTCGCTGGCGATCTACAGCCTTGGCTTTGGTGACAAGCATGGCGGTATCCGGGATCAGAACGACAATTGGATGGGGTCCCTTGAATCGGCAGCGGGCTGGCTGAATACGCTCTTGGCGGATGATCTGGCTGCAGGCACTTTTGCCAATGCCGATCAGGTTGCGGTCGACCCGGACATGTTTGCGGGTGACATCGTGGCGCAGCCGGGTGCCGTGAACGTGACCGATGACGACAATTACAAGGTGATCGAAGATCGCCCGGCCCTGCATCTGGATACCGGCACAATTGCATTCAGCTTTGTCAGCGAACAGCCCGATAGCGGGCATCAGGTCTTGTTCTCCAAGGACGGGGCAGGGTCAAATGACGGCGATCTGCGGGTCTATCTGCATGACGGCGATCTCTACCTCAAGGCGTCCACCGCAGGCAAAGATCACTATATCAAACTGGCCGAAGACATCGCGCCGGGTCAGGCCCATGATGTCGCGATCTCGTTCGGCGATGGGACATTTGCCGCGTGGATGGATGGTATTCGGGTTGGGCATCGGACAGATTTTGACTTTGACTGGTCTGCCAATTCCTCTGACCTGATTGTCGGGGCGAATAACGGCAACCAGAAGGCCGGCGGCGAGACTGATATCAACGCGCATTTTCAGGGCGATATCACCGGGTTCACCGTCTATGACCGCGTGCTTGAACAGGGCCAGGTTGCGGGGCTTTCCGGTGGCAGCAGCACCAATGGGACTGCAGCAAATAACGATATGGCCGGTACGGATGGCCATGACGCCATGTATGGTGGCCTTGGCCGGGATGTCATGTTGGCCGGTGCTGGCAACGACGTGGTTGCAGGCGGCTATGGATCCGATCACGTGGATGGCGGTGACGGCGACGACATCATTGATGGCGGTCATGGCCAGGACAATCTGTTTGGCGGGCATGGCGACGATATTCTGCTGAGCACGGCAGACGGGCGCGAACCGGTCATCGGCCAGTTGATCTATGGGTCTAACGGGCGGGTCCGCGACGATGACGGATCGGTTGATCCGGTGACGCTGACGATCTATCCCGATCAGCCGATTGCGGCCAATGATGTGTTGACCGGCGGGGCGGGGGCGGACACGTTCCGGTTCCAGTGGGTGATCAACGCCAAGGAAAACATCATCCTCAAACATGTGCGGGATGACGGGTCGATCAATTGGCGCGGCGTGGCGGGCGAAAACAATCTGCTGCATGATCATTGGGTTGATACGATCGGCGATGACGTCATCACCGATTACAGCAAGGCCGAAGGCGACCGGATCGAGGTTGCAGGCCACACCCTGACATTTGATGGGATCGAATATCGCGATATTGACGGCGACGGGACGGATGAAAGCATCATTTCCTACAAATCGTCTCAGGGAAATGGCGGTGCGCATGATCAAGACCGGGTGGGGACGATCACCGTCTATGGCGACCGGGTCGAACAGAGTGATATCACCCAGATCCCCTCAATGACGGTGTTTTATGGCATCGTTGAAAATGTGGCCGATCTGGCCGAGGCTGTCACGCCACTGTCGATTGATGAGGGATTTGCGCGCGATGAACCTGCCGGGTTGGCGCCTACCGCCGTGCCGGATGGGCCGCGCGGGGATGATGTGGCCGGACCCCTGGCAGAAACAGCCGATCCCATCACGGCGGCGACCCGCAGTGGGACAGGTCTGGATACGATCCTGGACTGGATTGAGACGGATACCGGTCTGCGCAACCGGATTGATGCCGATGAGATCACGGCCGGCAGTGCCGCTGCCGCCGCGATGAATGCCATTATCCTTGAGGGGATCAAGGCCACGGGTGCCGCAAATGACGGTGTGATTGATGCAGGCGATGTCTATAGCCTTGCCACCTGGATTGAGGATAACCGCCGTGCGGAATGGTTGCGGCATCATGGCGATGATGAAGACGGGGTCGAGACGGCCTTCCATCTGGTGCAAAATGACGGCGCTGTGCGCGACGCATACGGGCGCAACGGCATCAACACGGTGGCTGACGCGATCTACCACCTTGGTTTCGGCTATGACGGTGATCGTCTGATCAACGAAGACGGCAACCGAAACGAGCGTGTTGAATCCGTGGCCTACTGGCTGAACGATCTGCTTGCGAATGATCTAGTAGGCGATGATCTGAAAAACCCCGACGCAGTTGCACCGGTTGTCGGCAGCACCGGCACTGGGCTGGATGCACTGGTCGACATCATTCAAACCGATCCGGAGCTTGGGCGCCGCATTCCCGATAGCGAACAGCAGGACGGGGCAGCGGCGGCCGATGCGATGAATGTAATCATCATCGAGACCATCAAAAAGCTGGGGCTCGCCAATGACGGGGCCTTCACGGCTGCGGATGTGATGGCGATGGCCGATGATATTCGGGCCAATCATTATCAGGCGTGGCTGACCGCGCACGGGGATGATGAGAAGAATACCGAAACCGGTTTCCATCTGGTGCAGAATGACGGGGCGATCACCCAGCTCTTTGGCAATAACGCGGTCAATACCATCGCCGATGGGCTCTATCATCTAGGCTTTGGCTATAACGGCCATGGGCGGCTGATCAACGAAGACGGTGACAGCAATGCGTCCACCGAATCTGTAGCCCATTGGCTGAACCAGCTTCTGGCGGCGGATATGGCCGATCTGGCAAATCCTGATGTGAACCCGATTGTTGCCGGAACCACGGGCACGGGTCTTGACGATCTGGTTGATCTGATTGGCACGGATCCCGGGCTGAACAACCGCATCTCGCTGGGCGAGATCAATGAAGGCGCCGAAGCGGCCGATGTGATGAACAAGATCATTGTGCAGTCGATCAAGGCGACCGGTATCGGAAATGACGGCCGGATCACGGCAAGCGACGTGGCCACATTGGCCGATTTCATCAAGGCCAATCATGCGCCTGTCTGGATTCGCGCGCATGGGGATGACGAAGACAATGTCGAGACCGGGTTTCACCTGGTGCAGGGCGACGGCGGTCAAACCCAACTTTATGGCGAGGATGCTGTCAACACGATTGCAGACGGGCTGTATCACCTGGGCTTTGGGCACAAGAATGGCCGGTTGATCAACGAAGACGGAAATGGCAATGCCTCGCTGTCGGATGTCGCATTCTGGCTGGACGAATTGCTGCGCGATGATCTTGCGGCCGGGCGTTTCTACAACCCTAACTCTGATCTGTTCGACAAAGGCACAACCGGCACAGGGCTGGACGCGATTGTGGAAATGGTGGCGACGGATGAAGGGCTGCTGTCGCGATCAACGGCCACCGATATTTCGACTGCTGCGGCATCGGCGGACGGCATGAACAAGATCTTGTTAGAGGGGATCCAGGCCACCGGTATCGCCAATGACGGCATGCTGGACCGCCATGACATCAAGACACTGGATGCGTGGATCGCTGAAAACCGTGCCGCAGAGATGGACGCGCTGAACGGGATTGAGACCAAGACAACGCGCACCGGCTTTGAATTGGCCGAGATTTGGCAATCGACAAGCCCGCTCTTTGGCGAAAACGGCGTGAACACGGTTGCCGACGCGATCTACAATATCGGCTATGGGGTCATCTATAATGATGCGATCCGTGACCGGGATGGTCGCTGGAATGAATCGCTCGACAATATTGCCGAGTGGATGAACCGGATACTCGAGGCCGAGCTTGACGAGGGTGCGCTTTATTCGGACGCGCATGCCTATCGCGAGCCTGCTGATTTTGCCGCTGACATTGTTGTGGCCGCCGATGGCCCAGTCACGGCGAATGGCGACACCGGGTACATCAATATCCGGCATGACAAGGAACAGGCGTTGCGGGCGGCGACAGTTGCGTTCTCGTTCAATGCCAACCGGATCCCAATCGAAGGATCCGCAACCTTGTTTGCCAAGGATGCGCGCGACTTTGGCGAAGGTGGCCATACGTCGATGTATTTCTACGAAGGCGCGCTTTATGTGCGGATGCAGACAACGGACAAGAACCACTATGTGCGCATCGCGGATGAAGGCGTGCTGCAGGCCGGTGTGGATTATGACATCGCCCTGACTTTCGGCGAAGACGGGCTTGCCGCCTTCATTGATGGCGAACAGGTCGAAAGCAACAAGGACATCACGGTGTCCTGGCTTAACAACGGCAATGATATCGTTGTGGGCGGCAGCAACGGATATCGCAGCCCGTCCAACCCTGACCACGTCAACAGCGTGTTTGACGGCACAATCGACGATTTTCAGGTCTATGACCGGGCGCTCACATTTGGGGAAATCGCCGGGCTGACCGGCGCGGATCGCGATGTGCGCCCGTCTGGCGAACCTGCTGATCCGGTGGACACAACGCCGCCGCCGGTTGAACCGGACGCGCCCGACACTGATCCGATTGACGATATGTTCCAGGCCGGCGCGCTGGGCAATGAGGGCGGACAGACAACCGGTAGCGCAGGCACGGACCTTTTCATCGCGCTGTCGGGCGAGAATGAGATTGACGGCGGTGCGGGTCACGACCTTTTGGTTGGCGGTATCCGGGGCGACGTGCTGGTTGGCGGGTCGGGCAATGACGTGATTGTTGGTGATATTGCCGGCGCGATCTTTAGCGGTGATGACACGCTGATTGGTGGCGCGGGCGACGATATGCTGCAAGGGGGCGGGGGGGCTGATATCTTCCGCTTTGGGGTCAATCGCGGTGATGATGTCATCGCCGCGTTTGAGCTGGCATTGGTCAATTTTGACGCCGCGACCGGCTTTGATGTCACGCCGACCGGCGCTGATTTTGTGGCGGGCGAGGATGTCATCGCCTTGTCCGGTTTCACCACCGTGACCGAAGGTGCGGTGTTGAGCAGCGGCGCTGTCACGCAGACGGCAAATGGTGCGCTATTCTCGGCAGAGGGCACCAGCGTGCTGCTTTACGGCGTTGATCTGAACAGCCTGTCAGAGGCAGATTTCATTTTCGCCTAACGGCTTGGGACCAGGGAAGAACGGGTAATGACACGACAAAAAATGATCTGCGTCGCATCAGCGGCATGCTTGCTTGCGGCCTGCGGTGGCGGCGGGGGCAGCGGCGGTGGTGCAGGCGGGCCGGGCGGCCCGGTGGACCCGATGCTGCTGACATTGGCTGATACAAGTGCGGCCACAAGCACCCTTTCGGGAGCCTTGCTGACCGATGCGGGCGATGACACACAGCTTGTGTCGGGAACGGTCGATCATGCGGCACAAGAAATTGCCGCGGGCGCGACGGTACCTGCGACATCACTTGGCGACGTGACCGCGTTCAGCTTTAGCCGGGGCAGTTACGCCTTTATCCGCGATATTCAGGTCGACAGCCAAACATCGGGCATTTTTGGTGTTTCCGCGGTCGAGACGGGAACGGCTAATTACACTGGCGAGTTCGAGGCGCGCCTGCTTGCAAATGGTGCTGCGGCGCCTGTGCAGCTGAATAACTGGACGGCCGATATTGACGTTGATTTTGGTGGTGGAAGCGGAACGGTCGATGCCACCTTTGCCGGTGCCGGATCAACCGCGGTGAATGAGATCCGGATCGTTGATGCCAGCGTCAGCGGGAACACATTCAGCGGTGGCACGATCACAACCGAAAATGCCGGTGGTGCGCGCTTTGTTCCCGACAGTCATACTTTTGTCGGGGCGACGTTTGGCTATGACCCGGTATTGGACACGGCCGACGAGGTCGGTGGCGCGCTTACCGCCGAGACTGCGGGTGGCGACATTCTTTTCGGTTTGTTTATGGCCGACTAAAACGCGTTAGAAGATGGCCGCGATGAGGTTTATCGCGGCCCCCAGGGCAAGAGCCACCAGCGTCAGGGCCATGCCAGCCACGCGCAGGTTCAGCTGGCGCGGCAAAAAGGACAGGCCAAGCCCGTGCAACAGACGCCCAAGCGTCAGGGTCACACCACACAGATGCAGCCAGATTGCGGGCACGCCTTGCAGGTCGATCAGGGCCAGCAGGATGATTCCGACCGGCGCATATTCCGCGAAATTGGCCTGCGCGCGGATCCGCGCAATGAACCATTTATTGCCGTCATCCCCATAGGCGATGCGGTTGGCGCGCCGATAGGTAATCACGCGCACCGACAAGACCAGAAACCATGCGACCAGAATGGCCGCATAGACCGGGGAAATCGTCAGCGTCATTCCAGTTCAACAAGCAGGTCCTTGGCGTCGATCTGACCGCCTGCCTGAACATGGACCGCCTTGATGACGGCATCCCTTTCCGCATGCAGGCCGGTTTCCATTTTCATCGCCTCAATGGTCAACAGCAGATCGCCCGCCTTGACCTTTTTGCCGACGGCTGCCGCAACCGTGGCGACGACACCGGGCATGGGCGCACCAATATGGTTGGCATTGCCATCTTCGGCCTTGGGGCGCGAGATTTTCTCGGCCGCCGCCAGACGGTTCAGCACACGGATGGTCCGCGGTTGCCCGTTAAGTTCAAAAAAGACCTTTACCTCACCGTCTTCATTCATGTCGGCCACAGCCTGCAGCCGGATTTCGAGTATCTTGCCGGGGTCAATCTCGGCCACGATCTCTTCGCCGGGCTCCATCCCGTAAAAGAATGTCCGGGTGGGCAGGGTACGGACCGGGCCATAGGTCCGGTGGCGGCCCATGTAATCGAGGAAGACCTTGGGATACATCAGATATCCGTTCAGATCCTCGTCGTCGATCTCCATATTTTCCAACTGGGTGGACAGATCGGCGCGGGTCTTTTCCAGATCAACAGCGGGCAGCTGTTTGCCGGGCCGGTCCGTGCTGGGCTTTTCGCCTTTCAGGATCTTTTTCTGGATCGCCTTTGGCCAACCACCGGGTGGCTGCCCAAGGCTGCCTTTCATCATGTCGACCACGCTGTCCGGAAATACCACGTCGGTATCGGGGTTTTCGACATCGGCGCGGGTCAGGTTCTGGCTGACCATCATCAGCGCCATATCACCGACCACTTTCGACGATGGGGTCACCTTGACGATGTCACCAAACATATCGTTCACATCCGCATAGGTCTGGGCGACCTCGTGCCACCGCTCTTCCAGGCCCAGGGACCGGGCCTGTGCCTTGAGGTTGGTAAACTGGCCGCCGGGCATCTCGTGCAGATACACCTCGGACGCGGGTGCCTGCAGGCCGCTTTCGAAGGCTGCATAATGGGCGCGGACCTGCTCGAAATAGTTGCTGATCTCGCGGATCGCCGCAATATCAAGGCCGGTGTCGCGGGCATTCCCGCGCAGCGCCTCAACAATCGAGCCAAGCGTTGGTTGCGACGTGTTCCCTGATAGCGCGTCCATCGCCGCATCAACACAATCGACACCCGCATCAGCAGCCGCCAGAACCGTCGCAATGGCGGCCCCGGATGTATCATGGGTGTGGAAGTGGATTGGCAGGTTCGTTTCTTCCTTCAGCGCCCTGATCAATGCTGTTGCGGCTGCAGGCTTGAGCAGGCCCGCCATATCCTTCAGGCCCAGCACGTGTGCGCCTGCCGCCTCAAGTTCCTTGGCCATGCCCACATAGTATTTCAGGTCATATTTGGACCGGTTCGGGTCAAGCATATCGCCGGTGTAGCAAATTGTGCCTTCGCAGACCTTTTCGGCCTTGATGACGGCATCCATCGCCACGCGCATGTTTTCGACCCAGTTCAGGCTGTCGAACACGCGGAACACGTCGACGCCAGACCGGGCGGCTTGCGCCACAAAGCTTTGCACCACGTTGTCGGGGTAATTTGTGTAACCAACACCGTTAGATGCGCGCAACAGCATCTGCGTCATGATATTCGGCATGACGGCGCGGATATCGCGCAGGCGTTGCCACGGACATTCCTGCAGGAACCGATAGGCCACATCAAACGTCGCCCCGCCCCAGCATTCCACACTGAAAAGCTGGTTCATCTTTTGGGCATATGCAGGGGCGGCGTTGATCATGTCGATAGACCGCATCCGCGTGGCAAGAAGGGACTGGTGCCCGTCG
Organism: Yoonia sp. SS1-5; assembly: GCF_038443705.2. Classification (NCBI taxonomy): domain Bacteria; kingdom Pseudomonadati; phylum Pseudomonadota; class Alphaproteobacteria; order Rhodobacterales; family Paracoccaceae; genus Yoonia; species Yoonia rhodophyticola. The sequence continues at coordinate 1,102,841 of NZ_CP151767.2, read as the reverse complement.
CGCATCGTGGTGTCAGTAATCAAAAGCTGTTGCTGATCCCGCATCCAGTCGGCAACAGCCTCTGGCCCGAACTCGTCAAGAATATTGCGCGTACCCGGCGTGACATCAGTGGTCGGCTTCAACGGGGGGCGCGGTGGCTTGGCATCTGCTGCGGGCAGCGCACGCCCCGCTGTTTCGGGATGCCCATTCACGGTAATATCCGCGACATAGGTCAAAATTTTGGTGGCCCGGTCGCGCCGTTTCTGGAAATCAAAGAGCTCGGGCGTCTCGTCAATGAACTTGGTGTGGTATTCGTTGTTCAAAAACGTTGGATGCTTCAGCAGGTTTTCCACAAAAGCGATATTGGTGGAGACACCGCGAATACGAAATTCGCGCAAGGCCCGGTCCATCCGGGCAATGGCCATTTCGGGCGTCGGGGCGCGGGCGGTCACCTTTTCCAGCAAGCTGTCATAGTAGCGGGTAATGACAGCACCGGAATAAGCCGTGCCGCCATCAAGACGAATGCCTGGACCCGTGGCCGACCGATATGTCTGGATGCGGCCATAATCAGGGATAAAATTGTTCTGCGGATCTTCGGTTGTGACGCGGCACTGGATCGCGTGACAATCAAGTTTCACATCATATTGCGAGGCGCAGCCTGTGGCCTCCATCAGTGATTTACCTTCGGCGATCAGAATTTGCGCACGGACGATATCAATGCCTGTCACTTCTTCGGTCACGGTGTGTTCCACCTGAACCCGTGGATTGACCTCGATAAAGTAGAATTCGCCGCTATCCATATCCATCAGGAATTCAACGGTGCCGGCGCATTCGTAATTGACATGTTGGCAGATTTTCTTGCCAAGATTGCAGAGCTGTTCGCGCTGTGTCCCCGACAGATAGGGGGCAGGGGCGCGTTCAACGACCTTCTGGTTGCGCCGCTGGACCGAACAGTCGCGTTCCCACAAGTGATAGATGTTGCCCTGGCTGTCGCCCAAGATCTGCACCTCGACATGGCGGGCGCGCATGATCATCTTTTCCAGATAACCCTCACCATTGCCAAAGGCGGCTTCGGCCTCGCGGCGGCCTTCGCGGACTTTCTCTTCCAGCTCGTCCTCTGACATGATCGGACGCATGCCCCGGCCGCCACCGCCCCAGGATGCCTTGAGCATCAGCGGATAGCCGATTTCTGCGGCTTCTTTCTTGATCGCGGCCATATCGTCGCCAAGAACCTCGGTGGCCGGGATCACTGGCACGTCGGCGGCCATAGCGACCTTTCGCGCGCTGGCCTTGTCACCCAATTCGCGCATTGTCTTGGCTTTGGGGCCAATGAACGTGATCCCGTTTGCCGCACAAGCATCTACAAAGTCGGGGTTTTCCGACAACAGGCCGTAGCCCGGGTGGATCGCATCGGCGCCCGCCATTTTGGCGACGCGGATAATCTCATCAATGCTGAGATAGGCTGCGACCGGGCCCATGCCCTCGCCAATCCGGTAGGCTTCATCAGCCTTGAAACGGTGCAGGCCCAGCTTATCCTCTTCTGCAAAGACGGCCACGGTTTTCTTGCCCATCTCGTTGGCGGCGCGCATGATGCGGATCGCAATCTCGCCCCGGTTGGCAATCAGGATTTTGTTAAATTCGGCCATGTCCCGTTCCTTCGCAGTTGCAGCAACAGCTTTAAGCGAAGTCTTTCGGGGCGTCCATGGGGGCTATGGATTTGTTGGATGGATGCGCCTTTTTCAGGCGCTGACGGCTTCGGCGAACCCTTCCAGCCCAAACGCGTTCTGATGGGGTTTTGTGCGTGCGCGCAGATCCCCCAGTATCGCGTCAATGCTACGCGTCAGGTTGCCCACAACAAAGGCCGCATCGCGCATATCTGCAGGCAGGTCGGCGCGTTGTTCGAGCATGTCGATAAAGTGTCGCAGCTTGCCCATCTGCATTTGGGCACTTGCAGCAAAATAGGCCGCATCGTCCATCCCCAGCGTCTCGCACAGCCGGTCGATCGCGAAAGCAGTTCCGATAATCCGTTCAGTCCCGTCGGGCAAAAAAACCGGTTGCAGGGTGGTATTCCATTGGGTGCGAATATCATTGAACACCAAGGTCGCGGCATAGTTGGTGGCCGTGCGGTTATGGACGCATTCGCAATATCGTTGTTCCACAGCGGCGGCGTCTTCGGGATGCAGGAAATCTGATGTTCGCTGCGCCCGCACGATGTCATTGGTCAGGCCTGACTGATCCGTGTAGGCGCTGTTGATGCAGATCATGCGAAACGGGTCAGTGGGGCAGGGCCGCTCTGCCGCAAACATCGGGACAGCAAACGCCTCTAGCGTTTGATACAAGCTTTGATGATCCGTATTTCCAAACATGTCAGTCTCCATCTGCTCAGGCCGCCTTTTTTTTGCCATTATTGCGGATGGATTCTTAAAGAAGCCCTAAATTCGGCATTCAAATTTTAGACAAACTGGCAAGGTCAGGGATGGATTTGACGCCCAGCTGACCCATGTTGCTGATCATGTCCTGGCGCAGAATATCAACCACATGCGCGGCCCCAGGTGCGCCCAATGCCCCCAGCCCGTAGTGGAATGCGCGCCCCAGCATGACAAAATCCGCGCCAAGCGCCAGCGCGCGGATGATGTCGAGACCCCCTTCAATGCCACTGTCAAAGATGATTGGCAGCTTTGTGGCGGCCCTGATCTCTGGCAGGATCGAAATTGTCGCAGGGCCGCCGTCAAATTGCCGGCCTGCATGATTGCTGACCCAGATCGCATCCGCCCCGGCGTCTGACAGGCGGGCCGCGTCATCTGCCCGGCCCACGCCTTTGACAATCAATTTGCCCTCCCAGGCATCGCGCAGCGATTTGAAATAATCCCAATCGGGAGAGGTCCGCAGCAAGTAGCCAATATGCTGGTTCGAGGGCAGTGCCGACCGATTTTTCGAATAGCTGTCCATCAGTTTCATCCGGGGCATACCGGTTTTGCGAATGCCGTTCAGCCATGTCGGGCAACGCGCGACCTGCAAGGCAAGGCGCGGTGTGATCCGCGGTGGGTTGGTCAGCCCGCTGCGGGTCTGTCTTTCCCTGCGCGAGGCGACGGGAACATCCACCGTCATCACGATTGTTCGAAACCCTGCATTACGCGCCCGTTTCAGGATATCGTCCCGAATGGTCGGATCGCGCGGCGGGTAAAGCTGAAACCATCCGTGCTGGCCGGTCAGGGGGCCGACATCTTCGGGCAGTTGCGTGGCGACGGTTGAGAGGGTGTAGGGAATGTCCTCGCGCGCGCCGATGCGCGCAAGCATCTGTTCTGCGCCCGGCCAGATCAGCCCGGACATGCCAACCGGCGCGATCCCGAATGGCACCGGATGCCCATGCCCCAGCAACGTGGTCCGCAAATCCGGTTCAAATTCCCCATGCAGGATCGAGGGGTGAAACAGCACTTGATCCAGTGCGCTGCGATTGCGCGCCTGTGTGGCCTCGACCCCCGTTGCGCTGTCGAGATATTCCCAGACAAAATGTGGAATTCGTCGCCGGGCGCGTGCTTTGAGGTCTGAAATGGCGGGGTATCGTGTGTGCAGGCTCATCCAGCGCACTATGGCTTGGTTGTCGCTTTTGGCAAGCGTCCGGACGCCTCCGGCGGGAGTATTTGATGCGAGATGAGAAACGAAGGAACGAAAGTGGAACAACTCTTTCCTCTTTTGATCCGAAACGCTATGATTGAATGATGAATGGATTTTCGGAAGATGATGCGTTTGAAGCCGCTGTGCCGCTGAGCCAGCAGGCAATGGCGCAGCGCGCGCCAACCTATCTTGACGGGTTGAACCCCGCACAGCGCGAAGCTGTTGAGACGCTGCAAGGCCCGGTCTTGATGCTGGCCGGCGCCGGGACGGGCAAGACAAAGGCGTTGACCACCCGAATTGCCCATCTTCTGGCCAAGGGCACCGCCCGCCCGCATGAGATACTTGCTGTCACGTTCACCAACAAAGCCGCTCGCGAGATGAAATCGCGCATCGGCGGCCATATGGGTGAGGCGGTTGAGGGCATGCCGTGGCTTGGCACGTTCCATTCCGTCTGCGCCAAGCTTTTGCGCCGTCATGCGGAACTGGTGAACCTGAAGTCGAATTTTACCATTCTGGATACCGATGATCAGATCAGGTTGATGAAGCAACTGATTGCGGCGGCCGGCATTGACGACAAGCGTTGGCCGGCCCGGATGTTGTCAGGCATCATTGATGGCTGGAAGAACAAGGCCTACACGCCTGACAAAGTGCCGGTCGCTGATAGCGGTGCATTTGATCACAAGGGGGTGGACCTTTACGCCGCCTATCAGGCCCGGTTACGCGATCTGAACGCCGTCGATTTTGGCGATATCCTGTTGCATATGGTGACGATCTTCCAGACCCACGACGACGTGTTGCAGCAATATCAGCGCTGGTTCCGTTATATCCTTGTGGACGAATATCAGGATACCAATGTCGCCCAATACATGTGGCTGCGCCTTCTTGCGGGCGGGCATAAAAACATCTGCTGTGTGGGTGATGATGACCAGTCGATCTATGGCTGGCGCGGAGCCGAGGTGGGCAATATCCTGCGCTTTGAAAAGGATTTTCCGGGCGCTCATGTGGTGCGGTTGGAGGAAAATTATCGCTCTACCCCGCATATCCTTGCTGCCGCCTCTGGCGTGATCGCGGCAAATAAGGGGCGGTTGGGCAAGACCCTGTTTACATCGCGTGAGGAGGGCGAAAAGGTCCGCCTGATCGGCCATTGGGATGGTGAGGAAGAGGCCCGCTGGATCGGGGAGGAAGTGGAGGCGATGCAACGCGGCACCCGCGGCCTTGATCCGGTCAGCCTTGACAACATGGCGATCCTCGTGCGCGCCTCGCACCAGATGCGCGCTTTCGAAGATAGGTTTCTGACGATTGGCTTGCCCTATCGCGTCATCGGCGGCCCGCGGTTTTATGAACGGATGGAGATCCGGGATGCCATGGCCTATTTCCGCCTTGCCGTCAGCCCCGAGGATGATTTGGCGTTCGAGCGGATCGTCAATACCCCCAAACGGGGCCTGGGCGACAAGGCGGTCCAGACCATTCAACGCACCGCGCGCAGCAATGGTGTGTCTTTGGTCGAAGGCGCGCGGCTTTGTTGTCAGGGAAAATTGCTGGGCGGGAAGGGCCTGAAAGAGCTGACTATTCTGGTGGATGCGATTGACCGGTGGCACGGCCAAGTCCGGGCCGAGGCCGACACGCATGTGGAGCTGGCCGAAATGATCCTGGATGAGAGCGGCTATACCGGGTTCTGGCAAAACGACAAAACACCCGAGGCACCGGGGCGGCTTGAAAACCTCAAGGAACTCGTCAAAGCGCTGGAAAACTTCGAGAACCTGCAAGGGTTCCTCGAACATGTCAGCCTGATCATGGATAATGAAACAGAAGACGCGGGCGAAAAGGTCAGCATCATGACGCTGCACGCGGCCAAGGGGCTTGAATTTCCGGCCGTGTTTCTGCCCGGTTGGGAGGATGGGTTGTTTCCTTCGCAACGCTCGATGGACGAAAGCGGGCTTAAGGGCCTCGAGGAAGAGCGCCGATTGGCTTATGTGGGCATCACCCGGGCCGAGGAAATCTGCACGATCTCTTTCGCGGCCAACCGGCGCGTCTACGGGCAGTGGCAGTCGGCCATGCCGTCGCGGTTCATTGATGAATTGCCTGCTGACCATGTTGAGGTGCTGACGCCGCCCGGCCTTTACGGTGGCGGCTACGGGGCGGCGGGCATGTCGGCCAGCGCGTCACCAGCAGCGCAAGGTATGATGGCGTCAGACCTGCACGAAAAGGCCCATCGCGCGGATGTCTATAATTCGCCGGGTTGGAAGCGGTTGCAGGCGCGCGGTGCCCAACGCGGCATGTCAATGCCGTCCGAAGCCCGCAATATGACGATTGACCTTGATGCGGTCAGCGCCTTTACCGAAGGCGACCGGGTTTTTCATCAGAAATTCGGCTATGGCGAGGTGATCGCAATTGAAGGCGACAAGCTGCAGATTGAATTCGACAAGGCCGGATCAAAACATGTGGTTGCGAAATTTGTGGTGAGCGCGAGCCACGCAGATGATGTGCCGTTCTAGGACCGGGCCGCGAAGAGTTATGCCGCCAATCACAGACATGCGTTGATCCGGATCGCGCCCGACTGCGACGTGGCATGATACCGGGACAGGTTGGCGCTATCTAGCCGCTATGGGTCAATAGCGGATAGAGCGACACCACCAGCAGGATGGCCATTGTCACGTTGAAGACGCGCAAACGCGTGGTCGTTCCCAGTAACCTGCGCACCTGAACCCCCAGGCAGGCCCATACGGACACGGATGGCAGGTTTGTGGCGGCAAAGATGCCTGCCACGATCATGGACCCGGCCCAGACCCCCATATCCTGTGGCGCATAAGCACTGATCGCGGTGATCGCCATGAACCACGCTTTGGGGTTTACCCATTGAAAGGCGGCTGCCTGCAGAAAGGTAAACGGCTTGCCTGTCACTTCCTTTGCCTCTGGTGGCAGGGCGTTGGCGATCTTCCAGGCGAGCCACAGCATGTAGGCCGCACTTGGCACTTTCAGCACCGTGTTCAGGATGGGGTAGGCCTCGAAAACCCGGAGCAGGGCGACGCCGACCATCGTCACCATGAATGCATGACCGATTGAGATCCCCAGCATATGCGGCACTGTCCGCCAGAGCCCGTAATTCGCCCCGGAGGCCATCAGCATCAGGTTGTTGGGCCCCGGCGTGATGGAACTGGCAAAAGCAAAGCCCATAAGGGCGATGAGGATTTCAACATTCATTGCGCAATGATATACGACGTTCAGCACAATGAAATTGCTGAGTTCTGCGCAAGGGCCGAAAGTTCACAACATATGATGACAAATGACAAAATAGACGATCATATATTGCGCATTCTGTCGGCTGATGGGCGGATAACAAACCTGCAACTGGCAGAGCAGGTCGGCCTGTCCCCCTCTGCCTGTCTGCGCCGGGTGCAGGAACTTGAACGCAGCGGCGTGATCAAGGGCTACCGCGCCCGGCTGGACCCTGCCCAGACAGGCCGCGCCTATGTGGTGTATGTTGCCGTCGGATTGGCCGAGCATACCAAGGCCGCCCAAACAGGGTTTGAACGGGCGATGCAGCGTGCTGATGAGGTAACCGAATGCCACAATGTTGCGGGCGCGTTTGAATATATGTTGCGGGTCGAGGTTGCTGACCTGCCAGCTTACAAGGCTTTCCATACCGACACGCTGGGGACCGTGCCGCATGTGCGATCCATCACCAGCTATATGGTGATGGGATCACCCAAGGATGTGCGCGGCTGATGGGGCCTGCCCCTAGTGACCCGCGCGGGCCTCGCGGACCCAGGCGATGATATTTGCGCGTGCCGCCGGATCCATCTGGACGGCGTTTGGCGGCGGCATGGCGTGGCTGACCCCGGCCTGAAGATAGATCTGGCTGGCATTCCGGGCCACGTCACCGGGGGTTTCCAGATAGACGCCTTTTGGCGCCCATTGCATGTTGCCCCAGACCGGTTCGCGGGCATGGCACATCGAACAATTTCCGATCACGGCGTCATAGGCATCATCGAAGCTGGCAACCGCAACAAACCTTTCCTCGGTCGGGGTGAGCGGGCGGGCTTCGGCCTCTTGCCATGTCTCGCCATCGCGGATCGTTGACAGCCAGGCGATGATAATCATCAGCAAGACGGTCACCCCCCAGGTCCAATGGGGCCCGCTGCCGGTGGCATGCAACGCGTTGAAATAGTGCCGGATCGTCACGCCGGTCAGGAAAATCAGGCTTGCAATGATCCACGCGTATTCGGTGCCGAAGGCCAACGGATAGTGATTGCTAAGCATCAGGAACACAACCGGCAGCGTCAGGTAATTGTTGTGGGTGGACCGGAGTTTGGCAATCTTTCCGTATTTCGCATCCGGCACCCGCCCGGCCTTGAGATCGGCAACCACAATCCGCTGGTTGGGCATGATCTGGAAGAACACATTTGCGGTCATGATCGTGGCCGTGAAAGCCCCCAGATGCAGCAGGGCGGCCCGGCCAGTGAAGATCTGGTTGTAACCCCATGACATCACGACAAGAATAACGAACAGCAAGATCATCAGCGTGGTTGGCTGATTGCCAAGTTTCGATTTGCACAGAAAATCATAGGCCAGCCAGCCGATTGTCAGTGACCCGCCGGAAATCAGGATGCCCTGCCAAAGGGCAAGGTCAACCTTGGTCGGGTCAAGCAGGAAAAGCTCGCCCCCCACCCAGTAGACGATCATCAGTAACGCAGCCCCGGACACCCAAGTGATGTAGCTTTGCCACTTATGCCAGATCAGGTGTTCGGGCATGTTTTCCGGCGCCACAAGGTATTTCTGGATGTGATAAAACCCGCCCCCATGGACCTGCCATTCCTCGCCATGCACACCGGCAGGCATGTCAGGCGCTTTGCGCAGCCCCAGATCCAAGGCGATGAAAAAGAACGAGGCACCGATCCAGGCCATGGCCGTGATGACATGAAGCCACCGGACACTGAACGCGATCCAGTCCCATAATATCGCGAGGTCATACATGCCCGTCTCCTCAGAATCGCGGTCATCGCAGGTCGCCGCTGCGACGCATTGTTCCGACATTGGGCGGGGATGCCAAGCGGCATCGGCAAATGGGGGCGCGGATCAATCTGTGGCGTCCCTTGGCCGCGCAGGCTGGCGCAATTTTAGACGGGATGATGCGTTGGCAAAAACCGGCTGAATAGTGGGCAATTCGCTGTGCAATCCGGCATTGGAGGGGCGCATCGAATCTGCCTGATGCGCGCCCACGCCGAATTCATTGCGGGGCGAGGTATAAAAAATATACATCTATATCAATATGATAGCGCTTATCTGTCTAACTACTAAATTTTTAGTTTGACAAGTTTGCCAGTTCGCGATGATGCTAAGGCGTCGGCGAAAACCGGCTCAAATAATCTCAAGGGAGGAGACAAGATGCGTAAGTATCTGCTCTCCGCAGCAGCTGTGACAGCACTGCTTGCGGGGTCCAATACCGCTTTGGCTGACGAAGCCGCTGCACAGCGGTGGATTGATCAAGAATTCCAGCCATCAACATTGTCGAAAGACGAACAACTGGCGGAAATGAACTGGTTCATCGAGGCCGCACAGCCTTATGCCGGGATGGAAATCAATGTCCTGTCCGAAGGCATTCCGACACATTCATATGAATCCGAAGTGCTGACCAAAGCCTTCGAGGAAATCACCGGGATCAAGGTGAACCACCAGATTCTGGGCGAGGGCGAAGTCGTACAGGCGGTGCAGACCCAGATGCAGACGGGCCGCAACCTCTATGACGCTTATGTCAATGACAGCGACCTGATCGGAACCCACTCGCGCCTGCAGCTTGCGGTCAATCTGACCGATTTCATGGCGGGCGATGGTGCGGCGGTCACAAATCCGGGCCTCGATCTTGCTGACTTCATGGGGATCCAGTTTACCACCGGTCCTGATGGCGATCTCTACCAGATGCCTGACCAGCAATTTGCGAACCTTTACTGGTTCCGCAAGGACTGGTTCGATGACGAGGCCAACAAGACCGCGTTCAAGGAAAAATACGGGTATGACCTTGGCGTACCAGTCAACTGGTCGGCCTACGAGGATATCGCCGAGTTCTTCAGCGAAGACGTGCAGGAAATCGACGGCGTGCGCATTTATGGGCACATGGATTACGGCAAGCGGGCCCCTGATCTTGGCTGGCGCATGACGGATGCGTGGCTGTCGATGGCCGGTGCCGGATCCGTGGGCGAGCCGAACGGTGTTCCGATTGACGAATGGGGCATCCGGATGGAAGCAGGAACCTGCAACCCCGTTGGTGCATCCGTCACACGCGGCGGCGCGGCCAATGGCCCTGCAGCGGTCTATGCGATCCGCAAATGGGATGAATGGTTGCGGAAATACGCCCCTCCTGGTGCGGCAAGCTTTGACTTCTACCAGTCTTTGCCTGCGCTGGCGCAAGGGAACGTGGCCCAGCAGATCTTCTGGTACACTGCCTTTACGGCTGACATGGTTGCCCCGCAATCTGCCGGGAACAACACTGTGGATGCCGAAGGCAATCCGCTGTGGCGGATGGCGCCCAGCCCGCATGGTCCATACTGGACCGAGGGCCAGAAGGTTGGCTATCAGGATGTGGGATCCTGGACGATCCTGAAATCAACCCCGCTGGATCGCGCCCAGGCCGCGTGGCTTTATGCGCAATTCGTGGTGTCCAAGACCGTGGACGTCAAGAAATCCCATGTGGGTCTGACATTCATTCGTGACAGCACCGTCAATCACGAATCGTTCAGCGAACGCGCACCCAAACTGGGTGGTCTGGTCGAATTCTATCGCTCGCCCGACCGCGTGGCATGGTCGCCGACCGGCATCAACGTGCCTGACTATCCGAAGCTGGCCCAGATCTGGTGGCAGCAGATCGGTGACGTGAATTCCGGCGCGTTTACACCGCAAGAAGCCATGGACCGTCTGGCCGAGGAGATGGATATCACCATGTCCCGGATGCAGGCCGCTGACGAGGCCGCAAATGTCTATGGGGGTTGTGGTCCGCGTCTGAACGAAGAGCAAAGCGCGGAATACTGGTTTGCCAATGGTGGGGCCAAGCCACCGCTGGAGAACGAGAAACCGCAAGGCGAGACCGTCAACTATGACGAGCTGGTCGCCCGCTGGGCGACGGAATAAGCGCCGCTCTCCCTGTTGGTGCAGTCCATCGCGCCGACCAAGACCGGAGCCTTCAACAGGCTCCGGTCGCAAATCCCGCATGACCGGCAAGGCCCGCAATGACACTCCAAGTAAACAACATCACCAAGGTCGTTGATGGCCAGGTGCATATCAAACCGACGACACTGACGCTCGAGACCGGCCATTTCAACGTGCTGTTGGGACAAACCGGCGCCGGAAAGACCTCGCTGATCAAGATGATGGCCGGGCTTGATCCGATTGCCGATGGGCAGATCATCATGGATGGGCAGGATGTCAGCGCCCTGAGCACCCAAAAGCGTAATATCAGCCTGGTGCATCAGTTTTTTGTCAATTATCCGCATTTTACGGTCTTTGATAACATTGCCTCCCCTTTGAAGGTTGCAGGCATGGCAAAATCCGAAATTCAGGGCAGGGTCGAAGAGGCCGCGGATATTCTGCAGCTACGCCCGATGCTGAACCGGCGCCCGCATGAGCTGTCAGGCGGCCAGCAGCAGCGTACCGCACTGGCCCGCGCCATTGCCAAGGAAAGCCGGGCGGTGTTTCTTGACGAACCGCTGGCCAATCTGGACTACAAGCTGCGCGAGGAACTGCGCGAGCAGTTGCCGGAACTTTTTGCAGGGCGTGGCGCCGTCGTGGTCTATGCCACATCAGAGCCGGAAGAGGCATTGCTGCTGGGCGGCTATACCGGCCTGATGGATGACGGACATGTGGTCCAGTTCGGCCGCACGGCCGACATTTATCGTACCCCTGCCTCGCTGATGGCGGCGTCGGTCTTTTCTGATCCACCGATCAACACCGCCAATGTGCATAAGGCGGGCGATGTGATCAGCATGGGGGCGATTTCGTGGAATGCATCAGGCCCCGCCGCCGGGCTGGCGGACGGGCCATATGTGGTGGCGGTCAGGCCGCATCACGTCACGCCCGTAGCAACCGCCGCCAATACCGTTCCCCTGTCGGGTGAGGTGCTGGTGACCGAATTGTCCGGCTCTGAAAGCAGCGCGCATTTCCGGCTGAAAGAGGATGACTGGGTATCTTTGTCCCATGGTGTGCATCCCTACCAGGTTGGCGAGGATCACCCGTTCTATCTGGACCCCGATGCCTGTTTCTATTTTGCGCCAGATGGCGCGACCGTTGCAAAAGGGGCTGCCTGATGGCCAAGATCACCCTGTCCAAGCTGCGTCACAGCTATTTGCCCAACCCCGCAGGCCCGGCCGATTATGCGCTCAAAGAGATTGATCTGGATTGGTCCGATGGCGGGGCCTATGCGTTGCTTGGCCCCTCGGGCTGCGGAAAATCGACCTTGTTGAACATCATCTCCGGTCTGCTGACCCCGTCGGAGGGGCAGATCCTGTTTGACGACAAGGATGTGACCGGCCTGCCGCCCGATCAGCGCAACATCGCACAGGTGTTCCAGTTCCCGGTGATCTACGACACGATGAGCGTTTTTGACAATCTGGCCTTTCCGCTGCGCAATCGCGGCGTGCCGGAAACGACGGTCAAGGCGCGCGTATCCGACATCGCCGAGATGCTGGAAGTCACCGATATGCTGGGCACCCGCGCCGCCGGATTGTCGCCCGACAACAAGCAGAAAATCTCGATGGGGCGCGGGCTGGTGCGCGACGATGTCAATGTTGTGATGTTTGATGAACCGCTGACCGTGATTGACCCGCATTTGAAGTGGAAGCTGCGTTCCAAGCTGAAAGAACTGCACCAGAAAGTCCGGGCCACGATGATCTATGTCACCCATGACCAGACCGAGGCACTGACATTTGCCGATCAGGTTGTGGTCATGCAGGACGGCGAGATTGTGCAAATCGGCACCCCGGTCGACTTGTTCGCCCGACCTGCGCACACCTTTGTGGGGCATTTCATCGGCTCGCCCGGCATGAATGTCCTGCCCGCCGAATTGCGCGATGGCGGCGCGTATCTGGCTGGTCAACATGTGCCGTTGGAAGGTGCGGTCACCGGGCAGGGGCAACTGACCCAGATCGGGATCCGCCCCGAATTTGTGCGCATCGGCAATACCGGGCTGCAGGCGACGGTGCGCAAGGTGTCGGATGTGGGCCGGCACAGCGTGGTCGAGGCGATGATTGGCGACACATCCGTCAAGGCCGTCACCGAGGACCCGCCGCCCGCACAGGGGGCTGCCATTCATCTGCAATTCCAGCAGGACCAGACCCGGCTCTATCGGGATGGCTGGTTGGCAACTGAGGCCGCGGGATGATTGCCCCGGTGATCACAGCCCCGCAAAAGACCGCCGCAATGGGTTTTGTATCAAATCCGCGGCAGGCAAAGGAAAGCAAGTCATGAAAACCCCAAATCAAAAGGCGTGGTTCTTTGTCCTGCCGGTCTTGTTGCTGGTCGCATTCAACGCCCTGATCCCGATGATGACAGTGGTCAATTATTCGGTGCAAGAGACCTTTGGTAACAACGTCTTCTTCTTTGAAGGGCTGCGCTGGTTCGAAGAGTTGCTGAATTCCGAAAGGTTCCATGCGGCCCTTGGCCGGCAGTTCCTGTTCACGGCGATCATTCTGGCTATCGAGATTCCGTTGGGGATCATCATCGCGCTGTCGATGCCGCGCAGCGGCCCATGGGTGCCAGTCTGTCTGGTGTTGATGGCGCTGCCCATGCTGATCCCGTGGAATGTGGTGGGGGCGATGTGGAATATCTTTGCGCTGCCCGATATTGGCCTGCTGGGCTATCTGATGAACAACACATTGGGCATCCCCTATGACATGACCCAAAGCCCCTTTGCGGCCTGGGCCACGATTATCACGATGGATGTCTGGCACTGGACCTCGCTTGTGGTGCTGCTGTCCTATGCAGGGTTGGTGTCGATCCCGGATGCCTATTATCAGGCCGCGAAGATTGATGGGGCATCCCCGCTAAAGGTGTTCCGCTACATCCAGCTGCCCAAGATGAAACAGGTCATGACCATCGCAATCCTGCTGCGGTTCATGGACAGCTTTAACATCTACACGGAACCTTTCGTGCTGACGGGCGGCGGACCGGGCAATTCAACAACATTGCTGTCCATTGATCTGGTGAAAATCGCACTTGGACAGTTTGACCTTGGGCCGGCGGCGGCAATGTCCCTGATCTACTTTGCGATCACATTGCTGGTCAGCTGGCTGTTCTACACATTGATGACAAAGGATGACGCGAAATGAGAAAGCGGAGCCTGATCCCCATTGTCTATATCCTCTTCCTGCTGCTGCCGATCTATTGGCTGGTCGCGATGAGCTTTAAGACAACAAACGAAATCCTTGCCGGGTTCTCGCTGTTCCCCCAGACCTTTACGGTCGAAAATTACGTGACCATTTTCACCGATCCGACATGGTATTGGGGCTACATCAATTCGATCATCTACGTGTCGCTGAACACGGTGATTTCGATCTGCGTCGCACTGCCTGCGGCCTATGCGTTCAGCCGCTACAGGTTTCTGGGCGACAAGACCTTGTTCTTCTGGCTGCTCACGAACCGGATGGCACCTGCGGCGGTTTTCGCATTGCCCTTCTTTCAGCTGTATTCAGCGGTCGGGCTGTTCGACACCCATCTTGCAGTGGCCCTTGCCCATTGCCTGTTCAACATTCCGCTGGCCGTCTGGATCCTTGAGGGGTTCATGAGCGGGGTCCCCAAAGAGCTGGATGAGACAGCCTATGTCGATGGCTATTCCTTCCCGCGATTTTTCGTGACGATCTTCCTGCCGTCAATCAAGGCAGGGGTGGGTGTGGCTGCATTCTTTTGCTTCATGTTCTCCTGGGTCGAGCTGTTGCTTGCCAAGACATTGACCGCCGTTGAGGCGAAACCGATCGCGGCAACAATGACGAAAACCGCGTCCTCGGCGGGTTACGAGTTGGGATTGCTGGCCGCTGCGGGCACGCTGACCATCATTCCCGGTGCTATCGTGATCTATTTTGTACGCAACTATATCGCCAAGGGCTTTGCCCTGGGGAGGGTCTGATATGTTTGGTTGGATGGCATGGACATGGCCCACGGGGCTGTTCTTTATCGGGTTGTTTACGGCGATGGGCATCATCACCTTCATCGAAATACGGTATCCGGGTACGTCGGAACGGCGGGGCGTTCTGGGGCTGACAACCACACGCGGGGACAGGCTGTTTCTGTCGCTGCTGGGTACGGCCTATATCTTTCTGGCCTGGCTGTTTTTCTTTGGCATGCCGCTTTGGGCGCCGCTTGGCATCAGTATTTGCTGGGGAATATTCTGTTTTTTAAAGGTTTGAGCACGGTATCTTCGGTCGGTGCGCCTGTCCAAAAGGCCCTCTGACCGCAGATTCCGTTTTGAAATACGAAGGTTTTCGTATTTGATATCCGCGGGGAGGGAGTAACTCGGACAATGACAGGACCAGCAATGCGGCAGAAGAAAAAGAAAAGTGAGTTTCTCACCGAGGTGGAGCTTGAGTTCATGACTGAGCTTTGGGCCTTGGGAACCGGCAGCGTGCGCGACGTACTGGCGCGCCTGGCACCGGAACGGGATCTTGCCTACACCTCCGCTGCGACGATCCTGCGGATCATGGAACAGAAAGGGTTTGTTGCCAGCCACAAGCAAGGCAAGACCTTTATCTACAAGCCCGCGCTTGCCAAAGACGCCTATCAGGCGCGCACGCTGCGGGATCTATCAGACAAGCTGTTTGATGGAACGCCTGCCTCTATGGTGGCGCGTCTGGTTGATGATCAGGGGATGTCCGAGGAAGCTCTGGAAGAGATACGGGCGCTTCTGGACAGGAGATTAACCGAGAATGATCGCTGAAAAACTGCTCAACGCCTATATCGACGTCAATATCGTTCTGCTTGCGGCTGCTGCCATGTGGTTTTGCCTGCGAAAACTGATCACCCGTTCACCGTGGCGGATTGCGTTTCTGACGCAGCTTCAGCTTCTTTATACGGTGATCGCGATGGTCATGCTGGCGCCATTGATCGTGTTTGGCTTTGAAAGCTTTCAGCGCAACGGATATCTGGCCGCCCCATCCGGATTAAGCTTTTCGGATTTCCTTGTCGCCCAGTATCTGCACGGCAATATCGCCATGGCGCCCACGAAATTCGAACATCTGCTGACTATCCGGTCCGAGGTCGTGCGGGACTTTGCGACCCTGTCCAGCCTGTTTTCCCAGATCATTGTCGCGATGCTTGCGATCGGCGGTGTCCTTGTGGCCCTGCGCAATCTGCGCAACATCTGGCAAATCCGTCAGATGATCCACCGCAGCTATGTGTTGCGCCGGGTCGGGCGCGTGGATGTCCGCTTTACCGAGGAAACGCGGGTTCCGTTTTCAACGCGCGGGTTCCGACGGTTCTATATTGTGTTGCCCACCGTCCTGTTGGCCCATGCTGACGATGTGCGCATTGCCGTCACGCATGAGATACAGCATGTCCGCCAGCGCGATCTTGGATGGGAAATCGGGATGGAGCTGCTGCGGCCCATTTTCTTCTGGAACCCGGCATTTGTCTTTTGCAAACGCGAGGTCGAGCGGATGCGGGAACTGGCCTGCGATCAGCAAATCCTCGGCCGCCGGATACTGGGCGTGCGCGACTATTGCGAATGCCTGCTGCGGGTCTGCAAGACCGGGCTGGGAACGGCCGGTTGCACACAGGTGATCGCACCCACAGTGCCGTTTGTTCATCTCGATCACCGGGCCAAGGCCAGTCAGTCGGCCCCGTTTCTCAAACAGCGCATCCTGTCTATCCTGGACCGAAAGGCCATTCGGGGCAGCCGATATCTGGCCACGGGCTTGACCGTTCTGGTCGCGGCCCTGGTGGTCAGCACGACCCTTGCACTGCGCCCCGTCAATGACTGGAGCCATGACCGCCTGATGCTGTCCACCATTGTCAATCTGGAACGTCTGAACAGCCGCACGATCATCAACTGATCAGGGCAGGATCGCCAGCCAGCACCACACGGTCAGGATCGACAGGCCGGTCCCCATCAGGACAGATGAGGCGGCCACCCGCTTGGCCTTGCCATAGAGGTTTGCAAAGACATAGGCATTGATGCCCGGGGCCATCGCAGCGGTCAGCAGGGCCGACCGCATCGCGGCGACATCCAGCCTGCTCAGGTGTCCCAGCCCCCAGACGATCAGCGGGTGCAGGACAAGGGACACGGCAACCACATACATGATTGTGCGCATGTCACCTTCGGGACGGTATTGATAAAGCACGCCCCCCAGCCCGAAAAGTGCGGCAGGCAAGGCGGCGCGGATCATCAGATCAAGCGCGTCAGTCAGCACCGATGGCAGCGCCACACCGCTCAGGTTGACGGCAAAGCCAAGGGTAATTCCCACAATCAGCGCGTTGTGAAACATCGCCCGCAGCACCTTGCCCGGCAAGGCCGCAATATTGCCGCCCCGGTTGCGCGCGATCTCCATCGCGGTGATGCCAATCGCGTAGCAAAACGGCGAATGGATCGCGATGATCGCGTAATTGGCCTCGAGCGCGGTGGCCCCATATGCCCGTTCCGTGATGGGCAGTCCCAGCAGCAAAGAGTTTGAAAACAGGCAGCAAAACCCGATGGCAACGCTGTCCTCCCAATCGCGCCCAAAGATGTAGCGCGCACCAAGCAACCCGGCCGCAAACCCCACCAGCGCGCCGGCATAGAAACTGGCCAGCAGCGCCAGGTCAAAGTTCTGCCCCAGATCCAGGGTCGAGATGGCCCGGAACAGCAGGCATGGAATGGCGAAACCCTGGGTGAATTTCATCAACCCATCGACCCCGGAACTGCTGAAATACCCCTTCCAGACGGCCAGATAACCAAAGGCAATCACGATAAAGACCGGCAGGATGACGACGATCAACGCGCCCATGATGCGGCTTTCGATGCAGTGTTCACGAGGCGGGCAGGGTGATTTCCATCCCGTCATAGGCGGGACGGATGTGATCGGGTGTCTCGCGATCAACGGTGTCATAGTCCAGATCATTATGCATGTTGGTCAGGATCGCCTGTTTCGGCTGGACCCGGTCGATCCATGCAAGCGTGTTGTCCAAATGCGAATGGGTCGGATGCGGTTCGCGCCGCAAGGCATCAACAATCCAGTAGTCCAGCCCTTTCAGCTTGTCCCACACCGGATCAGGCATCGCAGAGACATCAGGCAGGTAGGCAACATTCCCGATCCGGAACCCCAGCGCATCAATCCGCCCATGGGCCACCTTAAACGGGGACAGGGTGATCGGACCTGCCGGGCCGTCCACGGTGATGTCCCCCTCAATCGCGTTCAACTCGCAAATCGGCGGGTAGGCAGAGCCCTTGGGTTGGACAAACGCATAGCCAAAGCGGGATAACAGATCATTGCTGGTGTCCCCATCGGCCCAGACCTGCAGCCTTTCGCGCATGTTGATGACAATCATGCGCAGATCGTCCAGCCCGTGCACGTGATCTGCATGGGCATGCGTATACACGACCGCGTTCAGCGCGCCCACCTTAGCATCAAGCAACTGGTTGCGCATATCGGGCGACGTGTCGATCAGGACGCGGGTGACGTCATCGCCCCGGTGCCGGCTGACCAGAAGCGAGCAGCGTTGCCGCCTGTTTTTGGGATTGTCCGGATCGCAATTGCCCCAATGCCCGCCAAGCCGTGGCACGCCGCCCGAAGACCCGCAGCCCAAAATCCTGAATGTCAGCGTATCGCTCATCCCGCAGCCTTCCAGAACAGGCGGTCGAAATTGGCTGTGGTTTGGGCCGCGAAATCCTCATAGCCAAGCCCGAATACCTCGGCGCCAACCTTGGCGGTGTGGGCGGTGTAGGCGGGTTCATTACGTTTGCCGCGAAAGGGTGGGGGGGCCAGATAGGGGCTGTCGGTTTCCACAAGGATGCGGTCCACCGGTGCTGCCGCAAAGATATCGCGCAGGTCCTGACTTTTGGGAAAGGCCGCGATGCCGGACATGGACAGATAGAACCCCATATCAAGCGCGGCTTGGGCAAGACCCGCGCTGCTGGAAAAACAATGCATCACGCAACTGAACGCGCCTTTTGCATGCTCTTCGCGCAAGATGCGGGTCATGTCGTCATCTGCGGCGCGCGCGTGAATGATCAGCGGCAGACGGGTCTGGCGGGCGGCCGCGATATGCACCCGCAATGATGTCTTCTGGATGTCCGCGCTTTCGGCGGTGTAGTGATAATCCAGCCCGGTTTCGCCGATACCCACAAACTTCGGATGATCGGCAAGTGCAATCAGGTCATCAACTGTGGCAAGTGGTTCCTCAGCCGCGCTCATCGGGTGGGTGCCAGCCGCATAGAACACGGGCTGATAGGCCTCCGCGATGGCGCGGACCTGCGGTTCAAGCCGCAATCTAGTGCAAATCGTCACCATGCGTTCCACGCCCGCATCAAGCGCCCGCTGAATGATCGCGGGGCGTTCGTCATCAAAATCGGGAAAATCGAGATGGCAGTGGCTGTCGACGATTTTGGGGTCTGTCACGGGGGCCGCCTTCACGCTGCGGCGACACCTTGCGCCGTCTCTTCGATCTTGAAGATCATATCAAGGATCAACGCGGCAGGGTCAAGGTTCACCGCGCGCCCATGCCGGGACCGATTGCTTAAATCCTGCTGCAGCTGCGCCCAGGCGCGTGCGGCCCGATCATCCGGGGCCAGTCGGGCCAGCAATCGCGCCTCGCCCGGGGCACCCTGACGCTGCGGCTCGCCCATCAGGCCGGCATTGGCTGCACGCGATAGGAACAGATCCATCAGGTCCAGCACCAGACCAAAACGCACCTCGGCACCGCGCCCGGTACAGCTATCTGCCAGTTTCAGGGCGGCGGGCCGATTGATATGCGGCAACCCGTCAAGTGTCTTGACCAGTTCGGCATAAAGCGGCAGCCCGTCATGGCTAAGCAGGCGGATCGCATCGCCCGCTGATCCGCCTGCCAATGTGGCAAGGCTTTCGGCGTTTTCGGTTGTAAATCCGGCCTGATCCAGGGCCTTTTGCAGATCATCGGGTGAAAGCGGCCCGCAGCGTAATGCGCGACAGCGCGACCGGATCGTCGGCAAAAGCCGCGAGGGCTGATGTGCGATCAAGATGATCACGGCATTTGCGGGTGGTTCTTCAAGTTCCTTGAGGATCGCATTGGCGGCATTGCGGTTGAGCTCGTCGGCGGCATCCAGAATAACCACCCGGCGCCCGCCATCGGCCGCTGACATATGAAAGAACTTCTTGAGGCTGCGCACCGCATCAACCGTGATTTCGGCGCGAAGTTTCTTGGTCTTGTCGTCCCAGGGGCGTCGGATCAGGGCCAGACGCGGATGCGCGCCGGATTGTATCAACCGCGCGTCGGGATGGTCAGCGGGCACATCCAGTGTCGGTTCCCCGAAAAGCCCGGCATGGATGTCTGCCAGCAGGAAGGTCGCCATTTTCCAAGCCAGCGTTGCCTTGCCCACACCGCGGGGACCTGTGATCAGCCAGCCGGAATGCATGCGGCCCGCGCTGAACGCGTCCAGAAATGCAGCCTCTGCCGCCCCTTGCCCGAACAGCCGGGCCGTCTCGCGCGGGTGCGGGGCGCCGTCAATGCGATCCGGTTCTGGGATCTCCGGGTCGCTCATGCGTGGGCTGCAATCTCGGAGGCGATCTGCTCGGGGCTGCGGTTGCCGTCGATCAGAACGCAGCGTTCCGGGTTGGCATGGGCCAGCCCCAGAAAACCGTGGCGCAAGGTTTCCTGAAAGGACAGGCCGAAATCCTCAAACCGGTCTTCGCCCGATTGGCGGGCCAATCCGCGTGCGAGGGCGGCGGCGGGATCCATGTCGATAATGAATGTTAGGTCCGGCTCGCGGCCGATCATCAGGCTGTGCAACTGATCGACCATATTACGCAGATCACCGCGCGTGGCACCCTGATAAATCCGGGTACTGTCTGCAAACCGGTCTGATACGACGGTTTTTCCGGCCTCAAGCGCAGGGTTGATTGTCTTTTCCAGATGATCGCGGCGGGCGGCGGTGAATAACAGGATTTCCGTTTCCGCCGACCAGCGCTGCGGATCGCCGGTCAAGACCAGTTGTCTGATTTCCTCGCCGCCCGGGCTGCCGCCGGGTTCACGGGTCAGCACGACATCCTGCCCTGCGGATGAAAGGTAGTCTGCAAACAAACGAGCCTGGGTTGATTTCCCCGATCCGTCGATCCCTTCAAAGGTAATGAAGCGCGGTTTGCTCATGCCTCCTCGGGCAGTTCGTCATCTGCCGCGTCGGGGCCGAATTTATTCCACAAGACAAGGGCCGCGGTGCGCAGACGCGTGGTGAACCCGCCGCGGGCCACATCCGCCTCTGCGACCAGTGGCAAGCGTTTCTCGGGCAGCCCGTCAAGGGTCACAACCAATTCGGCAATCTCGTCGCCCGCATTGATCGGCGCCTCGATGGGGCCATCATAGACCACCTGCGCATCAACGGTGCCCTGGTTCAGGATCGGCACCAGCATGGAAAGATCCTCTGCCACGGTCAGGCCCACGATGGGGGCATCGCCCATCCATACATCCGCCTCGGCAAGCCGCGTGCCTGCACGGGCGACATCCTTTTGCGCGAACTGGCGGAAGGCCCAGTTCACCAGCTTTTCCGACTCTTCGGCCCGCGCTGCCTGCGAATCCAGTCCCGTGATGACAAAAATCACCCGCCGGTCACCCTGTTTGGCCGATCCGACAAGACCGTAACCTGCCTCTTGCGTATGGCCGGTTTTCAGCCCGTCAGCACCAATGCCTAGACGCAGCAACGGATTGCGGTTCCGGCTGTTGGATGGTACGCGGCCGTCAAACGCAAACTCGGTCTCGGCAAAAAGCGGATAGAAGGTTGGGAAATCGGTGATCAGCCGGTTTGCAAGAATGCCCAGATCTTCCATCGACATCCGATGACCCGCTGCGGGCCATCCGTTTGAATTGGTGAATGTCGAATTCATCATGCCCATCTGCCGGGCGCGTTCGGTCATCATGCGGGCAAAGCCTGCTTCGGTACCGTCCGGTGACAGGGCTTCGGCCAGGACCGCGCTGGAATCATTTCCCGACAGCACGATCACACCGCGCAACAGATCCTCAACCCGGACCCGGTCGGTGGTGTCCAGAAACATGGATGACCCGCCATAGCCTGCGGCATGCACCGACACAGGCAGGACGTCATCGACTGTCATGCGACCATCTGCAATCGCCTCAAACGCCATGTAGATCGTCATCAGCTTTGACATGGATGCCGGGGGCAACGGCGTCTCTTCGTTCTTGGCCAGAAGAACGGTGCCGGTCGTCTGATCGAACACATAGGCTGCCTCGGCCCGGGTCTCGAACGACTGCGCGAAGGCGGCCGCGCTGCTGAGGCAAAGACCAAGAACTGCACATCCAAGGGCGCGAAAGATCATCTGCATTTCCTTTCCGTCGGCTCAGCTATCAATTGCAAATGCGTCGACAAAACCCAATGCCTTGATTTTGTCGAGGGTCCGTGCCGCGTCATCACCCGGTGGTGAAATCACGCGCCAGACTGTGCGCCCGCCAGATTGCTGGGGGATCACCGATGTCGGAATGCCAGCATTGGTCAGATCCTGTGCGGTGCTGTTGGCATTCACCTCGACGCTGAAGACGCCGATTTGCACGGATCCGGGATCAACGGCGGCCACGGTTTCGACAGCGGGTGCTTGCGCGGGCGGCGGCGGGGGTGTTTCGGCATCCGCTGATACATCAGCCGTAACAGCAGGCAATGCCGTCGCGACAACCGGTGCCACGGCGGCGTCAGCGGCGTCGATGGCCGCAGCCGCGTTTGCAATCGGATCGGTGTCGGCAACCGCGTCAGCCGCGGCAACGGCAATCGCGGGCGTTGCTGCAACGGCGGTATCGAGGTCTGCGACAACCGGGTTTTCCTCTGTCCCGGGCGCGACGGGGGTCACAACCTCTTCGCGGCGCAATGCAACCACGCTCAACTCTGTTGGCGCGCCGGCCAGAACGCCAAGAGCTTCGGCCGCATCAGAAGAAACCTGCAGCAGCGGGCCAGGATTTTCGCGTTCGCGGCGGAACAATGCGCCAATAACCGACTGGCCATTGTCAGGGTTGCGAATGATCACGCGTTCCGGATCAGTGACATCGGGGTGGGCGACCCAGACACCGCCCAGCGATGGCCGGCCATCCCAAAGGCCGCGATCCGAGACCGAAAACACATCGGGTCGTTCCACATCTTCGTCGGTTGTGCGGGTGCGCAATGGGGCAGGGGTGCTGGAGGGCGCTTCTTCTGCGGCCTCGTCCCCGGTGGGAAATGCAAAATTCCCATCCTCGTCGCAGGCCGCCAAACCCATTCCTGCGCAAATAGTAAAGAAATACCGCAACGTCCCATATTGGAACCGATGATATCCTGCCATGCCTCGCCCCTTCATTCTGCGTCCTGATTTCATCAAGAAATACAACCGTTTTCCGGCCTTTTTACACGCGCCGCCATCATTGCGCGCCGTCTTGCAATGGCTTGTTATGATGGCGTTGGCGGCAAGATAGCGCCCACATGACTGTTTTGAAAGGCTGATTGCCGATTTGTCGGCGGATTTCCCCAAACTGTGAAGGTCCTTTTCGAATCAGATCAAGGGCGATAACAGGGCGCGGACGGAGGCTTGGCAGAGTGGTCGAATGCACCGGTCTTGAAAACCGACGAGGGTGAAAGTCCTCCCAGGGTTCGAATCCCTGAGCCTCCGCCACTTCCCCATTTGATTTCAAGCGGGTGACAATACCCGCAAGGGCGGTGACGCATGGGCGAGATTTGGCAGGGACTGGCAGCAGGTTTTTGGCTTGTTGCCACGCTTGATGCCGATCTGGTCGAAATCACATTGCGGTCGCTTCAGGTGACCCTGACTGCGGTCGTGATCGCATCGGTCATTGGGCTGCCATTTGGGGCATGGCTGGCCGTGCGCCGGTTCCGGCACCGCCGCGCTGCGATTGCGTTGCTCAACGCGTTGATGGGGCTGCCGCCGGTTGTGGTGGGGCTGATCGTTTATCTGTTGCTGTCGCGGTCGGGGCCGTTTGGCGTGTTTGGCCTGCTATTCACCCCTACGGCGATGATCATTGCACAAGTGATCATTATCACACCGCTGATTGCCTCGATTGCGCATCAGGCGATCAGGGAGCTTTGGGCCGAATACCATGATCTGCTGATCTCGCTGTCCACATCACGCAGGCAACGGATCGCGACCCTGCTCTGGGACGGGCGGCGGGCGTTGATCACCGCCGCGCTGGCCGGGTTCGGGCGCGCTATCGGCGAGGTGGGGGCGATCATGATCGTTGGTGGCAATATTGATCACGCCACAAGAGTGCTGACTACGGCAATTGCGCTGGAAACGGGCAAGGGCGATTTTGCGCTGGCGCTTGGGCTTGGCTTTGTGCTGATCGGGCTGGCGGTGGCCGTGAACTTTGCCATTCACGCCGCCGGGCGCACAGAAAGCGAGGGGCGCTGGTGATCCTGCCACTGCACGCTCAGCAGATGACGGTCAGGCGCCGGGGCAAGCTGCTTGTGGGTCCGGTTGACCTGACGCTTGGTCCTGCGGGATTGACCATTGTGCTGGGGCCAAACGGGTCGGGTAAGACGACCCTGTTGCGGGCGTTGCACGGGTTGGAACGCCTGTCGGCAGGCACCGTAAGCTGGCAAATGCCTGCGCCGGACTGCCAGACACGACAGGCATTTGTGTTCCAGCGGCCCGTGATGATGCGCCGTTCTGTGCAGGATAATCTGGCCTACCCGCTGACCTTGGCGGGCATGCCGCGCAAAGCCGCCCGCAAGATGGCGGCAGAGTGGGCCGCGCGCGTCGGTCTGGGGCATGTGCTGGATATACCCGCACCGCAACTGTCGGGTGGCGAGCGGCAGAAACTGGCCCTCGCCCGCGCCTTGATGCGCCAACCCGAAATGCTGTTTCTGGATGAACCCTGCGCCGCGCTTGATGGCCCGGCCACGCGCGAAATCGAGACTATTTTGTCGCAGGCGCTCGCGGATGGGACCCGCATTCTGATGGCCACGCATGACATCGGGCAGGCGCGCAGGCTTGCAACCGACATTTTGTTCATGATGGGCGGGCAGATCATCGAACAGGGTCCGGCAACCGCATTCTTTGCCAACCCCCAAACGCCACAAGCCAAGGCGCTCATCAACGGAGATATCGTGGAATGAGATGGATCATCGCACTGATGGTGTGGCTGACAGGCGCAGCAGCGCAGGCCGAAGACGTGAAGCTTGCGGTTACCACGTCGTTTCAGAATTCAGGGCTGTCCGATATTCTGTTGCCCGCCATCGCTGCCGATACCGGGGTGAATGTCCAATTGCTTGTGGTGGGGACCGGGCAGGCCATCCGCCTTGGCGAGGCAGGGGATGTTGACGCGATACTGGTCCACGCCCGATCCGCAGAGGAGGCTTTCGTTGCAATGGGTTACGGCACGCATCGGCGCGAGATCATGTATAATGATTTTGTCATCATCGGCCCATCGGATGATCCGGCAGGTATCGCGGCAGCGCAGTCCGCGCAAATGGCGCTCGGCGCGATTGCCGATATCGGCGCGGCCTTCGTCAGCCGGGGCGATGACAGCGGCACCCACAAGAAAGAACTGGACCTGTGGGCGCAGTCCGATGGTGTGCCCACAGCACCCTGGTATCGTGAGGTCGGGGCCGGGATGGGGGCTGCTTTGAACACTGCGGCTGGCCTGAATGCCTATATTCTGGCGGACCGGGCAAGCTGGTTGAATTTTGGCAACAAGGCCGATCTGGCCTTGCTCTATGCGGGTGATCCGGCCTTGTTCAATCAATACGCCTTCCTGCCGGTCAGTCCGGTGCGGCACCCGCATGTCAAGAACGATGCAGCCCTGAGGCTAGAGGCATGGCTGACATCCGCCCGCGCAGGGCAGCTGATTGATACCTATCAGATTGACGGTCAGCAGGTCTTTACCTTCAACGCAACCGAATGAACCCGCGATCACATTTTCCCGCCGGCTGTCATGAAGAAGTTAACAAACGTAAATAATTTGTTAACGATTTGTTTGGACTGTTGCGGCGCGGGTATGCAGCGATAAGAACGTGGGGTTCTTGCGATGTGTCGGTTTGGTTTTTTGCGCAGAGGGTGAATGCGATGCTTGGTTGGCATGTTAGTGGGGCTTTTGACCCGGGCAGACCTTTTCCAACAGTCCAAACAAACTCGCCACATGAAATTCACGACGCCTATCTGATTTTCCTCCGAACCCATCAACTGGCGCATCGGGCGCTGCTGTCGGCGCTACCGTCGGGCCATTGGGTCAGCGGGATGCTGGGGTCGGGTCTGATGCGTCTGGACGCGGATTTGCTGCGGCTGCGGGTGGCACCTGCACCGCGCCCGATGGTGGGCCTGTTGCATCCGTTGCGCCCGCTGGGGGTGGCCTATGCCATATGCGGCAGCCAGTTTTCCAAGGCGTTGCAGCGTCGCCATTGGGCACCTTTGACCAAGACCGATCTGCCGCCCGGCGCGGACAATTATCTGCATGATGAGGCTGTGGCCGCCGGTTGGAAACGCTGCCTGGCCGAGATCGAGGACCTTGCCGACCCGATCCGCGATTTGCAAAAGCTGGGCGAGGATGCTGACCGCACATTGGCGCTGTTTCACGACTGTCTGGCCAGCGTGAAACGCAATTCTACGCAGCTTCTTGCAGCGGCGTAAGACGCGAGGCCTAACCCGAGGCCGGGCCGAAACTTTCCGCATAGAACCGGTGCCAGTTGCCGCCCATGATGGCATCAACCTCCGCCGTCTCCATGCCGGTTGCGGTCAGCCCTGTGGCGATATTGTCAAAGTCGCGATTGTCCTGGAACCAATCGGGCATCGGGGGAAAACCGGGCGCGGCGGCTGAGCCTTCGCCATAATCCATCGCCTTCGTCCAGCGCCCGACGCGCATCCATTCCACAACGCTGTCCGGCTGATCCTGGCACAGGTCGCTGCCCAGACCCAAATGCGCGATCCCATAGCGATCAGCGGCTCGCGCGATCATCTCGCAAAAATCCGTGAGGGTACATGCAGACCCACCTGCAAGGTGATGCGGATATAGCGAAAACCCCAGCATCCCGCCGCCCGCAACAACGGCACGGATCACCGGATCACTTTTGTTGCGCCGGGCGGGGTGCCATTCATGCGGGTTGGCATGGGTGATGGCGATGGGGCGGTTGGACACCTCTGCTGCCTCGATGGTCGACCGGTCCGCGCTGTGGCTCATGTCAATGACCATTCCGACGCGGTTCATCTCGGCGATGACGGCGCGGCCCATGCGGGTCAGGCCGGGGTCTTCGGCCTCATAGCAGCCGGTCGCAAGCAATGATTGGTTGTTGTAGCTTAACTGCATAAAGCGCAGGCCCAGCGTGTGCAGGATCTCGACAAGGCCGATATCATCCTCGATCGGGCTGGGGTTCTGGGCCCCGAAAATGATTGCCGTCCGGCCAGCGGCCCGGGCAGCCTCGACATCAGCCGCCGTCTTTGCATGGCAAATCAGATCAGAATATTCTTCAAAATAACGGTTCCAGCGCTCGATCTGCAGCACCGTTTCGCGGAAGGTCTCGTGATAGGCGATGGTCACATGAACCGCGTCCAGCCCGCCTGCGCGCATTTGGCGAAACACCTTCTCGGACCAGTTGGCATATTGCAGATTGTCGATACGCATCCCGCACGATGCGCAGATTTTATGATCGGGGTCAAACGGGACTGGCATCAAAATCTAAATCGTTATAGTTTTGCCGGAAACGGGAGGATACCGGATGAAAACGATCAAGGGACCCGCGCTTTTTCTGGCGCAGTTTGCAGGCGATGACGCGCCGTTCGATAGCTGGGACGGTATCACGAAATGGGCGGCTGATTGCGGCTATACAGGGGTGCAGGTCCCAAGCTGGGATGCGCGCTTTATTGATCTGGAAAAGGCGGCCGGATCAAAAGACTATTGTGACACGTTCAAAGGGCAGGCAGCTGCAAACGGGGTGACGGTGACGGAACTGTCTACCCATCTGCAAGGGCAATTGGTGGCGGTGAACCCCGCCTATGATACCGCGTTTGATGCATTTGCAGCTCCGCAAGTCCAGGGCGACCCCAAGGCCCGTCAGGCCTGGGCGGTTGATCAGGTCAAGATGGCGCTATCTGCGTCCCGGCATATGGGGCTGACCGAGATGGCCAGCTTTTCAGGCGCGCTGGCCTGGCCCTATATCTACCCCTGGCCGCAACGCCCTGCTGGTCTGGTTGAAGCGGCGTTTGACGAACTGGCCGCGCGCTGGCGGCCCATTCTGGATCATGCCGAAGATTGCGGCGTTGATATCTGTTACGAAATCCACCCCGGCGAAGACCTGCATGACGGGGTGACATTTGAAATGTTTTTGGCCCGCGTGGATAATCACAGCCGCTGCAACATGCTGTATGATCCGTCGCACTATGTGCTGCAGTGCCTTGATTACCTTGATAATATTGACATCTACAAAGACCGGATCAAGATGTTTCATGTCAAGGATGCAGAATTTAATCCCACGGGTCGGCAGGGGGTTTATGGCGGTTATCAGTCTTGGGTTGACCGGGCCGGCAGGTTCCGGTCGCTGGGTGACGGGCAGGTCGATTTTGCCGCAATCTTTGCCAAAATGGCAGCGAATGATTTTGCAGGTTGGGCCGTGGTTGAGTGGGAATGCTGCCTAAAACACCCCGAAGATGGGGCACGCGAGGGCGCTCAATTTGTAAAGGATCACATCATCCGGGTCACAGAGCGCGCCTTTGATGATTTTGCGGGCGGTGATGTGGATGACGCGACAAATCGCAAAATGCTGGGGATATCGTAATGGGACGACCAATCAGATTGGGCATGGTAGGCGGCGGGAATGATGCGTTTATCGGCGCGGTTCACCGGATTGCCGCACGCATTGACGGTCGCTTTCAGCTGGTTGCGGGCGCATTGTCCTCAACAGCCGAAAAGGCGCAGGCCTCAGGCGCTGCAATTGGTCTTAACCCGGACCGGACCTATGATGATTTCAAGGCCATGGCGATCCGTGAGGCGCGGTTGAAAGATGGGATCGAGGCGGTCGCGATTGTCACGCCCAATCACGTTCACTACGCCGCGGCCCGCGAGTTCCTCAAGCGGGGGATTCACGTGATCTGCGACAAGCCGCTGACATCCACGATGGCTGATGCCAAAAAGCTGGAAAAGGCCGTGGCGCAAAGTGATGCGCTCTTTGTGCTGACCCATAATTACACCGGTTATCCGATGATGCGTCAGGCCCGGCAGATGGTGGCCGACGGCGCGCTGGGCAATCTGCGCGTGGTGCAGGTGGAATATGCGCAAGACTGGCTGACGCAGGCCGAAGATTTCAAACAGGCCGAATGGCGGACTGATCCGGCCCGGTCGGGCTTGGGCGGGTCCACGGGCGATATCGGGACACATGCGTTCAATCTGGCAGGGTTTGTGACCGGGTTGACTGTCGACAGCCTTTGCGCAGATCTGCAGGCATTTGTGCCGGGCCGGCAACTGGATGATAACGCGCATGTAATGCTGCGCTACGAGGGTGGTGCGCGCGGCATGTTGTGGTGCAGTCAGGTGGCCCCCGGCAATGAAAATGGCCTTGGACTGCGCGTCTACGGTGACAAGGGCGGGATTGAGTGGCGGCAGGAGAACCCAAATCGGCTTTGGTTCACCCCGTACGGCGCCCCAAAGCAGTTGCTGACCCGGGGTGGCAAAGGGGCAATGGATGTGGCCGAGCGCGTCACGCGCATTCCCGCCGGTCATCCAGAGGGGTATCTGGAAGGATTTGCCACGATCTATCGCGAAGCGGCGGACGCCATTGAGGCCCATCGCGACGGTCATGATGTGCCCGCTGATGTGACCTATCCAACCATCGCGGACGGGATGGCAGGCATGCGCTTTGTGGAGGCCTGCGTCAGATCATCCAAACGCGACGGGGCGTGGGTCAAGCTAGGATCCTGAACTTAACGTCCCAGGGTGCGGGCAATCCGCTCGGACAGATCCAGCAAGGCTGCCGCCTGGGCGTCGGCAACGCCGCCCAGGCTGCTATCGGCCATCGGTTTGCTGATGCTGAACGGCTGCGAGATATTGCGGTAGTCGATCCCATCGCCCCCCACGTAGAATTGGCCGGTCAGCGAGAATGTTCCATTCGCGCCGGCCAGCATCCGTTCAACCTGAATATCAATCGCCACATCGGGCAGGCCGATAAAGGGCCATGGGTCAGGCCCCACATTCGTGTTCAGGATGTCCGAAAGGTTGCGGGTGATCGCAATGGTGACGGCCCGCTGCGGATCGTCCGCCCACAGGATATCCTCGTTGCTTGCGATCAGCCCGTTGGGGGTCTCGAACGCGATTTCCTCGACCGCTGCATAGGTGGGCAGGGTCACCGTACGCACCATGGCAGAGCCTACCAGCGGCCGCAGTTCCAGCGCGGATTGGACCGGACGCATCGCCAGTCGCTCGGGCGGTGGGCTACATGCGGCAAGCCCCAGTACGGTCATGATCAAAAAAGGTCGCAGCATTCTACCGTCCTGTCAGCAATGAATTGGGGTTACGCTGGATCGCGCGGGCAAGGGCCGATACGGCATCTGCCGCGGCCTGAATTTCGCGCAAGGTGGCCAGCGTCTCGGCGCTAAAGCGCGAGCGCTCGCTATAGCTGTCGATGACAGCGGATGTCTGGGCGACCAGCTGGCTGGCCCGGGCCGAGAGGGCGGGCAAGGTGCTGACGGAATCTTCAATGGCCTGCGCGGCATCATTGGCGGCGGCCAGCGCTGCGTTGACGTTTTCGATGGCCCCGCCTTCGCGGATTTCTTCCAGCACGACGCGCATTTCGTCCAGCGCACCATTCAGCGACGCGGGCAGGGCGGCGGTATTTTCGTCCTGAATGAAGGTATCAATGCTGGCCAGCGTGTCATTGGCCGTCTCGACAAGCCCCTCAATGGCCAGCCCATTTGCCTTGGTTGTCAGGGCCTCGATCTGCGCGGTGATTTCGGGCAGATTGGCTGTCGCCGCTTCGATATTTGCGACAGCCTGATTGGCCGCGCTGATGGTGTTGTCCAGATCCGCGATCAACTCTGCCTCGGCTGCGCTGGTCACGATGGCATCGAGATCGTTGATGACATCGCGTAGATCGCCCGGCACGGCTTGCAGATCCTCTGACGCGACCAGTGCGCGCGCCTCCTCCAGCAATGCGGCGAGCGTTGCGGGCAATTGCGCTGTCGCATCATCGCTTACAATGGTGTCAATGCTGCGCAGGGTGTCATTGGCTGCGTCCAGCAGCCCCTCAACCGCCAAGGCGTTGGCCTTGGCCGTCAACGCCTCAATCTGGGCAACAAGTTCGGGCAACCCTTCGGTGCCGGTCTCGATATTGGCGGCGGCAGCGCTTGCCGCTTCGAGGGCCGTGTCGAGGCTATCAACCAGGCCTGCGGCGGTTGCACTGGCGAGGATCGCATCAAGATCGTTGATCACCTGCCGCAAATCGCGGGGGACAGCCTGCATATCGTCAGAGGCGACAAATCCGCGCGCCTCATCCAGCAGCGCCACAAGTGAGGCCGGGGCCTCGACCAGGCTGTCATCATTGGCAAGCCTTTCCAGACTGTCCATCAGGTCAATGGCGCCATCCATCAGCTCTTCGACCGGCAGCGCGTTGATCCGCGCGAGCACACCTTCGGCGGTGGCCGCAACGTCCGAAATCTGGGAGTCGGTGGTGGGGATCACCGGGTAAAGGCCTGTGGCACTGGTGACAATCGCAGGCAGGGCATCATCAACTTGGACCAGTTCAACCACCAGCGAGCCTGAAAGAATATTGCCGGTCACCATCCGGGCCCGCAATCCACGCGCCACAAAGTCGGATAGCAGTGTCAGGGCGTCATCAACGGTTGCGTCCGCGCGCATCCCCAGCCTGCCCGGTGCGATTTCCAGCACGGCCTGCAAGCGGACCTCTGCGGTGTCCCCTTCGCCGACGACAATCGCGTTCAGTTCGGACACTTCGCCGATCCGGATACCCTGAAACCGCACCTCGGACCCTTGGGTCAGGCCACTGACCGATTGCTCAAAAAGAACGGCAACTTTCAACAGCTCTGCATTGGGATCGGAAAACAGGCTGTCGCGTGCGGCCTGCTGGCTTGAGAAAATGTCGAACAGCTGCCCGTCCTGTATCGGATCACCGCCCGAGACAATCGTGTCAAAAGCAACGCCGCCCTCGATCAGCGAGGCAAGTGAGTTCACGTCAAGCGAGACGCCGCCCGTGCCAAATGACACGCTGAAACCGGATGTGTCCCAAAAACGGGTGCTGGATGTGATGCGCTGGTCATAAGGGCTTTCGACGAAAGCGTTGACCAGAACCTGTGTGCCGTCCGGGGACAGTTCGGGGGATTCCAGATAACCCACCTGCAGACCTTTATGCAGCACAGGGGCGCCAGCGGTGACAGACCCGCCATCAGTGGCGCGCAGGACGATGGACCGGCCTTGCTGTCCGGCACGGGTCAGAACCGGGCGTTCCAGTCCGGAAAACTCAAGTTGGGCGACATCGGGTTCTGTATCCCAATTGCCCTCGATATAAACGCCCGACAACACGGTATCGAGGCCGGTGATGCCGCGGACGCTGACATCGGGCCGAACGACCCAGAATTGCGCATCATCATCAAGATAGGGGGCGACTGTCTGCTGAACACGGGCATGGACCAGTACCACAGACAGGCCTTCGGCAAACTCGACGTCTTCGACCTTGCCTACGGTCACATCGCGATACTTGATCTCGGTCTCATCGGCGGTGATGCCTGATGCGTTCTCAAAACTGATCGTGATCAGCACGCCCTGATCCAGATAGTTCTGCCACGCTGCCCATAGCGAGATACCAAGCGCAAATACCGGCACCAGCCAGACCAGCGACAGCCGCTGCCAAAGCGGGCGTTTCACCGGGCGCACATCCAGCTTTGCGGGGCCTTTGGGCGCGGCGGCCGTATCCTGCGGTTCAGTCATGCGCTTTCCTATCTGCGTCCCAGATCAGCCTTGCATCAAAGCTTTGTGCCGAAAGCATTGTGAAAATGACTGACAGGGCAAAACTGACGGCTGCAATCCCGGGATTGATCGTCGCGATAGTGTTGAGTTGCACAAGCGCCGACAGGATTGCAACGACAAAGACGTCGATCATGGACCAGCGCCCGATGAATTCGACGATCTCATAGGCAACATGCCGTTCGTGCTGATGGTTGCCCGATTGCCGCTGAACGCTGATCGCCAGATAGATGATGGCCAGGAATTTGCCCACAGGGATCATGACCGACGCCACAAAAACGATGATCGCGATGCCAATGGATCCGTGATGGATCAACTCCACGACCCCGCCCACAATCGTACTTTCGCTGCGTTCCACCAGGGTGGATGTCAGCAACATCGGGTAGGTGTTGGCCGGAATATACGCGATCATGCCCGCAATCAGCCAGGCCCAGACCTTTTGCAGGCTTTCCGTATCCCGGCTGCGCAGCGGCCCCTCGCACCGCTTGCAAGACGTCGCATCAAACGCATGCACCTGCCCGCAGCGCCGACACGCCACCAGCCCCGCTTCGCGCGCCGTGATCAGCTGTTCGGATGTTCCAGCGCTTCCCAAATCGAGTACCTGCATATGAGTTGATCTTTCAGAACCGTGATGATGACCACGCCGGCAAACGCCCAGAATGCGGGGCCAACCGTGACCGCCGCAAGGCCTGCGACCTTGATCAGGGCCACGGTCACCCCGACGATGAAAATTTCTGCCATGCTCCATGGGCGCAGCCGTTCGGCCAGTCCAAAAGCCTTGCGCGCACCGGCCCTTGGCGCCTGGTCACGGACCAACGGGCCCAGGGCGTAAATCAGCGCCACAAGCCGGATCAGCGGGATCACCATAATAAAAAATGCAACGGCCACCGCCAGCGGTATCGCCAGCCCGTCGTTGAACGCAAGCACCGCATCAATCACCGACGTGGCGTTTTGCAACCCGCCCGCATCCAGCGTCAGAAACGGAAAACTGACCGCGGCGATCATCATCACAAACGCGGTCAGCGCAAGGCTCAGGATGCGCGCCATCGCGGCAGGTTGGGATGTCATCAGGACGATCCCGCAGCGCTGGCAATATGCCCGCGCACCATCGGGCAGATCCTGTGCCGCGTGCAGCGTGTCACATTGCGGGCAGGCAACCAGATCATCGAGTGATGCAAATGCGTCCAGCACCGCTATATCCTTGCAAAATGGGGACCTTCCCCGTGGATCGTGATGGCAGGATACCGCAGCCATCAGAAATACTGTAAGAACTCCCCAAACACAATTCAACACGCGGAGATTGCGTATGTCAGACCATGTTTTCCCCCCGCGCCGGTGCCGGTTCTTCCGGTGAAAGGGCAAGGCACCTTTCCAGTCAGGCGCATCTATTGCGTCGGTCGCAATTATGCGGCGCATGCCGCCGAAATGGGGGATGAGGTTGACCGCGAAGTGCCGTTCTATTTCACTAAATCCGCCCATGCGTTGCTGCAATCCGGGCAGGACATGCCCTATGCCCCACGCACTACCGACCTGCATCACGAGATAGAGCTTGTCGTCGCCATCGGGACGCAAACGGAAAATGTGGCGAAGGAAGAGGCCATTGACGCCGTGTTCGGGCTGGCCTGCGGGCTGGATATGACCCGACGCGACCTGCAAGCGGCGGCCAAGGAACAAGGCAGGCCGTGGGATACGGCCAAGGATTTCGACAATGCGGCCATCATCGGGCCGATCACCCCGATTGCAGATGCCGGCATCTGGGGCGGTCTGCCGATCCAGCTTCGGGTCAATGATATGGTCGTGCAAGACGCCCGGTTGTCAGACATGGTGTGGTCCGTGCGTGAAATTATCGCAGATTTGTCAACGCTCTACACCCTTCAAGCGGGTGATCTGATCATGATGGGCACCCCGGCCGGGGTTGGGTCGGTCAACCCGGGTGACCAGCTTGTGGGAAGCATTGGCGCGCTTGATCCGGTGATGACCAAGATCGTCTAGACCCGAATCGGGCTTGCGCGCGCTGGCAGGTTTTCCCACACTTCGGCCAGATCATGTCTGAGGGAGGATCACCATGACCACGACCCGCCGTACGGTATTTGGCCTGATGGCCGCCGCCTTGCTGGGCACCAGTGCTGCCGCGCAAGAGGTAACATTGCGACTGCACCAGTTCCTGCCCGCACAGGCCAATGTACCTGCGCATATTCTGGATGTCTGGGCCGACAAGGTTGAAGCTGACAGCGATGGCCGGATCAAGATTGACCGCTTTCCGGCCATGCAACTGGGTGGCACGCCACCGCAATTGATAGATCAGGCCATCGACGGGGTGGCTGATATCATCTGGACCGTGGCAGGCTACACCCCCGGACGCTTCCCCCAGTTGGAAGTGTTCGAGTTGCCGTTCATCTCCAGCAGTGCCGAGGCGACATCGCGGGCCTATTGGGAACTGGCCGAAGAGCGGATGATGGATACTGATTTCGCCGCCTTCAAGCCGCTTGGGCTGTGGGTGCATGGGCCGGGCCTGATCCATTCCAGTCGGCCGATCACAGACGTGGCCGACCTGAACGGGCTGAAGCTGCGCGCACCAACCCGGACAACAACCACGTTGTTCACGGCTCTTGGCGCGACATCCGTCGGCATGCCGGTTCCCGCAGTGCCAGAGGCGTTGTCGAAAGGCGTTATCGACGGGGCCGTTATCCCGTGGGAGGTCGTGCCAGCCCTCAAAGTGCAGGAACTTGTGACCAATCACACCGAATTCGGCGGCGAAACACTTTATACTACCGCATTCATTTTTGCGATGAATTCCAATGCATATAATGGCTTGCCGGATGATCTTAAGGCCGTGATCGACGCCAATTCCGGTATCGAATTCTCGGCCTTTGCCGGGCGTACGATGGAGGAATATGACGCGCCGGGCCGCAAGCTGGCCGAGGATGCGGGCAACAACATCATCATGCTGACACCCGAACAGGTGCAGGGCTGGAAAGACGCCGCGCAGCCCACAATTGACGCCTGGATCGCCGAAGCTGATGCCGCCGGTATTGATGGCGCGGGCCTCTATGAGGCGGCGACAGCGCTGATTGCCAAGCACAGCGCAGGCAACTAAACAACAGCGACCCCTGACCGCCAGTCAGGGGTCGTCTTGTGTCCGGAGGCCTGCCGTTGCTTCACAACCTGATCGAACGACTTGCCCGGTTCATGGCACTGTTGGGCGGCATCATCCTGTGTCTGCTGGTCCTGACCGTCTGTGCAAGCGTTCTGGGGCGCGAGCTGAACGGGGCCGCGCATGCGGGCTATCTGGGTGCTGTCGGCAATTGGCTGATCAGCATTGGCGTCGGTCCGGTCAATGGCGATTTTGAGCTGGTCGAGGCGGGCATCGCCTTTGCCATATTCGCATTTTTGCCCCTGACCCAACTGTCCGGCGCGCATGCGACCGTTGATATCTTCACTAATAATATGAGCCTCCGTACAAACCGGTTCCTCGCCACATTCTGGAGCCTCGTTATGGCTGTCATGATCGTCTTGATCACATGGCGCTTGTTTGTCGGCATGCAGGACAAGATCCGCTATGGCGAGACGTCCTATCTGATCCAGTTTCCGGTCTGGTGGGCTTATGCCGCCAGCTTTGCGGCGGCGATCTGCGCCAGTATCGTCAGCATTTACTGCGCCTTCCAACGCCTGACCGGAGCCCGGCAATGATCAGTGATCTGGCGCTGGGCTACCTGTCTTTCCCGGTCCTGCTTTTGTTGATTTTCCTGCGGGCGCCCATTGGGCTGGCCATGCTGATTTGTGGTATCGGCGGCATATGGTTGGCGACGGATACAACCGTCGTGTTCATGGCCAAGCTGAAGTCAGAGGTCTATTCCACGTTTTCCAGCTACAGCCTGTCGATCATTCCGATGTTTTTGCTTATGGGACAATTCGCAACGTTGTCCGGCATGTCGCGGGCGTTGTTCAAGGCGGCAGAGGCCTGGCTGGGCCATCGCAAGGGCGGCATGGCAATGGCGGCGGTCGGGGCATGCGCTGGGTTCGGTGCCATTTGCGGATCGTCCCTTGCGACGGCTGCCACGATGAGCCGCGTGGCGCTGCCGGAACTGCGCAAATACGGCTATTCGGGTGGGTTTTCGACCGCCACATTGGCGGCCGGTGGCACGCTGGGGATCCTGATCCCGCCGTCGGTGATCCTTGTGATCTATGCGATCCTGACGGAACAGAATATTGCCAAGCTTTTCGCAGCGGCCTTCATTCCCGGTATTCTTGCGGCGCTGGGCTATATGCTGACAATTGCGATATATGTCCGGCTATACCCCGATCAGGCCGGCACCCATCCGCGCCTGCCATATGCCGACAGGGCCAAGGCGCTGCTTGCGGTCTGGCCGGTTCTGATTGTCTTTGGGCTTGTTGTTGGGGGGATCTACAATGGCTGGTTCACACCGACCGAAGGGGCCGCCATCGGGGCGATGGGCACCGGCCTGATTGCGTTCTTTTCGCGTTCCCTGAACTGGGCCGTTTTTCGGGACAGTATTCTGGAAACCGCGACGGGGACCGGCATGATCTTTTTCATCGTGTTGGGGGCGGGGTTCTATAACGGGTTTCTGGCACTGACGCAGGTGCCGCAGGAATTGTCAGGCTGGGTCACAGGGCAGGGGTTCAGCCCATGGACCGTGATGGTGGTGATCCTGCTATTCTACCTGATCCTGGGCTGCCTGATGGACAGCTTGTCGATGATCCTGCTGACCATCCCGATTTTCTGGCCGGTCATTCAGGGGCTTGATTTTGGCATGACGACCGAAGAGGTCGCCATCTGGTTTGGGATCCTCGTTCTGATTGTGGTTGAGGTCGGGTTGATCACCCCGCCGGTGGGGATGAACCTGTTCATTATCAACAATATGGACAAGGACACGCCAATGACGGCCACCTACAAGGCGGTTCTTTTCTTTGTCGGTTCCGACATTGTGCGGGTTGTGATCCTGCTCTTGTTCCCGGTGATTACCCTGATCCTGATCTAGGGTCGGGGCGTCAGGTTTTGACATCCGGTGCAGCGCGCCCGGTCCGGTCTGCAATTTCCGCGATCTGGTTTGCGGCATTAATGACATCGGCCAGGGCGGTTTCGGCGTCTTGGTGCAGTTTGCCGGGATCTTCTTCCAGCCGTTCCAGATAGACACGGATGGTCGCACCCTGGGTGCCCGTGCCGGACAGGCGCAGCACAACCCGCGCGCCAGCATCAAACATCACCCGAATGCCCTGACCGCTTGTATGGCTGCCATCAACCGGATCGTCATAGGCAAACTCGTCCGCACCTGACACGGTCAGGCCCGCCACGGTCTGGCCGGGCAGGGTGGGCAGCTTGGCCCGCAAGTCGTCCATCAGCGTGTTGGCAATGGCGCTATCGACCGCCTCGTAATCGTGCCGGGAATAGTAGTTCCGGCCATAGGTCTGCCAATGATCGGTCATCAGATCAGCGACCGATTGGCCGGTGCTGGCAATGATATTCAGCCACATCAGCACCGCCCATAGCCCGTCCTTTTCGCGCACGTGATCCGAGCCTGTGCCGGCACTTTCCTCGCCACAGAGGTTGACCTTGCCCGCATCCAGCAAGGTGCCAAAGAATTTCCAGCCCGTGGGGGTTTCGAAACAGCCCATGCCCTTGGCCGCTGCCACCCTGTCGACGGCTGCGGATGTGGGCATCGAGCGGGCCACGCCCGCAAGACCTTTCGCATAACCCGGCGCGCGATGCGCATGGGCGGCAATGACGGCAAGGCTGTCTGACGGTGTGACATAGGCGCCCCGGCCCACGATCATGTTGCGATCCCCGTCACCATCGCTGGCCGCGCCAAAATCGGGGGCATCATCCGCCATCATGGTTTGCATCAGCTCCTTGGCCCAGATCGGGTTCGGGTCCGGGTGGCCGCCCCCAAAATCCGGCAGCGGGATGCCGTTGCGCACGGTTCCTTTCGGCGCGGCAAGGGTATCTTCCAGAATGGTGGTCGCATAAGGGCCGGTGATGGCATGCATTGCATCAAAGGCCATCCGAAACCCGCCTTCAAAGAGGGATCTGATCGCGTCAAAATCAAAAAGGTCCTGCATCAGCGCGGCATAGTCGGCAACCGGATCAACGATGGTGATCGCCATGTCGCCAAGACTGGTTTGCCCGCGTGTGGCCAGATCAACGGCAGGGCTTTCCATGGTCTGATAGCTGGTCAGGTTCTGGGTCTGGGCGAAAATTTCGTTGGTGACCGCTTCGGTTGCGGGGCCGCCATTCGGCATGTTGAATTTCAGGCCGAAATCCTCGTCAATCCCGCCCGGGTTATGGCTTGCGGATAGAATAAAGCCGCCATCGGTCTTGTTCAGACGGATCAGATGCGAGGCGGCGGGCGTCGACAAAAGCCCGTTTTGACCGACAATCGCGGCGTCCGCCCCCTGGGCCGCAGCCATGCGCAGGATCGTCTGGATTGCGTCGGCATTAAAGTAGCGGCCATCACCGCCGATCACAAATGTCTTGCCCTTTGCACCCCCGATCGCATTCAGGATCGACTGGATGTAATTTTCAAGAAACCGGGGTTCCATGAAGTCGCGTGTTTTGCGGCGCAGGCCGGATGTGCCGGCCTTTTGGCCTGCTATCGGTGCGGTCTCAATCGTGATCATGGTCAGATGCCTCGCATTGCTATGCAGGCAGGTTTGGCCCAGGATGGGGTTGCCCGTCAAATGTGAAATCACATGGCAGGGCCCGTTCAACTACCCGCTGCGCATTTGGAATGTCGTTGCCTTCGGCCCGTCTTGTGGCCACAGCGCGGGAATGGTTCAGCGCCAGCCAGCGGTGAATAAGCCGCGCGCGCAGTTCGGGCATCGGCACGTCCAGCCGGGCGGTGACATCCCAAAGTGCCGCGAGAGTTGACCATGGGGCCTCGTCAAACATCAGGTAATTGCCCTCGACAATGACGATGTCCACCTCGGGCGGGACGGCCACAGCGCCTGCAATCGCCAGATCGCGGGTCCGGTCAAATACGGGGGCGAATACTTCATCGCCGGTTTTCAGGGCGCGGACCAGTCGGATGAAGCCCGGCACATCAAAGGTTTCGGGCGCGCCCTTGCGATGAAACAGCCCGCGTTCCTCCAAAATGCCATTGTCGAGGTGAAACCCGTCCATCGGAACCACGATCGAGCTGCGCTTGGCCAGCGCCAGGCGCCGCGCGAGCTCTGTCGCAAGGGTGGATTTGCCGCTGCCCGGCGCGCCCGCGATTGCAACAAGGGTCCGGCCAACGGGCCGCTCCAGCAAGTGTTCCGTCAACGCATTGACGTGAAGTGTCAGCGAATTCAATGTATTGCCTGCCATTTCTCGGGCTTTTGCCCGTATTACCCCTAGGGTAACCTTATCGCGTCCGCTCTGCGAACCCCTTTTTGGCGATACATGCCATTCCGGGCTGGAATCTGCGAAGAAACGTGGCAACTCTGCCATGGTTGCCCTAGTTAAAGGCGCAAGACCAAAACCGGTCGGGAGGCTGCGTGATATCCATTGCGATCAAAATCTGGCGCGTTTTGCTGGCGGTTTGGACAACCGCGAGCGAAAAACATATCGGGCTGATTGCGGCTGGCGTCGCGTTTTTCGGGATGTTTGGCATTTTCCCGGGGATCGCTGCGGTGATCGCGATCTTTGGTCTGGTCGCCGATCCGGTCGTGATTGCCGAACAGCTGACACTGATGGCGGGGATCATCCCGCCAAGCGCCTATCAATTGCTGTCGACGCAGGTCAACGGCCTTGTCAACGCCCCATCCGAGGCGCTGGGCTGGGCAACGGTTGTGTCGATTACGCTGGCATTGTGGTCCAGTCGGGCAGGGGTGGCCGCCTTGATTGGCGGGTTGAACGCGATTGCAGGACAGCGGCAGCGCAACGGGATCGTGCAGCTTTTTGTGGCGCTGATGCTGACCGTCGCACTGGTCTTTCTGGGCGTGGTCGCGGTTCTGGTTGTTATCGTGTTGCCCATCGCATTAACGCTGATTGCGACGCTGACATCGGCTGACTGGCTGGTCCAGGGGCAGACGGCGTGGCTGCTGGAAGGGGCGCGCTGGCTGATCGCGCTGGGTGTGCTGATCCTTGGGCTCAGCCTGCTTTACAGATTTGGCCCGGCCCGCAATGGCGGGCGGGGTCGCTGGTTTACCGTCGGGGCATTTGTGGTTGTGGTTTTGTGGGTCGCAGCCTCTGCGGGCCTGTCATATTACCTGACGAATTTCGCCAGCTATAACGAGGTCTACGGGTCAATCGGTGCGGTCATTGGCTTGCTCTTGTGGCTGTATGTCAGCGCCTATCTGATATTGCTTGGTGCGGCGCTGAATGTCGAAATCCACGGCTATGAAGTGCCGCCCGAGCGTGGCGACACATCATTCCTGCAGGAAGATCAGACCTGACCGCCCGAGATTTCGACCGTCTGGCCGTTCACATTGCGCGCCCCGTCCGAACATAGCCACATGGCCGCGGCGGTCACTTCATCCACGGCGAGCAATTGCGCGCTGCGATTGCCCTTTGCAATCAGGGCGATGGCCCCTTCTTCGTCCACGTCAAAGCGGCGCATCAGGCCGGGGATCTGGTTGCGGACGATGGCCGTATCGACATAGCCGGGGCAGAGCGCGTTAAACGTAATGGGCCGGCGCAGATATTCCTCTGACAGGCCCCGGATCAGGCCGATGACCCCATGTTTCGTGGCCGTATAGGGGAC
Source organism: Yoonia sp. SS1-5 (assembly GCF_038443705.2). Classification (NCBI taxonomy): domain Bacteria; kingdom Pseudomonadati; phylum Pseudomonadota; class Alphaproteobacteria; order Rhodobacterales; family Paracoccaceae; genus Yoonia; species Yoonia rhodophyticola. Next base: position 1,061,457 of record NZ_CP151767.2, on the reverse strand, counting down.
CGCGTTTTTCAGCCCGCGCACGCCTGCAATCGAACTGACCGCAATCATCCGGCCCTGATCATCGGGCCCCAGCGTGGCAAGGGCTGCCTGCAGCGTCAGAAACACACCGTCAAGATTGGTCGTCATGGTGCGCCGCCACTCGGCCAGCGTGATCCCGGCAAAAGGTCCGCCCTCGGCAATGCCGGCATTTGCAACGCAAATGTTGATCGGGCCCCGTGCGGCAGCCGCGCTTGCGATCCCGTCGCGCACGGACCCCTCATCATCCACATCCATCACAAGCGGGTGCAGGCGGGGGCTGTTTGCTGCAACCTCTTCCAGCGTCGCGCTGCGTCGTCCGGTGATGGTAACCTCCGCACCGGCGGCGGCCAGTGCGATCGCGATATCCTTGCCGATGCCCGATCCGCCCCCGGTGATGACCGCGTGTTTGCCTGCATGTTCCATCGACACCTCCATTTTCGCCCATGCTACAGGGGTGGCGCCAATGGACAAGAGGGTGACAAGCCGCATCTTTGTCGGCAAAACGCATGCATGAAATGGATCGACATACCGCCGGTCTGGCTTGGCATCGCGTTGGTCTGCGCATGGTGGATTAGCGAGTTGCAGCCCGATTGGCTGCACTTTGAAAGCCCGATCACTGATCTTCTGGGCGGATGCCTGGTGGGCGCAGGCGCACTTTTGATGCTTTTGGCTGTCGCCGAGATGCGCAAGCGTCGCACGACCGTGATCCCCCATATGGAGGCCGCCAATCTGGTCACAACGGGCATCTTCAGTCGGACGCGCAACCCGATTTATCTGGGCGATGCGTGCATCCTTGCTGGGCTGACGCTGTATTGGGCGGCACCGATTGCCTTGTTTCTTGTGCCTTTGTTTGCCGGGACGATCACCCAGCGCTTCATTTTGCCCGAAGAAGACAGGCTGCGGCGCAAGTTTCGGGCCGCGTTTGCAAGCTATTGTCAGAAAACAAGACGCTGGCTGTGATTGTTAGCGTGCAACATGCACTTGCATAGCGGCCATTCCCTTGTGAAATATTCTTTCGCGCTATAACTGCAGAATAGCTGCACACGAAAATATGGGGGATGGTGCGTGAAAATCGGTACACCAAACGAGATATTTCCAGGCGAAGACCGGGTTGCGATGACACCCGCCTCTGCCAAGGACTTGCAAAAACTGGGTTATGATTGCGCGATTGAAAGCGGCGCAGGGTTGTCTGCGGGCTTTTCCGACGCAGCCTATCGCGATGCCGGGGTCGAGGTTGTGGAAACCGCGGCCGCGTTATGGGCGGGGGCCGATATTGTCGCCAAGGTCCGCCCGCCCGAACCATCCGAGATCGAGATGCTTCGCGCTGATCAGACGCTGATTTCGTTTTTCTACCCCGCCCAGAATACCGCGCTGATGGAATCTGCCAACGCCAAGGGATCCACCGTGATTGCCATGGATATGGTCCCCCGGATCAGCCGTGCGCAAAAGATGGATGCGTTGTCCTCGATGGCCAATATCGCCGGTTATCGGGCTGTCATCGAAGCGGGCAACAATTTTGGTCGCTTTTTCACCGGGCAGGTCACTGCTGCAGGCAAAGTGCCGCCCGCAAAGGTTCTTGTTGTAGGGGCCGGCGTTGCCGGTCTGGCCGCCATCGGGACAGCCACGTCGCTTGGGGCGATCACCTATGCGTTTGATGTGCGCCCCGAAGTGGCCGAACAGGTTGAAAGCATGGGCGCAGAATTCGTCTTTCTTGATTTCGAGGAAGAACAGCAGGACGGGTCCGCAACTGGTGGCTATGCATCCGTGTCCAGCCCGGAATTCGCCGCCGCCCAGCTTGCGAAATTCCGCGAGATCGCGCCTGACATGGATATCGTGATCACCACCGCGCTGATCCCCGGGCGCGACGCGCCCGAGCTTTGGACCAAGGACATGGTCGAAAGCATGAAGCCCGGTTCGGTGATTGTCGATTTGGCGGCCGAGCGTGGTGGCAATTGCAAATTGACCGTCAAGGACGAGAAGATCGTTACCGAAAACGGCGTGACAATTATTGGCTATACGGATTTCCCAAGCCGGATGGCGGCACAATCATCCACCCTCTATGCGACAAATATTCGGCATATGATGACGGATCTGACCCCCGAAAAAGACGGGTCGCCAGATCATAACATGGATGATGACGTGATCCGTGGTGCGACGGCGACGCATAAGGGCGAAGTGACCTTCCCGCCGCCGCCCCCCAAAGTCGCAGCCATTGCAGCCCAGCCCAAGAAAGCTCCACCCAAGGAACTGACGGCCGAAGAAAAGCGCGCGCAGGAAGTGGCCGCGTTCAAGAAAGAGACCCGCAATCAGGTCACCTTGCTGGCGATTGGTGCCGCACTTATTCTGGGCATCGGGATGATCCCCGGCATGCCGGCCAGTTTCATGCAGCATTTCATCGTCTTCGTGCTGGCGGTCTTTATCGGCTTCCAGGTGATCTGGAATGTGGCCCATTCACTGCACACACCACTGATGGCGGTCACCAACGCGATTTCGTCGATCATCATTCTGGGTGCGTTGATCCAGATCGGATCGTCCAGCGTGCTGATCACGCTGCTGGCGGCACTTGGTATCTTTATGGCTGCCGTCAATATCTTCGGTGGCTTCCTTGTGACACGGCGCATGCTCGCCATGTTCCAGAAATCCTAAAGGGGCAGGGCAATGGAAAATGCATTCACGATCGCGGCCTATGTCGTCGCAGGTATTCTTTTCATTCTGTCGCTGGGCGGACTTTCGGGACAGGAAAGCGCAAAGCGCGCGGTCTGGTACGGTATTGTCGGCATGGCTATCGCGGTCCTTGCCACACTGATCGGGCCGGGGGCCGGTCTGGGCGTTGCATCCGTGATCCTGATCGCCCTTGGTGCGGCTGTTGGCTATCAACTGGCCACCAAGGTCGAGATGACCCAGATGCCCGAACTTGTTGCGATCATGCACTCGCTTGTGGGGCTAGCGGCTGTCTTCGTCGGGTTCAACGCCGACATCATGATCAACTATATCGGCAATATCTACGCCGAGAATGGTCAGGTTCTGGGCGCTGTCGGGTCGGATGGCATTACAGCGGTTGGGCTGCCCAAGGAGATCTATGAGGGCCTCAGCACCTTTGGCCAGTTGATCGCCAAAAAGTCGAACGTCGAGATCGGCATCCTGCGGGTCGAACTTGTGCTGGGCATCTGGATCGGTGCTGTGACCTTTACCGGGTCGGTCATCGCCTATGCCAAGCTTGCGGGAAATTCCAGCCTGTTGCCTTTCAAGGTCGACACAAGCGCCAACAAGCTCCCGGGGGGGCATCTTCTGAATGCTGCTGCGGCCGCGCTGTCGGTGCTGTTGCTCTTCGTCTATCTCAGCGGTGGGGGGTCCTGGGCGCTGGTTCTGTTGACCCTTGCGGGCCTCTTCATCGGTTATCACCTGATCATGGGCATCGGTGGCGCTGACATGCCGGTCGTTGTCTCCATGCTGAACAGCTATTCCGGCTGGGCGGCGGCGGCGATTGGTTTCTCGCTGGGCAATGATCTGCTGATTGTTGTTGGTGCGCTGGTGGGCTCTTCCGGTGCGATCCTGTCCTACATCATGTGCAAGGCAATGAACCGGTCCTTTGTCAGTGTGATCCTTGGCGGCTTTGGTGGCCCTGCGGGCGAACAGATGGCTGTTGAAGGTGAACAGGTTGCCATTGATGCGGACGGCGTTGCAGCGGCTTTGAATGATGCGGACAGCGTCATCATCATTCCCGGTTACGGGATGGCCGTGGCACAGGCGCAAAATGCTGTCAGCGAGTTGGTCAAGAAGCTGCGCGCGCAGGGCAAGAATGTGCGTTTTGCGATCCACCCCGTTGCCGGCCGTTTGCCGGGGCACATGAACGTGCTGCTGGCCGAAGCGAAGGTGCCCTATGATATCGTGATGGAGATGGACGAGATCAATGATGATTTCCCTGACACGGATGTGGCGATCGTTATCGGCTCAAACGACATCGTGAACCCGGCTGCGCAGGATGATCCCAACAGTCCAATCGCGGGGATGCCGGTTCTGGAATGCTGGAAGGCGAAACAGGTGTTTGTGTCCAAGCGCGGGCAGGGGACGGGGTATTCCGGTATCGAAAATCCGTTGTTCTTCAAGGACAACACACGGATGTTCTATGGGGACGCAAAGGCCTCTTTGGACATGTTGCTGCCCAAGATAGACTGACCCCGTCTTAGGTGAAGATGGATCAAGATCCATCCTACGACGTCGCAAAGCCCCGCCTGCAACTGGCGGGGCTTTGTCATTCAACGGCGTCGCGCACGCGATGTTGCCAAGCCGGAATTTCCGGCGGATGGTGGGGCATGGATAATGTCTTGACGATCCGTTGGGCCGTGCCGGATGACGCAGAGGCGCTGCTTGCGCTGTATCAACATCTATCTTCGGATATGGCTGTATGTCCCCCTGCGCTTGCCCGGCGCAATCTGGAAGAGATCGCAGCCTACAAAGGCAGCGGCGTTCTTTTGGGCCAGATTGGCGGGACATGTGTCGCCAGCTGCACCCTGATAATTGTTCCCAATCTCACACGGGGCGGGGCGCCCTATGCTCTTGTGGAAAACGTTGTGACCCATGCTGAACACCGACTGCGGGGCTATGGCAAACATATCCTTGACGCGGCATCGGATCGGGCATGGGGCTGCGGGTGCTATAAAATCATGTTGAGCACCGGATCGACCCGACCATCTGTGCTGGGCTTTTATGAAAGCGCAGGTTTTGAGCAATCGCGGACCGGCTTTCAGAAGCGGCGCATGCCTGCGCGCAGTGACTGACACGGTGGCAAAAGCCGACAGTGGGGGCCAGGCAATCCCAACCTCGCAGGATGGATCTTGATCCATCCCATCTCGAAGGCTTTTCTTTTCGGCTCCGACGCTAATTCATGTCCTATAACACCGGAAAGGACACCATCATGCGCAGCCTCATCATCGGCCTTATTCTCGGCGCGTCATCGGCACAGGCCGATATCGAATTGCGCTTCATCGAAGGGGCGCCCAAAGACAGGTTCGACCTGATTGCGACCGGCCCGGCCTGCAATGATGCGCCGCTGGAGGTCACGATTGATCTGTCGGGTGCGCAGGGCGGTCTGATCTTTGATGTCACCGCAGCAGGGCAAGGCGTCGAAGTCTACCAACCGTTTGAGCTGGTAGCAGGCGCCGATCTGCTTCAGAGCGCCACCAGTTTGCGGGATGGTGATCAGGTCCTCACCTTGTCTTTGCGCGCGCTCCCAGCAGGGCAGGTCCTGAGCTTTACCACTGATCTCGATGATACAGGCGGTGGGCGCGAGATCACGGTTGATGGGGCCGAAATCGCCGGTGCATCCGTCATCGTTACAAATGGGGCGGCGACACAAACCGCAGAATTCGGCCCCGACGCCAGAGCGATCATTGATCAGAGCGATTGTCTGTCATGACGATACCGGCGCCGTGATCCACGCGCCGGTCTCAATATCTTTCAGCGACCATGGCCCCACCTGCCATCGCACAAGGCGCAGGGTTGGAAAGCCGATATGCGCTGTCATGCGCCGCACCTGCCGGTTCCGGCCTTCCGCAATCGTGATCTCGATCCAGCAGTCCGGGACCGATTTGCGGAACCGGACAGGCGGATCACGCGCCCATAGGGGGGGCGGGTCGATCAGCCGAAGCTTTGCAGGGCGCGTGGGGCCGTCCTTCAACGTGACCCCCGTTCGCAAAGGATCCAGCGCTGTATCCGACGGGGCGCCTTCGACCTGAACCAGATAGGTCTTTGACATCTTGTTTTTGGGGTCGGCAATCCGCGCCTGCAGCTTGCCGTCATCGGTCAGCACCAGAAGCCCCTCGCTGTCCCGATCAAGGCGCCCGGCCGGGTAGACATCCGGGACGTCGATAAAGGCCGACAGTGTGGGCCGGGGGGTTGGATTGCGTTGATCGGTAAACTGCGACAGGACCCCAAAGGGTTTGTTGAACAAGATAACACGGGCCATATCGGGGTCCTATCCTGCCGCAAGGGGCCGGTCCAGTGGTGCCGCGCCAATCACGGCGCCATGCGGTGTTTGAATCCCGTTTTGCACCACGGTAGCCATCGCGCAGAAAAAAATCGAATGCGAATGATTTTTGGGGTTGCACGAATCCGCCAATAGCCTAAATGGCGCCGCATAGACGCCAACGCACGCGCCTCTGGCCGGTGATAGTCAACGCACACGTGTTTACGTAGCGACGGTAACGTCTCTTTTGGAACTGAGCGGTCTGGGGCGGTGAAAATCCGTCATGGCCGGGTCTACTGGAGATGACCATGACTTTACACTTCGCGGCTGACGCGCCGTCTTTCCCTGTCGTACGCCCATCTCGTCTGGACGGCTTTGTCGCTGATCGCAGCTTTGACAAACCCACCTTGGTGATGGACCTTGATCTGGTCGAAGCACAGTATCGCGCCTTGCGCGCCGGGCTGGGCCGGGCCGATATTCACTATGCGGTCAAAGCCAACCCGGCCCGGCAGGTCATTGCCCGGCTGGTTGATCTGGGGTCGCATTTTGATGCCGCCTCCAAGGCCGAAATAGCGCTGTGCCTTGAAGAAGGGGCCGACCCGTCCGAAGTGTCCTTTGGCAACACGATCAAACGTGCCTCTGACATCGCGTGGGCATGGGATCAGGGCATTACCCTGTTTGCCGCCGATGCCGAGGAAGAGCTGGAAAAGATCGCCGACAATGCGCCGGGTGCCTCTGTCTATATCCGGCTGATTGTCGAGGTCTCGCCGGGTGACTGGCCGCTGACACGCAAATTCGGCTGCGACCGCGACACAGCACTGCGCCTTTTGGACTACGCCAAGGCACTGGGGCTGAACCCTGTGGGCTTTTCTTTCCATGTGGGCAGCCAGACCCGGCAGGCGGCGATGTGGGCACCGACACTGGATGAAATGGCAGCAATCTGGGCCGCCGCGATTGACGCGGGCCATGCGTTGAGCTTGCTGAATATCGGTGGTGGTTTCCCTGCCTTCTACGGGGAAGAGATCGACGCGCCAACAGCCTATGCCGCACAGGTGATTGCAATGGTCGAGGCCCGTTTTCCAAACGTGGCCACCATCATGGCAGAGCCGGGCCGCGGTATGGTCGCAGAGGCTGGCGTGATCGTTGCCGAAGTGATGCTGGTCAGCCGCAAGTCGGACCGGGACATGCACCGTTGGGTTTATCTCGATATCGGTCGCTTCTCGGGCCTGGCCGAAACCGAAGGTGAGGCGATCCGCTATCAGTTCCAGACGGCGCGCGATGGCGATCCGATGGGGCCATGCATCCTTGCGGGGCCAAGCTGTGACAGTGTTGACGTCTTGTATGAAAAGCGGCCCGTGCTGTTGCCGGTTTCCCTGAAATCCGGCGATCGGGTGCTGATCCGGAATACCGGGGCGTATACATCCACCTATTCAACCGTGTGTTTCAACGGCTTCCCGCCACTGGACGTGGTGGTCATTTGATCCATCAGAGGCGCATTGTATACCAACGTGTGCCTCTAACCTTTTCTAAAATAACGATTTCTTGTTTACAGACGGCAAAACCCCGCTAGGTTGCAATCAGAACAATGTTGCAACAAGGCGGGGCGATGCCACCGATTGCCGATCATCCATTGCGCTACACGATGGCGAACGAGTTGCATGCGCGCCCGTTCCCGTCGGTCGACGCACCCAGCCGGGCCGCCTATCTTGCCATCAAGCCTGCCGAAAATGCCGCAGGCCGGGATCGCGATATCGACAGGGCGCATCTGATTGATCTGCTCGACCGGTTCGGCGCGGATCATCCCGCACCGGGGGCGACCCACTATTTCGGGACCATCGGCAAGCACAAGCTGAAATGGGAAAGCCATACCGAGTTTGTAACCTACACATTGTTCGGCGAAGGCCTCGCCGATCGCCCCTTTGATGCCGCTACCTTTTCTGTCTTTCCCGAGGAATGGCTGGAAAACGCGCCCGGAACCCGGATCACCTCTGCCCTGATCCGTATCGAAATTGCCGAAGACGATGACGGGATTGCCGACAAGGTGAATGACTGGTTCGTCCCGGAAAGCGTGGCGATCAGTCGCGTGGTCGAGGATGATCTGGTCATCGCCGCCGATTTTCGCATTGATCATGCAGGTCACATGCGCTTTGCCGCTTTTGCCCGCCCGGATGTGGATGACCGCAGGATTGGCCGCGTGGTGCAGCGGATGTGCGAGGTTGAGACCTATAAGGCGATGGCCATGCTGGGCCTGACCCGGGCCCGGTCGCTCGGGGCGCCGATGGCCAAGGCTGACCGGACGCTGACCAAGCTGTTGGGCGATATGCGTGGGGACGGGGTAGATGCGGCATCCGTGCTGCACGAACTTCTGGAAGTCTCGGCCGAGTTGGAAGACATCATCGCGCAGTCAGAGTTCCGCTTTGGTGCGACAGGGGCTTACGAGACCATTGTCAATCAACGCATCGACGTGCTGCGCGAGGAACGTTTTGCCGGCCGACAGACATTCGGGGAATTCATGATGCGCCGGTTTGATCCGGCCATGCGCACGGTCAAATCGACCGAACGCCGCCTGCAGGCCATGTCCGACCGGGCGTTGCGCGCGGGCGATCTGCTGCGCACCCGGGTCGATGTGGAACGGTCGGCCCAGAACCAGGAATTGCTGACCAGCATGGACAGGCGCGCCGACCTGCAACTGCGTCTACAACGCACGGTCGAAGGGCTGTCTGTTGTGGCGATCAGCTACTACGCGGTCAATCTGGTGCTGTATATGCTGGGCCCGGTCGAGGCGTTGGGCGTCAGCAAACCGCTATTGGCGGCGGTCTCGACACCGGTTGTACTGTTGCTGGTCTGGTTCATGGTCAACCGCATCCGCAAGCACATGGAATAGGGTCCGCACCCCTATTGCCCGCGGATGCGCGGATCCAGCGCGTCCCGCAGCCCGTCACCAATATAGTTGACCGACAGGACCGTCAGCGAGATGGCCAACCCCGGCCAGATCACGCGTTCGGGAAACGCCGTCATGCGGTCCACACTGTCAAACAGGATCTTGCCCCAGGTCGGGAAATCAGATGGAAAGCCCAGCCCCAGAAATGACAACGCACTTTCCGTGATGATCGCTGTGGCCAAGCCCAGCGTGGCCGACACCATGATGGGGGACAGCACATTCGGCAGCAGGTGCCGCGTGATCATGCGGCGGGCAGGGGTGCCAATGGACCGGGCGGCCAGAACAAATTCGCGCTCTTTCAGCGCCATGACGTCACCGCGCACGATCCGCGCGGTCTGCATCCATGACGTGATCCCGATGCCTGTGACGATCAGAATGAAAATCCCGTTCTCTGGCCCAAAGGCTGCCCGCAGCGGGTCGCGAAACAGCAGCATCATGACCAGCAGCAGGGGCAATAGCGGCAGCGCTAGAACCAGATCGGTAAAGCGCATCAGCAGCCCGTCCAGCCGCTTGAAATACCCGGCCAGAACGCCAATCAGGGTGCCAAGAAAGACCGCAAGGATCATGGCCGTCCACCCCACCGCAAGGCTGATCCGCCCGCCTTGCATGATATTGGCCATGATGTCGCGACCCAGATTGTCTGTGCCCATCGGGTTGGCCCAGCTGACCTTGGCCCCGCTGTCAAAGATGGCCATGTAGATCGGGCGAACGTCCTTGTTGCGGATGTCCAGCTTGCCCGGATCAATGCCCCAGATCAGCGGGCCGACCGTGACGAAAAGGGTAATGAAGATCAAAAAGAACAGGCCCGCAACCGCGCCCTTATGCGTCCTGAATTGGGCCCAGACATCCCACCATTGATTGCGGGGCTTTTCGGCCACTTCGGTGGCGAGGCTTGCATCAGTCATAGCGGATCCTCGGGTCCAGAATACCATAAAGCACATCGGCGATCAGGTTCATCAACACGATCAGCACTGCCAGCAGAAAGGTGATCGTCATGACCATGGGAATGTCCGAACCCTGCAGCGCAATGATCAACAGCTGGCCCAGCCCGTTCACCTTAAAGATCTGTTCGGTGATGATGGCGCCGCCAAAGATGGATGGAATGCCCAGTGCAATGACCGTCACAACCGGGATCATGGAATTGCGCAGCACATGCTTCATGACCACGATGCTTTCCGACATGCCCTTGGCCCGGGCAGTGCGGACATAGTCCTGCCCCAGATTATCCAGCATCGAGGCGCGCATATAACGGCTGACCTGTGCGGTGGTCTGCAGGGCCAAAACCATGACGGGCATGATCATCTGCTGCAGCTGCACTTTGAAGCTGGCCCAGTCATTGACCACATGGGTGGTGTCGTAAATGGAGGGCAGCCACTTTAGCTGCACCGAAAAGATCACGATCAGCAGAACGCCGGAAAAGAAGGGGGGCACGGAAAAGCCGATCATCGACACAAAAGTACCGGCCTGGTCAAAGACCGAATACTGACGATAGGCCGAGATGATCCCGATTGGCAGGGCGATCAGGACACCCACGATATAGGACATGCCGACCACCCACAGGGTCTGGGGCATCCGTTCGGCGATGGTGTCGAACACCGGGCTGCGGGACTGAAAGCTGATGATGCGCTGGGCACCATTCGCAAAATTGGTGCCAAATGTATTGTCGATCCAGTATTGCGGCTCAACAATAAAAAACTGCTTGAGCCAGAGGGGAAACCGCACATACCACGGCTCGCCCAGACCAAGGGCCAGACGCATCTTTTCCTTCACCTCGGGGGGGATGGTCAGGGGCATCTGGGCCATCGGATCACCCGGGGCCAGCTCCAGCAGCATGAAGATGACGAAAGCGATGAACAAAAGCGTCGGGATCGACAACAGCAATCTGCGAATAGTGTATGTCAGCATTGCGACGCCTCAGGTCAGAACTTGTCAAAAGGATCTGTGGGGCAGGCATGCCCGCCCCACAGAACGAATGGCGTAGGATAGATCTTGATCCATCCGGAGTGTTATTCGCCGATGCGATACCAGTCAGCGACGTTCCACAATTCGCTGTCCCAGGTGTTCAGGATCACGCCACCCAGGCTGTTGGCATGGGCCGACACGCGACCACGATCAACCAGTGGCACGATGGTCATGCTGTCCTTGGTCAGCATGTCATTGAGCTTGCGGGCAATCTCGCCACGGGCTTCGATATCAGCCGTTGCACCCAGTTCAGCGACCAGCGCATCATATTCAGGGTCACAGAAACGGTTGATGTTTTCGCCCTGCCACTGCGTTTCAGGGCGCGGGGCCTTGTCGCAGGTATAGGCAGACAGATAGGCCTGCGGATCGGTGCCATCAAAGTTGTTGGCGTACATTTCCACGTCTGCATAGAACTTCTGGAACGTGTCAGGAGACCCCGGGTCACCGCCAAAGAAGACTGACGCATCAATGTTGCGCAATTCGGTGTCGATACCGATCTCGCCCCACCATTCCTTGATCAGCGCCTGAAAGTCCTGGCGCACGGCGTTGGTCGATGTCTGATAAAGGACACGCAGTTCCACACCGTCCTTTTCGCGCACGCCGTCGCCATTGCTGTCGACCCAACCTGCGCCATCCAGCAGCGCCTTGGCGCCATCAATATCCTGTGTCAGGCATTCGGTATTGTCAGAGGCATAGATTTCCGGACCAGGAACCAGATTACAGGTCGGACGACCGGCCTGACCATACCCGACCTCAACCAGCAATTCGCGGTCGATGGCCATGGACATCGCACGGCGGACGGCCTCGTCACTCAGGAACGGGTGCGGGTGGGCGGCTGTCGAACGCTCACCTTCGGGCAGGTCTGGCGACGGATTGGTCATGTTCATCTCAATCCGCTCGACCAATGTCCCGAATGCCGAGACGGGTGTGCCGACGCCAGCTTCGGCCATCGACGAAATCACATCCGGTGCCAGCTGCAGGTTCCAGGCATAGTCAAACTCGCCCGTTTCCAGAACCGCACGGCCGGCAGCTGTTGCATCACCGCCCCCTTTGAAGGTCACGGTTGCAAAGGCAGGTTTGCCCTCTTCGCGGAAATTCGGGTTGGCTTCCATTTGGATGACGTCATTTGTACGGAAGTCCGTGACCACAAATGGGCCGGTTCCGATAGGTCCAAAATTGGCATCGGTACATTCAGGGGCCTTTGCGCCCAGGCAATCGGCAAATTGCGCTGCCTGAATGATGGGTGACTGGCCGCCCATGAACGGACCATACGGGTTCGGCTTGGGACTGTCGAAGGTCACTTTGACGGTCAGATCGTCAATGACTTCAACGCTTTGCACGCCTTCGAATTTGGACAACTGGGCGCAGCCACCCTCGGGATGCATGCAATACTCAGCCGTAAAGCGCACATCTTCGGAGGTGACAGGGGTGCCGTCGGACCATACGAGATCTTTCTTAAGCTTCCATGTGATCGAGGTCAGATCCTCAGCCACACCGCCATTGGCGACAGTCGGAATTTCCTCGGCCAGATATGCGACCAGCGCGCCGGTTTCATCATAGCGGCCAAGGGGTTCGATGATCATCGAGGCGGATTCAAGATCCTTGGTCCCGCCTGACAGATAGGGGTTCAGGATGGACGGGGCCTGCCAGTAGATGATGTTCAGCTGGCCGTCACGGCCACGCTCGCCGACATGTCCATCGGCATAGGCCATTGGGACAAGGGCGATACTGGCCGCCGCGCCCATCAGGGCTGTTGTGAGTTTCATGTTATCTTCTCCTTGTTGGTTTGCTCTTATTTGCCTCGAAACCTGCGGTTAATCCGCAGTGTCATTATAGAGATGGCAGGCCGTGAAACGGCCCGGGCGCACCTCGCGATATTCGGGTTCGATCTGTTTGCAGATATCCATCACCGATGGGCAGCGGGTACAGAAATTACATCCCTCCGGCGGGTTTGACGGCGAGGGCACATCGCCTTGCAGGATGATCCGTTCGACCTTGCCTTCCAGACTCGGGTCCGGCTCGGGCACCGCCGATAGCAGCGCACGGGTGTAGGGATGCAAGGGATCGGCATAAAGCGCCTCGCGCGGGGCCAGTTCCACGACCTTGCCCAGATACATCACCGCAACACGGGTTGCGATATGGCGCACCATGGACAGATCGTGACTGATAAACAGATAGGTCAGGCCGAACTGTTCCTGCAGATCCTCCAGCAGGTTGACGACCTGGGCCTGAATGGACACGTCCAGTGCGGCAATCGGCTCGTCGCAGACAATAAATTTGGGGTTCAGGGCCAGGGCACGCGCAATCCCGATCCTCTGGCGCTGCCCGCCGGAAAACGCATGCGGATAGCGTTTTGCGAATTTCCGGTTCAGACCAACGGCATCCATCAATTCGGCCACCTTGGCGCGCTTTTCAGCCTCTGACAGCTTTGTATGCTCGTCCAAGGGTTCCTTGATGATCGCCTCGACCGTCATGCGCGGGTTCAAGGACGCTTGCGGGTCCTGAAAGACCATCTGCATGGTGGGGCGCATCTCGCGCAGCTTGGCCTGCGGGGTCGGCCCGATCTCGCGCCCGTCAATGCTGATCTCGCCCGAGGTTATGTCATAAAGGCGCAGCACCGCGCGGCCGCAGGTGGATTTGCCGCAACCGGATTCGCCCACAAGCCCAAGGGTTTCGCCCTCCATCACGTCAAAGCTGACACCGTCCACGGCCTTGACCTCGCCCACGCGCCGCCGAAACAGGCCGGCATAGATCGGAAAATGCATCTTGAGGTCACGCACACGGACCAATGGCTTGGTCGGATCATCCAGCATGACGCGGCCCTCCGGTGCGGGCGTCAAAGAAGCAGGCGGCATCATGGCCGTTGCCCACATCATAACGCGGCGGGTTTTCCCGGGCGCAGCGATCAAAGGCCACGTCGCAGCGGTCGCGAAACGGGCAGCTTGATGGGGCCTGCATCATGATCGGGGGCTGGCCTTCGATGATGGTCAGACGGGCGGCCCGTTCGCCGGTAATGGTCGGGATCGTTTTCAGCAAGGCGCGGGTATAGGGGTGCTGCGGGTCGCGAAACAGCTCTTTGACCGGTGCATGTTCGACCACCTGGCCGCCATACATCACCATGACCCGATCCGCGATACCGGCGATCACACCCAGGTCATGGGTGATCCAGATCACCGCCATGCCCAGTTTGGTGCGCAGCTCTTTCATCAATTCAAGGATTTGCGCCTGAATGGTGACGTCCAACGCGGTGGTCGGCTCGTCCGCGATCAACACCTGCGGGTCGCAGGCCAGCGCGATGGCGATCATCACACGCTGTCGCATCCCGCCCGAAAACTGGTGTGGATAATCCAGCAAGCGACGCTTGGCATCGGGAATGCCCACAAGCTCCAGCAGCTCTTGCGCGCGCTTGGCCGCCGCGCGCTTGTTCATGCCCATATGCTTGCGCAGTGGCTCCATGATCTGATTGCCGACCGTAAAGACCGGGTTGAGCGAGGTCATGGGATCCTGAAACACGAAACCGATCTTGCCACCGCGGACCGCGCGCAAGGTTTCGGCATTGACCTGCAACAGGTTCTTCCCATCAAAGGTAACCGACCCGCCGCGCACATCAGCAGGCGGCGACGGCAGCAACCCAAGCAGGGACATCATTGTCACCGATTTGCCCGAACCGCTTTCCCCCACAACACCCAGCAATTCGCCCGGGCGCAGATCAAAGCTGACATCATTGACGGCGTGTACTTCACCACCGCGTGTCTTGAACACGGTTTTCAGGTCCCGGACATCCAGAACAGGCAGCGCCCCATCGGGCATATAGGAACCTCCCAGGTGGTTCAGACGTTTTTTTCTTGGCCTCTGCTTTGCGCAGATTTTCGGCAATTGCCTAATCGGTATCACCCGATTGCGTAGACGGTATCATCAAATTGCGGTCCCGCAACCTGATTCCTGTTTGCGGTTGGCAGGTTTAGCGGCGACACTTGGTGTGCTACCGGTTTGCGCAGATGCGTATGAGATTGGCGGCAAATGCAGCACGAAAGGGAAAATCGTGACCCACACCGCCCGCACACTGATGGACAAACTGGTCAGTTTTCCGACGGTCAGCCGCAATTCCAATCTGGATTTGATTGATTTCGTTGAAGAATATCTGCGTGATCTTGGCGTGGACTCGACCCGCGTGCCCAATGAGGATGGCACCAAGGCGGCAATCTATGCCCATGTGGGGCCGCAGGTTGACGGGGGTGTTGTTCTGTCGGGCCATACCGATGTGGTCCCGGTTGATGGGCAGGCCTGGGACAGCGACCCTTTCACAGTGACCGAACGTCATGGCAAGCTTTATGGTCGCGGGACCTGCGATATGAAGGGGTTCGACGCGTTGGCCCTGTCGGCGGTGCCGCTTGCGCTGGAACGGGGGATCAAGCGGCCCCTACAAATCGCACTCAGCTATGATGAAGAGGTCGGCTGCCTCGGCGCGCCGCCGATGATCGACCATATGGTCAGCATGGGCATGCCGCGCGCCGATACTGTTCTGGTGGGCGAGCCTTCGATGATGAAAGTGGTCACCGGCCATAAAGGCGGCATCGGCTACAACATGCATTTCAAGGGATTCGAGGTGCATTCCTCGCTTGCCCCTGACGGGGTCAGTGCGATCATGATGGCGGCCAAGCTGATCAACTGGGCCAATGAGCAGAACGCGCTGAACGCTGCTGCAACCCCGGGGCCATTGGCCGCCGAATTCTACCCGCCCTACACAACGCTGCATGTGGGCAAGATTTCGGGTGGGACCGCCCATAACATTACCGCCAAGGATTGCCATTTCGGGTTCGATTTCAGGATCGTCCCGGGCGAGGATATCGCCGACTGGCGGGCCCGGTTCGCCGATAAGCTTGCGACGCTTGAGGCCGAGATGCAGGCGATCCACCCGGATGCCGGCATCACGGCGGAGCAATATTTCCACGTCCCGGGGCTGGTCCCCGAAGAGGCTGGCAAGGCCGAAGCACTGGTGCGCCGTCTCACCGGCGAGAATGCCAGCAATGTGGTCAGTTATGGCACCGAGGCCGGCCAGTTTCAGGAACGCGGCTATTCAGCCGTCATTTGTGGGCCGGGTGACATCGCCCAGGCCCATCAGCCCAATGAATATGTCAGTGTCGATCAGTTCCGGCAGGGCGAGGCCTTTATCGGACGATTGGTTGATACTTTGTGTGAATAGCGAGCAGGCGATGTCGTTTGGATGTTGCAATAACTCAGAGCATGGCGGCATACAATATGTTGGTTTCCAGGCCCAATGTTTCTGAGTAAAGGCAACTTTGCGGACTTTGCTGCCATCCATAGGAGGGGCGCAGACGTTAGCTTAACCGTGATGATACTTTGTGGCATGGTGCTCTCGTCAGAGAACTGAGACAGAGATGCAACGACAACTTTTACCAATATTCACTTCGAGACTAGTAATTCGCCAACTCTTCAAGGCTGACTTGAAGCCGGTTTTCGATACCCTCAGACCAGAGACCTCTGGCGGCCGCATCTTCGAAAAGAAAACGCTCGCAGAGGCGGAGCGCTGGTTATGCAACCGAATGGCTGAACACACTGAGCTCGGTTACAGCATCTGGGCAATTGAAACACGGCAAGCTGATTTCGTTGGTTTATGCGGGCTGATACCGTGGGAACCTGTCCCAATGATTTGCTACGCTGTGCGCAAGCAATTTCAAGGCAATGGGTATGGCACCGAGGCAGCCAAAGCGGTAATCGAGATCGCCGCAGAAGAGTTTGGAACGATCATCTCCACAATTCGAGATTCGAACGTGGAATCAATCCGAGTCGCAGAGAAGATTGGGATGCGGGTCAGCGAGACGCCCTTCTCTGACAACCAGATGTTGAGGTCGTTTGTATATCCCTGAGAACACTTAAGCCGTAGAACCGGACTTTCGCCGCAATGCAGAACTTTTGTATTTTGGGCTCCAACCTGCCGTTGCCAGCGCTCGATACTCTCGTCAGATGCTTGCAAGATTGACGCTCTCGCCATCACCCAACCGTGTCTTTGTGTCTGCTTGACCTCCCGGTGATTTCAGACACCATAGCGCGGTGCATACCCACAGGAGGTCCCCCATGCCCGTCAAGAACCGCTTTGCCGAATTGCTGCCTGAAATCACCGCCTGGCGGCGTGATCTGCACGAAAACCCTGAAATTCTTTTCGAGACGCATCGGACATCAGCCATTGTCGCGGAAAAGCTGAAGGCCTTTGGCTGTGATGAGATCGTGACGGGTATTGGCCGCACCGGTGTTGTTGGCCTCATCAAGGGCAAGACGGATACATCGGGCAAGGTGATCGGGCTGCGCGCCGATATGGATGCGCTGCCGATCCATGAACAGACCGGGCTTGATTACAAGTCCAAGGTTGACGGCGCCATGCATGCGTGCGGCCATGACGGGCATACCGCAATGCTGCTGGGTGCGGCGCAGTATCTGGCAGAGACCCGGAATTTCGACGGCACCGTGGCGGTGATCTTCCAGCCCGCCGAAGAGGGCGGCGGCGGCGGGCGCGAGATGTGCGAAGACGGCATGATGGATCGCTTTGGCATCCAAGAGGTCTACGGCATGCATAACTGGCCGGGTAAGCCTGTGGGCAGCTTCGCCATTCGGCCCGGTGCTTTCTTTGCAGCCACCGATCAGTTTGACATTACGATTGAGGGGAAGGGCGGCCATGCGGCCAAACCGCAGGAAACCGTCGATTCCACGCTTGTGGCTGCCCATGTTGTGACTGCGCTGCAATCCATCGCCAGCCGTAACGCGGATCCTGTGGATCAGATTGTGGTGTCCGTCACGTCGATTGAATCCTCGTCCAAGGCGTTCAACGTAATCGCACAGCGCGTGCATTTGAAAGGCACGGTGCGGACCATGTCAGCGGGGATGCGCGATATGGCCGAAACCCGGTTGAAGGCGATTTGCGAAGGAACGGCCGCGACCTTTGGTGCAACAGCGGAGGTGACTTATTATCGTGGCTATCCATGCATGGTAAACCACGACGACCAGACGGCCTTTGCGGCTGATGTTGCCAAATCTGTGGCGGGGGCCTGCGATGACGCGCCCTTGGTCATGGGGGGCGAAGACTTTGCCTTCATGCTCGAAGAACGTCCAGGGGCCTATATCCTTGTCGGCAACGGGGACAGCGCGTCAGTCCATCATCCTGAATATAACTTCAACGATGATGCCATTCCGGCAGGCTGCAGCTGGTGGGCCGAGATTGTCGAACAGCGGATGCCAGTGGCCTGACGCGGCGCGCTGGCGATCTCTGGCGGCAGGGTCATTTGATTCCTGAACCTAGCCCCAAACACGGTCTCTGTCGGCGACGACGCAGGCGCGCAAACCGGGCCATACTCGCCTGACTGATGGAGAGCCGCAAACCCAAGCAGGTTGAGCCATATGCGTATCTGGCGGGCGTCCGTACAGCTATCACCAACGGACATAGACGCATGAACGTCAACGCGTCACGCCCAATCCCGGCAGCGGCACAACCGAGCGGGAATTCTATTTACGAAAGGCTCAGAAGCTGTTCAAACCGACCCAGCTACGGCCGTGCCGGCGCTGCAAGGTAGGTTGTATTGCCGACCAGAGGGTGCGGCCTAGGAGGCCTGATGCAGCCCGGCGGCCTGGTTTTGCCAGACGGCCCCGACCTCGGCCTTGATGATCCGGGCGATCAGCGCACAATCATCCACCGAGAATGTCAGCGGCAGCCGCATATCCACGATGCCTGCAAGGATCCTGTCAGCCGCCGGCATGGGCGCGGAGGGCGCATAGCGCCAACTGTCATAGCGTGATGTAAAACCGGTGGGTTCCGCCCCACCGAACCATTTCAATTCTACCCCACGCGCCGCACAACGCGCGATCACATCGGCGATCGCCCGCGATGACCAGTCCAGCAGCAGGAACTGAAAGGACGAAGCCACAAAACTTTCCTGCGCCGGGCGCACCGGCAGGCGTAGCCCCGGCACATCCCGCAGACCATCGGCGACAACGTCGTATAGAGCGTTCCACCGATCACATTGCGTTTTCAGATCCTGTAACTGGGGGCGCAGAATTGCGGCCCGCAGATTGTCCATCCGGCCCGAGATATTGGGCGTCTCATATTTGATCTGGGCAAAGGTCTCGGGCGGTGGGGCGGCCATGTGCCGCTCGAACAGCATGTAGCTGCCCGATAGCATGATTGCGCGCGCCATCCCCTCGGCGTCATCCGAGATCAGCAAGCCCCCCTCGCCGGAATTGATATGCTTGTAGGTCTGGGTCGAATAGCAGCCAAAGCGGCCCCAACGCCCGCTTGGCACCCCGTCCCAACTGGCCCCCATTGTATGCGCGCAATCCTCGATCACTGTCACGCCCGCCGCATCGCAAAGCTGCATCAGCTTGCGCATGTCGCAGATATGCCCGCGCATATGGCTTAACAACAAGACCCGGGCCTGATCCAGCTTGGCGGCCAGATCATCGAGATCAATCACCAGATCCTCGGTCACCCCGACAAACACAGGAAAAGCGCCCACCGCCGCAATCGCACCGGGGACCGGCGCGAGCGTAAACGCGTTGGTCAGTACCTTGTCGCCATGGCCAACCCCGCAGGCGCGCAAAGCGGTTGTCATCGCATAGCCGCCCGAGGCAACGGCGAGGCAGTATTGCGCACCAACGCTGGCGGCAAATTCCACCTCTAACAGGGCGGTTTCAGCAACCTCGCCTGCGACAGTATTATAGCGGTGCAACCGCCCGTGCTGCATGACGGCATTGGCCGCCGCGATGCCTGCGGGGGGAATCGGTTCCTGCTGGGTGAAACTGCCGGTGAAACGCTCTGTCATGGGGGCAGAGTGTGCCGGGTTTGATCGTTCGTCAATGGGATGTGCGCGCCTGTTTGAAAACTGCGAAAGCCCCCTTCAGCCGATCAGCTCTGCCACGATGCGCGGCAAATCGGCATAGTCCTGCAATGTGGCCTCCGGCGCCAATGCGGCAACGTCCCCGCCGCCCGGGCCGAAAGTGACAAGAACGGACGGAACGCCCGCATTGCGCGAGGTATCCCGATCCGTCGCGGTATCGCCCACCAGCAGCGAGCGGCGCGGATCACCACCGGCGCGGCGGACGGCCTCGAAATGGTGTTCGGGGTCCGGTTTACGGACAGGCAATGTATCCGCCCCGATAAGCGAGCCGAATGCCGACCGGACCCCGAGGCTTTGCAACAGGGTTTCGGCCAGCCCCTCGGGCTTGTTGGTTGCGATCCCAACCGCGTAGCCATCCGATTTCAGCGCCTCGACCGCGTCCATGGCACCGGGATAAAGAACCGTATGCGTGTCGATATCCGCCGCATAGGCCGCCAGTATCGCGGGATATTGCGCGTCAACATCCGCCTCGCCAAACCCGTCCACCCGCGAAAACCCAAGACGCAGCATCGCACGTCCGCCGCGCAGGGCGGTTGCCGCATCTGCGACTGGGTCAAGCAGATCGCCAAGGTCAAGCGCCCGAAAGCAGGTATTTGCCGCGGCAATCAAATCGCCGCTGGTATCGGCAAGCGTGCCGTCGAGGTCAAAGATCACTGTGCGCATTCGGGGTCCTCTCGTTAGCAGCACTCTGTAACGATACGTAAACTGATGTGAACCCCCCACTCTTGTGATAATCGCATGGACAAGTAGAAGACCGCAAAGAAGAACCACAAGGGGCAGCAATGGCAACCGCATTAGTCGTGTTAGGCGCAGGCATGGGCACGCGCATGAACTCGGACCTTCCCAAGGTTCTGCACCAGATCGCTGGTGCCCCCATGCTGGTACATGCGATGAAAGCAGGTGCCGCCCTTGACCCCGCTAAAACCGTCATCGTCGCCGGTCATGGGGCGGCAGACGTGGAAAAAGCGGCCAAAGCCTATGATCCGGATACGGATGTCGTCATCCAGGATCAGCAACTTGGCACCGCACATGCGGTCGCCCAGGCGCAATCCGCGCTGGAGGGTTTTGAAGGGGACGTGATCGTCCTTTATGGCGACACGCCATTTATTCAGGCCGAAACACTTGCGGCCATGACTGCCGCACGCCTGACCCACGATATCGTGGTTCTGGGCTTTGTGGCTGATGATCCGGGCCGCTATGGCCGGCTGATCGTCAAGGATGACCAGCTGGACCGGATTGTCGAGTTCAAGGATGCCGATGAAGCCGAACGGGCGGTGGCGCTGTGCAACAGTGGCGTTGTGGCCGCAGATGCGCGCACCCTGTTCGATCTGATCGACGCGGTTGGCAACGACAATGCGGCGGGTGAATATTACCTGACGGACATCATCGGGATCGCACGCAGCAAGGGCCTGTCCGCAACCGTCGTGACCTGCGCCGAGGCCGAAACGCTTGGTGTCAATTCGCGCAGCGAGCTTGCCCGCGCCGAGGCGCTGTTTCAGCGCCGCGCCCGGTCAAGCGCGCTGGATGACGGGGTCACGCTGATTGCGCCGGATACAGTATATTTCGCTCATGATACGGCCGTCCGGCGCGACAGCATCATCGAACCGCATGTGGTTTTCGGCCCCGGTGTGACGGTCGAAAGTGGTGCGCATATCAAGGCATTCTCGCATCTTGAGGGCTGCCACGTCTCGCGCGGGGGGGTTATCGGCCCCTATGCCCGGCTGCGCCCCGGCGCTGAACTGTCCGAAGGCGTCAAAATCGGCAACTTTGTCGAGATCAAGAATGCCGCAATTGCCGAAGGGGCCAAGGTCAATCACCTCTCCTATATCGGTGATGCGGCGATTGGCGCCCGATCAAATGTTGGTGCAGGCACAATCACCTGCAATTACGACGGGGTCTTCAAGCACAAGACCCAGATCGGGGCGGACGCCTTTATCGGGTCCAACACGATGCTTGTGGCCCCGGTCAGCATCGGCGATCAGGCCATGACGGCCAGCGGATCGGTGATTACCCGTGACGTGCCGCAGGGCGATCTGGCCGTGGGCCGCGCCCGACAGGAAAACAAAGGCGGTTTTGCAATCCGCATGTTCGACAGATTGCGGGCCTTGAAGGCGAAGGGAAAGTCATAAATGTGCGGAATTGTTGGCGTATTGGGCAATCACGAGGCTGCCCCGATCCTTGTCGAGGCGCTTAAGCGGCTGGAATATCGCGGCTATGACAGCGCAGGTATTGCGACGATCAATGACCTGCGACTGGACAGGCGTCGCGCGGTGGGCAAGCTGGTCAATCTGTCCGATATGCTTGTGCATGACCCGCTGCCAGGCAAGTCCGGCATCGGGCATACACGCTGGGCCACACACGGGGCGCCCAATGCAGGGAATGCACACCCGCACCGGGCTGGCGGTGTGGCTGTTGTCCATAACGGGATCATCGAAAATTTCCGCGAATTGCGCGAATTTCTGGCAACAAAAGATGTGGGTTTTGAAACCGACACCGATACCGAAACCATTGCCCTGCTTGCCAATTACTACCGCGATCAGGGGCTCAGCCCGCGTGATGCCGCCGAACAGACCATTGCCCGCCTTGAAGGGGCGTATGCACTCTGTTTCCTGTTTGACGGTCATGACGACCTGTTGATTGCCGCGCGCAAGGGGTCGCCGCTGGCCATCGGGCATGGCGAAGGCGAAATGTTCGTGGGGTCAGATGCGATTGCCCTGGCGCCCATGACCAATCAGATCACCTATCTGGAAGAAGGCGATTGGGCGATTATCTCGCGCAATGATGTCGAAATCCGCGACAAAGAAGGGAATATCGCCAATCGGGCCATGAAAATCATCCGGATCGACACCGCGCGCGTCGATAAGGCTGGTTACAAGCACTTCATGGCCAAGGAAATCGCCGAGCAGCCAACGGTGTTGCAAGGCGCATTGGCGCATTACATCAATCACGATGGCACCGCGATTACCCTCCCCGAACCTGGTCTTGACTTTGCGAAGATCGAACGGTTCAGCATGGTGGCCTGCGGTACGGCATTCTATGCCTGTCTGGTTGCGAAATACTGGTTCGAGCAACTGGCCGGCATCCCGGTTGAAGTTGATGTCGCATCCGAGTTCCGCTATCGCGAACCCCCCGTCACACCGGGGACCGTCGCGCTCTTCGTCAGCCAATCTGGCGAGACAGCCGATACGCTTGCCGCCCTGCGCTACATGGAAGGCAAGGCCGCCAAGATTGTGTCGGTCGTGAATGTTCCGGAAAGTTCGATCGCGCGCGAAAGCGACCTGCCGCTGCCGATCCTGGCCGGTACGGAAATTGGCGTTGCCTCGACCAAGGCCTTCACCTGCCAGCTGACGACATTGGCGATACTGGCCCTGCAGGCCGCGCAGGCGCGCGGGCGGATCACCGATGCAGAGCTTGCCGACAAGCTCGCCAATCTTCGCGCACTGCCGGGCGTCCTAAACCTTGCACTTGCCGTTGAAAGCAAGGCGTCCGAACTATCGCGCAAACTGGCCGAAGCCCGCGACATCCTGTTTCTCGGGCGTGGCGCGATGTATCCGCTCGCCCTTGAAGGCGCGCTTAAATTAAAAGAAATCAGCTATATACATGCCGAAGCTTATGCATCAGGCGAACTGAAACATGGCCCCATCGCGTTGGTGGACAAACATGTGCCGGTCATTGTCATGGCCCCGCGTGATGCTTTGTTCGACAAGACCGTCTCGAACATGCAAGAGGTCATGGCACGGGGCGGCAAAGTGTTGTTGATCACCGATCAAAAAGGCGCGGCAGAGGCTGGCGACGGGGTATGGAACACAATCCTGATGCCCGAAATTGACCCGTTTCTTGCCCCGATCCTCTATGCCGTGCCTGCGCAATTGCTGGCCTATCACACGGCCATCGCGAAAGGCACTGATGTGGACCAGCCCCGCAATCTGGCCAAGTCGGTCACAGTGGAATGAAGATTGGGCCTGTCAGCCTTGCGGGGGCGCATGTCCAACTGGTGCCGCTGACGCAAGCCCATTGCGCGGATCTGCAACAGGCGGCGGGTGACCTGCATGAACTTTGGTACACTTGGGTCCCGCATCCTGACGCAGTCGCGACAGAGGTCGACACACGCAACGCCAAAGCCGCTGCCGGTAAGATGGTGCCTTTTGCGGTGCTTGACCCCGATGGGCGCGCGGTGGGCATGACCACCTATATGGATATTGATCACGATACGCCCCGCCTTGAGATTGGATCAACCTGGTACGCGAAATCCGTGCAACGCACCCCGTTGAACACCGAAGCCAAACGGCTGTTGCTGGGACATGCATTTGAAACCATCGGCTGTGTCGCGGTCGAGTTTCGCACCCACGCGCTGAACCATCAAAGCCGGCGGGCGGTCGAACGGTTGGGGGCAAAGCTGGACGGTATCCTGCGCAATCACATCTACACTGGCGATGGGACCCTGCGCGACACGGCGGTCTATTCCATCCTGAACAGCGAATGGCCCACCATCCGCACCCATCTTGATTACCTGTTGAGCAAACCACGATGACCCCCAAAGCCGCCATCGCCGAACTTCGCGCCCTCGGGGACGCAACAAAAGCGTCCGAGATGCACCGCTATCACAAGGTCGATCGACCCTATCTGGGGGTGGCCAACCCCGTGATTGACGAACGGGTCAGGACATGGCGGGCGGCCGTCGATCTGGACGCAAGGCTGGCGCTGGCCAAGGGGCTATGGGCGGGCAATACCCATGAGGGGCGGATAGCGGCTGCCAAACTACTGACGCAAGCGCGGATCAGGCCGGATGACGGGGCAGCCTGGGCGCTGATCGTATCCTGGGTGCCCACATTTGACGCATGGGCTGTGGCCGATCACGCCAGCATTGCGGGGCAGAAACGGCTCGTGGCTGACCCATCGCGCCTGGATATTGTCGAAACCTGGACAACCTCCGATCACCTGTGGACCAAACGGGCAGCGCTGGTGATGACGCTGCCCTGGACCAAGCAGAACCACCCCAAACCGGCCGAGCTTGCAGCGCGAGAGCGTATTCTGGGCTGGGCCGCCACTTATGTCGACGACCATGACTGGTTTATCCAGAAAGCCGTTGCATGGTGGCTGCGGGAACTATCCAAACACGATGCGGCCAGGGTCGCCGCCTTTCTGGATGCGCATGGCAATCAGATGAAACCTTTTGCCGTCAGGGAAGCGTCCAAAAAACTGCCGTCGTAAGATGGATCTTGATCCATCCTACCTGGCAAAGACGGTGATCTCGGGGAGTGAGGTCAACGGGGCTTCGATCAGGCGCATGGCGGCCAGCGATATCTGACTGCCTGATCCTGCGGCACCACCTGACGGGCGCAGTTCCACATTGATGGATTTGTCCTGATAGGTGATCCGACCCGGGGTCAATTCGGTCACAAGCGCGGTTTTCAACCATATGCCGGGCTCGGCCGGCGACCCGAGGCTGGCAATTGTTGTTCCCAATGCAGCGTCAGCAGGCGTTGCCGAAACCGTGATTGCAGCCGCCCTGTCTTCATCCGTGGTTGTGTCAAATTGCTCGACCGTCGTGGCATTGCGCGGCGGCGGCGGCGGTGGGGTCGGGTCCAGCGTGGGGGCGGGCACGGCAACCTCGACAACGGGCTGACCCGGCGGTTCGAACAGACCCTGCAACGAGGGCGAGGTACAGCCTGCAACGGCCAGAACGGGAAGCATAAGGTATAATCTGGTCATGCTGTGACGGTATGCGGCAGTCAGCGCGGTTGCAAGCACCAGCTTGGCGCTTGCGCAGCCTCCCGCGCGCGCCTAGGTTGGCGCAATGACAGCACCGCTTATTGATCCCTTCGCGCGCGCCATCGAATATTTGCGTGTTTCGGTTACCGACCGCTGCGATTTTCGCTGCGTGTATTGCATGTCGGAAAACATGACCTTCCTGCCCAAGAAAGAGCTTCTGACGCTTGAGGAACTGGACCGGATGTGCAGCGCTTTCATTCGGCTTGGGGTGCAAAAACTGCGGATCACAGGGGGCGAGCCGCTGGTGCGCCGTGATATCATGACCTTCTTTCGGGCGATGTCGCGGCATCTGGATAGCGGGGCGCTGCGCGAGTTGACACTGACAACCAATGGCAGCCAGCTTGAAAAATTCGCTGATGACCTCTTTGCCGCCGGTGTCCGCCGGATCAACGTCTCGCTCGACACGCTTGACGACGACAAATTTGCGCGCATCACCCGCTGGGGCCGCCTGCCGCAGGTCTTGCGTGGCATTGATGCCGCCCAGAAAGCAGGGCTGCGGGTCAAGATCAACACGGTCGCCTTGCAGGGTTTCAACGAGGATGAGCTTTTCACGCTGACCGACTGGTGTGCCGCGCGGGATATGGACCTGACCTTTATCGAGGTCATGCCCATGGGCGATCTGGGCAATGAGGACAGGTTGGGCCAATACTGGTCGCTTAAGGACTTGCGTGCCGAACTTGCGACACGCTCTGCCTTGACAGATCTGCCGGACAATACAGGCGGCCCTGCTCGCTATCTGCGGATGGAAAGCACCGGTCAGAAAATCGGGTTGATCACACCGCTCACCCATAATTTCTGCGAAAGCTGCAACAGGGTGCGGATCACCTGCACCGGCGAAATCTATACATGTCTGGGACAGGAAGGCCATTCGGACTTGCGCGGCCCGTTGCGGGCTTCGGAAGCCGACGCCGAGTTGGAGGAAGCGATCCGCGCCGCCATTGCGCTAAAACCCAAAGGGCATGATTTCGACTATTCACGCCAGAAAATTGACGGCCAGGTCAGCCGGCACATGTCCCATACCGGCGGTTAGGGCAGGATGGATCAAGATCCATCCTACGCCGTTGTGCAAAATGTCTATCGGCGGCGATAGGTCCCGCTGCGCACGTCAATCTCTACCGTTGCAATTTCTTCCGGCGTCGCCGCAATCCCCGTCGTCCTGCAGGCTGCGTTTGATCCTTCAAGATAGACATCTTTCTGGCTGTTCGAGATCACGTTGAAATACCGCAAATCATTCAGCAGGCGGGTCCCATTCATCTTGATCGTTGCCTGCCGCATCACCTCGCGGTTCAGATCGCTGTATTTCCGGCCGCCACTATTGGTGTAGGCCCCGCAGATATTCAGCTCGCCGTCGATCATCACGGCCCGGAACCGGGCCAGCATGGATCCAAGACCATCCCATTGAAATGCCATGCCATCAAATGATCCATCGATCCGAACTTCAACGGCTTCCGCCGAGAGAGGCATCGCCATGGCAATACAAACAAATAGAGGTTTTAGAGAGAATGAGTACTTCACCGGAAATTCCTTTTTGCATCGGTAACAATCACGTGCCTACACATCTTTGACGATGCCATCAGTATCAACCATAGATTGTTGACGCTCACGTAGACTCAAACCTATTGTTGCACAACCGCTTTGGCCAAGACCCCGCGATGGGTACAGCATAGGAAACTTGATCGCAGACCCATCATCACGCGCCCAAGAGATCAATTCCATCACTGGCCTGCTGCCGGTTTCGTGAGCGCCGGGACATGTGTGTATGAAATCGGAAAATCCACATAGCGAGAAGGGTTTTTAGTTGCGGGTTCAACGCGGAAGCAGTGACAAAACGTGGCGCGAGTGCGGCGCAAGCGTCTAGAGATCTTGGAATATATTCGACTGTGCCTCGCTGTCCTGAAGTGTAAAACTTCAGACTTGATCTGACGGACATCTCAGCTTGCGACGCTGAGAACGGGTTGCGCACTGTCCGATTGGTCGTGCGTTTTGATCGTCTTCTCGACAGCGATGTGTAGCGTTTCGCGGAAGGTCTGCATAGGTGTTTTGCCATAGCAGTGACGTCCCGAATGTGGCCGCTGTTCGTTGTACTTTGCCAGCCACGCATCCAGATCGGCCTGCAACTCTTCGACTGACCGATACAGTTTCTTGCGGAATGCGATGTCGTAGAACTCATCCTTGATGGTGCGATGGAACCGCTCGCAGATGCCGTTTGTTTGCGGAGAATTGGCCTTGGTTCGGGTGTGGTCCACGTCCTCGACGGCCAGATAAAGCTGGTAGGCGTGGTTCTCGACCTTGCCACAGTATTCCGTGCCCCGGTCTGTCAGGACGCGCAGCAGGCTGATCTCATGCTCTGCAAAGAACGGGATCACGCGGTCGTTCAGCAAGTCGGCCGCGGTGATTGCCGTCTTTTCAGTGTAGAGCTTGCAGATCGCCACGCGGGCATAGGTATCGACAAAGGTCTGTTGATAAATGCGTCCGACGCCCTTCATTGTGCCCACATAATAGGTGTCCTGGCTGCCCAGATAGCCAGGGTGGTGGCTCTCGATCTCGCCATGGGCTTCTTTCTTGGCCTTGGCTTTTTCCAGCGCGGCCAACTGATCCTCGGTGAGCAAGATACCCTCTTGGGCGGCACGGGCCTCCAGGGCCTTGAGGCGCTTTTTCATGGTTTCCAGATCATTACGCAGCCAGATCGACCGGACGCCCGACGATGACACCATGATGCCTTTCTGCTGCAGCTCCCACGACGCCCGTTTCTGACCCAGAGCCGGGTTGTCGATGGCCAGTTCGATGACCGCCTTCTCGACATGTTCTGGCACGCGGTTTTTCATCACCGGCTTGCGGCGGCTGAGATCCATCAGGGCTTCTTCGCCACCCTGATCGTAAAGTTCTCTGAACCGGTAAAAGCTGTCCCGCGAATAACCCATCACTTTGCAGGCCTGCGACACGCTTCCGAGCTGTTTGGCCAGTTCCAACAGCCCCAGCTTCGGCTTGATGATCTTCTCTTGAATACTTGTCATTGATCGACACTCCTTGATTGCGCTCCAGAAGAGCAGAAATGTCAGATCAAGTCGTGTGTTTTACATCTGAAGGCTGCTGTTGAATGCCCAGATGAGGGCTGTCGCCGGGGCTTGCCCGCCGCGATGTCTTGCCCATTCACGCCAGTCTCGGTCGCCCGTTTCAGCCTTGGTCGACTGGTGCGCGTTGTCCCATTGTCGCTGACGAAGCGGATGGGTTTGCTATGACCAAACTTCAGAGTATGACGCATGAAGTCGCGCCATCAGGCCAGATCCGGGTCATGATGACAGCCGGTTTTCGCGCCGTGACAACGATGGCTTTCTTCATTCCTTTCGCATGCGCGATTGTCGGGCAGTTCTTGACGCTGTGGATATGGATCGCGATCACCGGGGCGCATATTTGCGATCCGGCATGGGGCAGCGGGTCAGCCGCCCTTCGGAGATAACTTGACGTGACAACTTGACGGGGCAAAACAGACCGGATAGAAATTGAACAGTTGTTCAATAAATGGAATTCTCATCCATGTTTCACGCTTCAATGACGTTTGATCTTGGCGAGGATGTGAATGCCTTGCGCGATATGGTCCATGCCTGGGCGCAGGAGCGGGTCAAGCCGATGGCCGCTGCGATTGATGCCAATAACGCCTTTCCGCCAGAGCTTTGGCCGGAAATGGGGGCGTTGGGCCTTTTGGGTGTAACCGTCGATGAGGATTATGGCGGGGCAGGAATGTCCTACCTCGCGCACACAGTCGCCATTGAAGAAATCGCGCGCGCCAGCGCCTCTGTCTCATTGTCGTACGGGGCTCATTCCAACCTTTGCGTCAATCAGATCAAGCTGAACGGAAATGATGAACAAAAGGCAAAGTATCTGCCCCGGCTGATTTCCGGCGAACATGTTGGTGCGCTTGCCATGTCCGAGGCGGGGGCAGGATCGGACGTGGTGTCGATGTCGCTGCGCGCAGAAAAGCGCAACGACCATTATCGCCTGAACGGCAACAAATACTGGATCACCAATGGCCCGGATGCCGACACGCTGGTGGTCTATGCCAAGACCGATCCGGATGCCGGCTCAAAGGGGATCACGGCCTTTCTTATCGAAAAGGAAATGACCGGGTTCAGCACATCGCCGCATTTTGACAAGCTGGGCATGCGCGGGTCCAACACCGCCGAGTTGATCTTTGACGACGTGCAGGTTCCGTTTGAAAACGTGCTCGGCGAAGAGGGCAAAGGCGTGCGTGTCCTGATGTCAGGTCTGGATTACGAACGGGTGGTGCTGGCGGGTATTGGGTTGGGCATCATGGCCGCCTGTCTGGACGAGGTCATGCCCTATATCAGCAGCCGCAAGCAATTCGGCGAACCCATCGGGAACTTCCAGCTGATGCAGGGCAAGATCGCGGATATGTATACGGCGATGAATTCCGCCCGTGCCTATGTCTATGAAGTGGCCCGCGCCTGTGACCGGGGCACTGTCACACGGCAGGATGCGGCAGCCTGCTGTCTTTATGCCTCGGAAGAGGCGATGAAGCAGGCCCATCAGGCCGTTCAGGCGATGGGCGGGGCCGGGTTCCTGAATGACGCACCCGTTGCGCGGATTTTCCGCGATGCCAAGCTGATGGAGATCGGGGCAGGGACATCCGAAATCCGGCGCATGCTGGTCGGCCGCGAGTTGATGGGCGCGATGTCGTGAAACGCCGGATGATTTTCCTGCCTGTGATCGTCCTGGTCGCATTTGCAGCCTATCTTGGGCTACGGGCGGGCACGGTGCCAACCGAGACGGAGGTCATCAATCGCTATGCTGCGACATATGTGGCGACCGCAGGCGACGGGGCTGCGTTGACCGATTGTGCGGCGACATCGCATCCAGACCCCATCGTGCGCATGGTCATTCATTGCGCCCATCAAAGCGGTCTGACCACCACCTATTTTGTGGGGCCGCGCGGCGAGTCCATTGATCCGTCGTCGTTGCAGGAGCCGTCCGCATGAATATTCTGCGATCATGGCTGATTTTCGCGTGTCTTGCCGCACCGGCGACCGCGCAAGAGGCTGTCTTCAGCCCGGAGGCGACTGAACGCTGCCTGGAAAACAGCCGATTGCGGGCCGAACGCGTGGCCTGCATCGGGGCGTCCAGCGGGGTTTGCATGGCTGACGGGGGCGGGTCTTACGCCGAATCTATTTGTTTTAGTGAGGAAGGCGTTTTTTGGGATGACCGCCTGAACGCGGTCTATCAGGAACGGATGGCAGCGGCCCGGCGGGATGACAAATCCTTGGCTGATGCCTTGTTGAATTTTCAGCGCGCGTGGATCGTGTATCGCGACGCCCGCTGCGACGCCGTCTTTGCTGCCTGGGGCGAGGGGACTGGTCGCTCGCCGGCTTTGGCCGAATGTATTATGCGGACCACGGCCGAGCAGGCATTGCTTTTGGAGGACGGGCTGTGACCCTGCGTGCTGATCAGTCGGTGCCGGGTGGAGGGCGCAAGTCCTTGCAGCCAAGGGCAATTTCCCGGGGGCTGCAGATTGGCGCGGTATGTCTCGCGATGACGAGCACAGGCGCAGCTGCGCAAGAGCTTGGGGTGGATGCTGCCGCAGTGCGCGCCTGTCATGATAGTGCGCAAGGATGGGATGTGACCCCGGATTGCATCGGCGCTGCGGCGAACTTATGCCAAGAGACGCCCGGCGGCAGCACAACCGTCGGCATCGGTGCGTGTCTGGCCGCGGAAATTGCCGTGTGGGATGAGATTTTGAATGAAGAATATCAGGCGCGCCGAGCTGAATTCTCCGCCTCGGCTGCGGAGCTAGCCGATGCGCTGCGCGACGCCCAACGGGCTTGGATCGCGTTTCGCGATGCTGATTGTGATTTGCGCTATACCCTGTTCCAAGGCGGCTCCATTCGGAGCATTGTTGGGGCGAATTGCCGTTTGTCGAAGACCGCGCAACGGGCGATTGAACTGCGCGATATAGGTGACCTATGAATGACTTAACCAGTTCGCGCGCAACGCATGAGGCGGCACTGGCCGACATCACCGAGGCTGCCGCAAAGGCCGCGTTGGGCGGCGGCGAAAAATCCCGCGCCCGTCATCTGTCACGCGGCAAGATGTTGCCCCGTGATCGCGTGGCGAACCTGCTTGATCCCGGTTCCTCGTTTCTGGAAGTGGGCGCAACGGCAGCCCACGGCATGTATGATGGGGCTGCCCCCTGCGGCGGTGTGATCGCCGGGGTCGGGACAGTCCACGGGCAGGACGTCATGGTCGTGTGCAATGATGCGACCGTCAAAGGTGGGACGTATTTCCCGATCACCGTCAAAAAGCACCTGCGCGCACAGGAAATCGCCGAGGCCTGCAATCTGCCTTGCGTCTATCTGGTCGACAGTGGCGGCGCGAACCTGCCAAATCAGGACGAGGTTTTCCCTGACCGCGACCACTTTGGCCGGATCTTCTATAATCAGGCGCAGATGTCTGCCAAAGGCATCCCGCAAATCGCTGTTGTGATGGGGTCCTGCACCGCCGGTGGTGCCTATGTACCTGCCATGGCCGATGTGTCGATCATCGTCAAAGAGCAGGGCACTATCTTTCTGGCCGGCCCCCCGCTGGTCAAGGCGGCCACGGGCGAGGTGGTCAGCGCCGAAGATCTGGGCGGCGGCGACGTGCATACGCGCCTGTCAGGGGTTGCCGACTATCTGGCCGAGGATGACGCCCATGCTTTGGCTTTGGCCCGGCAGGCTGTGGCCTCCTGCAGTTTGCGCAAGGATCCCGATGTCCTTCGCAAGCCGCCCGTGCCACCTGCCGTTGATCCCGACACTCTGTTTGACGTGATCCCCGCTGATCTACGCACCCCTTATGATATCCGCGAGGTGATCCGCCGGATCGTTGACGGATCACATCTGGATGAATTCAAGGCCCGCTTTGGCGAAACGCTTGTCTGCGGTTTTGCCCATATTGATGGGTGGCCCTGTGGCATCGTTGCCAATAACGGGGTGCTGTTTTCCGAAAGCGCACAAAAGGGCGCGCATTTTGTGGAATTATGCAGTCAGCGTAAGATCCCGCTGGTGTTTCTGCAGAACATCACCGGATTCATGGTTGGTCAGAAATACGAAAACGAGGGTATCGCGCGGCATGGGGCAAAGATGGTCACCGCCGTGGCGACAACGAAGGTTCCCAAGATCACGATGATTGTCGGTGGCTCCTTCGGGGCGGGAAATTATGGCATGTCTGGAAGAGCTTACAGCCCGAACTTCATGTGGTCATGGCCGACATCCCGGATTTCGGTGATGGGGGGCGAACAGGCGGCTGGTGTGCTGGCGACAGTCAAGCGCGACGCGATTGAGCGTGGCGGCGGCGCTTGGTCGGCCGAAGAAGAAGCCGCCTATAAGCAGCCCACCATTGATATGTTTGCTGAACAGTCGCATCCGCTTTATGCCAGCGCGCGGCTCTGGGATGATGGGGTGATTGACCCGCGCAAAAGCCGCGAGGTTCTGGCCTTGTCCCTGTCCGCCGCCCTGAATGCCCCGATAGACGACACACGCTTTGGCGTGTTCCGGATGTAATGCAGATGTGTCTGGTCATCACCATCGCGCGGGTCGCCGCGCCATCAGTTCGGCGGAGGGCGTGATGCGCGGCATCAAGGATCGTCTTCTGAACCAGCTGCCGGAGGTGAAATGGCCCACCTTGGGCAAGACCGTCGATATTCCCGTCTACGTGATCCACAACAGCGCGGATGCCGAGGATTACTTTTTCATCTTCGATTTTGAACAATTCGTGGAACGCTCCCGGCAGGGCATGTTTGTCAGGCCGAAATTGCAGGTCTGGGCCGGTCGCAATGACTTTGCCAGGGGGGCCTTTGCGCGCCAGTTTCGCGAAAGCTTTACGCATGAGTTCGAGGCCGCCCGCGTCGCCTTGGGCTCCGAAAAGGATAACGGGCGCGGTTGGTTCAGCTGGAGCATGGGGTTTGATCTGCTTCCCAGTTTCGTGGCGCATGTTGTGCTTCTTGTTGCGCTGTCCGCCGGCAAAATGGTCTTGTCCGCGCTGCCCTTGCCGGGCTTTCTGCGTGGCAAGAGCGATGCGGAAAAGCTGGAAGGCAAGATCGACGAAATGCAGACCAAGGTTGATCAGGCATTGGGCGATATGCAGGTCGTGGTGCATCGCGATTTACGCAAACATGCCTATTGGCACGCGCAAATGCGGGCTGCGGGGCAGGTGGATGAAGACGCCTGGCCTTTGCCGGCTTTTGTCAAAACCCATCTGACCGACCCGCCGGCCCGGAAATCAAGATCGTGGTGGTAAGACATGTTTGACAAGATACTGATCGCCAATCGTGGCGAGATTGCCTGCCGCATTATCCGCACCGCCCGCGCGATGGGTGTTCGGACCGTTGCAGTCTATTCTGATGCGGATGCCGGTGCTTTGCATGTCACCCAAGCGGACGAGGCCGTGCGCCTTGGACCTGCACCGGTTGCCGATAGCTACCTGCGCGGTGATCTGATTGTGCAGGCCGCCTTGGATACGGGCGCGCAGGCGATCCACCCCGGCTATGGGTTCTTATCCGAGAACCCTGATTTCGTGGATGCGGTCACGGCGGCCGGTCTGGTCTTCATCGGCCCGTCTGCCAAGGCCATTCGTGCCATGGGATTGAAAGATGCAGCCAAGGCACTGATGGCCGAGGCTGGCGTGCCGGTTGTTCCGGGCTATCACGGAGCCAATCAGGAGGCCGCGCATCTGGCCGCGCGTGCCGCCGAAATCGGCTATCCTGTGCTGATCAAGGCGGTGGCTGGCGGCGGCGGCAAGGGGATGCGTCTGGTCAATGATGCCGATGGTTTTGCCGAAGCGCTTGCCTCGGCCCAGGCGGAGGCGCGCACCGCCTTTGGCAATCCTCATGTGCTGATCGAGAAATATATCACCACCCCCCGCCATATCGAAATGCAGGTCTTTGGGGACGGCACCGATGCGGTTCATTTGTTTGAACGCGACTGTTCGCTGCAGCGTCGCCATCAGAAAGTGATCGAAGAGGCCCCCGCACCCGGCATGACCGATGCCGTCCGGCAGGCGATGGGCGAGGCTGCGGTGACCGCAGCCCGCGCGATTGGCTATGCAGGGGCCGGTACGATCGAGTTTATTGTTGATGGTGCGGATGGGCTGCACCCGGATCGTTTCTGGTTCATGGAAATGAACACCCGTCTGCAGGTCGAACATCCGGTGACCGAGGCAATTACCGGCGTCGATCTGGTCGAATGGCAGTTGCGGGTTGCCGCGGGCGAGCCCTTGCCAGCCGCGCAGGCAGATTTGCGCATCACCGGGCATGCCTTTGAGGCCCGGCTGTATGCCGAGGACGTCCCCGCCGGATTTCTGCCAGCAACAGGGACTTTGCATCATGTCACGTTTCCCGGCGCTGCCCGCATCGACAGCGGCGTGACCGCTGGGTCAGAGATTTCGCCCTGGTATGATCCGATGATTGCGAAGCTGACAGTGCATGGCCCCGACCGCGTCCGCGCCCTGCGCAAGCTTTCAGCGGCACTGGATCAGACCCGGATTGCCGGCACGGTCACCAACCTTGATTTTCTGCGCCGCTTGTCCCGGGATCCGGATTTCGTCGCAGGCGATGTGGATACCGGTCTGATTGAACGGGGCAAGGATGCCCTCTGCGTCGCGGCGGTGCCAACCCCGCGCGATGTCGCCATCGCGGCGGTTGTTGCGGCGAACCTGCCTGACGGTCCGTTGACGGGGTTCACCCTGTGGCAGCCGATGCAGCGTGACCAATATCTGCGCTTTGCTGACACTGACTATTGCGCCAGGTTGCAGGTGCTGGATGCCGCGCGGGTCGATGTGTCGGTTGGTGACGATAAGGTTTCACTGGCGCGCAATGGCGCGGATTGGGGTGTGTCCGCCGAACGCCACGGCGAACATGTCACCGTATTTGGCCCGCAGACACTGACTTTTGCGGTCGTTGATCCGCTGGCCCGATCCAGCATGGCCGTGGGTGGCGATACCGTGTTGGCGCCCATGCCAGGTCTTGTCCGCGAGGTCAGCGTCACCGCGGGGCAGACCGTGGCTGCCGGTGACCGATTGATCGTTATGGAGGCAATGAAGATGGAACATGTCTTGCGCGCCCCGCGCGACGGTGTTGTGGCCAGTGTGGCTGCGAAACAGGATGATCAGGTTGCAGCTGGCGCCTTGATGGTGGCGTTGGAGCCGTTGCAATGATCCGGCTGCATCACGTCCCCCAGACCCGGTCGATGCGCAGCCTGTGGCTTTTGCATGAGCTTGATGTCAGCTTTGTTGTGCAGACCTACCCGTTTGACAAGACGCTCCGGCAGGAGCCTTACGTTTCGCTGAACCCGACGGGCCGTGTGCCGACGCTGCAACTCGACGATATTGTCCTGACAGAAAGCGGCGCCATCACCGAATATCTGTGTGAGCGCTTTCCCGAGGCCGGCCTGGGTCGAGACCCAGGACACGCCGAACGTGCTGCGTGGCTGAACTGGCTTCATTTTGCCGAAACGATCAGCCATCACGCAGCGACCCTGACCCAGCAGCATATCATGCTGCGCGAGGATCATATGCGTTCGCCCATCATCATGCAGTTGGAGGCAAAGCGCCTGGCCCGCACGCTGCGCACCGTCGAGGCTGGTCTGTCGTCGGATTATCTGCTGTCGGAATTCTCTGCCGCCGATATCAGCGTGGGGCAGGCTGTCTATATGGCGATGCATTATGTGCGCCTCGATGACTTCCCCCGATTGACCGCCTGGTTTAATCGCCTGTGCGCCCGCCCGGCCTGGGCAAAGTCGCTGCCTGCCGGTGATGTCTTGTTCAAGCAGACCTTCTATCCGCCATGGGAGGCCTCGGACGCCCGCCCTGATCCGTCGCAGGTGAAGGTCCCCTCTGATGCCTGATTTTGTTCGTCTGCACGAGGTTGGCCCCCGTGATGGCTTGCAAAACGAGGCAGGCCTGATCCCGGTTGCGGATAAGGTCGCCCTGATTGATTTGCTAAGCCAGTCCGGCCTGCGCAATATCGAGGTTGGCAGTTTTGTCAGCCCCAAATGGGTGCCACAGATGGCCGACACCAACCGTGTTCTGGCAGCCCTCACCCCAAGGGACGGGGTCCGCTATGCGGTTCTTGTCCCCAATATGCGCGGATGGCAGGGGTTTGCAGAGGCCCGTATCGCAGGTGTTGCCTACGATGTTGCCGTTTTCATTTCAGCGTCGGAAGGGTTTTCCCAGAATAACCTGAACTGTTCGATTGCCGACTCGATCAGTCGCCTGGCCCCGGTTGTGCAGGCGGCCGAAGCTGCGGGCGTGGGGCTACGCGGCTATGTATCTTGCGTGACCGATTGCCCCTTTGATGGCCCGGTGCCCCCGGATGCGGTCGCCCGCGCCGTCGCGGGCCTGCGCCGACTGGCCCCGATGCCCATATCGCTGGGCGACACGATTGGCAAAGGCACGCCAGAGCGGATGACCGCAATGTTGAAGGCCGTCATGCAGGAGGTGCCGGTGGAGATGCTTGCCGGCCACTATCACGATACCGGTGGTCAAGCGCTGTCAAACATCGCGGCCTCGCTGGCGCTGGGCGTCCGTGCGTTTGACAGCGCCGTGGGCGGTCTTGGCGGTTGTCCCTACGCCCCCGGCGCCCCGGGCAATGTTGCGACCGAGGCGGTGCTCGAGATGCTGCATGATGCGGGATATGAAACAGGTGTCGATCCGGCGGTGATCGCCCGGGCTGCCACCCTTGCGGGAGCCATGCGATGATTGATTTGCAAACAGATGCGCGCGGGGTTGCCACGCTGACACTGGCCCGGCCGGACAAGCACAACGCCCTGTCGCAGGATATGATTGACCAGTTGCACGCGGCTGCCCGCCAGATCGCCGCAGACAGTACGATCCGCGCGGTTATTCTGGCGGGGCAGGGGAAATCCTTTTGCGCCGGCGGCGATCTGGGGTGGATGCGCGACCAGATGCGCGCCGATGCGGCTGCGCGACGCGATGCGGCCCGGTCAATCGCGCAGATGCTGGGTGCCTTGAATACGCTCCCCCAGCCTGTGATTGGCAAAATCCATGGCAACGCCTTTGGCGGCGGCGTTGGGCTGGCCTGTGTTTGCGATGTCGCGATTTGCGCCGAGCAGGTCAAATTCGGGCTGACAGAGACGCGGCTGGGCCTGATTCCGGCGACCATCGGCCCATACGTCCTTGCCCGGCTGGGAGAGGCGCATGCAAGACGCGTCTTTATGTCATCGCGTGTGTTTGACGCGGCCGAGGCTGCCTCGCTCGGTGTGGTGGCCGATGCGGTCCCGGCAGCAGATCTGGATGCCGCCGTAGAGGCAGAAGTGACACCCTATCTGTCATGCGCCCCCGGTGCGGTGGCCGCAGCCAAAGCATTCGCGCGCAGCCTGGGGCCGGTCATTGATACGGCTGTCATCGACCGGTCCATTGACGCACTGATCGCGCAGTGGGAGGGCGATGAAGCCCCCCAAGGGATCGCTGCATTTTTTGACAAGCGTCCGGCACCCTGGGCCTGATCGGCCCGCGGGCGCCGCCGCTTCATCGTTCCAATTTTAGCAAAATGCGCTGCAATCCCGTACCTAACTTAACCACACATCAATCTGTTATCGTCAGAATTCGGTCTCACTTCTGACCGATTTCAAGGGTTTCTTGCCGGTCAAAGGGGATTGATATGCGTTTTGACTGGCCGACACCTGAGCAGATGATCTACCGCGTGACACGGCTGCGCCGCCTGGTGCTGCTGGCTGTGATGATCCCTGTTGTGACCATGCTCGCCGGGTCGCTGATTGATCCGGCCTTCCTTGCGCCGGATCGGGCGACATTGGGGTGTCTGGCGGTCGCATTGCTGGTTGTGGGGCATGTTGTCCTGTTCCCGAATGTACCGTTAGAGACGATCAGCCTTTCACTGTCGCTGACCTGCCTGATTGTCGCCGCCCCGTGGATCAAGGCGTTCAGCGCCCTTGCCCCGGTGGCTTATGCAGATGCCGCACTTGCGCTGCTTGTCGGCCTGTCGGTGGTGGCTGCTGGCGGCTTGATGCTTTTGCTGCAGCTGGTGCTTGGGGTGTCCTTGCTGATGGGGCCGTTTGTGCGCTTGCGGCTGAAAGCATCCGTTGATGTTGGCTGCTCGGCGGATGTGGCCCGTGGTCAGTTTGCGCTGAAACCCGGCGTGCGCCGTGGACGCATCCTGACAGGCGCGGCTGATGAAAACGGCTTTTTCGATGTCGCGATTGTCGCCCCCCAAGTCGAGGACCCGGCCAATGCCGCCAATCCGATGATTGTGCATGTGGCCGCCAAGGTGATGCAGGAAACTGCCCAAGGGCAAGAAACCATGCTGGTCCTGCCGAATGGTGCCGTGACAGTGACGTCTGAAACCTTTGCCCCGACGGCTGATGGGTGCCAGGTCGCTATTAGCGAAATGCCGGGCGATTTTACATTGGGCATGCACGCCATGTTCTGGCTGACCGATCAACAGGCCGATAACCTGACAGAGACCGCCGACATCATCGCCGGCATCCCTGCCCGGGCAAACGGGTTGGCCCATGGCGTGTCCTTCCTTGCGGTGGCCGGGGCTGTCTTGTCACCACGTCTGCCTGTCGCAGATCGGGCCGAGTAGGGCGCTGAGCAAGCCGCACGCAAGCGGTTGATACTTTGGCCAGCGTTGCGGCGCGGGCCATCAGCCGACTGACAATAGCGCGATGCCGACCTGGAGGATGCCGTTTTCCTTACCCATCATTTTTTGATCTGATCCGGGATGAAACCCCGCTGCGTGCAGTTGACCCCAATCTGCCCCGCAGGTAACAGGAAACCAGCAAATACGCTGCGCCAGATCGTGGCGCATGCCACCGAAAGGAACGCCTGTTGCAAGATATGCTGTCAGAGTATCTGCCGATCCTCATTTTTCTGGGGCTGGCCATCGCCCTTGGTCTGATTCTGATCCTTGCGGCCGCCATTGTGGCGGTGCGCAATCCGGACCCTGAAAAGGTGTCGGCCTATGAATGTGGGTTTAATGCCTTTGATGACGCGCGGATGAAATTCGACGTGCGGTTCTACCTGGTGTCGATCCTGTTCATCATCTTTGATCTGGAAGTTGCATTCCTGTTTCCATGGGCGGTGGCTTTCGCAGATATCAGCATGGTTGGCTTCTGGTCGATGATGATCTTTTTGGCCGTACTGACAATTGGCTTTGCTTACGAATGGAAAAAGGGCGCGCTTGAGTGGGAATGACCCCGCGCTGATCGTTATGTGCCCGCGCCGCAGGATATGCGCCGCGGGCTTTTTTATGGGTTAGAAGAACGTGGCGAATGTCACGTCGTCAAAGGTCGCATTCTCAATTGTGATGGACTGGCTCTGGCTGAGCTGGAACACCAGATCGTCGCCGTCCTGTGTTGCAAACCGTTCAAAGTCGGCGCGTGTCACTTCGCGACCTGCAGCGATCTGGATTGCAACGATATCTTCGCCAGCCGTGTAGTCGGTGATGACATCGTTCCCGGTTGCAGCGGTGAAGATGAACACGTCATCACCCGCGCCACCTGTCAGGACATTGTCGCCTGATCCACCGATCAGCGTGTCTGCGCCATCCCCGCCGTCAAGCACGTCATTGCCGCTGCCGCCGCTGAGGCGATCATTGCCTGCGCCACCGGACAGAAAGTCTCGGCTACTGCCACCAAACAAGCGGTCATCGCCCAGGCTGCCGAACAGGATATCCGAGCCTGAACCGCCGACCAGCAGGTCGTTTCCGCCTTCGCCGGAAAGAATATCGTTGCCGCCATTGCCGCGAATGTCGTCATTTTGGGCGCCGCCGGTCAGTTGGT
Source organism: Yoonia sp. SS1-5 (assembly GCF_038443705.2). Taxonomy (NCBI): domain Bacteria; kingdom Pseudomonadati; phylum Pseudomonadota; class Alphaproteobacteria; order Rhodobacterales; family Paracoccaceae; genus Yoonia; species Yoonia rhodophyticola. The sequence continues at coordinate 1,021,092 of NZ_CP151767.2, read as the reverse complement.
CGGGGCCGAATCCACCTCTGATTCCAGATTGGAAGGTCGTTCTCATACTGTGTTCCTTTGTGAGTTGCGTAGTCCGCATGTCATAAATGGGAAAATTTCCCATTTGAACCCGCAAATGACCGTCTCAAGGGTTTGTGAACTGACGTGGCGGGAAGGTGGGGGTGCTGCGTTTTGCCCAATTGGATCGGTGTCGGATGTCGTTGACGCCCTGACGGCAGCCCGTTAAACCACGGCAAGTAAATTGGCAGCCGACCAGTAGAAAAGGACGCACCATGGGAGTGATGACCGGGACCGCCGTTGGCGCCGACAAGGAACATGGCGCTGGTCTGATCAACGAGGCGTTGCAGGACAAGGGCTTTCTGGTCACGTCAACCGCGGATATCGTGAACTGGGCCCGTACCGGATCGCTGCACTGGATGACGTTCGGTCTGGCTTGTTGCGCGGTTGAGATGATGCACACATCCATGCCCCGCTATGATCTTGAGCGTTTTGGCACCGCGCCGCGCGCCTCTCCGCGACAGTCGGATCTGATGATTGTGGCCGGGACGCTGACCAACAAGATGGCCCCGGCGCTGCGCAAGGTCTACGACCAGATGCCAGAGCCGCGTTATGTGATTTCGATGGGGTCCTGCGCCAATGGTGGCGGATATTATCACTACAGCTATTCGGTTGTGCGCGGCTGCGACCGGATCGTGCCGGTTGATGTCTATGTCCCCGGCTGCCCACCCACGGCCGAGGCGCTGCTATATGGCATTTTGCAATTGCAGCGCAAAATGCGCCGGACAGGGACGATTGTACGATGAGTGACAGCATGCACGAACTAGGCACCCACCTGGAGCTGAAGCGCACCGATTGCGTCTTGTCATGGGAGGTAACCCATGGCGAATTGACAGTGAATGTGGCGCCGTCATCGCTTGTCAGCTTTGTCGAGTTTCTGAAAACCGATCAGGCCTGCAAATTCTCGTCCCTCGTGGATATCACGGCTGTGGACTATCCCAACCGGGCCAAGCGTTTTGATGTCGTCTATCACTTCTTAAGCATGTATCAGAACCAGCGCACTCGCCTGCGGGTTCAGATCCGCGAAGAGGATATGCTGCCGTCAATCATGTCTGTCCACCCATCGGCCAATTGGTTCGAGCGGGAAGTGTTTGACATGTTCGGCATCCTGTTTTCCGGCCATCCGGACCTGCGCCGCATCCTGACCGATTACGGTTTTCGCGGCTATCCGCTCCGCAAGGATTTCCCGACCACCGGCTATACCGAGGTGCGCTATGACGAAGTGCAAAAGCGGGTTGTCTACGAGCCGGTGAAGCTGGTGCAAGAGTATCGCCAGTTTGATTTCATGTCGCCATGGGAAGGGGCCGAATACATCCTGCCCGGTGACGAAAAGAAAGACGAGAAGGCAAGCTGATGGCCGATGCGCTGAACGGGTCATGCCTGTGCGGCGCATGTACCTTCACAGCATCCCTGACCGACCAGGGGGCAGGGGCCTGCCATTGCGGGCAGTGCCGGAAATGGTCCGGCGGAATTTACATGAGCGTCGGCTGCACTGACGTGACCTTCAATGACGACGCCCCGCTGGGCTCTTACAAGGCGTCGGAATGGGGAGAGCGTGTTTTTTGCAAGACGTGCGGCTCGTCCATTATGTGGCAGACACAGGATGGCGCGCATCAGCATGTGTCGATCCAGACCTTCGATGATCCCGGCCAGTTCGAGATCGGGGTAGAGGTGTTTATCGACCGCAAGCCATCGAATTATGCATTGTCCAATCAGACAAAGACCATGACCGAGGCCGAGGTTTTCGCCATGTTCATGCCCGATGTCTAGCTTGGTGGGGATGCATTTGCGCCGTGACTGATCCCACATTGCTTTATTGTGTCGGTGCGACCAAAGCAGGGACGTCATGGCTTTATCGTTATCTGCACGACCACCCGGACTGCGCGATGCCCGCCGTGAAAGAGGCGCATTATTGGGATACGTTTGATCCAGATCGCGCTGACAAGCAGCTGACCGCGTTTCGTTTGCGGCTGCGCGAGCTCCGCGATTTGAAAACCGATGCGCAGGATGCCGGGCGGGGCTGGCAGGTTGCCAATGCGGACCGGCGGATCACCGACATGAAGGCGCTGATGTCCGTGCTTGAAGGTGACCGGGCCGATGACCTTGCCTATGGCGCATGGCTGACCGATCGGGGCGAGACCCGTCTGGTTGCGGATATGACCCCCAATTACGCGACCTTGCCCGACAGCATGCTCAAACGCATGGCGCGCCTGTCCCCGAATACCAAATTTGTCTTCTTGATCCGCGATCCCTTGGACAGGCTGTGGTCGCATATTCGCATGCAGGCCCGCCGCCAGCGCCAGTCGCACGAAAAATACGAAAAGAAGTCGAACAACATCCTCTACCGTATTCTCAATCGGGGGCAGGAGACCCACATCCTTGAACGGGGTGATTATCCCGCGATCATTGCCCGGCTGCGTCGCGCCATCCCAAAGGGCCGTTTGCTGGTGATGTTTACCGAAGATCTGATGAGGCAAGATGGCCTCTCGCAACTTTGTTCCTTCCTTGATATCAGCTATGCAGAACCTGCGGTCACCACGCCGGTCCATAGCGGACCTGAGGTGGTTATGCTGGACAAGCTGCGCCCTAAGGCGTTGAAACTATTGAATGAACACTACACTTGGGTGGCCAAAAATATCGGCCCCCTGCCGCAACGGTGGCAAGACAACTTGGCGAGGGCGTAAAGCATGGACGGCGATATTCGTGTGAACACTTATGATGACGGGTCCACGGACGCCGCCACCGGCGAGCAGAAGATCCGGAATTTTAACATCAACTTCGGCCCGCAACACCCTGCTGCACATGGTGTTTTGCGTCTTGTGCTGGAACTTGACGGCGAGATCGTAGAGCGTTGCGATCCCCATATCGGCCTGCTGCACCGTGGCACCGAAAAGCTGATGGAATCGCGGACCTATCTGCAGAACCTGCCCTATTTTGATCGCCTCGACTATGTCGCGCCGATGAACCAGGAACATGCCTGGTGTCTGGCCATTGAAAAGCTGACCGGCACCGAGGTGCCGCGCCGCGCCAGCCTGATCCGGGTCCTCTATTCCGAGATCGGCCGGGTGCTGAACCATCTGCTGAACGTGACCACCCAGGCAATGGATGTGGGCGCGCTGACCCCGCCCTTGTGGGGCTTTGAAGAGCGTGAAAAGCTGATGGTGTTTTACGAGCGTGCCTGCGGCGCCCGCTTGCATGCCGCTTATTTCCGTCCCGGCGGTGTGCATCAGGACCTGCCCCCTGAATTGATCGAGGATATTGATCAATGGGCGGTCGAATTCCCCAAAGTCATGGATGATATTGACGGCCTGCTGACCGAGAACCGGATTTTCAAGCAGCGCAACTGCGATATCGGTGTGGTGACCGAAGAAGATATTCAGGAATGGGGCTTTTCCGGTGTGATGGTCCGTGGATCGGGCCTTGCCTGGGATTTGCGCCGCGCCCAGCCGTATGAATGCTATGACGAGTTCGAATTTCAGGTGCCAGTGGGAAAGAATGGCGATTGTTATGATCGCTACCTGTGCCGCATGGAAGAGATGCGTCAATCGGTTCACATCATCCGTCAGGCTTGCGAAAAGCTGCGCAATGAGCCGGGTGATGTGATGGCCCGTGGCAAGATGACCCCGCCCACACGTGGTGAGATGAAAACCTCGATGGAGGCGCTGATCCATCACTTCAAGCTGTATACCGAAGGGTTCCATGTGCCAGCGGGTGAGGTTTACGCCGCGGTTGAGGCCCCCAAGGGTGAGTTTGGGGTCTATCTGGTTGCCGATGGCACCAATCAGCCCTACCGTGCCAAGCTGCGCGCGCCGGGTTACCTGCATTTGCAGGCGATGGACCATGTTGCATGTGGCCATCAGCTGGCCGATGTTGCCGCGATTATCGGCACGATGGATGTTGTGTTTGGCGAGATTGACCGCTGATCGGCAAGAAAGCCCGCGGATGGTTTTGTGCGTCTGGTCATCACGCTGATCGAAAGTTAGGCTTGCCCGAACTTTGATACAGAAAGGTGACCGCCATGATGCGTAAACTTCCACTTGTTGCTTTTGGCGTAGTCGCGGCGTGCACCGTTCCTGACCTTCGGCCTTTGCCTGCACCGCCACCCGCGCCGCCGGTCATTCAGCCTGCGCCGGTCCCCATCGAAAACCCGCAATCGGCCAAGCAGCGTTTTCTGCGGGCCGCTGCCGCCAATGGCTGCGAGGTGAATGCGCAAACGACCCCGACAATTCTGGCAAGTGCCACATTGTCCCAGGATGATCTGGCGCGCGTCCTGCAGGATTTGCGCAATGAGGGCGGGGTGGACCTTGTGCCTGGTCAGGGTTTCCGGGTGACATCCGGCGCCTGCGCGTGAGTTCACTAGGCTTGCTGCCGGTGGTCCTTTTGGGCATTGGCGCGGGCGTTCAGGCACCAACGACATTGCTGTATATTCTGGTGACGGCAGGTGTTGCCCTGACCGGCGCGTCCTAGTCCGCAGCCATTCATTCAATAAATCGGCGTCGGCGGCAAAACTGCCCCTTGCGACCGTTGTCAAACCGGCCGGTCCTGTGTAACCCGGTGCTGCTGCCGATACCTATTGCCCAGAGGTCCTTTATGCTTCGTCGTCTTCATCCTGATCAGCCTGACAGCTTTGCCTTTACTGCCGACAATCAGAAATGGGCCGAGGCGCAAATGAAGAAGTTTCCCGAAGGTCGTCAGGCCTCGGCGATCATTCCGCTTTTGTGGCGCGCGCAGGAGCAAGAGGGCTGGCTGACCCGCCCCGCCATCGAACATGTCGCCGGTATGCTTGATCTGGCGTATATCCGCGCGTTGGAAGTGGCATCATTCTACTTTATGTTTCAACTGCAACCAGTTGGTTCTGTTGCGCATATTCAGATTTGCGGCACGCTATCCTGCATGATTTGCGGGGCCGAGGATCTGATCGGCGTATGCAAGGACAAGATCGCCAGCAAGCCGCATACATTGTCTGCGGATGGCAAGTTTTCCTGGGAAGAGGTCGAATGCCTCGGCTCCTGCGCGAATGCGCCGATGGCGCAGATCGGCAAGGATTATTACGAAGACCTGACAACCGCGCGCCTGATCGAGATCATTGATGAACTTGCCGCTGGCAAGGTCCCGGTTCCGGGACCGCAGAATGGTCGCTATGGTGCTGAACCACTGGCCGGCCTGACCAGCCTGAAGGATCACGAGGCTGGGCGCACCCAATATAATGCCAGCGTTCAGGCGGCGGTTGATATTGGTGATACGGTCAAGCGGATCGACGGCACCGAAGTACCGCTTTTGACCCCATGGATTGATGATGGCGCCGTCAAGACGGCCCCCAAGCCAGCCGCAAAGAATGCGAAAGAGCCCAAGCCTGCGGCCAAAAAGCCTGCCGGTGACACCGGGGTCACAAAACAACAGGCCAAAGCCACATCCAAGGCCAAGCCTGTGTCCAAGAGTAACCCAGCCCCGGCCGAGGCACCCGTTGCTGAAAGCGCGCCGGAAACCCTGTCCGCCCCCCGTGGTGGCAAGGGTGATGACCTGAAGAAGATCAGTGGCGTCGGTCCAAAGCTGGAAGGTGTGCTGCATGACCTCGGATTCTGGCATTTTGACCAAATCGCCAAATGGACCGAGGCAGAGGTCGCCTGGGTCGATAGCCGCCTGAAATTCAAAGGGCGCATCACGCGTGACAATTGGATGGCGCAGGCGGCAGAGCTGGCCAAAAAGGCAGAATAGCAGCCCGGTTTTTGTGGTCCTGATTTCCCGACTGACCCTGACCTAAGTCGTGGCAGACACACAAATTATTTCCGCATATTTGTCCTTTGGGGTAAGACTGTGCCATGCTGTCGCAATGGGCGGGCCGCATCGCGGTGTCCATGCGTAATGTGTGAACGTCGATAAGGCTGCAAAAGCGGCCATCCGAAGGGAGATGAACTACCATGAAAGACACAGCACCAATAGGTTTGGGCGTCATTGCGGTTTCGGCTTTGTTTGGCCTGATTGCGGCGGGCGTTGCCTTTGTCCTCTATGATTTCGGCTGGCTCGCTGCGCTGTTTATCGGCGCCATCATCGCCGTTATTACGGCAATCATCCTTCTTTTGGGCTGGCGCGAACCTGCCCCACACACCAAGGCAGATCCGGTCGCGGCACCAGCACCAACGGCCCCCAGACCAACAGCGCCGGCACCAACGGCCCAGGCCCCCACAGCACCGGCGCCTGCGGCACCGCAGGCCGACCCGGAACCGGAAGTGTCGACGCCGCCCGCCGCCGCCGCGGCCCCTGCAGCCGCAGCCGCCTCTGCGCCAAAGGTCAAACCTGACACGGTGCTTGCGGGCGAACAAGAACTTGCCGCCAAGAAAGGCAGTTGGAAATATGATGGCGGTGACGCCGCCCCGGCTGATGCAGCACCTGCAGAGGCAAGTACGGATGCGGCCGTCGCAGGCACCAAGCCCACCTTCCTCAGTGCGGCCCGCGAGGGTGGTCCGGATGATCTCAAGCAGATCAAGGGCGTCGGCCCCAAGCTTGAAGGCACCTTGCACGGCATGGGCATCTACCATTTTGACCAGATTGCTGGCTGGGGGGCTGCCGAATTGGCCTGGATGGACGACAATCTGGAAGGTTTCAAAGGCCGGGCCAGCCGCGATGACTGGGTCCCGCAGGCCAAGATCCTTGCAGAAGGCGGGACAACCGAATTCTCCAAAAAGGTCGACAAGGGCGACGTTTACTGATTGCCGGCCGCTTTTGCGGCGCGGTTCATCAAAAACTATCGGGGCGGGTGCAAAAAATGCCTGCCCTGAGACCAAAAACCCCATTCAGATTCCCGTCGTTTCGCTGTAAGCGGGTCGCGTAATGACAAAACATGGTGACACAAAACAGGCCAAGGCCGGGCAGCGGGTTGCAATGCTGCTGGCGGGTATTGGTGTTTTCTGGATATTGGTCACCATGATCGGGTCTCAATATGGCTGGTCCAACCGGACCCGCGCGTTTTTTGATCTTGCAGCACTGGCCGGTTTCGGCTTTGCGCTGTGGCAGACATATCAACTCTGGCGGGCCCGCCAGATCGACAAAGGCTCAAGCTGATGCTCAAAGACGAAAACCGGATTTTCACGAACCTTTACGGGATGCATGACCGCACCCTGGCCGGCGCACAAAAGCGTGGCCATTGGGATGACACGGCTGCCATCATCAAGAAGGGGCGTGACTGGATCATCGACGAGATGAAGGCATCCGGCTTGCGTGGGCGCGGCGGGGCCGGTTTTCCGACCGGGTTGAAATGGTCCTTTATGCCCAAGGAAAGCGATGGCCGCCCCGCCTATCTGGTGGTGAACGCCGACGAATCCGAGCCCGGCACATGCAAGGACCGCGAGATCATGCGCCATGATCCACACACGCTGGTCGAAGGTTGCCTGATTGCCAGCTTCGCGATGAATGCGCATGCCTGCTATATCTACATTCGCGGCGAGTATATCCGCGAAAAGGAGGCCCTGCAGGCCGCCATTGACGAGGCTTACGCCGCCGGACTTGTGGGCAAGAACGCCGCAAAATCCGGTTGGGACTTTGACATTTATCTGACCCACGGGGCAGGGGCCTATATCTGCGGCGAGGAAACATCGCTCCTGGAAAGCCTCGAAGGCAAGAAGGGCATGCCCCGGATGAAGCCCCCATTTCCCGCGGGCGCCGGGCTTTATGGGTGTCCGACCACGGTCAATAATGTCGAATCGATTGCCGTTGTGCCCACGATCCTGCGGCGCGGCGGGGAATGGTTTGCCTCGATGGGCCGCCCGAATAACGCCGGCACCAAGCTCTTTGCGATCTCAGGCCATGTGAACAACCCCTGCGTCGTCGAAGAAGAGATGTCGATCAGCTTCGAAGAACTGATCGAACGGCATTGTGGCGGTATTCGGGGCGGCTGGGACAACCTCAAGGCCGTGATCCCGGGCGGATCATCTGTGCCATGTGTGCGCGGCGAGAATATGCGCGATGCGATCATGGATTTTGACGCGCTCAAGGAAAAAGGGTCGTCCCTTGGCACGGCTGCCGTCATCGTGATGGATCAGTCAACGGATATGATCAAGAATATCTGGCGGCTCTCGAAGTTCTACAAGCATGAAAGCTGCGGACAATGCACGCCCTGCCGTGAAGGGACCGGCTGGATGATGCGTGTGATGGAACGGCTCGTCAAAGGGGATGCACGGCCCGAAGAGATTGATATGCTTCTTGATGTGACCAAACAGGTCGAAGGGCACACGATCTGCGCACTTGGTGACGCGGCGTCCTGGCCGATCCAGGGGCTGATCAAGAATTTCCGGGATGAAATCGAGGACCGGATCAAGGATAAACGCATGGCAGGGGTAGCGGCAGAATGATGATACGCGCAGGGATGACAGCAGCAGTTTTGGCGTTGGTTGCATGTGGGCCGGGCGGTCCGCAGCCGGCCCGTTCCTTCGATGATCCGGCGGTGCAAAAGCTCTTTAACATGAGCACGCCGCAATATGTGGCCACCTTGACCATCGCGCAGCGTGTGGCGCAGAATTGTGTGCGCTACAATTACGATGCGCCGCTTGATTTGTTGCTGAACGAAAAGCGTAATGAGGTCGGGCGCGGGTCACTGTCGCAATCGGGCCTTGGCACCCAGATCGAGCTTGAGCTTGACGTGTCGCGCCGCAGTTTCATCGCCAAGCACGGGGTTGATACGACGGCCCCCGATCTTTGTCAGGCGGCTGATGCCGAGGCGCTGGAAGGATCGGCGCTGGGTGCAATGCTGGTGCCTGTCTGATCCGCCGATGGCGATGCGACATTTGCTTGATGGCGCGGCCAGCTTTGGGGCCGCGCTGATCACTTTGGGGGCTTGCGGTCTGCCGGCCTGGTTCACCCTACAGGCGATCAATGCCAATGTGGCGCCGCTTTGGGCTTATGCGCCAGCGGGGGCATTGGCGATCATCGGGCTGATCCTGACGCTTGCCTTTCTGCGCAAGGGGTTTGCTGGCGTGGCACCCACCCGTCAACGACGCCGGACGTCGTAGGATGGGTTTCAACCCATCCTGCCTTTGTGGGGAACGCCTATGCACCTGGCAGAGCTGAATATCGGGCGCCTGATCGCGCCAACCGATGATCCGCGTGTTGCGGAATTCATGCAAAATCTGGACCGTGTGAACGGCCTGGGCAAGCGGATGCGGGGCTTTGTCTGGATGATGGAAGGCTCGGGCGAACCCGGTCGCGGCAATACCGAGGCCTGTATCGACGGCGACCCGCAATTCGTCGCCAACCTGTCGGTCTGGGAAAACCCTGCGGCGTTGGAACGCTTTGTCTTTGACACGCTGCATGCCCGGTTCATGGCGCGCGGCAAGACCTGGTTCGAGGAGCTGGTGCAAATGCACTTTGTCATGTGGTGGGTGCCTGTGGGCACGCGGCCATCATTGGATGAGGCTTTGGGCAAGCTGGCACACCGTGCCGAACATGGAGATAGCGAAGCGGCCTTTGGCTGGGATTGGCTGCGCAGCAATAGCAAATCATGACGCGGCATCTGGCCGAATTCAATTTCGGCACGCTGCGCTATGGCTGGGGCGATCCGCGGATCGCCGGCTTTGAAAACGCGATTGCACAGGTCAATGCGATTGCGACCCGCAGTGACGGTTTTGTCTGGCGCATGCCTGATGACGCGATGGAGGCGGTTCAGGACGACCCGCACGGGCCGCTGGGGCATCGGCCCAATACGGCGTCAACCTTGTCCGTCTGGACAGGTGCCGCGCCGCTCTATGATTTTGTGACCAAAACCCTGCATGCGCGGATCATGGCTGGCCGGGTGGACTGGTTTGTGCCAGGCGATAGCGGGTTTCTTGTCTGTTGGTGGGTGCCGACAGGACACCGGCCGGATGTCGCCGAAGGCATGGCCAATTGGGAAATACTGCAGGCGCAGGGCGACAGCGACGCGATCTTTGGTGGCGCAGCACTGCGCCGGCTGGCCGACGCCACGTTGTGACCGATATCGGCGTGCTGATATTGAATAACCGCGCAAAAATTCCGATGTGATCGGCAACGCATCAACAAGGATGTGCAACAGGAGACATGCGATGACAAAGACCTTTGGTTTGCTTGCAGCTGCAATGCTGGCAACTGTGGCCCTTGCGGGAAATGCGTCGGCCCAGACCGCGCTCAAGGACGTGGCCAAGGTGCGCGATGGCATCATCCATGTCGGCATGGCCTACGAAATTTCCGAGCAATGCGATAGCATTCGGGCGCGAACCCTGCGGGGAATCGGCTTTCTGCAATCGCTGAAAAGGCATGCAGAGGATCTTGGCTACAGCGATGACCAGATCGCGGCATATATCGACAACCGGGATGAAAAGAAGCGGCTGGAAGGGATTGCACGATCCCAGCTTGCCGCACTTGGCGTCGTACCCGGTGACATGGCCTCGTATTGCGCCGTTGGCCGCGACCAGATTGCCCGAAATACCCGTGTTGGCTGGCTTTTGCGCTAAGTCCTGTTTCTGCAAGACGATTTGGCGTCTTTTTTTCTGATCAGACTGGCATCACCCTGCATGTCGCGCTAGAACGCGGCAACGCGCAGCCGCCGCAACGCGGATGGCTGTGCACAGGGAACATATAAGGCACGCCATGTCTGATCTGCGCAAAGTCGTCATTGATGGAAAAGAGGTCGAGGTTGACGGGGCCATGACCCTGATCCAGGCCTGCGAAGAAGCCGGGATCGAGATCCCCCGTTTCTGCTATCACGAGCGGCTTTCGATCGCAGGCAACTGCCGGATGTGCCTTGTCGAAGTTGTTGGCGGCCCCCCCAAACCCGCCGCATCCTGCGCCATGCAGGTCAAGGATTTGCGCCCCGGCCCGGAAGGGCAGCCGCCCGTTGTCAAAACCAACTCGCCGATGGTCAAAAAGGCCCGCGAAGGGGTCATGGAATTTCTGCTGATCAACCACCCGCTGGATTGCCCGATCTGCGATCAGGGCGGCGAGTGCGATTTGCAGGACCAGGCAATGGCTTACGGCGTTGATTTCAGCCGCTTCCGCGAACCCAAGCGTGCAACCGAAGATCTGGATTTGGGCCCGCTGGTCGAAACCCATATGACCCGCTGCATTTCCTGCACCCGCTGTGTCCGGTTCACGACCGAGGTCGCGGGCATCCATCAGATGGGCCAGACCGGTCGGGGTGAAGATGCGGAAATCACCAGCTATCTGGGCGAAACGCTTGATTCGAACATGCAAGGCAACATCATTGATCTGTGCCCGGTTGGCGCGCTGGTGAGTAAGCCCTACGCCTTCACCGCCCGCCCGTGGGAATTGACCAAGACCGAATCCATCGACGTGATGGATGCGCTGGGGTCCAATATCCGCGTTGATACCAAGGGCCGCGAAGTCATGCGCTTTTTGCCGCGCAACCATGACGGCGTGAACGAAGAGTGGATTTCGGACAAGACCCGCTTTGTCTGGGATGGCCTGCGCAAGCAGCGGCTGGATACCCCCTATATCCGCGAGAATGGAAAACTGCGCAAAGCCAGCTGGCCCGAGGCGCTGAAAGCCGCCGCCGCCGCGATGAAGGACAAGAAGGTGGCGGGGCTTGTGGGTGATCTGGCCCCGGTCGAAGCCGCCTATGCGCTTAAGCAGTTGATCGAAGGGCAGGGCGGCCATGTCGAATGCCGCACCGATGGGGCCAAACTGCCAATTGGCAATCGGTCTGCCTATGTTGGCACCGCATCTATTGAAGATATCGACGATGCAAAAATGATCCAGCTGATCGGCACCAACCCGCGCGTCGAAGCGCCGGTTCTGAACGCGCGCCTGCGCAAGGCCTGGGCGAATGGTGCCAATATCGGACTGATCGGCGAGAATGTCGACCTGACCTTTGATGCCTATCACATGGGCACGGACCGGGCGACGCTGGACAAGACCTTGGGCAACACGTTCAAAGAAGTGCTCGAGGTGCCTTCCGTCGTTGTTGTTGGTATGGGCGCGCTGCGCGAAGCCGATGGCGCGGCCGTGTTGGCCAATGCGATGGATCTGGCAAGCAAGACCGACTCCAAACTGCTGGTCCTGCACACCGCTGCGGCCCGGGTGGGCGCAATGGATGTGGGGGCTGTCACCGATGGTGGGTTGGATGCCGCACTTGATGGGGCAGAAGTCATCTACAATCTTGGCGCAGACGAGGTTGATATCGATCCGGGCGCTTTTGTGATTTATCAGGGCAGCCACGGGGATCGCGGCGCGCATCGCGCGGATATCATTCTGCCCGCCGCGGCCTACACCGAAGAAAACGGCCTTTTCGTCAACACCGAAGGGCGCCCGCAGCTTGCCCTGCGCGCCAGCTTCCCCCCGGGGGAGGCCAAGGAAAACTGGGCCATTCTGCGCGCATTATCGGCAGAGCTGGAGGCGACATTGCCCTATGACAGCATGGCGCAGCTGCGCCAGGCGCTGGTTGCGGCCCATCCGCATCTGGGCAAGATCGACGCGGTCCCGGCCAATGAATGGCAGCCGCTGCCCGTGACCAAGATGGGCAATGCGGACTTTGTGAACGCGATCACCGATTTCTACCTGACGAACCCCATTGCACGGGCGTCCAGCCTGATGGCGGAGTTGAGCGCGAATGCCAAAGCGCGCAAATCCGCACCGATGGCTGCCGAATAAGGACGACGACAATGGTTGAATTTTTTACCAACACCAATCTTGGCATTGTCCTTGTGATACTGGCGCAGTGCCTGCTGGTGTTGATCCCGTTGCTGCTGGCGCTTGCCTTTCTGATGTATGCGGACCGCAAGATCTGGGCTGCGGTTCAGATGCGCAAAGGGCCAAACGTGGTTGGGGCGTTCGGGCTTTTGCAATCCTTCGCGGATTTTCTGAAATACATCGTCAAGGAAATCGTGGTGCCGGCGGGGGCGGACAAGTTCGTGTTTTTCCTGGCCCCGATGATTGCCTTTGTGCTGGCCGTGATTTCCTGGGCAGTGATCCCGTTCAACGATGGTTGGGTGCTGGCAGACATCAACGTGGCGATCCTCTATATCTTCGCCATTGGCTCGCTTGAGGTCTACGGCGTGATCATGGGCGGATGGGCGTCGAACTCCAAATACCCGTTCCTTGGGTCGCTGCGGTCGGCGGCGCAGATGATTTCCTACGAGGTTTCCATCGGGCTGATCATCATCGGGGTGATCATCTCGACCGGGTCGATGAATTTCGGCGATATCGTCGAGGCGCAGCGCGGTGCCGGTCTACTAAGCTGGTACATCCTACCGCATTTGCCGATGTTCTTTTTGTTCTTTATCAGCGCCTTGGCGGAAACCAACCGGCCTCCATTTGACCTGCCCGAGGCGGAATCAGAACTCGTCGCGGGGTATCAGGTGGAATATTCGTCCACACCATTCCTGCTGTTCATGATCGGCGAATTGATGGCCGTGGTGCTGATGTGCGCGCTGATCTCGCTACTGTTCCTTGGTGGCTGGCTGTCGCCGATCCCGGGCCTGCCTGATGGCATTCTGTGGATGGTTCTGAAAATGGGCTTCTGCTTCTTCATCTTCTCGATGGTCAAGGCAATCACCCCGCGTTACCGCTATGACCAGTTGATGCGGATTGGTTGGAAAGTCTTCCTGCCCCTGTCACTGGGCTGGGTTGTCCTGGTCTCGTTCCTGGCCAAATACGAAGTGTTCGGCGGGTTCTGGGCACGCTGGGCGGTGGGTGTGTGATGATCGCGCGTGCGATATACGTTGTTCTGCTTGGTGTTATGCCTTTCTGCGCGGTGGCACAGCCGTCGCACAATAAGCCACTTGCAACAAACTTTGCTGACACTGTTTGGGCTGAAGTCGTGAACCATTGCCCGACAGAAGCACTCGCACGTGATGATTTCCGTGATCTTATCTATTATGTTCTTGCGCAACCGCTTTCTGAAACGACGACTGATGGCGATTGGACGTTGGAGGTTATGAAGCTTGAGCTTGCAGCGCCCCTTCTGGAAAAAACTGAAAAACAGGCCTTTGGCTTGGTGGTGATTGGCGCAGCCTCGATGGCAGAGCTTCTTAAGTTCAGTAATGCCGTGGGACGGGCAGACTCCACCGCTCTCAACGAAGATAGACAAGACCGCGCACGGGTAGCGCTGGAATTGTGGGAGTGCATGCTTCCGCTTCAATTCGAAGAAGTTAATAATCAAGAACTCAATTTAGCAAAAAACCCTAGGCCGCTGCTTTTGCCTGCTATTGCTACCAACCTTGTCGGTAGATTATGCGAATTCGAGGGTTTTACACTCTTTCGTAGTTACATTGATTTGGATGTATCGATCATCAGACCGGACCATGGTAACGAACTTTTCGGCCTTATAATGGTGGATCACCAAAATTGGCTTGAGGCGGGAAATGGTACTCCTCGATGCGAGGAGGCAGACTGATGAAAAAACGACACTTCGCTACGACGCGCAAGGCGTCCCTTGCCGATAACCAGATTTCTTACTCTGCTGACATTGCCGACGGTGAATTGGCCTTTTTGTTGTTTCAGATGGCTGAAAACGTGTCCGAACCCTCTTACCATTTGGAGATTTGCAAATGACCCAAATCGACTACAACCGCGCGGCCAAGTATTTCCTGCTTCAGGATGTGTTTCAGGGGTTCAAGCTGGGGCTGAAATACTTCTTCTCACCCAAGGCAACGGTGAATTACCCGCATGAAAAGGGGCCGCTTTCGCCGCGGTTCCGGGGCGAGCATGCCTTGCGCCGCTATCCCAATGGCGAGGAACGCTGCATTGCATGCAAGCTCTGCGAGGCCGTCTGCCCCGCGCAGGCCATCACGATTGATGCCGAACCGCGCGATGATGGCTCCCGCCGCACCACAAGGTATGACATCGACATGACCAAATGCATCTATTGCGGTTTCTGTCAGGAAGCCTGCCCCGTGGATGCCATTGTCGAAGGCCCGAATTTCGAGTTCAGCACCGAGACCCGGGAAGAGCTGTATTACGACAAGACCAAGCTTTTGGAGAATGGCGACCGGTGGGAAGCCGAGATTGCCCGCAACCTTGAACTGGACGCGCCTTACCGATGAGCCGCTTTTTGTCACATATGCTTGTGGCTGCATTGGCGAGCATTGTCGCCGTGCCCGGTTCAGCGCAGCACATTACGTCAAATGTCGTTGGCGTTGATGACACGAAGTATTTTGCGCATTTGTGCCTTGCTACGGCTCCATCTTTTGCCGCTGCTGATGCATCACAACTGGTGCGTGGCGGACCCACCTTTGTCCCTCGCCGCAGCGAACTTAACCATCAAGGCATACTCAAGTTGGTCGAAACGGATACGGCGTGTTCTTGCACTGTCGCCTTCCTGCTGGCTGAAAGTTTTCTACCAGGCGCTCTAAACAACTTTGTTGTGACCTTACAGCGGGAATACCGTTCCGAACTACGGTCGAGCAGTACAGGCCCGATCCAAATGGTGTTCGATTTTGATGGCGTTGATGTTGAGATTGTCATGAAAAAGGCTCAAGTAAAGGAAGGTTTGATTGTGATCATACCGCAGGCGACCCGAAACGGGAGTTGTCCGGCATGACCGACCAAAACCCCTTTGAGGCCATGATGAAGATGGGCGCCGATTGGGCCAAGGCGATGAATGTCGATACCGACATGTTCACCGCCAAAGGCTTTGAGGCGATGTGGCCCACGATGTCAAAGGACCAGATGGAGATGTTCTTTGGCAAAGGCATCAGCCCCGGCGGTCTGGATGCCAAGACCCGTTTGATGCTGACCCTGGCCGGCTTGACCGTGCTGGGCGCGCAGGCCGAGGCGCAGATCAGATTGACCGTCCGTCATCTGGTCGAGGCCGGTGCCACCAAACAGGAAATCGCCGAGGTGATCGCCCAGATGGGCATGTTTGCCGGTGTCCCTGCCATGAACAAGGCCATGGAATTGGCCACCGACATGTTGAAAAAGGACGAAGCCGAATGACAGTCTTCGCATTCACATTCTATCTGTTTGCCATCACGACCATCGTGGGGGGGCTGTTCACCGTGATCAGCCGGAACCCGGTCCATTCGGTGCTGTGGCTGATCCTGGCGTTCCTGTCCTCGGCTGGCTTATTCGTGACCCTGGGCGCTGAATTCGTGGCCATGCTGCTGATCATTGTATATGTGGGCGCGGTGGCGGTGCTGTTCTTGTTCGTGGTCATGATGCTCGACGTGGATTTCGCCGAACTGAAGGCGGAAATGACCAAATACCTCCCGCTGGCCCTGTTGATCGGTGTAGTCATTATCATGCAACTGGCCCTCGCACTTGGCGTCTGGGGCTTTTCCGAAGGCGTGGACGGGCGCATCGCGGCCCCGGCGGGTGATATGAACAACACCCGCGCCCTGGGCCTGCTGATTTATGATAAATACTGGATGCTGTTCCAGCTTGCCGGGTTGATCCTGCTGGTTGCGATGATCGGGGCCATCGTGCTGACCCTGCGCCACCGGGTGGATATCAAGCGCCAGAACGTCATGGCGCAGATGTCACGTGATCCGGCAAAGGCGATGGAATTGCGGGACGTGAAGCCGGGGCAGGGGCTGTAACACGATGATAGATTTACCCAAAGATGTCGTCGGGCTTTTGCACAAAGCAGTCAAATTGAGCAATCCGACCAGTCTTCACGCTTTGGATGAGAAAAGGTTTGCGGATTTTTTTCACGCCGTTGCCGAGTTGGATGTTTTCCCAACGGCTGAAATGATCGACAAAAATTGGCCATCTGAAGGCGTGATCGGCCTAGGCGGCGACCCCGCGAAAAGTGACTATGTTCAAGATAAGGCCTATCAGCTTTTGCAGGAGTGGCTGGAGAGTAGAACAAATGCATAGGCCTTTAATGCATCGCATTTTTCTGGTTCTTGCGTTGAGCGCTTACGGTAATGCATCTTTTTCGCTGACACTCGCGGATTGCACCCGCACCACGCATATCAGCCATGGTGGTCAAGCCGATGATGTGGATCTGGGCGAGGGTCGTGTAATGTGGCGTGACTGGTGGTCGCAGGAAGGCACGGCAACCGGTTTTGCGCTGGTGGAATGCGGCTCGGGTGCTGTGCTTCGGTTCCGCACCCAGGAAGAGAACATGTCGGTTGAGCGCCCTGCCTTTGACCGCACTGATGATGCGTTGGACGTGTTGGACCGGCATCAGTCGGGCGCGCGCGTCTTTGCAACTTTCGAACGGATCGCTGCGGATCTGAAGTTTATCGCCCGGGATATAGAGCAGGTCACACTGACGGATGAGACATGTGCCTGCGCTGCCGCCTATCCGGCCTTGCGCGGTGACAAGACGGAATTTGCGTTGGCCGGTTGAAGGCCGCGCAGGACAGGACTAAGAGGTCCCGGATCATGTCCGGGACGTGACAGACAAAAGACCGGGGATATCACCCCAGAAGGACGAATAAATGATCGGACTTGAACATTATCTTACAGTGGCGGCGGCCCTGTTCGTCATCGGCATCTTTGGTCTGTTCCTGAACCGCAAGAATGTGATCATTCTGCTGATGAGCATCGAATTGATGCTGCTTGCGGTGAATATCAATCTGGTCGCGTTTTCGAGCTATCTAGGTGATCTGGTGGGCCAGGTCTTTACCCTGTTTGTCCTGACCGTTGCCGCCGCAGAGGCCGCGATTGGCCTGGCCATTCTGGTTTGTTTCTTCCGCAATCGCGGAACCATCGACGTTGAAGACGTCAACGTGATGAAGGGATAGAGTGTTGGAAGCGGGATACTCAACAAAAACTGGGTTCGTGAACGACAACGCACAGGTTGTCATTCGAAACACAGGTCTGAATGGAACGGATCACTTGCAGAAAGTCTATCAGATGGCCTGCGGGAATTGTGGTGAGGTTTATGGAGCCAATGGTTCGGACACTCACCATCGGAAATGCCCATCCTGTCAGGGTGGAATGCCAGGACTAGGATACCAGTAATGGAAACCACCATCCTCTTCGCCCCGCTTGTGGGCGCCATCCTTTGCGGCTTTGGCTGGAAGTTTATTGGTGAAACCGCTGCCCAGTGGACCGCCACCAGCCTGCTGTTTTTGGCGGCTTTCCTGTCCTGGGTCGTCTTCCTGACCTTTGATGGCACCACTGAGAATATTCAGATCCTGCGCTGGATCGAAAGTGGCACCCTGTCCACCGACTGGGCGATCCGGATGGACCGTTTGACGGCGATCATGTTGATCGTGATCACGACTGTTTCGGCGCTCGTCCACCTCTATTCGTTCGGCTATATGGCCCATGACGACAACTTCAAAGAAGGCGAAAGTTATCGCCCCCGCTTCTTTGCCTATCTGTCGTTCTTTACCTTTGCGATGTTGATGCTGGTCACAGCCGACAACCTTGTTCAGATGTTCTTTGGCTGGGAGGGCGTGGGCGTCGCGTCCTATCTGTTGATCGGTTTCTACTACCGCAAACCCACCGCCAATGCGGCGGCGATTAAGGCGTTTGTTGTCAACCGTGTCGGCGATTTTGGTTTCGCCTTGGGTATCTTTGCCCTTTACATGATGACCGACAGCATCCGGTTCGCGGATATCTTTGCCGCCATCCCTGATCTGCAAGGTCAGACCATTACCTTCCTGTGGCGTGATTGGAATGTGCTGAACCTGATTGCGGTGCTCCTGTTTATCGGTGCAATGGGCAAATCGGCCCAGTTGATCCTGCACACATGGTTGCCCGACGCGATGGAAGGTCCGACCCCTGTATCTGCCCTGATCCATGCCGCCACCATGGTCACCGCCGGTGTCTTCCTTGTCTGCCGCATGTCGCCGCTGATGGAATATGCCCCGCAGGCGCAAAGCTTTATCGTGTTCCTTGGTGCCTCGACCGCGTTTTTTGCGGCGACGGTCGGTCTGGTCCAGAACGACATCAAACGTGTGATTGCCTATTCGACCTGTTCGCAGCTGGGCTATATGTTCGTCGCTGCGGGGCTGGGTGTGTATTCCGTGGCTATGTTCCACCTACTGACGCATGCTTTCTTTAAGGCGATGCTGTTCCTTGGGGCCGGATCGGTCATCCACGCGATGCATCATGAGCAGGACATGCGCAACTATGGCGGGCTGCGTCACAAGATCCCCAAGACCTTCTGGATGATGATGATCGGCACGCTGGCAATTACCGGTGTGGGCATTCCGCTGCTCTACATCGGCTTCCCTATCGGCTTTGCAGGCTTCGTGTCCAAAGACGCGATTATTGAGAGCGCTTATGCAGGCACGGCAGGTGGCTATGCCTTCTGGATGCTGCTGATCGCTGCTTTCATGACAAGTTTCTACAGCTGGCGCCTGATGTTCATGACCTTCTATGGCACCCCGCGTGGTGACAAGCATACCCATGATCATGCCCATGAAAGCCCAACCACAATGCTCGCCCCGCTTTACGTGCTGGCCGTTGGTGCGGTGTTCAGCGGGATGGTGTTTTACGGCCCGTTCTTTGGCAGTGATGAGAAGGTCGGCAAGTATTTCGGCACAATTGACGCCAAGGAAGTCTCCGAGGATCAGGCGCTTGGCTTTAGCCTGATCGCGCCTGCCTATGCGGCAGGCGAAGCGTCTGAGGATGAGCACGGCAAGGAAGAGGCGCAGTGGCCCGAGGTCCCGGGCAAAGGCGCGATCTTCAAGGCCGCCGACAATCATGTGCTGCATGATGCCCACTACGTGCCGATCTGGGTCAAGCTGTCGCCTTTCATTGCGATGCTGGCCGGTCTGGCGCTCGCTTATCAGATGTATATCCGCCGCCCTGATCTGCCCGCCAAGCTGGCAGAACAGCAGCGCCCGCTGTACCTGTTTCTGCTGAACAAGTGGTATTTTGACGAGATCTACGATTTCCTCTTCGTGAAACCGGCGGTGGCCTTGGGGCGCATCCTGTGGAAGCAGGGTGACACCAATACGATTGATGGCGGCATCAATGGTGTGGCGATGGGGATCATTCCATTCTTTACCCGTCTGGCCGGTCGCGCACAGTCCGGGTATCTGTTTACCTATGCCTTTGCGATGGTGCTGGGGATCACGGTGCTGATCACCATTGTATCGCTGAGCGGGGGGGCAGGCTGATGGGCAACATCCTTTCACTCACCACCTTTATCCCGCTGATCGGGGCCGTCATTTTGGCGATCTTCCTGCGCGGCGATGATCCTGCCGCACAGCGGAATGCGAAATGGGTGGCCTTGGTGACCACCGTCGTGACTTTCGTCACCTCGCTGTTCATCCTGTCCAACTTCAACCCGGCGGATACGGGTTTTCAGATGGTCGAAACCCGCGCATGGCTGCTGGGCTTGCAGTACAAGATGGGTGTCGATGGCATTTCGATCCTGTTTGTGATGCTGACCACCTTCCTGATGCCGCTGGTCATCGCCGCCTGCTGGGATGTAACGACCCGGGTCAAGGAATACATGATCGCGTTCCTGCTGCTTGAGACGCTGATGCTGGGCGTGTTCATGGCGCTGGATCTGGTGCTGTTCTATCTGTTCTTTGAGGCGGGTCTGATCCCGATGTTCCTGATCATCGGTATTTGGGGCGGCAAGAATCGGATTTATGCGTCCTTCAAGTTCTTCCTTTATACCTTCCTCGGCTCTGTCCTGATGCTGGTGGCCATGGTCGCCATGTTTGCTGATGCGGGGACGACAGATATTCCGACACTGATGACCCACACCTTTGGGACCGAGAACTTCAATGTGCTTGGCGTGCAGATTGTGGGCGGGATGCAGACGCTGCTATGGCTCGCGTTTTTTGCAAGCTTTGCCGTCAAGATGCCAATGTGGCCAGTCCATACGTGGCTGCCTGATGCGCACGTGCAGGCCCCAACTGCCGGATCGGTCGTGCTGGCCGCGATCCTGTTGAAAATGGGCGGCTATGGCTTCCTGCGGTTCAGCCTGCCGATGTTCCCTGTCGGGTCAGAGGTGATGGGGCCACTGGTTCTGTGGCTGTCAGCCATTGCCATTGTTTACACGTCTCTGGTCGCACTCGTCCAAGAAGACATGAAAAAGCTCATTGCTTATTCCTCGGTCGCCCACATGGGCTACGTGACCATGGGGATCTTTGCGGTGAACCAGCAAGGCATCGACGGGGCGATTTTCCAGATGATCAGCCACGGCTTTATCTCGGGCGCGTTGTTCCTCTGCGTCGGCGTGATCTACGACCGGATGCATACGCGCGAGATTGATGCCTATGGTGGGTTGGTCAACCGGATGCCGGCCTATGCGCTGATCTTCATGTTCTTCACGATGGCCAATGTTGGCCTGCCGGGCACATCTGGTTTTATCGGTGAATTCCTGACGCTGATGGGCATCTTCCAGGTGAACACCTGGGTGGCCGTGATTGCAACCTCTGGCGTGATCCTGTCGGCGGCCTATGCGCTGTGGCTGTATCGCCGGGTGGTCATGGGTGACCTGATCAAGGAAAGCCTGAAAACCATCAAGGACATGACAACGCGCGAGCGTGTGATCTTTGCGCCTTTGGTTGTGATGACGCTGCTGCTGGGTGTCTACCCGGCGCTTGTCCTCGATATTATCGGCCCCAGCGTTGCGGCGCTGGTGGGCAACTATGAAACAGCGCTTGCGACCTTTGAGGCCGCAACGCAGTTTGCATCGAACTAAGGAACGGCTGACATGATCTCTGCTGATATCTCAATCGTCATGCCCGAAATCGTGCTGTCGCTTTACGCGATGCTGGCGCTGATCGGGGCCGTTTACACGACCAAGGACGGGGCTGCGCCGCTGCTGACATGGGCCACCTCAGGGCTTTTTGTGCTGATCGCTGTCTGGATCGGCATGAACGGGAACGGGACGAATATCGCCTTTGGCGGTATGTTCCATGATGATGGCTTTGCCCGGTTTGCCAAGATCACGATCCTGCTGTCGGCGGCTGCCGTGTTGCTGATGTCCGAAGGCTATATGCAGCGGCGGGGTCTTCTGCGCTTTGAATATCCGCTGCTGGTGGCATTGGCCGTGGTCGGTATGATGGTCATGGTCTCGGCCGGTGATCTGATGGCGCTTTATATGGGGTTGGAACTGCAGTCGCTGGCGCTTTATGTCGTTGCATCCTTGCGCCGCGACAGCGTGAAATCGACCGAGGCGGGGTTGAAGTACTTTGTGCTTGGCGCGCTGTCCTCGGGCCTGTTGCTCTATGGTGCGTCGCTGACCTACGGCTATTCCGGGACAACGCTGTTCTCGGGGATCATCGAGGCGACCGCGACCGATCCGTCACTGGGGTTGTTGTTCGGGCTTGTATTCCTGTTTGCGGGCTTTGCCTTCAAGGTCTCTGCCGCGCCGTTCCATATGTGGACGCCAGATGTGTATGAAGGCTCGCCCACCCCGGTCACTGCATTCTTTGCCACCGCGCCGAAAGTGGCTGCGATGGCGCTTTTCGCTCGTGTTGCCCATGACGCCTTTGGCGGCATCATTGGCGATTGGCAGCAGATTGTCGCCTTCCTTGCTGTTGTGTCCATGTTCCTCGGCGCGATTGCCGCCATTGGGCAGACCGATATCAAGCGCCTGATGGCCTATTCATCCATTGCGCATATGGGATTTGCCCTGATGGGGCTGGCGGCCGGGACTGCCTTTGGCGTGCAGGCCATGCTGATCTATATGGCGATTTATGTGACCATGAACGTGGGCACCTTTGCGCTGATCCTGACCATGGAAAAGGACGGCCGGCCAGTGACGAATATCACAGCCCTCAAATCCTATTCCAAAAAGCAGCCGCTGATGGCGCTGATCATGCTGGTATTCATGTTCAGTCTGGCCGGTGTGCCGCCGCTGTTGGGCTTCTTTGGCAAGTTTTATGTGTTGCGCGCTGCGTATGAAGGTGGCCTTGCCTGGTTGGCGGTCGCGGGCGTGATCGCATCGGTGATTGGCGCGTTCTATTATCTGCGGATCGTCTACTACATGTATTTCGGCGAAGACAGTGATGCGCTTGATGGCAAACCGGCCCCGGTTTTGTGGATTGCGGCGGTGCTGACGGGCATCATTGTCGGCCTGGCCTGGCTGCCCGGTGTCAACCTGTTCGGCATCGAAGTCATTGCCGAAGCCGCGGCGGCGACGCTTGTCAACTAGCGCTCACGGGCATTGGCCCGAGGGCTACGCGCGCGTCGTTCTGGACAGCGTCGACAGCACCATGTCCGAGGCGGCGCGCCGGGCAGACAGTATCACGAAACCAACCTGGATCATGGCCAAGACCCAGACCGCAGCGCGGGGCAGGCGGGGCAGGCCTTGGGTCGTACCGTCGGGCAATCTGAATGCGACGCTGGTGTTCAATCCCGGTGCTACCCCGGCCGAGGCGGCCAAGCGGTCATTTCTGGCAGCCAATGCGCTTTATCAGGCGCTGGCGATTTATGTACCGGCTGAAAAGCTGGCGCTGAAATGGCCCAATGATGTGCTTTTGTCCGGGGGCAAGGTTGCAGGCATCTTGCTGGAAAGCAGCGGGCAGGGGCCATTCGTGGACTGGCTGTCAGTCGGTATCGGGGTCAACCTGCGGCACGTGCCCGAAGGCGTGACCGAGGCAAGCTTTGCCCCCACCAGCCTGATGGCCGCTGGCGGATGGGAAGTCGACCCAGAGGATTTTCTGACCATCCTCGCCGATGCCTATGCCACCCAGGAAGACAAGCTGCGCCATTTCGGGTTTGAACGGATCCGCGACGATTGGCTGGCGAATGCGGCCCGTCTGGGGGATGTGATCACAGCACGCACCGGCACCAAGGATGTCACCGGGATCTTTGATACAATCGACAAGGACGGCAATCTGGTCCTGATCACGGGCACCGGCCCTTGTGCCATCGCTGCTGCCGACGTGTTTTTCTAGGGGGACGCCCATGCTTTTGGCCATTGATTGCGGCAATACAAATACTGTCTTTTCGATCTGGGACGGACAGCAGTTTCTGGCCACATGGCGGACCAGCACCGAATGGCAGCGCACGGCAGATCAATACTATGTCTGGCTGTCCACCCTGATGCGGTTCCAGAACCTGGATGTGCATATCGACGAGGTGATTGTCAGCTCGACCGTGCCACGGGTCGTGTTTAACCTGCGGGTATTTGCGGACCGGTACTATAACTGCCGCCCGCTTGTGGTGGGCAAGCCCGATTGCCTGCTGCCAAAGGCGCCGCGTGTGGACGAAGGCACGCAGGTCGGGCCGGACAGACTGGTGAACACAGCCGGGGCGTTTGACCGGCATGGTGGGGACCTGATTGTCGTCGATTTTGGAACAGCCACGACATTTGATGTGGTGGCCCATGACGGGGCCTATGTGGGCGGGGTCATTGCACCCGGCGTGAACCTGTCGCTGGAGGCGCTTCACAATGCCGCGGCCGCACTGCCGCATGTGGATATTTCCAAACCACAGGCGGTTGTGGGGACCAACACTGTTGCCTGTATGCAATCGGGCGTTTTTTGGGGTTACATCGGGCTCGTGCGTGAGATATGCGCGCGGATCAAAGCCGAAAGGGGTGTTGCGATGCAGGTCATCTCGACCGGTGGGCTGGCCCCGCTCTTTCAGCAGGCAGAGACCCTTTTTGACGCTTTCGAAGATGATTTGACGATGCACGGTCTGACCGTCATCCACCAGTATAACAAGGACAATGCATGAGTGACCGGCTGATCTACCTTCCCCTTGGCGGCGCCGGGGAAATCGGGATGAACGCCTATGTCTATGGCTATGGCGCAGCTGGCAAAGAACGGCTGATCGTGGTCGATCTGGGTGTGACATTCCCTGATATGGACGGGACCCCGGGGGTCGATCTGATCCTGCCGGATATTGCCTGGCTTCGCGAGCGGAAGGCACAGATTGACGGGATTTTCATCACCCACGCGCATGAAGACCATGTTGGCGCGATCGGGCACTATTGGGAACAGTTGGGGGCACCTGTCTATGCCCGGCCGTTCACGGCCAATATCGCGCGCCGGAAGCTGGGCGAACATGGCCAGCCAGAGGGGGTGGTGACCGTTGTCGATGTCTATCCACATGTCATCGCATGTGGGCCGTTCAAGGTCTCTTACGTCCCGATCAGCCATTCGATCCCGGAAAGTGCGGGATTGGTGATCGACAGCCCAGATGGGCGGATCATTCACTCGGGCGATTTCAAGATTGATGAGACCCCCGTGGTTGGTGATCCATGGGATAAGGGTCTCTGGGAAGAGATATCAAAGGATGGGGTCAAGGCGTTGATCTGCGACAGCACCAATGTGTTCTCGCCCGATCCCGGCCGGTCGGAAAGCACGATTGGCGACGCAATTGCCGAGATGATGAAGGATGCGACCGGGATGGTCGTGGCCACCACCTTTGCGTCGAATATTGCCCGGCTCAAGACACTGGCCATTGCGGCACAAAAGGCGGATCGGTCCGTTGTTTTGTTGGGTCGGGCCATGCGGCGGATGGTTGAAGCGGCAACTGATGTGGGCATTCTGAGCGGTTTTCCGGCCGTCGTCTCACCCGAAGATGCGCTGAATATTCCGCGCGAGAACCTGATGCTGCTGGTGACCGGCTCGCAGGGGGAAAGGCGGGCTGCATCGGCGCAATTGGCGCAAGGATCCTATCTGGGGCTGAAGTTGAAAGAGGGGGATACGTTCCTGTTTTCCTCCAAGACCATTCCGGGGAACGAACGGGGCGTGATCCGGATCATGAACCAATTGTCCGAGCTGGGCGTCGACGTGATTGACGATGCGGGCGGCAAATATCACGTCTCGGGCCATGCAAACCGGCCCGATCTGCAAACCATGCACCAGATTGTAAAGCCGCAAATCCTGATCCCCATGCATGGCGAACACCGGCATCTGCGCGAGCATGTGAAACTTGGCAATGCGGGCGGGCTGACAGGGATCGTCGTCGTCAATGGCATGATGATTGATCTGTCCGGCAACCAACCGACCGTGGCGGAATATATCGACACCGGCCGCACCTATCTGGACGGGTCGGTGCAGGTCGGCGCCATGGACGGCATCGTGCGCGACCGGATCCGCATGGCGCTGAACGGGCATATGATCGTGACGCTGATCATTGATGAGGATGGCGACCCGCTAGGTGATCCATGGGTCGAGATTTCCGGGCTGGCAGAGACGGGAAATTCCAACGCCGCTTTGGTCGAGGTTGTCGAGGAAGACCTGAGCCAATTCGTGAACCGTGCGAATGGCAAGACATTGCGCGACGAGGTGAAGTTGGAAAAAGAGCTCAAGACGATTGCGCGCCGGTCTGCCCAGGCCGAGATTGGCAAGAAACCCGAGGTGACCGTGATTGTCAGCCGGTTGGGGTAGAGGCGTCGGATGAGAACGACATGGATCATTCTGGCTGGCATGCTCGCCGCGCCGGCAGCGGCGCAGTCTTATAGTGAAAGCATGGCTGAATGTGCGGCGATCCATCAAAATGCTGCCCAATGGGTCAGATCGGACGATGCCGTCGAAAAGCTTTTGATTGCCACCCGACGCTGGGCAGAGGCCGCAATTATGCAGGCCGAGGTAGAAGGGATAGCCGATCCCGAAAACGTCATATGGGCGATGATCGACCGCAAAACCGGCGAGTGGGAGGCCAAAGGCCCCGACGTCTTTACAACCGAAGAGTTTCACGATTGGGTCGCCTATTGTCGAGCCTTCGGGCAAGAGTTCGGGATAGTGCTCGACGCTTGATGCGAAAGGCCCGGGCCGTGTGTTCGCCGCGGCGGCGTACGGGATCACTTACTGGAGCGCGGATCGGGCGTTTGTAAACTTTCATATTGCGGTCTGCCCGCGCGGGGAAACCGCAATTCTCGTGAATTGTAAAACTTCAGACTTGATCTGACGGACATCTCAGCTTGCGACGCTGAGAACGGGTTGCGCACTGTCCGATTGGTCGTGCGTTTTGATCGTCTTCTCGACAGCGATGTGTAGCGTTTCGCGGAAGGTCTGCATAGGTGTTTTGCCATAGCAGTGACGTCCCGAATGTGGCCGCTGTTCGTTGTACTTTGCCAGCCACGCATCCAGATCGGCCTGCAACTCTTCGACTGACCGATACAGTTTCTTGCGGAATGCGATGTCGTAGAACTCATCCTTGATGGTGCGATGGAACCGCTCGCAGATGCCGTTTGTTTGCGGAGAATTGGCCTTGGTTCGGGTGTGGTCCACGTCCTCGACGGCCAGATAAAGCTGGTAGGCGTGGTTCTCGACCTTGCCACAGTATTCCGTGCCCCGGTCTGTCAGGACGCGCAGCAGGCTGATCTCATGCTCTGCAAAGAACGGGATCACGCGGTCGTTCAGCAAGTCGGCCGCGGTGATTGCCGTCTTTTCAGTGTAGAGCTTGCAGATCGCCACGCGGGCATAGGTATCGACAAAGGTCTGTTGATAAATGCGTCCGACGCCCTTCATTGTGCCCACATAATAGGTGTCCTGGCTGCCCAGATAGCCAGGGTGGTGGCTCTCGATCTCGCCATGGGCTTCTTTCTTGGCCTTGGCTTTTTCCAGCGCGGCCAACTGATCCTCGGTGAGCAAGATACCCTCTTGGGCGGCACGGGCCTCCAGGGCCTTGAGGCGCTTTTTCATGGTTTCCAGATCATTACGCAGCCAGATCGACCGGACGCCCGACGATGACACCATGATGCCTTTCTGCTGCAGCTCCCACGACGCCCGTTTCTGACCCAGAGCCGGGTTGTCGATGGCCAGTTCGATGACCGCCTTCTCGACATGTTCTGGCACGCGGTTTTTCATCACCGGCTTGCGGCGGCTGAGATCCATCAGGGCTTCTTCGCCACCCTGATCGTAAAGTTCTCTGAACCGGTAAAAGCTGTCCCGCGAATAACCCATCACTTTGCAGGCCTGCGACACGCTTCCGAGCTGTTTGGCCAGTTCCAACAGCCCCAGCTTCGGCTTGATGATCTTCTCTTGAATACTTGTCATTGATCGACACTCCTTGATTGCGCTCCAGAAGAGCAGAAATGTCAGATCAAGTCGTGTGTTTTACAAGTGAATTGAAAATACCGGTTAAATCGAAGCGCAGGAAAAATCGGGCCTGATACCGGAGCTTTCGATAAATGGTGCAGTCGCATGTCCGGCAAATAGCCCGTGATCGCGCACAAGAATTGTTTTGAACCCTGTCGCCGCGCCGCCCAGAATATCAGTATGCAGCGTGTCGCCCACCATCGCAATGCGGTGCGGCGCGATATCGGCAAGCCAGCTTTTGGCATCTTCATACGCATTCCCGAAGGGTTTCCCAAAGAATACGGGCGCAACTTCAAGGTCATCTGCCAAGGCATGCGCGTAATAGCCGGGTTCTTTGCTCAGGCCTGTTTCACGGGGCGCAACCAAGTCGGGGTTTGCCACGACCAATGGTTTGTTCTGCTCTGCCAAGGCGGCGGCAAGCCGCGCGACCATATCGTTATTCAGGGCCGCACTGGAAAGCAGAAGAAAACCGTCAACATCCTGCCCCGTCCAATGGGCGACCTGCGCTGGGATGTCTTCGAACCGGTCGTCAGGGGCCGCAATCGCGCCCCAGTTTCCGTTTGGCAGAACTGAATTCAATCGAGACACGGCCACGTCCCGGCTTGAAACGACCTCGTCAGCGATGAAATCAAAGCCAAGCCTGCGGTAACGTTCGACGGCAACGTCGCGGGTGTAGCTTGCGGCATTTGTCAGCACGATCAGGCGCTTGCCCTTACTGCGCAGCGTTTGCATACACGCCACCGCACCCGCGATCGCTGTTTCGCCCACGTTCAACACGCCAAAGCTGTCCAGAACGAAGGCATCAAAGTGATCTGCGATCTCGACCAACCCGGAACAATTCTGTGTTTGATCCGGGAACTGCGCGCCGGGCATCCGGTGGCGCACAGCCTCGTAGCGGTCAAAGGCGTCCTGCGTGCCCCACGTGTCGTCATAGCCCATTCAGATCAATCCATATTGCTGCGCTTTGCCGCGCAGGAAAGGCAGGCCTTGCCCGATGACCTCTTCGGCACTTTCAGCCACGGGGCGCCAGACCGACAGGCCATAGCCGATCTCGGGCGGCATGTTGATAAAGCTTTCCATCGCAAGGCCGCCTTTGAAATTGATCGCCGCGAGGGTGGCAAAGATTTCGTCCCAATCGCAGGTGCCTTGGCCCGGCGTACCACGGTCGGATTCCGACAGGTGGATATAGCGCAGATGGTCGCGACCCGCGATGATCCCGTTGCCTGCGCCTTTTTCCTCAATGTTCATGTGGTAGGTGTCCAGATGCAGGAACATGTTGTCCGCCCCGATCCGTTCGATCATCGCAACCCCTTGGGCCGCCGTGTTGATCAGGTGGGTTTCATAGCGGTTCACCGGTTCGATCCCGAAAGCCAAACCATGAGATTTTGCGCATTTGGCTGCGGCCGCCAGCGCGGTTGCGACATTGTCCAGCTCTTGGTCGGTGGGCGGCAGGCCAGAGCGTTCGCCGATCCCGCCATAGGTCACGCCACTGAGCGCCTCGGCTCCGAGCCCTGCAGCCTTTTCAATCGCCAGCGTCAGAAAATCGATGGCCCCCGACGGGTTATGCGAGGCCCAAACCGCCTGCGGCAAACCAAGCGAGCAGATGGCAGGCAATTCCTCCTGTTCCAACAAGGCGCGTCCCAATGCGGCATCGGTGGAGGCCGGATCAAGCAAGGCAATCTCGATGAAATCCATACCCGACGCCTTTGCCGCCGCAATCGCCCGCGCGGCACCCTCTGCATCCCAGGACATCGTCCACATGCTGGTATGAACGCCAAAGCCCTTCATACGCTCGAATACCCGCCTTCGATCATCATCAGCGCCCCGTTGACCAGATCGGATGCCGGAGAGGCGAGGTAAAGCGCCATGTCCGCAATTTCGACAGGTTCGCCAAAACGGCCCAACGGCGTGCCCGCGATCATCGGGCCGGACTTTTCCGGAGGGCTCCAGATTTCGCGGCCCATGTCTGTCATCACAACAGTTGGACAGATCGCGTTGACCTGAATGTTATGGGGGGCCAGCTCTGTCATCAGGGATTTGGTCAACGCGTTCAGCCCCCCCTTGGAGGCCGCATAAGCTGCGTGATCAGGCAGCGCGATGACACCTGTCTGGGACGAGATATTGATGATCTTACCGCCCCCCGCTTTGATCATCGCAGGTGCCAGACCTTTGGCCAAAAGGAAGGGCGCGCGCAGGTTGATCGCCATCGTGCGATCCCAGTCTGCCGGATCAAAATCCAGTACGGGTCCAACCAGCGCAACACCAGCTGAATTCACCACAATATCGACTTGCGCGTGCAGGGCCTGCGCGTCGGCGATGACACTTTCGCAGCCTGCAACCGTCGCGATGTCTGCTGCAATTGTCGTGCAATCGGTCTCTGCGGCGAGGGCAGCCAATCGTTCAACCGATTGACCTGTCGCGATGACTCTTGCGCCAGCCTGCGTAAAGACACGCACGATTTCCGCCCCGATCCCAGAAGAGGCCCCAGTCACCAAAGCGACCTTGCCCGCAATCGAAAATCTGTCCTGCCAGCCCATGACCTACTCCAGATTGGTGTGATTGGCCCGCATCGCGTCGGAGCTTAGGGCCATTTGGTCACGCAGCTGCAGGATGACCATTTCAAAGAACAGGAATTGCGCCGCCTCATAAAGTGAACCCATCGGCAGAACGGACGCCCCACCGCCTTGATCATCAGCCATGGTTTGCGCCTGCAGGTAAACAACATGATCGACAGATTGCGGTGCAGCGCCCTGTGGCGTAGCGGTCACGCATAGGGTCGCGGCACCCGCCGCTTTGGCGACGCCAATCAACGCGCTGACGGTGGAAAACTGACCCGGACCTGCGCTGACGATCAGCAGATCACCGTCGCCGATCGGGGGTGTTGTCATCTCACCCACCACATGCGCATCCAGCCCAAGATGAAACAGCCGCATCGCCAGCGATTTCATCATCAGCCCCTCGCGCCCCACACCATATACCGCGATGCGCTTGGCGTTCAGGATCGGCGCGGCCATCGCACTAATCTGGTCGGGCACCGCAGCTTCGAGAACCGCGCCCAGTTCGGCGATGGCTTTGGCGGCAAGCTGCTTGTCAGTCATGAGGCCAGTTCCGCGCTTTGCGGTGTCAGCAATGGCAACACGGCGGCAAACGCCGCTTCGGTTTGGCCGATATCATGCAACAGATCAAAGATCGTATAGCGTCGGCGGATAAAGGCAGCCGCGTGCATCGTCGCCAGCAAATGTTCTGACGTCACGCCGATCTGCCACGCATAGGCCGGCGCACCTGCCTTTTGCAGCATATCGGCCATGGTTTTGTGGCGATAGAGATGTGTTTCAAGCCGGTCTTTTAACGCGGGCCAGTCCGACCGCAACATCCGCAAACGTGCGGCATGAACCGCGGGGGTGGCGAATTTTGCCTCTAGTTCATCCCGTGCCTTTTCTGCAATTTTCTTGTCGGGGATCGCTTTGCCCAAGGTAAGTTCACGGGCTTGCAGGCTGGGGGCATGCTGTACAATGGCGTCTGAGTCCAAGCGGGACAGATCTTGGTCCACGAGCCAGTCAAACAATGCCAAGGAGGCCACGCAGCCGACAGACACCGCCGCCCCATGGCTGACTTTGCGTCCCTGATAGGAATGGCCTTCCATTTCCCACATATGGGCAATCTGGTGATCCGCACCCGATGCCGGACGGGAACTGCCATGGGCTTCCATCGCAAAGCCAACCGCAGTCAGGCCAACATACAGCCGCGCGATGCTGTCATGGTCACCCGATGCGATCCCCTCGGGTCCGTCCAGCCAGCCTTTCAAATGGTCCTGCACCATCGGCCAGGCGACATCATCAATAGGTTCGATCCCCAGCGCATCAGCGAGAATCCAATCCCCGCCTGCGGCCGATTTGCCCGCAAGATCGCCGTAGCCCCAGCCATTCATCTCGGCCGGTGCATTCGCGATCACGTCCAGATCGGCGAGCATTGCAATGGGCGCGCGGGTCGGGATGGTGACCTTAAAGCCGTTTTCTGCCAAGGGCGCGCCAGCGCTTGTATACCCATCCATCGAGGCGGCGGTCGCCACCGTCACATAGCGGCGGCCGGTCTTGAAGGCCGCGTATTTGGTCAAATCATTGATCACACCGGACCCGACAGACACAGGGAAAAGCCCGGGGTCAGCGGCCAAGGCGGCGCGAAAGGGTTCTGCCTCTTCGACGGATGCTTTCGGCAACGGGGCAGCGGGCAGAACATGCGCCTGCACCTCAAACCCGGCGGCTTGCAGGGATGTTTTCACCACGTGACCGGCCGCCTCAAAGCCCTCGTCGTCTGCGCACAACAGCACCCGGGCCTTATCCGTCATACGCCGTACAAGCGCGCCTGTATCGGCCAACCTGCCCGCACCAACCACGACCTCATCCGTCACTTCAGAGCGCGCGACCGCCGGCGCGATCAGTCTGTCCATCTGGTTCGTCCATGTGGTCATCGGGCCGGTCCCTATTTCATCGTTTGTCCATGCGCATCAAAACGGTGCAGCCGGTTTTCGCGGAACGTCATGTGCACGGTGTCACCTGCGTTAAAGCTGTCTTCACCGTCGGTCTTGATCACGATCTGGGTGTCGTCTGGGGTCATCACATAAAGATAACTTTCGCTGCCCAGCTTTTCCTTGACCCGAATGGTGCCAGGATGGCCTGCGTCGCCCAATTGGATATGTTCGGGGCGGATGCCAAGTTTGGCCGTGTCATCCGACAGGCCAAGATTGGCGCCCAAAGCATTGTCAGCTGCAAAAATGTTCATCGCAGGGGAGCCGATGAACCCCGCGACAAATTCGGTGGCGGGTGTGTGATACAAATCCATCGGCGATCCCACCTGTTCGATCCGCCCACCGTTCAGCACGACGATCTGGTCGGCCATTGTCATCGCCTCGACCTGATCGTGGGTCACATAGATCATCGTGGCGTCCAGTTCTTTGTGCAGTGCCTCAAGCTCGATGCGCATCTGCACCCTCAGTTTGGCATCAAGGTTTGACAGCGGCTCATCAAACAAGAACACTTTGGGATTTTTCACGATGGATCGACCAATCGCGACCCGCTGGCGCTGACCGCCAGATAGTTGCCCCGGCTTGCGGTCCAGCAACTCGGTCAATTGCAGGACACGCGCGGCTTCCTCGATCCGCGCTATGCGCTCGGCAGGGGCGATTTTGTTCACCTTCATCCCGAATTCCATATTCGCGCGCACCGACATATGCGGATAAAGCGCATAAGACTGGAACACCATCGACAGATCGCGATCAGCCGGTTCAAGGGCTGTGACGTCCTTGCCATCAATGCTGATCGTCCCTTCGCTGACCGATTCGAGACCTGCGATAGCCCGCAGCAGGGTGGACTTGCCGCAACCTGACGGCCCGACAAAGACGACAAAGGCCCCATCGTCCACTGCCAGGTTGACGTCCTTCAATGCATGCAAGTCACCGTAATACTTGTTTATTTTTGAGAGTTCTACAGTGGCCAAATCTATATTCCCTTCGTTTGGCCCATGCCGGCCCAAGTTCACATCACGTCAATTTGTATTTGACACATGGCACTAATTTACATTTGTATGCAGCACGAAGCAAAAGTATGTCAACCAATTCTCAACTGGGAGGTTATTATGAAATTGAGGACATTATTGGCGTCAACAGCACTGGCCGCGACGCTTGCGTCGGGGGCTCTTGCTGATGGACATGGGTGGAGTTTGAAAGACGCAGCGGCACCATATGCGGGGACGACAGTGGATGTCATCTTCTTGCTGCGCCCCGGCTATGAAGCGATCGAAGCGATGCTGCCGGAGTTTGAGAATGAGACCGGCATCAAGGTCAACATTATCAAACATCCATATGAAAACGCGCTTGGCGAACAGGTCCGCGATTTTGTTGCGGGGGGTGACCTTGATGTCGCGCTGATCGACCTGGTTTGGATCGGCAACTTTGCAGAAAACGAATGGGTTTTGCCGCTGGCCGATGTGCAGGCGAAATTCCCTGAAACTGTCGATCCTGATCTGGATATTGACGACTTTTTCCCGCTGGTTCTGAATGCCTTTGGGGGATGGAATGACACGATTTACGGCCTGCCGGTCGACAACTATTCCGGCCTGCTTTTCTACAACCGCTGCATGTTGGAAGAGGCCGGTTTTGATGGGCCGCCAGAAACATGGGCTGATCTGAAGGACGTCTATGGCCCGGCCCTGACCGGCGATGGCAAATATGCCTATGCGCTGCAGTCCAAGCGGAATGAAACCCAATCCGCCGATAGCTTTGCGCGTATGATCTGGCCGTTTGGTGGTTCGTTCCTCGATGAAAACTTCCGCTCCAACCTCAATAGCGACGAAAGCCAAACGGGTCTGCAATTCCGTCAGGACCTGATGCAGTATATGCCGGATGGCATCGTGGCCTATGACCACGCCGAAGTGGTGAACGGTTTCGCCCAAGGTGACATTGCAATGATCACCGAATGGTCGGCATTCTATTCGTCAGTGGTGTCACCAGACACATCAGCCGTGGCCGATTGCGTTGAAATTGCACCCGAGCCAATGGGTCCAGCGGGGCGCAAGCCAGCACTTGGCGGGTTCTCGATGGCTGTGGCGTCCCAGGCGGATGACGCAGAACAGGCAGCCGCCTATCTATTTATCCAATGGGCGACATCCAAGGCGAATGCGGTTGAATATGTCGAACGTGGCGGCGTCAGTGCCCGTCAATCGGCCTATGAAGATCCGGCATTGGCTGAAACCTTCAAGTACATCCCCGCGCTGGTTGAAAGCTGGCAGGACGGTGTGCCGGAATTCCGCCCACGTTTTGCGGAATGGCCTGAAATCACCGAGATCGTGCAGGAATGGGGCACGAAGATGATGCTGGGCGAAGTCACCACCGAAGAAGGCGCACAGGAAATCGGCACCCGTATGGAAGCCGTGCTTGAGGCCGCCGGCTACTACGACGGCAGCAAGCCGCTGGCCCAGTAAGATAGCCGTCGTATGAAAACCATTCGGGGGCGTCTTGTGCGCCCTCGAAGTCACCCTGTCAGCAGGGCCTTGGGGAGAGAGCAAGAATGCGCGGACAGGTATCCCGTAAGACAATTTTCGGTTTCATTGGCCCGGCTGTCATCAGTCTCGCGCTGGTTGGGATCGCCCCGCTTCTTTATGCGGCCTGGACCTCGCTTCATTTCTTTAACCTGACCAAGCTGCGTCAGGTCGAGTTCATCGGCCTCAAGAACTACTGGACAGTTCTGACGGATGAGGTGTTCTGGCAAGCCATGGGCCGCACATTCTTTCTGCTTGCCACTGCATTGCCGCTGCAACTTATCTTCGGGATGATGATCGCGCTGGTGTTGCATCAACCGGGGCTGACCCTTTTGAAAACACTGGCCCGACTAAGCCTTGTGCTGCCGATGGCGACGACATACGCCGTTGTGGGCCTGCTGGGGCAGGTCATGTTCAATCAGAAATTCGGCGTCATCAATCAGTTGATGGGCGGGGCGAACATCAACTGGATCGGCGATCCGCAAAACGCCTTTGCGATGATCATCTTTTGGGACGTCTGGCAATGGACCCCGTTTGTGGCGCTGGTCCTGCTTGCGGGCCTGACAATGGTCCCGGGCGAAGTGGAGGAGGCCGCGCGGCTGGAAACCAAAAGCCGCTGGACCGTCTTGCGCTATGTGCAATTGCCGTTCCTGCTGCCCGGCCTTGTGGCCGTTCTGATCCTGCGCACGGCTGATACGCTCAAATTGTTTGACATGGTTTTTACGCTGACACGCGGGGGGCCCGGTGCCTCGACCGAGTTCATCTCACTGATGATCCAGCGGGTCGGTTTTCGTGGCTTTGATCAGGGCCTTGCCTCTGCGCAGGCGATCATCCTGCTGATCATCACAATCGTTTTGGCGCAGATTTATATCCGCGTCTTCTACAAGGAGGTTTGAGATGGCGACCCGCACCCATAAACCCCTTTGGGGCCAGATCATCCTGCTTACCCTGATCATGCTGGTCTGCGTCTTTCCATTCTACTGGATGGTCACGACGTCCTTGAAAACCCACATCGTTGCGCTGCAATCCCCACCTGCATGGATATTTGAGCCGACCTTGAACAATTACCGCGAAGCTTTGTTCGAGGATGGGGTGCTGCGCACACTTGCCAATTCCCTGATCATCGCGATCAGCACAACCGTGCTGGCGGTTCTCTTGGGGGTGCCTGCGGCCTTCGCATTGGCGCGGTTCGAGTTTCGCGGCAAGAAAGACCTGTGGTTCTGGTTCATCACCAACCGCATGGTATCACCCATCGTTCTGGCGCTGCCCTTCTTCCTGATTGCGCGCAATCTGGGCCTGCTGGACAAGCATATCACGCTGGTGCTGATCTACCTGACCTTCAACCTGCCTATCGTGATCTGGATCGTGACCGATCAGTTCCGTGGCATTCCTTATGACCTTGACGAAGCGGCCCGCCTTGAAGGGGCGTCGCAATTCACCATCATGACCAAAATCTGCCTGCCGCTGGCGATGCCGGGCGTGGCGGTGTCGTCGATCTTTGCATTCATCTTCTCGTGGAACGAGCTGATGTTTGGCCTGATCCTTACGCGGTCAGAGGCCAAGACTGCCCCCGCGATGGCTGTCAGTTTCATGGAAGGCTACAATCTGCCCTATGGAAAGATCATGGCCACATCGACATTGATCGTCATCCCGGTCTTGATCTTTGCCCTTCTAGCCTCAAAACAGCTCGTGCGTGGCTTGACGATGGGAGCCGTAAAATAGGAATTATCGGCTATGTCCCGCCAGTCAAAGACAGAACTTCTGGATGCCAATGAACAGCTTTTGGTGCGGCTTGCGTGGGCCTGTGAAGTCCAAGGCATGACCCAGGCCCAAGCGGCGGAACAGTTCGGCGTCACGCGTCTGCGTGTGAACAAGGCGCTGGCCGAGGCCCGCGAACGCGGCATTGTGCGGGTCACAATCAATTCGTCTTTCGGTCCTTGTATTGAACTGGAAGAGCAACTTTGCGTGCAATTCGGGCTGGATACAGCCACGGTTGCTCCAGTTGGTGGTGATGATTTCAAGCTGCATACGGTCCTCGGGGCCGCCCTGGGGCAATTCCTGAACCGCCTGCTGGAACGACCAGACATCCGCCTGTTCGGGATGTCATGGGGCAATACGTTGAACATGGCGACCCGTTTCATGGAACCGATGAACCGCCCGGACCTTGAGATCACATCCGTGATGGGCGGGCTGACCAAAGGGTCCGACGTCAACAGCTACGAAATTACCACGCGGCTTGCCGACTTGTGCAATGCCCAGCACAGCTACTTTACGGCGCCGGTTTATGCCTCCAGCAGGGCGTCGCGTGAAATTCTGGAACAGCAGCAGGAATTCAAAGGCTCCATCGAGAAAATCCAGGCTGCAAACGGGCTTGCCCTCGCCGCAGGAGACATGAAACATTCGCTTTTGTTGGCCGATGGTCTGCCCGATGACATTGCAATTGATGATCTGGTACAGGCCGGGGCCATCGGTGACATTATGGGCTATTTTCTGCGCGCGGATGGCACGCTGATTGATCATGATATCAATGCGCGCGTGCTAGGAATCAATCTGGCCGATCTGGATAGTCTTTCGAACGTTGTTGTCGCCGCTGGCGGGCTGAATAAGGTTCCGATCATCCGGGCCATCCTTCTGCGCGGCTGCGTCAATCACATCGTGACGGACGAACACACAGCCCGCAGTCTTGTGGCCGCTTCGCCATGATTTTCGCGGGTATCGACCTTGGAACGTCTGGCATCAAGACTGCTTTGGTGGACGAGGAGGGAACATGCCTCGCCGCCGCGGCCCGGCCGTCACCCGTTGATATCCCGCACCCCGGCTGGAGCCAGCAGGATCCCGACCAATGGTGGCGTCTAAGCTGCGACATCTTCGATGAACTGGCTGCAACCCATCCCGCCCTGATGGCGCGACTTGCGGGGATTTCCCTGTCCGGTCACATGTTGGGGCCGGTCCTGCTGGATAGGGACAACTGCCCCACGACCCCTTGCATATTGTGGAATGACCAACGCGCCATTCTGGAATGCGACGAATTGCTTGCCAAGGTGCCCGACATTGGCTGGCGCACAAACGGGCAGCCCGACCCGGGACTTGGCGCGCCCAAACTTTTGTGGTTGGCGAAACATGCACCCGATGTGTTGGACGCAACAGATGTGTTGATGCTGCCCAAGGACTATGTGGTTCTGCAGCTGACAGGCGAACGCTGCACAGAGCGCAGCGATGCATCCGGCACCATGCTGCTTGATTGTGCGACGGGCGATTGGGATGATGAACTGCTGGACGCCGCAGGGTGGGACAAGGCGCGCTTGCCGCCGCTTTTGCAATCTTGCGATGTTGCAGGACAGCTCAAGCCTGATCTTTGCCGCCGCTGGAACACGCCAGAAGCTGTGGTGGTGGCGGCCGGCAGCGGCGATAATTACGCAGGCGCTTTGGGGGTTGGTGCCGCTGTCGCGGGCCGTGCGGCGCTGAGCATCGGAACATCGGGCGTTTTATGTGCGGCTGATGATGTGTTCCATCCCGCGCCCAACCTTGCCGTCCTGACGACCCCGCATGCCGCGCCGGGGCTGTTTTTGTCGATGGGGGTGGTGATGTCGGCGACACAGTCGCTGGATTGGCTCAGCCGGTTGACGGGCCGCACAGCGCCCGAGCTCGCCGCACTGGCCGAGACCCGCGCGGCCAAGGGCATCACAGGCTGCCCATCCGCGCGCCCGTCGATCACAGGTGTGCGCACACCCGACAATCGCCCCGATGCGCAGGGCTTCATCGGTGGGCTGACTGCCGGGCATGATGCGGCCGACGTGGCATTCGCAATTCTTGAAGGCGTGGCGATGCAGTTTTATGCCGCCTTTACCGCGCAAAAGGCGGCAAATGTGCCGATCACATCTTTGACTGCGGTTGGTGGTGGCACGCGCTCTCTGTTCTGGGTGTCACTGATTGCGACCTTGTTTGACGCAGAAATCGTTATCCCCGAACAAGGTGAAATTGCAGCCTGCCTGGGTGCGGCACGCATGGCGCAGAGTGCTGTTCAACCGGCAGACCGCGACGTGATCTTAACCCGCCTGAACCCAAGCAAGGCTGCCGTGCAACCGGTGCCGTCTTTGCAAACCGATCTCTTTGAACGGTACCAGCACCATCGTTCTTTGCCGTTTTCGGTTGTTCATAGCGTTTGACGAAAAACCCAAAATATCACTTAACGCGTTGAAATCTTTGATCTCAGGCAGCGTTAAGTGATCCGGGTTTTTCGCATAACGCGTTAGACTTTCGCCCGCTCTGCAAAGCTCTTTGCGATGAAGGCCGGTGTTTCGTCGCCCATGCCGACAACATCGGGGTCATTGCGTCCGCGACCACGCCCGCCGCGATTGCGGTCTTGCTTTGGCCGTTCCTCCGCCTTTGGCTTTTCGTCCGGTGCTGGCGGGGCGGGCTGTTCGGCGGGTTTCGCGGCCGCAGCGTCATCGTCTTTCTTGCGGCGGTTCCGGGTGCGCTTGGGCTTGTCTTCTGCCGCTGGTTTGTCGCCGTTCGCGGGGGCCGCTTGCGTCGGGCCGTCCAGACGCGGGATGGTTTCCTTGACCAGCCGTTCGACATCCTCGAGGTTTTTCTCGTCCCGGGGGACGCAGATCATGATCGCGGTGCCAGATCGCCCGGCGCGACCGGTGCGCCCGATCCGGTGGACGTAATCCTCGGCATGGCTGGGTACGTCGAAATTGAACACATGTGTCACGGCCGGAATGTCGAGCCCGCGAGCTGCCACATCCGATGCCACAAGGATCCGCAGCTCATTATCGCGGAACTTGTCAAGCGTCTTGGTCCGATGGCTTTGATCCAGATCACCGTGGATCGGGGCGGCGTTATAGCCGTATTTGTTCAGCGATTTCGAGACGATATCCACATCCGACTTGCGGTTGCAAAAGATGATGGCGTTTGTGCAGGCCTCGCCCTCGGCATCAATCAGATTGCGGAGCAGGGCGCGTTTTTCGGAAGGTTCCTTGCGCTTGTCCGAGCCTTTGAACATCACAACACCCTGCTTGATGTTGGTATTTGTCGTCGCGGCACGGGCAACCTCGATCTTGGCGGGGTTGGACAGGAAGGTGTTCGTGATCCGCTCAATCTCGGGCGCCATGGTGGCACTGAAGAACAGGGTCTGCCGCGTGAAGGGCGTGCGTTTGAAGATCTCTTCGATATCGGGGATGAAGCCCATATCAAGCATCCGGTCAGCCTCATCCACCACCATGACCTTGACGTCTGTCAGGATCAGCTTGCCGCGTTCCAGATGGTCCAGCAGACGGCCTGGGGTGGCGATCAGCACGTCAACGCCCTTGTCGATGATCTTGTCCTGATCCTTGAAGCTGGTCCCGCCGATCAGCAAGGCCTTGGAAAGCTTGGTGTATTTTGCGTATGTGTCAAAGTTCTCGGCCACCTGTGCCGCCAGCTCGCGGGTTGGCGCCAGCACCAGTGACCGGGGCATCCGCGCCCGTGCGCGCCCGCGGCCCAGAAGGGTGATCATCGGCAGTGTAAACGCGGCTGTCTTGCCGGTGCCTGTCTGGGCGATCCCAAGAACATCGCGGCCTTCAAGGGCAGGGGCAATCGCGCCGGCCTGAATGGGGGTAGGGGTGTCATAGCCGGTTTCGGCGACGGCTTTGAGAACCTTGAGGTCAAGGTTCATATCAGTAAACTTGGTCATATACGTCCTATAGATGCGGGTACGGTCCGCAATTCAAAAAAGGACGCATGTTCCGAGCGTCCTGCGCGTCAAAGGCGATCAGGCCTTTCGCTGCGCATATCTGATCGGCGCTAGAGGGTCAAGGATCGGCCCCTTAGCCCCTTTGGTCATTGATGTTTTTGCGCAGCCTGCCGCATTTTTGCAAATCGCCGAAATATGGTGCGGTCATCGGTGTTCAGCAACGTCAAAAGATGCCGGGTGAGCGGGCCAATTGCCGGTGCCGCATTGCTGTCGCGCCATAGCGGGGCAAGCAGGTGCGCCTCCAGATCGCCTTTCAGCACTGAAAAATCGCGCATTCCCATGGGCAATGGGCTTTTGTTCCGGTCCTTGATGCGAAAGGGCTGTTGCGGTGACAGCCCCGAAAAACAACGCTCGGCCTCGTATATCTTCATCAGCGAAAACAGGATGTTAAGCGATTGGGCCAGCTTGCGATCCGCCTCGCTTTCGCCATGCTCGGCAAAGGTGATCACCGCCGAGATCAGCCAACGGGTCGGCAGATTATCCAGCAACCATGTCTCTTTCTCGCGCCACAATCTGCGAAATAGCGCAGGCGCGTGATCAGGGAATGTATGCTTGCGCAGATGCGCCACAAGCAGGCCATGCAGCAGCGCTAGTTCGGTGCCGCCTTGCAGTTCGCCCAAGAGCATATGCCGCTTTTTCGCAACCCGGCTGAGCCCCTCTGGCCGCGGATTTTCCTGTTTGGGCAGCGGGATCGTGGCCAGCTGATCGAAATCGACGTCCAACGGTGCCAGTTCCTGCCCGGGGTCATGGGTCAGCAGCGACCGCCGCTTTTGATATTGCGGCAGCAGGCTGCGGATACCATCGGGAAAGGTTTCGTCATGGTCGCTCATTATTGGGCCTCCGCGCGCCGATAGGGGCACTATTGCGAGGTGGCGGCCCCCTTACAAGCCCGCGCTTGGATGAACCTGCGGTGCATAGCCATGCCGCAAGACTGATATGGTCGGGACGGGGGTCAGGACCGTCAGGCTATCCCTTGCCTCGCTGCTGTGGGCGGGTGCGTAACCCGTTGTGGTGTAGGGGATCAACTGCCCGTTCCATAACAGATGGGGGGCGTCGTCGTGCAACGCCATGACACCGTCGGGCAGGTGTTCTGCCCGCGCCTGATGTCTGATCTGGGTTCGATTACGTCCATTCACCCGGGCCGCATGCAGCGCCTTATCCATCATTGGGGCTTTGGGCCGGGTGCCGCTGCCGCGTGTCCAGGCGGCCACAAAATCCAGATATGCCTGTCGCCTGCAATAGCCGCAGGGGCGGTGTCCGGCAGCAAGGGCCGTGACCTCGTCGAGAAAGAACAGTTCTGTCCAATTGCGGCCCGTCATGACCGAACGCCGGCGCCCCTGCCAGTCAAGTGTGCAGCAAATCCACGCCTTGTGGGACCATCGGGCAACCCCCAGCGTCTTGTCGGGCCGGTGGATGATCCCGCGATTGCCGGTCAGGCCGCCACGGGCCGGGTCGATGACGATTTCGCCGGTCGGCAGAACGCGGTTCTGAAGCGGCACCCGCCGTTACTGAGATGCCGTGAAGGTGCTTCCGGCGACTTCAACCGCCACAATGGAAGGGGGTCCGCCGCCACTGCAATTTTCTGTACAGAACGAGCCGGTGACAGTGCCGCGCACCTCTTCAGGTGTTGCTGCCCCGGCCGATCCGAAGAATTCGCCGCCAATTGCTGCCCCGGATTCAAGGACTTGGGCATCGCTGGCGCGGGTCAGCGACCCGTCAAGATCGGCAAAGACCGGATTGATCCCCGCGCCCGCGCCACGGTCAATATCGCCATTGATCAGCGTCAGTGTGCCGGTATAGGTTTCAGCGTCGGAATCGGTGAAATTGCTGACGTCGCCGGTGATCGTGTCACCCGCAAAGCTGGCGGTCAGGGACAGATCGCCGGTATAGGTGACATCGCCCGCGCCGCCCTCGTTCAAGACAAAATTCAATGTGCCGGTATATGTTGGCGCGCCCGTGACCGGCAGTGACGCCGGATCGACGATCTGTAATGGTGTGCTACCGCCGCCGCCATCGCCCGTGCTTTCACACGCTGCAAGTGCCGCAAACAGCACCCCGGTCAGCCAAAATTTCATGCCAGTATTCATTGCCGTCACCTTCCACATTCCCGCGCCCATGTTTGCAGAAGCTACAGGTTCAAGACAAGAGAGCGTTGTGCGGCACCGGCAAGAACCTGCCTTTGGCTGCCGTCACCCGGTGAGAGGCGGCGCTATTGCGCGCCTGCCAGGACCCGCTGAAACAACCAGCCCGGCACGGTGCCTTCATAACGGCCCCGCCGCCCCTGCACCCGGATTGGCAGGCCAGTGCGGGCGGCCAGACGGAAGGCCGCAGGTGTCAGTTTGATGATCCCAACCTCAGCCCGCTGGCAGCCATCAATGCAGTGGGTGAGCAATCTGTCATGGCGTTCGTATTGCAATGGCACACCGCGCGAGGTCATGGTTTCGACAATCGGTCCATTGGCCACCCGGCGCCGGATATTGGTCAGGACCCCAAAGGCCTGCACCCCGTCGCGCGAGATCATGATTGGCCGCACAACCATGATGGCCTTGCGATCGCTAAAAATCTCGTATTCGGATGTGTAGGATTGCTGAAAACCGGTCCAGGCATCCTGCCGCGAAACAACACGGGATCCCGTGCAGGCGGCCAAGGCAAGGATCAGAACAGAGGTCAGCAAGTAACGCATTCCTGCATAACGCACCGAAACTGGTTAATGTTATGTAACGCGCGCCGGTATGATGTCTGAATTGTAGACATTTTTCTGTTATCGGGCATACTGTTTACATTTTTAAAGATATTGGAGGCCATTATGGCAAAATTGATACCAGCAGCGTGGATGAAGAAAGCGGCGATGCAGCGGATTCACCTGCATTGGACCGCTGGTGGGCATAAGGCAAATTCCGTTGACAAGAAGTCGTACCATATCCTTGTCGAAGGGGATGGCGGTCTGGTCAAAGGTGATCGCCCGATCCATTCAAATGCCAAGGGATCGGGGATCAAGCGCGCCTCGCACACGCTGAATGCAAATACCGGCGCGATTGGTGTCTCGCTATGTTGCATGCGGAAATCCCGTGAAAGCCCGTTTGATGCAGGGCCGTCCCCGATGACCAAAAAGCAATGGAATGCGGGGATGAAAGTGCTGGCCGAACTGGCCGATTTTTACAACATCAAGATTACCCCTCGCACCATTCTGACCCATGCGGAAGTACAGCCAAATCTGAATATTCGGCAGAAAAACAAATGGGATATCACGCGCCTTGCATTTGATCCGTCAATCAAGGGGCATGCAGATGTGGGCGACGAGATGCGCGCGCAGGTGGCCGCGCAGCTGGATTTGTTGCGCGGTGGCAGCGGCAAGAAAGACGAAACGCCGCCTGACAGCACCAAGCTGGCCAAGTTCCGCGTCAGCGGCGTGCATCCCAGCACGTTGAATTTCCGGGATAACCCCGATGGCAACAAGATCGGCGCCCTGCCGGAACGGACAGTGGTCGAATTCATCTCGGCCGTTGGGTTCTGGTGGCAGGTCCGTACCCGGCTTGGGCATGTGGGCTGGGTCTGGTCGGAATTTCTAAAGCCGGTGAACTGACCGGTCAGGGGGCGCAGGCTGCGTCCCCTATAGCGTTTGACGAAATACCTGAAATATCGCTTGTCACTTAACGCGTTGAAATCTTTGATTTCAGGCAGCGTTAGGTGATTCAGGTTTTTCGCATAACGCTTTAAACCATCATTTCCTTTGTCGCGCTGAGTGTGACATCGGGATAGTCGCGATCCACCCGGTCGATATCCCACTGCAGCCGTGTCAGAAACACCGTATCGCCATCATTGTCCTCGGCGATATGTTGTTTGTTGGCGGCGGCGAATTTCTCGACCGCGTCCTTGGCGCCATGCACCCACCGGGCCGAGGTGAATTGCGACGCCTCGAACCGGACCGGCAGCCCGTATTCCATCTCAATCCGGCTGGCGAGTACTTCGAATTGCAATGCGCCGACGACGCCAACAATAAAACCCGATCCGAAAGTGGGTTTGAAAACCTTGGCGGCCCCTTC
Source organism: Yoonia sp. SS1-5 (assembly GCF_038443705.2). NCBI lineage: Bacteria > Pseudomonadati > Pseudomonadota > Alphaproteobacteria > Rhodobacterales > Paracoccaceae > Yoonia > Yoonia rhodophyticola. The sequence continues at coordinate 976,396 of NZ_CP151767.2, read as the reverse complement.
CTCGGCGAATTGCATCAGTGCCTTTTCAAGGTGCTTGGCCTTCATTGGGTCGCCCGCACGGCAGGCCTGCAGCAATTCTGGCGCAAAAGAGGGGATGCCGGACACGCGCAAGGCTTCGCCCTCGGTCAGGGTATCGCCGATGCGCAATTGCCCGTGGTTTGGAATGCCGATGATGTCACCGGCCCACGCCTCTTCTGCCAATTCGCGATCGGCGGCCAGAAAAAGCACGGGGTTGGTGATGGCCATCTGCTTTTTCGACCGCACATGGGTCAGTTTCATGCCGCGTTCAAAATGGCCCGAGGCCAGGCGCAGAAATGCGACCCTGTCCCGGTGCTTGGGGTCCATATTGGCCTGCACCTTGAACACAAAGCCTGCGACTTTCTTTTCCTCGGGTGCGATATGCCGCGGCTGTGCGGATTGCACTTGCGGTTCCGGCCCATAGGTGCCGATCCCATCCATCAATTCCTTAACCCCGAAAGAGTTGATGGCAGACCCGAACCATATCGGGGTCATGGAGCCATTGAGCACGCTTTCATGATCAAGCGCCGGCAAGAGTTCCTTGGCCATCTCGATCTCTTCAAGGAACTTTTCCAGCAGATGCGCTGGCACATGTTCGGCCAGTTTCGGGTCGTCCAACCCGCTGATTTCGATGCTTTCGGCGACCTTGTTACGATCTGCCCGATCCATCAGTTCCAGCCGGTCGCGCAGGATGTCATAGGTGCCCATGAACTCGCGTCCGACACCAATTGGCCAGGCGGCAGGGGTCACGTCAATCGCCAGATTTTCCTGAATTTCATCAATAATTTCAAACGTATCGCGGCTTTCGCGGTCCATCTTGTTGCAGAATGTCAGGATCGGCAGATCGCGCAGACGGCAGACCTCGAACAGTTTCTGGGTCTGGCTTTCCACCCCCTTTGCCCCGTCAATGACCATCACGGCGGCGTCCACAGCCGTCAGCGTGCGATAGGTGTCTTCGGAAAAGTCCGAGTGGCCGGGCGTATCGACCAGATTGAACCGGAATTTTTCGAAATCAAAGGACATCGCAGAGGCCGAAACAGAGATCCCCCGATCCTTTTCCATCTGCATGAAGTCCGACCGTGTGCGCCGTGCCTCGCCCTTGGCGCGGACCTGTCCGGCCATCTGAATGGCGCCGCCATAAAGCAGAAATTTTTCGGTTAGCGTCGTCTTGCCGGCATCCGGATGCGAGATGATCGCAAAGGTGCGGCGGCGGGCGATTTCAGGCGGCAGTTCAGGGCGATTTGTCATGGCATCGCTTTATGCGCTTGGTCGGAAAAGGGCAATGCGGTGCCGCCCTTAACGGAAGCTTTGGTATTTTCGGATATCCCTGTGCAAGGGGAGCTTAAGGGTGATTGGAATGACGCGATGGCTTTTGGTCGCGTCGCTGCTTTTGACCGCGTGTGGTGGCGGTGGGGGCGGCGACGGCGGCAGCCCGGGTAGCGGGATTGATCCGCGGCTCGCCCGGATTGATATCTATGAAAGCCAACGCATCCGGGTCGTGGGGGACCCGGGCGCGGGCGTGGTTGGCATGTCACCGACACCGGTCGTGGATATGCCAACCACGGGTGAGGTGACGTTTGCGGGCTCATTTACATTACGTGTCGAAACGACCCCGGCCGCATCTGTGATTGCGGGGGATGCTCGCCTGAATGTCGATTTTGGTGCCGCGACCGGGTCGGGTGTTCTTGATAATGCCTTTGGTACCGGTACAGACGGTGTGCTGCGCGACTATGATGGTCAGATTTTGTTGCGTGACGGCGTGGTTGGCGCCGATGGGCCGAATACGTGGCAGATAGACTACGCCGGGGCGCTGACCTCGACGCAGCAGACAATCGCGGTTGATGGCCAGATCGCCGGTGATGTGCTCGGACCGGATGCAAACGCCTTGGCGGGCATTGATTTAGAGGCTGCGATTGCCACAAATGCGGGCCAACGAACCGGTTTATTGGCCATCATCGCCGAGGCGACCGGCGACGATTAACCATCTTTTAAGCGAAAGGCCCGACGCTCGCGCCATGCCCGGGCGCAACTTCTTTCGATATATCATCACGGTGCCTCTTTTGGCGGCCTGCGGCGGGGGCGGCGGTGAGACCGCCTCATTTCCCGCGCAGTTGACCAGCTTTGACGCGCGCTTTGTGCAGATAGCGGGGGGCGATGTTACACCCGGTCCGCAATTGCCCACGCAAGGGGTGGTGACTTATCAAGGCATGGTCCGCCTGGGATTGCCGTGGGGGTCTGGGGGCGCGCCGCTGACCCATATTGGTGATTTACAGTTGCGCGTGGATTTTGCGGGGGGTGTTGCACCGGTTGAGGGCGTGATCGACGCATTGCAGAACAACGCGGGCGCGGTTGCAGGCAGCCTGACGCTTGAAGACAGCCGTTTGTTACGCGATGCAGATCCGGACACTGAATTTCAGTTTAGTGCAGATGTCAGCGGGGATTTGCAAAACGCGGGGCAGGATTACGTGGTCACCGGGGGCATCGCGGGCGATTTTTACGGGCGCAACGCGGATGCCACTGCCGGTGTTATATTCGGCGATGTGACTGGGCCAGATGGTGTTGCGATTTTCGACGGCACCTTTGTTGGGGACGCACCCTGACCACTGAGTGTTGCCATTCTTGGCAGGGCGTCCGGTGCGGGGGCCACCGTGTTGTGCCATGCGCGCGGATCGACCACATGCGATTCGACCCACAGGCTGGCTGCAGAAATATCGCAAGGCGTCGCAAGCTGAAGCTGCACGTAATCGACAAAGCCCGTCTGCCGTTGGCGGATGGTAGTTCCGTTTACCAGTTGGCGGGCCTTTGCGAGTACCTGACCGGTCTTGGCGCCAAACCCCCGCGGCGCGCGGCGCAGAAACAGCCGATGATCGGGGCGTAATATCAACTTATCATCATTGCCAGCGGCCCCGGGTCCAATCTCGACCGGTGCATAGGCATCGCGGGCGCGACAATGGGTACGGTCTATCCAGGTGATCGGTTGTGGCCCGCTTTTCCGGGTCATGATGTGATCGCCCTGCCGCAAAAGTCCTGCCGGTTTTGTCTGGCCATCGCCCATGCGGATCGGCACATCGGGGCCAAAAGCCGCCAGCAATGCACGAGACATATCCTGGCGTGCGCAACCAATATCGACGCTGATCAGACGGTAGGGCCGACCGGGCAAAAAACCGTCGATTGGATAAAGATAACCGGCATCGGCTGGCTGACCGTCGGGTGCTGACAAGATAATGACATTCTGCACGCTGCCATCAGGGGCAAGCAGTGCCATGCGCCCCGCTGCCGTCAAATCCCGCCCCAAATGGTCGCTGATTGCGTCGGTCGCCGTGTTGTGGCGCAACGGTATCGGCTGGGACCGGTGCGACAGTTGATAGACATCATCAAGCACCACACCGCCCGGCATTGACAGGCATTCGCCCAACGCCACGCCATCGGTCACGCAAAAATCACGTGCCCGGAATGCAGAAAGATCGCGTATCTTTTCCATCATGCGCATAGGCTTACAGGCAATTGGTTAATATCCCAGCTATCAAAAAGGACAGTCTTGTCGCCCATAATTTGGCCACATTGCCGGTGGGTGCAGAGGATGTTAGGTCGAAGATAACGACGTAACTTGCGACAGGGGGATCGGATGGATCTGGGAATAGCAGGCAAGAAGGCACTGGTTTGTGCTTCATCCAAGGGGTTAGGCCGGGGCTGTGCCGAGGCGCTGGCCGAGGCCGGCGTTGATCTGGTGCTGAACGCACGTGGTGCAGAGGCGCTTGAGGCCACAGCGGCGGCGCTGCGCGACACATACGGTGTCTCGGTTGTTGCAGTTGCGGCAGACGTATCGACCCAGGATGGTCGCACTGCCTTGTTGGATGCGGCGCAAGGTGTTGATATTCTTGTCAATAACGCAGGCGGTCCGCCGCCCGGCGTCTGGTCTGACTGGGACCGGGATGATTATATTGCAGCACTTGATGCCAATATGCTGGCGCCAATTGCATTGATGACCGCACTGATGCCCGGGATGATTGACCGCGGGTGGGGACGGGTCGTGAACATCACGTCAGGCTCTGTGAAAGCGCCTATTCCGCAATTGGGCCTGTCGAACGCCGCGCGTGCGGGACTGACCGGTTTTGTCGCCGGAACCGCGCGTCAGGTGGCCCAGCATGGCGTAATCGTCAACAACATGTTGCCAGGTATCCATGCGACTGATCGGGCCGTCAGCCTCGATACGGCCGTGTCAAAATCACAAGGTATTGATCTGGCTGCGGCAAAAGCGCAACGCGAAGCGACAATTCCAGCCCGCCGTTATGGCACCGCTGCCGAATTTGGCGCGACCTGCGCGTTTTTGTGTTCGCAGCATGCGGGGTTCATCGTGGGCCAGAACATCGTGCTTGATGGCGGCGCCATTAACGCCACGATCTGACCGATGGCCGAAAAATTCAGCCTGAAGGACGACCTGTTCAATGCCGACACTATCGGGCGGCTTGCCGGTCATTTTGAGGCCGCAGGGGTCTTTGACGCGGCACCTTTTGTGGCGGATGTGATGGCCGCACTTGCGCCCTTGGAATTGAAGGCGCGGATCAATCTGATCGCCGAGGTTTTGGGGCGCTACCTTCCCGATGATTTTACCGCCGCCGCTGCGGCCATTGAAGGGGCTTTGCCCCCGCCGCTTGATCCCACCCGGACCGATGATGATTTTGGCCATTTCATCTATGCTCCGCTGGGCGTCTTTGTCGAAGCGCATGGTCTGGAACATCATCGCGACCGCAGTCTGGATTTGCTCGAAGCCCTTACCCAGCGCTTTTCCATGGAATTCTCTATTCGCGCATTTCTCAACCGCTGGCAGGGTGAAACGCTAGAGCGGATGCAGGACTGGCTGGCACATGATCACTACCATGTGCGCCGATTGGTCAGTGAGGGGACCCGCCCGCGATTGCCATGGGGTCAGAATGTCGGGCTGACAGAGGCGCAGACTTTGCCGCTGCTGGATCGCCTGCATGCGGATCCGACCCGTTTTGTGACCCGGTCCGTGGCCAATCATCTCAATGACATCACCAAAAAGAACCCTGACGCCGTTCTTGATCGGTTGGCTGACTGGCAGTCAAAGGGTCTGCAAGCCGACAAAGAATTGGATTGGATGCAGCGCCACGCATTGCGCGGCCTGATCAAGGCCGGGCATCCCGCGACCATGGCACATCTGGGATATCGGCAGGATCTGCCCCTGGCGGATATTCAGTTGTCGATGACCCCCACCGATCTGACCCGTGGTGATACGGCCGAGATCGCAGTGTCTTTCATCTGCCAGGATGATGCGCCGCTTATTGTTGACTATGTGGTTGATTTCATGAAGGCAAATGGGAAGACCGCGCCGAAGGTGTTCAAGATGAAGGTGCTAAAGGCCAAAGCAGGCCAGCTGATCAGCCTGAACAAGCGGCATCATTTCAAGGACACTGCGACGACCTTCAAACTTTATCCCGGTGCGCATGTGCTTCATCTGCAGGTTAATGGCCGGATCATCGCCTCCACGCCCTTTGCATTGCATTGAACTTGCCCCTGCGCGGCTGGCTTGTTAGGTGCGCAACACCCAATGAAATGACTCAGGGATTGCCCCGCGCCGATGAATACTCCCCGACTGGAGATCCGCAATATCGTCAAGCAGTTTGCCGGTCGTCGTGTGGTCGACGATGTTGACCTGACGGTGATGCCCGGGCAGGTGACATGCTTGCTAGGGCCGTCTGGGTGCGGCAAGTCAACGACCCTGCGGATTATCGCAGGGGTCGAGATGCAGGATAGCGGGACTATTCATGTCGACGGCGAACTTGTGTGCGACACCGTGACCCGCAAACCGCCTGAGGACAGGTCAATTGGGCTGATGTTTCAGGATTTTGCGCTATTCCCGCATCTGACGGTCCGCCAGAATGTGGCCTTCGGGCTGGCAGGGCGAGACCGGGATCAGCGCGTTGCGGGACTATTGGCCAAGGTGGGGATGTCGCGCTACCGCGACGATTATCCGCATCAGTTGTCCGGAGGTGAGCAACAGCGCGTCGCACTTGCACGTGCGTTGGCGCCGCGGCCCAAGATCATGTTGATGGACGAGCCGTTTTCGGGGCTGGACGATCGCCTACGGGATGATATTCGCGATGAAACGCTGGATGTCCTGAAAAGCGAAGGCACGGCAGTGCTGTTGGTCACGCACGAGCCGGGGGAGGCCATGCGGATGGCCGATGAAATCGCATTGATGCGGGACGGTCGGATCGTCCAGCGCGGTGCGCCCTACAATATCTACAACGCCCCAACTGATCTGGATGCAGCAAGTTTTTTCAGTGATATAAATGTGATACGGGGTAAGGTTGAAGGGGCATTGACGGATACGCCCTTTGGGCAATTCCTTGCACCCGGGGTGGCTGACGGCACGGAGGTGGATATCGTGATCCGACCACAGCACCTCAAGATCGACTTTGACCGCCAGGGGCGTGGGCCGAACCCGACGGCGCAGGATGGAACCGCAGCGCGCGGCGTGGTGCAGCGGGCCCGCTTTATGGGGGCAGTCAGTCTTGTGGAATTTCGCATGGATTTTGACGGGTCAATGCTGCGCGCCTCTGTCCCGTCTGTGTTCCTGCCGCAGGCCGGGACCGCATTGTGGATCATGATCCGGCGCGATCGCTGCTTCGTTTTCCCCAGACGCTGAGGGCGTAGGATGGATTTAAATCCATCTTACGATGCCTGTCCTTTTCGGCCCGCGCGTCCACCGCGCCGTTTGCTGACCAGACCTTTCCGATCGGGAAGTGCATCTATCACCTCTCGGCGTTGATCCGGGCTCATCCGTGACCATCCGCCGATCTCATCAATGCTGCGCAGGCAGCCTGCGCATAGACGGCTTTGCGGATGAATAACGCATATCTTCACACAGGGACTTTCAATCTCATCGCGTTGCCAGATGGCGTCGGTGTCAACGGGTTTGTTCATCCTGCGTCCTTCATATGTGCAAGCCGATCAAGCATCCCTTGCAGGATATATCCCGCGGCCACGTGGTCGATCAGATCTGCGCGTTTCCGGCGTGACGTATCGGCCTCCAGCAGGGCGCGTTCGGCGGCGACCGTTGACAGCCGTTCGTCCCAGAAGGCGATTGGCAGCGGCGTGAGTTTTTCGAGATTACGCGCAAAGGCCCGCGTGGCTTGACATCGCGGCCCTTCGGACCCGTCCATATTGCGCGGCAGCCCCAGAACCAGCCCCTGGATCAAACGGGCGCTTGTCAGTTCCAGCAGCTTGCCTGCATCCACACCGAATTTCTTGCGCTTGATCGTCTGCAACGGCGTCGCGATGGCGCGCATGCTATCAGACACCGCAACCCCAAGCGTGACCGTTCCAAGATCAAGCCCTGCAATTGCACCAGTTTCCGGCAGGGCGGCCCGGAACGCCTGAGGCGTTTCGCAGATCATTCCAAAAGCCCCGCTGCCTGCGCGGCTTCCGTCAGGATTGCTATGGCCTCCTCGCGGGCGCCGAACACGTCCTTCGCCTCGGTCCAGACCATTTGCGCATTGTCGCGGTCGCCCAGAACCCCATATGCCCGGATAAGCCGCGCCCAGTCAGCGGCGGTTCCGCCCTCATTTGCCAAGCGATCCGCAAGGCCGGCAACCATATTCCCGATCATTGTTTCGCGGTCCTGTGGGGTCATGTCCTGCGCTGTCTCGATATCCTGCAGGGACGGGCCACGCGCAGTTGGCAGCGTGTAGTCAATCCCGGCCCGGAAGGCCGCACTTTCGATCATCGCCCGGGCGCGGGCCACATGAAACGTCTCCGGATCACCGGTTTCGGCCATCTCGCGCCAGAACCGATATGCCAGATCCGGGCGATCTGTCTGGTCAAACAGAACACCCAGATAGAACCGTGCGGTCGGATGCGCCGGATCGGTGGCGAGCATCTGGCGGGCCAGGGCCTCGGCTTCGGGCGAGATCAGCCCGCCGCTGGCGGACACCATCAGGTCAAGTTGCAGGGCCTGATCGGCAATCTCGGCCGGCGCCCCCTTTATCTGGATCACCTGCGCCTGTGCGCGGGCGGCGCTGGCGAAATTGCGCAGCTCGGTTTCATGTATGACCAGCAATTCCCATGCCTGCAGATCGTCCGGACGGGTCGGGGCGATGATGCGCAATTGTGCGACGGCCTCGCGATATTCATCGGGCACGTCGACAGGCGGAACAGGCGGGGCCGCAGCCTCTAACGCGATCTGATCCGGCCGGTCCGCCCGGATCGCGGCACTTGTCGCCAATCGGTCCGCGAGCGGCAGGTCCCCGTAGCCCGGGGCGCCAATCTGCCAGTATGTGCCAACCGCGATCAGCCCGATGCAGCCCACAAGCGCGATGGACAATCCCCGGGACCGGCCTGCAAGCTGCGGTGCCGCGACAGTCTTGCTTGCGGCCAGCAGCCTGCGGGCCACTTCTGCCCGGGCGGTTTCGGCCTCTTCGGGGGCCAGCAATGCGCGGGCCACGTCGCGATCAATCTCGGCAAGTTGCGCGCGGTAGATTTCAATATCTGTCCCATCGGAAACCGGTTGCCCCGGGCGCAACAAGGGGGTCACCACAATTGCGGCGACGACCAGCGTCATGACACTACACACTACCCAAAAAAGCATTCAGACCGGTTCCCTTCCCAGGGCCTTACCTAATGATGCAGTTGTGCTATGGAAAGCCCCTGTGACAAGACGGCTTTTATGCGGTCGAACACATGTCGTAAAATGTCCGACAGACGCCGCTGCGAGCATCCAAGCCATGTCCGGTTCGGTCCAAAACAAAGCGGTCAACACGGCCCCGGCAGGAGACGCCCGCGCATGAAAACCTATTCCGCCTTTGCCATCGCCAGAGAGGCCATGCGCAATCATACCGGTTGGGAAAGGGCGTGGGCGAAACGCGCGCCCAAGGCCAGGTATGATGTCGTCATCGTGGGCGCAGGCGGGCACGGTCTGGCGACGGCCTACTATCTGGGCAAGAATTTCGGGATCACCAATGTTGCTATCCTTGAAAAGGGCTGGCTGGGCGGCGGTAATACCGGGCGCAACACGACAATCATCCGGTCAAATTATCTGCAGGATCCGTCGGCTGCGATCTACGAAAAATCCCGCAGCCTGTACGAGACCCTAAGTCAGGACCTGAACTACAATATCATGTTCAGCCCCCGCGGGGTGATCATGCTGGCACAGACACAGCATGAAATCCGGGGGTATCAACGCACGGCCCAGGCCAATGCGCTGCAAGGGGTGAAAACCGAATGGATTGGCCCGCAACGGGTCAAGGAATTATGCCCCATCATGAATATTGACGGGCCGCGCTATCCGGTGCTGGGCGGCCTGTGGCAGGCGCGGGGGGGCACGGCCCGGCACGACGCCGTGGCCTGGGGCTTGGCCCGGGCCTGCTCTGACATGGGCATGGACATTATCCAGCAATGTGAAGTCGTGGGCGTGCGCCGGGACGGGGATCAGGTGGTTGGGGTTGAGACCAGCCAAGGGCCGATTGATTGCGACAAGCTTGGGTTGGTGGTGGCCGGCCATTCGGGCGTGCTGGCACAGATGGCCGGGTTTCGGTTGCCGCTTGAATCCGTGCCCTTGCAGGCGCTGGTGTCAGAGCCGATCAAACCATGCATGGATGTGGTCGTGATGGCGAATACGGTACACGGGTATCTATCCCAGTCCGACAAGGGCGAAATGGTGATCGGGGGCGGTACCGACAGCCACAACAATTACACGCAGCGCGGGTCGTTCCATCATGTCGAGGAAACCGTGCGCGCGCTGGTCGAGACATTTCCAATGCTGTCCCGGCTGAAGATGTTGCGCCAATGGGGGGGATCGTCGATGTGACCGGCGACCGGTCCCCGATCCTGTCAAAGACGCCGGTCGGCGGTGTTTTTGTCAATTGCGGCTGGGGCACGGGTGGTTTCAAGGCGATCCCCGGCTCTGGCTGGGCGATGGCAGAGCTGATCGCCAAGGGGCAATCCCCGTTGACCGACGAATTCAGCATGTTCCGCTTTCGCGAAGGCAAGTTCATCGACGAAAGCGTGGCTGCGGGGGTGGCGCATTGATGTTTGTGGGGGGTGAAAACGTCGCGGGACTATCGTTTGGATTTGATCCGCTTGAGATAGGCGCGCAACTCGGGCGTCATCGCCCTGTCATCAAAGCTGACATTGTCGAAGCCCTCATCGTCTTCGTCGAAACCGGGGCCACGCAGACGCTCTATCATCGTAAAGATGATTGCAGCGCTCAACGCCCCCCCAAGGATGATCAGCAGCAATTCCATGCAATCAGATTACCTGTTCGCACTGGCATTGCGACCCCGGCGGGGGTTGGCCCAATGATATCGGCGGATTCGGCCATCCTTGGCCGAAAAAGACCGGGGAAATCCGCCCATATTCCTCTTTTTCGCAGGTGTGTTTCGATGAACACATCTGAAAAGGAGGATTCTCTATGGTTGATTACACACGTACAAAGACCACCACAGGTTCAGGCAGCGGCGCCGGATTTGTCATCGCGGCCGTTATCGTGGTGCTGGTTCTGCTCTATGCGCTCTTCGCGGGTGGATCCGTCAGCCCGACGGCCGATCCGGCAAGCGTCGGCCTTTCCGAAGAAGCGGCACCAGCGGCAGATGGCACAACAGCCCCAGCAGCCGAGGAAATCGCACCAGCGGCCCCAGCCACCGAATAACACCACTCACCAACCACAACGCAAAGCCGGGTGCATTTTCGCGCCCGGCTTTGCTGTGTCGGCCTACCAGTCAAACGAGGCACGCCCATGCTGATCCTGCATTGTCCATATTGTGGCGTGGATGCCGACGAGACAGAGCTGCACGCCGGCGGCGAGGCGCATCTGAAACGGGAAGGTCCCGGATCAACCGATGCCGCGTTCGAGGATTACCTGTTCATGCGCCACAACCCCAAAGGGGTGCATCTGGAAAGATGGCAGCATGTTTACGGGTGCGGCAAGTGGTTTCTGGCTGCCCGCTGCACCGCAACACTTGAGGTGTTCGGCACCTATGCCGCCCAGACCCTGGCGCCGCCCCAGCACGTCAAGGACGCCATCACCGCCAAATATCCCGATTGGTCATGGGAGGCGCTGCAATGAGCGTCCGTTTGCAGACCGGCGGCAGCGTCTTGAACAGGGGCAAAGAGGTTACGTTCACATTCAACGGCACCGCGTTGACGGGATATGAGGGGGACACCCTTGCATCGGCCCTGCTGGCCAATGATCAGATGCTCATGGGGCGTTCATTCAAATATCACCGCCCGCGCGGCCCGGTCGCGTCCGGGGCGGAAGAGCCCAACGCGCTGGTCAATCTGGGACAGGGTGGCCGGTTCGAACCAAATCAACGCGCCACCACGACAGAGGTTTTCGACGAGCTGACGGCCACATCGCAAAACCACTGGCCCAGCCTCGAATTTGATGTGGGCGCGATCAATACCCGGCTGGCCCGTTTTCTGCCAGCGGGTTTCTACTACAAGATGTTCATACATCCGCGCCCCTTATGGAAACATGTCTACGAGCCGTTCATCCGCAAATCGGCTGGTCTGGGCAAGGCGCCCAAGGATCGCGACGCCGATACCTATGAGCATTTTCATGTGCATGTCGACGTGCTGATCGTGGGCGGCGGCATTGCCGGGCTTGCCGCTGCCCTGGCTGCGGGGGAGCGTGGCGCGCGTGTTCTTTTGGTCGAACAGACCCCCCATTGGGGTGGCCGCGCGGTTGTTGACACACCGATGATTGACGAGATGCCAGCGCGGGACTGGATTGATGCGACAGTCGCTGCGCTGAAAGAGATGCCCAATGTGGATCTGCGCACCCGCTGCATGGGGGCAGGGGTTTACGATCATGGCTATGCGCTGGTCTATGAGCGGCTGACGGATCATGCCCCTGTGTCCGATCACCCCAGGCACCGTCTTTGGAAAATCAGGGCCAGGCAGATTGTGACCGCAACCGGCGCAATCGAGCGTCCGCTATCCTTTGCGGCGAATGATTTGCCGGGTGTCATGCTGGCTTCGGCGGTGCGCGACTATGTCGCCAATTACGCCGTGGCCATTGGCCAGAATACGGTTGTCGTGACCAATAATGATGATGCCTATCGCACGGCGATCATGCTGAAAGAGGCGGGGCTTTCCGTGCCTGTCATCGTCGATACGCGCAAGGATGCAGACGGTCCGCTGATCGCAAAAGCGCATGACATGGGGATCAGGGTTGCTGCCGGTCAGGGGATCGCCAAGGTGCAGGGGGGCAAGCGGGTCACCGGTGTGACCCTTTGCGACCAGACCGGTGATGGGACCGGGACCGAGGAGATCCCATGTGACTGTGTCGCCATGTCCGGCGGCTGGTCGCCCGTGGTGCATCTTTGGTCTCATTGCAGCGGTAAATTGATGTGGGACCCCGATCAGGTCATGTTCCGCCCCGATCCCGAACGTCCGCCGACAGGCGCATCCGGTGCCGCGTTTGTGGCGACGGCAGGCACCGCCAACGGGCATCTGTTTACAGCAGAGGTTGTGGGGGATGGCTGGGCCGCCGGCCGCGCCGCTGCCAAAGCAGCCGGTCACATGCTGTGCGGTGGGACTGCCCCGCTTGGGGATGACCTGGCAGAGGGGCCGATTTCACCAGTCTGGCTGATGCCCGAAAATGCCCCGCAAGACCTGCGCGCCAAGGCGTGGCTTGATTTTCAAAACGACGTCAAAGTCAGTGACGTCCAGCTTGCCGCACAGGAAGGGTTCGAAAGCGTCGAACATGCCAAGCGCTACACCACTTTGGGAATGGCGACGGATCAGGGGAAGTTAAGCAATATCAATGGTCTTGCGACCCTTTCGCAATCATTGGGTGAGGATATTCCGAATGTGGGAACAACAACGTTCCGCCCCCCCTATACGCCTATTTCCATGGGGTCGATTGTGGGGGTTGCACAGAACGATCTGTTCCAGCCAGTGCGCAAGACCCCTTTATCGGATTGGCACAATGCCAATGGCGCTGATAACGAACCTGTCGGCCAATGGCGCAGGCCTTATGCCTATCTGCGCGCCGGCGAAACCGTGCATGACGCTGTCAATCGCGAGGTCAGGAATACCCGCGAAAACCTTGGGCTGCTGGATGCGTCCACCCTTGGCAAGCTGATCGTCAAAGGGCCTGATGCGGGCAGGTTTCTGGACATGATGTATACCAACATGATGTCCACATTGCCGGTCGGCAAATGCCGCTATGGGCTGATGTGTTCCGAAAACGGGTTTCTGATGGATGACGGCGTTGTCGTCCGCATGGCCGAGGATACATGGCTTTGCCACACCACCACCGGCGGGGCAGAACATATTCACGCCCATATGGAAGATTGGCTGCAATGCGAATGGTGGGATTGGCAGGTCTATGTCGCCAATGTGACCGAACAATATGCACAGATTGCGGTGGTCGGTCCAAACGCGCGCAAGGTGCTGGAAAAACTGGGTGGCATGGATGTATCTGCGGATGCGCTGCCATTCATGCACTGGGCCGATGGCCAGATCGGCGGTTTTGACGCGCGGGTTTTCCGAATATCGTTCTCGGGTGAGCTATCCTACGAAATCGCGGTTTCGGCCGGGCAGGGGCAGGCCTTTTGGGATGCGTTGATGCAGGCGGGCGCACCGTTTGGCGTCATGCCCTACGGCACCGAATGCCTGCATATCCTGCGCGCCGAAAAAGGGTTCATCATGATCGGGGACGAAACCGATGGCACGGTCATCCCGCAGGACCTCAACCTGTCATGGGCGCTGTCGAAAAAGAAAGAGGACTATCTGGGCAAGCGCGCGCATACCCGGTCGCATATGGCCGATCCCAACAGGTGGAAGCTGGTCGGGCTGGAAACGCTGGATGGTTCGGTCCTGCCAGATGGCGCTTACGCGCTTGCCGACGGCACCAACGCCAACGGGCAACGCAATACGCAAGGGCGGGTCACCTCGACCTATTATTCGGCCAATCTGGGGCGCGGGATTGCGATGGGACTGGTCCTGCACGGGCCGGACCGGATGGGGGAGATCATCCAGTTCAACAAGGTTGATGGCGGCACGGTGAAGACGAAAATCGTTGATCCGGTTGTCTATGACAAGGCGGGGGCCAAGCAGGATGTCTGACGCACTCACCGCATTACGCGGCAAATCCGTGACCAGCGACGTCACCATAACGGATGCAGGCCTGCAGGGCATGATCACGTTGCGCGGCGATCTGTCCGACAAGAAATTGGGTTCGATCTGCAAAACCCTGACCGGGCAGGCCTTTCCCGATCAGGGGTTGGCAAATTGCGAGGGGGCGCAGGGTCTGTGCTGGATGTCGCCCGATGAGGTTCTGGTGCTGGTGCCTTATGCGCAGGTGAACGAGGCATTGGCTAGTCTTGATAAGGCACTGGCGGGCAAACACTATCTTGCGCAAAATGTCTCGGATGCGCGGGCGCTGATCCGGGTCGAGGGGGCATTCGCCCGCGAGGTGATCGCCAAACTGGCCCCGGTTGATCTGCACCCGATGGCGTTTGAGCCCGGCGATTTCCGGCGCAGCCGTCTTGGTCAGATTGCTGCTGCCTTCTGGATGCCCGACGATGACAGCTTTGCGGTGATCTGCTTTCGGTCCGTTGCCGAATATGCGTTCGACCTGCTTGTGGCGAGCGCCAATGCAGGCGCGGTTGGGCATTTCCCGCAGGATTGACCTGTCGGACGGTCTGGCCTGACAATCGCCCGCGCTGGCCGGTGGTGTCGGTGGTATCGAAACGTGCGGGGCTGGTCTTGACCTCGCCCCATCATGTGACATGTATCGGTGCATACCGTCCTTAACTCAGAAAGATATGAGAAATGGCTTTTACACTCCCCGATCTTCCCTATGCACATGACGCGCTTGCCGGCAAAGGCATGTCTGCGGAAACGCTCGAATATCACCATGACCTGCACCACAACGCCTATGTGACCAATGGCAACAAGGCCATTGAAGGCACCGAGTGGGCGGGTAAATCCCTCGAAGAGATCATCGTTGGCACCTACGACAAGTCCGCCGTGGCCCAGAATGGTATTTTCAACAATATCAGCCAGTTGTGGAACCATAATCAGTTCTGGGAAATGATGGCCCCCGGCGACAGCGCGATGCCCGGCGAATTGGAAAAGGCGATCACCGAAAGCTTTGGATCGGTTGACGAGTTCAAGTCGCAGTTCAGCGCTGCGGGTGCCGGCCAGTTCGGATCAGGCTGGTGCTGGCTGGTCAAGAATGCCGACGGATCGCTGGCTGTGACCAAAACGGAAAATGGTGTGAACCCGCTCTGTTTTGGTCAAACCGCACTTTTGGGCTGCGACGTGTGGGAGCATTCCTACTACATTGATTTCCGGAACAAGCGCCCGGCCTATCTGACCAACTTCCTTGATAATCTGGTGAATTGGGAAAACGTGGCCTCGCGCCTGTGACCTTTTCAAGATAGACAAGTCCGAAGGCCCGTGAGACATCTCGCGGGCCTTTTTCGTGGAGTGAAAGATGATGGTCGGGCCAGATTTATCCGCCATAGACGCGGCAGCTGCGCAAGTGCGTGATCACATCATCCGCACCCCTGTGCTGCCGCTGACCCATGCGTTGTGGTCCGATGTGCTGCCACCCTCTGCCGGCGTGACGCTGAAACTGGAACTGTTTCAGCAGACGGGTTCTTTCAAGGCCCGCGGTGCATATCTGGGCATTGCCGCGCTGAATGCGGCACAACGCGCCGCTGGGGTTGTTGCGGCCAGTGGTGGCAATCATGCAATGGCTGTTGCCTGGGCCGCAAAGGCATCGGGGGTCGCGGCGTTGATCACGATGCCGCGTGCGGTTGACCCGGCCCGGATCGCGGGCTGCAAGGCGCTGGGCGCGACCGTGATGCTGTATGACACGATGGCGGATGCATTTGCTGCGATGAACGCGGCGGCGGAGGAAGGCCGGGTGATGATACACCCTTTTGAGGGGGCCTACATGACCCTTGGCGCGGCGACCTTGGGCGCGGAATATCTCGCACAGACACCTGACATTGATGTCTTTGTGGTTCCTGTCGGTGGCGGCGGGCTGATCGGGGGCATGGCCTGCGCGATCAAGCAATTGGCCCCGCATGCAAAGGTCATCGGGGTGGAACCCTTTGGGGCCGATAGCATGTCACGCAGCTTTGCCGCTGATAGGCCGGTGCGGCTGGACCGTGTTGACACAATTGCCGATAGTCTGGGCGCGCCCATGGCGATGCCCCACTCATTTGCGGTCGCAAAGGCCCATGTGGACCGTATTGTGAAAATTGCCGATGACGACATGCGTCAGGCGATGGGCCTCTATCAGGACAAGCTGCGCATAACCGCAGAGCCGGCCTGTGCGGCATCATTGGCGGCGGTGCTGGGGCCGTTGCGGGATGAACTGGATGGCCAGCAGGTTGGCATCATTGCCTGCGGATCAAATATCGGGCTTGCGCGATACCACGAGATCATGCGCCAGCAGTGACGCGGGATGCCGTATCAGGCGAGCGTTTCGCGCAAAGCGGCCTCGAGTGCGGGGACATCCGCGATCACCGTGACATAGCGCAGGATATTGTCGCCGGCAAAGCCGTGATCGACCACATGCGATAGCAGCCCTGCAAGCGGATCCCAGAACCCGTTGACATTCAGCAAATAGATCGGCTTTTCATGCAGCCCGAGTTGGCGCCAGGTCAGCGCTTCGAAAAACTCGTCCAGTGATCCCGCCCCACCCGGTAGCACAACCACCGCGTCGCAATTCATGAACATCACCTTTTTGCGCTCGTGCATTGTTTCGGTGATGACAAAGCTGTCCAGATCGCGTTTGCCAACCTCCCAATCCAGCAGATGCGTGGGGATGACACCAAATGTCTTGCCGCCCGCGGCCTGAACCGCATTGGCCACACGGCCCATCAGCCCCACATCGCCCGCCCCGTAGACCAGCCGCCAGTCATTCCCGGCCAGCATGCGGCCCGTGTCGCCGGCGGCATCGGCAAACGCGGGGTCGTTCCCGTCGCGTGAGCCGCAATAAACACAGACCGAGCGTAAAACTGTGGACATCGCGTAACCCTTCACAAAGACTTGGCTTTGACCGGCCATAGCGCTGTTGTTATGTTGGCGCAACCGTGGGATGGGGCTGCCATAAGGGGCTTTGTGCCGTGAAAGGGACGGACCGTGGCTGACGAACCATATCTCAACTATGCGCGCGCGGCTTTGGGCGTTCTATCCGCTGTGACGGTTGCCGTTGCCGTAGTGATGGTCTTGCCCGCACCCACGCCCACTGCAGAACCCGGCGCCGATATTGCGCAAACGCCTGACCCGGCAGAAGCGGTTGCCCCGGCTGCGGATGTGGCCGAAGTGGCAGCGCCTGCAGCCCCCGCACCAACACCGGAACCGCCCAAGGAAGGGCCGGTATTTGATACATTCCGCGTGGAAACCGACGGTAATATGGTCATTGCGGGCCGCGCAGCACCGGGGCAGATCGTTGATATCATTCTGGCGGATGAGGTTCTGGCCCGTGTCGTGGCCGATGGCGCGGGCAATTTCGTAGCCCTCCCACAGGCGGGGCCGTCTGATCAGCCGCGAAAACTGTCATTGCTTGCAGACCCCGAGGGGGATGCCATTGCCTCGCAGGCAAGCTTTATTGTGTCACCCATCGCCGCCCCGCTTGCATTGGTCGCTGACCCAACCGTTGATGCCACGGACCCCGATGCGCCAATTGATCCCTCGGCGACCATCGGTGATGTCCCTGCGGGTGTCGCCGCCGCGCAAGAGGTGCCTGCACCCGGCACGCCTGCCGTCCCGCAGGTCAGCGTGGCCCAGGCCGCATCACCATTGCCGCCGACCGTGTTGCAGGCTGACGCGGGCGGCGTTCGCGTCGTGCAGAACGCGCCCGTGGCCCCCGTGACGGCGGCCAATGTCGCGCTGGACGCGATTACATATGATCCGGCAGGCGAGGTGCAATTGTCAGGCCGGGCGCAGGGTGACGGGGCTGTTCAGATCTACCTCGACAATCAGCCCATTTCGACATCTCCGGTGACCGAAGGCGGCGATTGGCGCATCGAACTGCCCCAGATTGACACCGGCGTCTACACCCTGCGGATCGACGAAGTGGACGGCGAAGGCGATGTGGTGTCCCGGCTGGAGACACCTTTCAAACGCGAGGAAGCCGCAGATGTGGCCGCCGTGCTGGCCGAAGAGACCGGGCAGGACGGTTTCGAAGTGGCCGTGAAAACTGTGCAACCCGGCGCGACCCTCTGGGCGATTGCCGAAGAGAACCTTGGTGACGGTATTTTCTATGTCGAGGTCTTTGCCGCGAATGCTGACCTGATCAAGGATCCTGACCTGATTTACCCCGGTCAGATTTTCCGGATCCCCGAGGTTGGACAATAGCGACCAGGGGGCTGGTCATCCCGGGTACGGCATCCTACGTAAAGGGGCTGATACCCGGAGAAGCCGATGCGCCGCCTGCCCAAGACCACTGCCAACCTCAATGATGCACAAGTGCAGGGCTGGGCGGTTATTCAGCGCGTGGTGCCTTATCTTTGGCCGGATGGGCAGGCATGGGTCAAACGCCGGGTCGTGCTGGCCCTTGCGGTATTGCTTCTGTCCAAGGTGATCGCGGTCGGCACGCCGATTTTCTACAAACAGGCTGTCGACGCGCTTGCCCCCGAGGGGGCTGATGCGGCAACTTTCCTGGGGTTGGGCGCGATTGGCCTGACGGTCGCATATGGTCTTGCCCGGCTGATGACAGTCGGCTTTCAGCAATTGCGCGATGTGATCTTTACCCGGGTGGGCCAGCGGGCGTTGCGCCAGCTTGCGCTAGAGACATTTACCCATATTCACCGCCTGTCGATGCGTTATCACATCACCCGCAAGACCGGCGGGCTGAGCCGCGTGATTGAACGCGGGGTCAAGGGTGTCGAGTTCCTCTTACGTTTCCTGCTGTTCAGCATGGGGCCACTGGTTCTTGAGCTTTTGATGATCTCCATCATTTTGTTTTTTCTCTTTGATGTCTGGTATTTGGCGATCGTTGTTCTGACCATTGCCCTCTATGTCTGGTTCACGTTCAAGGTGACCGAGTGGCGGGTGAAGATCCGCAAAGAGATGAACGATCAGGATACGGACGCCAATCAAAAAGCCATCGACAGCCTGTTGAACTTTGAGACGGTCAAGTATTTCGGCGCCGAGAAATGGGAGGCTGATCGCTATGACGCCGCCATGGCCAATTACGAAAATGCCGCGATCCGTACCAATTATTCGCTCGCCTTTTTGAACTTTGGCCAGTCGTTTCTGATCACCGGCGGGTTGATCGTGGTCATGGTCATGGCGGCCTTTGGGGTGCAGCGCGGTGATCTGACCGTCGGCGATTTTGTCATGGTCAACGCCTACATGATCCAGATTACCATGCCGCTGAACTTTCTGGGGACGGTCTATCGCGAAATCCGGCAGGCGCTGATCGACATGGGCGATATGTTTGACCTGCTCGGCCAACCCGCCGAAGTGCAGGACACGCCGGGTTCCACAGACCTGAACGTAACTGGCGGGCATGTGGCCCTGCGCGATGTGGCGTTTGGCTATGATCCCGCCCGGCCCATTCTGCGCGGCATCAACCTTGATGTGGCACCGGGGCAGACAGTGGCCATTGTCGGGTCTTCCGGGTCGGGCAAGTCAACGATTGGGCGCCTTCTGTTTCGGTTTTACGACGTGAACGACGGCGCGCTGCTGATCGACGGGCAGGATGTGCGCGATGTCACGCAGGCCAGTCTGCATGCCCAGATCGGTGTCGTGCCGCAGGATACGGTGCTTTTCAACGACACGGTGCATTACAACATCGCCTATGGCCGTCCGGATGCAACAGAGGATGACATCATTGCCGCAGCCAAGGCTGCAAAAATCCATGACTTCATTGTTGGCCTGCCTGATGGCTATCAGACTACGGTAGGCGAGCGCGGGCTGAAGCTGTCCGGCGGTGAAAAGCAACGGGTTGGGATCGCGCGGACCCTGCTGAAAAACCCGCCGATCCTGCTGCTGGATGAAGCGACCAGCGCCCTGGATACCGAAACCGAAATGGAAATTCAGGCCGAACTGAAAGCCATGGGCGAGGGCCGGACCGTCATTACCATTGCACATCGGCTGTCGACCATTGCCGATGCGGACCAGATCGTGGTGCTGGAACAGGGCGTGATTGTTGAAGAGGGCAAACATGATGATCTTCTGGCCGCCGCCGGTCGCTATGCGCATCTGTGGAACCGGCAGTCCGAGGATGAACCGGCCTAGTCATTCATCGACCCGCCCGCAATAGGCTTATCATTCGCGGCGATTCAGCCTAGGCTGTACCCAGATCCAAATTTATGGTGTTCCCTATGTCGATGTTTCGCGCGGCCCTGATCCTGGGCCTGCTATCTGCTGTTGGCCCGTTTGCCATTGATATGTACCTGCCTGCCATGCCCGCGATTGCAACGGGGCTCGGGGCTGAGGTCGCACAGGTTCAACTGACCCTGACCGCCTATTTCGTGGCCTTCGGGCTGGCGCAGCTGGTTTATGGGCCCTGGGCGGATCAGGCGGGGCGCAAACGGCCGCTTTATGTCGGGCTGACGATCTTCGGGGTTGCCACGGTTGGCTGTGCCCTTGCCCCGACAATCGGTTGGCTGATTGCATTCCGGGCACTGCAGGGGCTGGGTGGGGCTGTATTGATGGTCGTGCCGCGGGCGATCATTCGCGATATGCATACAGGGGCCGCTGCGACCAAGCTGATGGCGCTGGTCATGCTGGTGATTTCAATCTCGCCCATGCTGGCGCCGCTCGCGGGCAGCGGTCTGATTGCCATCGGCGATTGGCGGCTGATCTTTTGGGCGCTGGCCGTCGCGGCATTGCTCAGCTTTGCGCTGACCACCTTTACGCTGCCCGAAACGCTGGATCCGGCCAACCGCATACCGGCGAATATTGCCAAGCTTTGGCAGGGGACCAAGGTGCTTGTCCGTGATCCGGTTTTCATGGGGCTGACATTCATTGGCGGGTTTGGGTTTGCCAGTTTCATGGTGTTTATCGCCAGTGCGTCATTTGTCTATACAGGGGAATTCGGCCTCGACCCGACTGGGTTCAGCCTGGCATTTGCGATCAACGCGATTGGCTTTTTCGCAGCGTCGCAGGCCGCAGGTCCGCTGAGCGAAAGATGCGGTATTCTGCCGGTTATCCGCTGGGCCGTCATCGGGTTTGCCTGTTTTTCGGGTGGATTATGGGTGGTCGGACTTGCAGGGTTTGCCAGTCTGCCGGTGGTGGTGGCGGGCCTGTTTCTGGCCAATGCCTGTCTTGGGTTGATCATCCCGACAACAATGGTGATGGCGCTTGACCCGCATGGGGATATTGCAGGCCTCGCCTCGTCGCTTGGGGGGACGCTGCAGATGGTGACAGGGGGCGTGATGGTTGTG
The DNA here is from genome assembly GCF_038443705.2 of Yoonia sp. SS1-5. NCBI lineage: Bacteria > Pseudomonadati > Pseudomonadota > Alphaproteobacteria > Rhodobacterales > Paracoccaceae > Yoonia > Yoonia rhodophyticola. Next base: position 954,992 of record NZ_CP151767.2, on the reverse strand, counting down.
ATCACGGGGCTGTTCTTTGACGGAACGGCGGTGCCGATGATCGGGGCGATTGCACTATGCGCCCTGCTGGCGCTGGCGGTTGCCTTGCGCACCCTGAAGGTGCTGCACCACGCCCAGACGGGCGCGGTGCAGGGGTGATTATTCTGCCGCTTGCAGGGGCTGCGTCAGTTTCAGGGGCGGCTCGGCCGCATCATCGGTCCAGATAAGGTCGGGCATCTTGATCCGGCGCGCCCGACGGGCAAGCGCCCAATCCCGGGCGGCCCGGCTGCTGCGTCCCATCGACAGCTTGGCAAGCAATTGCGCCAGCCATTGGGCGTAGGTCACAACCCAGACCCGGACAGCCAGCATCGACGGTGTGAAGACCAGCGTCAGAACCGTCGCGATACCCAGCCCAAAGACCACAGCCGTCGCCAGCTGTTTCCACCACAAGGCGGTAGGGCTATCCACCGAATAGCCACCATTGAGGAAATCAAGGCTTAGCCCGAACATCATCGGCGCCAGCCCGGCCATCGTGGTGATTGTGGTCAGCAGAACCGGCCTGATCCGATCTTCCGCGGTGCGGGTGATAGCCTCGGTCCGGGGCATGTAGCGGCTGTATTCCTGATAGGTATCAATCAGGATGATGTTGTTATTCACCACGATCCCGGCCAGCGCCACGATCCCGGTGCCCGTCATGATGATCGAGAATGGCTGATCCATCACCAGCATCCCGACCAGCGACCCGGCCGTGGACATGACAACCGCCATCAGCACCAATACAGAGTTGTAGATACTGTTGAACTGCGCCAGCAGAATGATGAACATCAGCCCAAGCGCGCCGGCAAATGCAACCTGCAAAAAGGCACCGGATTCGGCCTGATCCTGCTGATCACCAGTCCATTCCCATTCAATACCATTGGCGAACGGCTTGCTGTCCAGCCATTCGGTCAGCAGCGCAATCCGTTCATTTGCGTTGATCGGGGTTTCCGTGACCGCTCCATCCTCAATCAGGGCGGATACGCTGGCGCGTGTCGCGTCACCATTGACCGCCACAATATCGTAGCGGTCCATGCCGGTGGCGGCCTCATCAACCACTTTTGCCACGGCGACGGGGGTGTCGTCATCCATCAGATTGATCAGCCCGGTTTCGACCCCGGCCTTTACATCGAAATACCGCTTTTGGTCGACCCGGCTGATCTCGGCCAGTTTGTCGACGGGCGTGCGGGTGATGAAGTTCGACAGCGGGATCAGCCCCTGATTTGTCCGCACGCGCAGACTGTCCAATGTGGACAGGACCCGGTCCTGTTCCGGCAGACGCACCCGGATTTCGATTTCCTCGTCCGAGCTATCGACCCGCATCGTATCAAGCAGGATACCCCGCGTGACCATCTGAACCATGGCACCGACAGAGGCCACATCCGCGCCGTAGCGCCCGGCCTTTTCGACATCCACGTCAATCTGCCAGTCAATGCCGGGCAGGGGCAGGCTGTCTTCGATTGTGATCAGCCCCGGTGTGGCATCAAACTGCGCGCGCGCCGCTGTGGTGGCCGCAATCAGGTCTTCCCAATTGTCGCTTTTCAGGCGCAGATGCACAGGCTTGGCCGAGGCCGGGCCACGCGACAGGTTCAGAATTTCCAGCCGGATGCCGGGCAGGGCGCCAAGCGCTTCTTCCAGCTCTGCGATGATCAGGTCGCCATCATAGGCGGGGTCAACCTGCGTGCTGGTCCAGGGGATAAAGCCCAGCAATGTTGTCCGTTCGGACACCCGGGGCCGTTCGTCCCACGGGATCAGTTCCAGCTGGATCTGACCGATGGCGTCGGCGGGGCCTTCTGCGCCGCCGGTATTGGAATTCAGCCCGCCATCGCCTGCAAAGGCAAAGACGCTTTCAATCCCGCGCTGCGCAAACGTGATCTGTTCGGCCTGCTCGAGCAGGCGGTCTTTCTCCGTCAGGCTGAGATTGCCGCGGGCCTGCACATAGACGATGGCCTGCTCGGGCTCGGACTCCACGAAGAATTCAACGCCATTGTTGTTGGCGCCGTAATATCCAAAGATCGAAATCACGGTGAATATGACCGCACCCACTGATACAAGCGGCATGATGGGATTGCCGGTGATGAAATACATCAGATGCCCAAAGGGCGAGCGCCGGTAACCCGCTTTGATCCGCTTGGCCTTGCGTTCGATGCGTGCCGCACCCATCGCGACCGACAGGAACATCGCACCCCCCATAAACAGCAGGATGCCGCCGAAGGAATCACCAAACCCCTGGGTCTGCACAGCCTCGCCGCTCAGATAGCCGGGGTTCAATGTCAACATGGCGCCGGTGAAAACGATCAGCACGCCAAGCGGGACCAACGCGGCCCGGATGACCCAGGGAAGTCTAGCGCGCAGCCCATCGGACATATTGCTGAATGTGCGGCTCATCCGTCCGGTGACACCGCCCATCACGGGCAGGTAGATCAGGGCCACAACAAGTGATGCGCAGAGCACGAAAATCAGCGTGACGGGCAGCATGCCCATGAACTGTCCCGGCACGCCGGGCCAAAACAGCATGGGCAGAAAGGCGCAGAGGGTCGTCGCGGTGGAAGAAATGATCGGCCAGAACATCCGCTTGGCAGCTTCCACATAGGCGTGCATCGGGCCAACACCTTCGCGAATGCGCTTGTCAGCGTATTCAACAACCACGATGGCCCCATCCACCAGCATCCCCACCGCCAGGATCAGGCCGAACATCACGATGTTCGAGATGGTGATTTCCATCACCGCCAGAAGGGCGAAACACAACAGAAACGAGGTTGGAATCGCAAAGCCCACCAGCAGGGCGGGTCGTGTGCCAAGCGCTGCAAGAACAACAATCATCACCAGCGCGATGGCTGTTAGAACGGACCCTTCCAACTGGCTGACCATGGATGCCACGTTGCGGGACTGGTCGTTGGATGTGCCCACCTCGATTGCGGCCTGCAATTCGGGGGACCATTCGGCGCGCTCTTCTTCAACCACCTGTGCGACCAAGGCGCTTGTATCAATCAGGTTGAACCCCTTGCGCTTGACCACCTGCAGGGCAACCGTGTTGACCCCGTTGAACCGGGCGGTTCCGGCCCGGTCTTCGAATGTCAGCCGGATTGTTGCCAGGTCACCCAGTGTGATGACCCGGTCGCCATTTGTCTTGACCGGCAGGTTGTAGACATCTTGCGGCTCATCAAAGGAAGACGGTATCTTGACCGCAAAGGTCCCTTGGGCGGTCTCAACCTCGCCAGCCGCAATCAGCAGGTTGTTGTTGGTCACAACGCCAATCAGTTCGCCCGCGGTGACGTTGTAGGATTCCAGCCGCAGCGGATCAATCACGACCTCAAGCATCTCGTCGCGTGTCCCGGCCAGACCCGCCTCAAGCACTGCATCAAGGCCTTCGATACGGTCCTGCAGGTCCTTGGCGACGCGGATCAGGGTCCGTTCGGGGACCTGACCGGTCAGGTTCACGATGATGATCGGGAATTCGGAAAAGTTGATTTCGTTGATCGAGTATTTATCGGCCCCGGCGGGGAACTGCCCCTCTGCGGTGTTCATGGCCGACCGGATATCGGCGAGGATCTTGGTCTTGTCCCAGCCAAATTCGAATTCCAGCGCGACACCGGCATAGCCTTCGGCGGCGGTAGAGGACATTGTTTTGAGCCCATCAAGGTCGGAAAGCTCTGTCTCCATCGGTTTGACAAGCAGGGTTTCGCTGTCCTCGGCCGAAATGCCGGGGAAGGGGACCGACACAAAGATCGCCGGGATTTCAATGTCGGGCTCTCCCTCTTTGGGCAGTCCGACATATGCCATTCCCCCCGCCAGAAGCGAGAGGGCAATAAAGGCAAGCACCATGCGGGCCCGAGAGGCGGCCCAGTCAACTAATCCAGTCATCCTTTAGCCTCTTGGAACGTGGGGGTCACCCGGACCCCGTCCACCACAAATTCTTGTCCCACAGTAATGATATCCACCTCCTCGGGCAGGTCGGTGACCCAGACGCCTTCGGCAGTGTCGCGCAGCAGGGTCACCGGCATGAAGGTCGCCACCCCGTTATCATCAATTGCCCGAACCCCAAGCACCCCGTCATCATCCAGTGTCAGCGTCGATTGGGCGAGCAGATGGGCGCTGCGACCTTCCGACGCCACAAGAATTTCGGCCGTCTGCCCGTCGCTGATAGCCAGATCAGCATTGTCCACGGTGACCTCGACGCGGAATGTGCGGGTCGTCTCATCGGCGCTGCGCGACAGGAACGTGACCTCGCCCTGCACTTGTGCCTGATTGGTCAGGCGCGCGCCGGCGATGGCCCCGACGGTGATCTTGCTGACATCGGCCTCGGGGGCGAAGCCAACCAGTTTGATCGGGTTGAGTTGAATAATCGTCGCACATGGCGTGCCGGGCTGCATCAACGCGCCCAATTCAGCCGTATCTGTTTCCAGCAGTCCCGAGAAGGGGGCGGTGATTGTCAGACGCTCGATCTCGCGTTCGGCAGAGGCGACGGCCGCCTGCGCGGATTCGATCCCCGCCTCGGCAGAGGCCACGCCGGAATTTGCGCGCTGCACCCCGGCTTTGGCCGCATCCATCGCGGCCTGGGCGCTGACCAGGCGTGTTTCAGACGCAAAACCATCCTGGGACAATTGCGATGCGGCGTTCAGATTGATCTCGGCCTCGCGCACTCGCGCGGATGCTTCTGCAACGGCGGCTTGCGCCTCGGGCACCCGGCCGCGGGCTTCGGCCAAACGTGCCCGCGCCTCGGCCAGCGAGGCCTGACGCGTTCCGGGATCAAGCTGGCAGAGCTGGTCGCCAGCGTTCACAAACGCGCCCTTACGCAGGGGTTCGGAGGTGACAAGACCCGATGTTTCGGACGCGACAGTCACTTGCCGGGCAGCTTCGGTGCGGCCCCGCAGGATGACGGCGCTGTCAATGGTCTGGGCAACCGACCGGATGGCCACAACGCCAACCGCGCCTTCCTGCGCGTCGGTCTCTGCCGTCTCGGCAGCCACCGCTTCGTCCGCTGCGATGTCGGCTTCGGCTGCTTCGGCACCTTGCGCAAATTGGAAAAGCTGATCGCGTTCGAAAACCACGAAGTAGAGGACAGCCAGCACCGCAATGGCGCTGATTACCGACATGATACGCATTTTAAGCCCCTTGAACGCGTCACAACTTTGCGCTGCTATATGGTTGGTGTCGTCATTGTTACGTCATAACAGACCGGCCAGATCAAATATTCGTACTGAACCGCTCAGTTCAGTTTAGCCAGTTCCGCCGTCTGCCGCAAGGTCAGTTTTAAACGGCTCGTCGGATCGTGACCGGACCGGATGCAGACGGCCCTTGTCCATTGGCCAGCCTTCACGATATGTACCCCCGGACAGAATGCTGCATTCTGAGATCAGCGAGGGCCAAGGTGAGCAATTCAGACAGTTTTATCGACGAAGTCACGGAGGAAGTCCGCCGTGAGAAACTGTATGGCTATCTGCGTCGCTATGGCTGGATTGCCGTGGCTTGCGTTCTGCTGTTGGTGGGGGGCGCGGCCTTCAACGAATATCGCAATGCTCAGGCCGGCAGTGCTGCAGAGGCAACCGGCGACGCCCTGCTTGAGGCGCTCAACGAGAATGAGCCCGCAGCCCGCGCCGCCCGCATTGCCGAGGTCCAGACAGAAGGCGCGGCTGCGGCCGTTACCGCCCTTTTGACCGCTGCCACCCAGCAGGAAACGGGCGAGATCGAGGCCGCGCATGCCACGTTAAGCGGCGTCGTGACGAATGCGGATATTCCACCGATTTACAAAGACCTTGCCGCAATCAAGGCCGCCATGCTGCCCATCGCCGACACGGCCGCGCGCGAGGCATCGCTGGATGCGCTGTCGCAGCCCGGTCAGCCGTTTCGCCTATTGGCGCTGGAACAGTTGGCCTATCTGGCGCTGGAGCGTGGCGAGACGGATGCTGCGTTGACCACGCTTCGCCAGATCGAAGAGGATGCAAGTGTGACCCGCGGCCTGCGTGAACGCGTGCAGAGCCTGATGGTCGCCCTGGGTGAGCCGTTGCCCGAGCCCGAGACGCAGACCGAGACCGAATAAAGCAGGATTGGACACCTCAGTGAGCGCGAAATTTCTGATCTCTGCCGGTGTGGCCCTGACCGTCCTGGCTGGATGTACCGAGGAGGATCTGATCCTGCCGGGCGAGCGTTTCGACCTGCGCGCACAGGCGCAGGAGGTCAATCAGGTGCGGGCCGTCAGCCTGACCTCCCCCCGTGCAAACGCGGACTGGACACACCGGAACGGTGATGCGGATCATCTGATCCCGCATCCTGCACTTGGCAGCAACCTGCAGCCTGTCTTTGTGACCGCCATCGGCGAAGGCGACAGCCGCAGGGCGCGGATCACTGCCGATCCGGTTGTTGCCGGTGGGGTGATCTACACGCTGGATGCGCGGGCGACAGTATCTGCAACCTCGACCGCCGGTCAGTTGCTCTGGCAACGCAATGTCGCGCCGGGAAGCGATAACCTGTCGGATGCATCCGGTGGCGGGCTGGCCGTCAGCGGCGGGCAGCTTTATGTGACATCCGCGTTTGGCGCGGTCACGGCGCTGGACGCCGCAAGCGGTGAAACGCGCTGGGTGCAGGACCTCGACGCGCCGGCGCTGGCGCCCCCGACCGTGCGCGGCGGGCTGGTCTATGTGATTGCCCGCGACAGCACCGCCTGGGCGCTTGAGCCGACAAATGGCCGGGTTCAATGGCAGGTATCCGGCACCCCATCGACAGCCAATTTTTCCAGCGGTGCAGCGCCCGCAGTCAATGACAGTATCGCGATCCTGCCCTTTCCATCGGGCGAAATCATCGCCACCTTCCCAGAAGGTGGCCTGCGTCGTTGGTCCAGCGTGATATCAGGCGAACGGTTGGGCCGGGCGGCCTCGGTGATCACTGATATTGGCGGTGATCCGGTGATCGAAGGCAACCGCGTCTATGTCGCGAATTTTGGCGGTCGTGTTGCCGCGTTCGACACATTTAACGGTGACAGGCTTTGGACTGCGGGCGAGGGCGCGATCAGCCCTGTCTGGCCGGCGGGGGGCAGTCTGTTTCTTGTCAATGATCTGAACCAGCTGGTACGTCTGGACGCAAGCACCGGCCAGCCGATCTGGCGCACGTCCTTGCCGACCTTCCGGGGGGAAAATACCCGCCGGCAAAACCGCATCGTTGCCCATTACGGCCCGATCCTTGCGGGCGGACGGCTGATTGTCGCCTCGTCGGACGGGGTGATCCGGCAGTTTGATCCGCGATCCGGCGGTGCGCTGGGGGATATCGCCATCGAAGGCGGTGCCGCGTCACATCCGGTTGTTGCGGGGCAGACGCTCTACGTGGTCAGCAAAACCGGTCAATTGCACGCTTTTCGTTGACGAATATTTGGTGTAGGCGCACGGTCTGAACCCGTCAGGAGCGCTGATATGACCTTCACCCTCGCCATTGTGGGCCGTCCCAATGTGGGCAAATCGACTTTGTTCAATCGACTGGTCGGCCGCAAGCTTGCGCTTGTGGATGATCAACCGGGCGTGACCCGCGACTTGCGCGAAGGCGAAGGCCGTCTGGCTGATTTGCGCTTTACGGTGATTGACAGCGCCGGGCTGGAAGAGGCGACGGATGACAGCCTTCAGGGCCGCATGCGCCGCCTGACCGAGCGCGCCGTCGAGATGGCCGATGTCTGCCTGTTCATGATTGATGCGCGGGCAGGGGTGCTGCCTGCGGATGAGGTCTTTGCCGATATTCTGCGCAAGAAGAACGCCAATGTGATCCTTGCGGCCAACAAGGGCGAAGGCAAAGCCGCCGATGCCTCGATACTCGAGGCATATGCGCTGGGGTTGGGTGAACCCATTCGCATGTCGGCCGAGCATGGCGAGGGTATGGGCGAGCTTTTGGATGTCCTGCGCCCCATCGCCGAAAAAGGTGCGGAACGCGCCGCTGCAGATGCCCCCGAAATTGACGTGGATGTCGGTGAAGATGATGAGGACGCCGCCCGTATTCCCACACGCGCCAAGCCTTTGCAGATTGCCGTTGTTGGCCGCCCCAATGCGGGCAAGTCGACCCTGATCAACAAGATCATCGGTGAAGAGCGCCTTTTGACCGGGCCGGAGGCGGGTATCACCCGTGACGCGATTTCTGTGCAGCAGGATTGGGACGGCGTGCCGATGCGCATCTTCGACACCGCCGGCATGCGCAAGAAGGCCAAGGTACAGGAAAAGCTGGAAAAACTGTCTGTCTCCGACGGCTTGCGGGCCGTCAAGTTTGCCGAGGTGGTTGTTGTCTTGCTGGACGTCGAAATTCCGTTCGAGCAACAGGATTTGCGCATCGCCGATCTGGCAGAGCGTGAGGGCCGTGCGGTTGTTGTTGCGGTGAACAAATGGGATATCGAGGACGACAAACAGGTCAAATTGCGTGAATTGCGCGAAAGCTTCGAGCGGCTGTTGCCTCAGCTTCGTGGCGCCCCGCTGGTGACCGTATCGGCAAAGACGGGCAAGGGGCTGGACCGTTTGCAGCAGGCGATTATGCGCGCGCATGATGTCTGGAACCGCCGGATCAGCACCGCCAACCTGAACAGGTGGCTGACCGGAATGCTGGAACAGCACCCGCCGCCCGCACCCGGCGGCAAACGGATCAAGATGCGTTACATGACGCAGGTCAAGACCCGGCCACCGGCATTTGTTGTCATGACCTCGCATCCCGACATGATGCCAGAAAGCTATAAGCGATACCTTATCAATGGCTTACGTGTCGATTTTGATATGCCCGGAACGCCGATCCGCCTGTATTTGCGCGATCAGGGTGACAAGAACCCCTATAAGGACAAGAAGTCATCGCAGCCCTCGCGCCTGTCCAAACACCTTAAGAAGGGACCGGCTGAGCGGTAATGCCGTTGCGCGCAATCAACGCGCTGATCACGACGATCCCTGCGGTGGCGGCGCTGCTGACGCCGATCAGCTCGGCGCCATTTGCCACGATGACGGCGATAAGCGCCCAGATCACCGTTGCGCCGTAAGCGACCGACCCCGTGCGCCAAAGGACATATCCTGCGCTGCCTGCGGCCAGCGCGATACCCAGATAGGCCCATCCCAGCGCGTCCGTCACAAGCCCGTATCCAGCCGCAGTACTGCCCAACGACACAAAGGACGCCGCCGTCAACCATCCGGCGTAGATGGCGACGGGCGTGCGCAACCACCACCTGTCATAGGCCGGGCTGCGCATCAGCGCCGCAATCGCTGTGACGGCCATCGCAAAGATCATAACCGTCGCCCAGATGGCGCTTGTATTGGCAACGGCCAGCCATGGGGTCCCAATTGCCAGGCTTGCGATCAAAGGCAGGCGGGCGGCTGTCCACCCTGCGTCATCGGCCCGCTTCCACACCCCGAACAGGGCAGAGACCAGCAGCCAGGCGTAGATTAGCCCCCAGATTGCAAAAGCATATCCTGCAGGCTGAACAGGTGGGTCAATTTGCGGAATCGGCAGTTGATCGGCCCGGAAACCGCTGAACGGATCCGTGAGTGCGGGAGAGACGACAAAGCTGATCGTCAGGGCGAGGGTCACATATGCGAAGGTGTGTTTCATGAACAGCAAACTAAGCTGACCTGCCATCGGTTCCAGATCAATTCTTGACCGGGTCAGGAAATGCAGACTTGCTGCTTTGATGCCGTTGCGTCAACATTCCTGCATTCAAGGGAGCATTTGAGATGAAAAACATAGCAATATTTTGCGACGGCACGTGGAATTCGCCCACAATGCCGGAACCGACCAGTGTATTTCGCGTGTCCCAGAGTTGTGCAGATGATGACAAGCAAGTCGTGATCTATATGCCCGGCGTCGGCGTGGGCAAGTTGGGGTCGACCATCAAAACCTGGGTCAACAAATTGGCCGGGGGCGCATTTGGCTGGGGATTGGCCCGGAATGTGAAACAGGCCTATGCCGAGCTGTGCCGCGTGTACGAGGAAGGCGACAAGATCTACATTTTCGGATTTTCCCGCGGTGCCTACACCGCCCGTTCGCTTGCGGGCATGATCCGGAAATGCGGGATTATCCCCAAGGAAGATATCGGCGTCGTCAAGCTTGCCCGCGCATGGCAGGTCTACAAGAAGGCCGGCAAGAAAAATCATCCTGACGGGGATATCGTCTGGCCCATCCGGCAACGTCTGTCGCCCAATGTTGCCACGTCAGAAAAGGATCTGACCCGCCGCATCGCCGATGGCAATGAGGGCGGGCATATCGTGAATATCGCCTATCTGGGGGTCTGGGATACTGTCGGCGCGCTGGGAATACCCGAAGGGCTGGTTGGCCCCTTGGCGCGGCTATGGAACTGGCGCTACAAGTTTCATGACACCGAACTGTCCAGCCTTGTCAAATCAGCCCGGCACGCGGTTGCCCTTGATGAGCAGCGGGTCTTTTACGAGCCCTCCCTATGGAACAACCTGACCGGGCCAGATGGGCTGAACAAGGGCGACATCAGCGAGACCCGCCCTTACCAGCAGGTCTGGTTCATTGGCAGCCACAGCATCGTGGGCGGCAGCAGTGACAGCCGCGGTCTTGTGTCTTACCCGCTGTCATTCATTGCCGATGGGGCCCGGGATGTCGGGCTGGCGATCAAGGAAACGCCCAAGCTGCCGGACCATGATGGTGACGCCTTGTTTGAAACCAAGGAACTGACCGATCCAGGCCTTGTCTATGCGGTTGCGCCGCATCTGCGCAAATGGCGCAAGGGTCCGGACGATCCGGGTTCGGTGCATTGGTCGGTTCGTGAACGCGCGCGCAGGCTGGCGGGGGTTTATCAACCCGACACGGTCAAACTGGTGCTGGCGGCATTGCTGGCAGATGAGATGCCAGCCGCCGCCAATGATGACACTACGCCAGTTGTCCGTCAGGCGTGATCCGCGTTTTGCCACGCAAATAGGGATGCAGGATGGCGGGCAGATCAACTGACCCGTCTTCTTGCTGGCCGTTTTCGACCACCGCGATCAGGGTCCGCCCCACCGCAAGACCCGAACCGTTTAGCGTATGCAAAAATTGCGGTTTGCCACCCTCGGCGGGCTTGTAGCGGGCATTCATCCGACGCGCCTGATAGTCACCCGCGACCGAAACCGACGCAATCTCGCGATAGGTGTTTTGTCCGGGTAGCCACACTTCGATATCATGTGTCTTTCGCATGCCCGCACCCAGATCGCCCGTGCAAAGGACGACCGTGCGATAGGGCAATTCCAGCTTTTCGAGGATGGCCTCGGCGCATTTTGTCATCCGCCGATGCTCGGCCGCACTTGCATCGGGGGTTGTCACACTGACCATTTCGACCTTTTCAAACTGGTGCTGGCGCAGCATGCCTGATGTGTCGCGCCCTGCTGATCCGGCCTCGGACCGGAAACATTGGGTATGGGCCACGTATCGGCGGGGCAGGTAGCTTTCGTCGACGGTCAGGCCATTAACGATATTGGTCAATGTAACCTCTGCGGTAGGGATCAACCACCACCCGTTGGTGGTCTGATAACTGTCTTCGCCAAATTTCGGCAATTGACCGGTGCCATACATCATTTCTTCGCGGACAAGGACGGGTGTGATCGTCTCGACCAGCCCATGTTCTTCGACATGGGTGTCCAGCATGAACTGGGCCAGCGCCCGGTGCAGGCGCGCGACAGCACCCGACATCAGCACAAAACGACTGCCCGACAGCTTGGCCGCCGTTTCGAAATCCATACCGGGCCGAATGCCGGGGATGTCATAATGCTCTAACGGGTCAAATGCGAAATTCGGAACGTTGCCGAAACGGTGGATTTCGACGTTATCCTCTTCGTCCGCGCCGTCGGGGACATCATCATGCGGCAGGTTGGGGATGCCCATCAACAGATCCCTGAGGGCGGCATCATCCGCCTTGGCGTCGTCATTCAGCGCGGCAATCTGGGATTTCTTTTCAGCGACCAGCGCGCGGAGCCGTTCAAATTCGGCCTCATCGCCGCGTCCCTTTGCGGCACCCACCTCTTTGGCGGCCTTGTTTGCCTCGGCCTGCGCGGTTTCTGCGGCCTGGATCTTGGCGCGTCGGGCTTCGTCCATCGCAAGGATATCCGCGGACATTGGCGCAATCCCACGGCGCGACAGGGCTGCATCAAAGGCAGCGGGATTGTCACGGATGGTGCGGATATCATGCATGGGTCCGGTCCTTTTTGGTGCTTTGGTGCCGGTGATATGCCCGATTGCGGTGGCGGAGTGAACCGGAAAACAACAGTCAGACTTGCGCTGGTACAGCGTGGCCCCAAAACGCGTTGCCCGACAGCTGGTTGGCGAATTGAACACTTGGGTCTTATGCAATCTGCGGTTGGCGCCATAATGCAACACGCACTGTTTTGCATTACACAAAGATTGCAACGCGCTGCAGAAAATCACATGCAATTGTAATCATTACGAAGGGAAAGTTAATGATTAGAACAATAACAACGACAGCGATTTTGGCGCTGACCGCGGGTACCGCGATGGCCGATGGCCTCAACTATGCCCGCTTCAGCTATGACCTCAACAATTTCAGCGACGATTCAGGCGCTGACGATATCAAGACAAGTGTTTTCCAAGGTGAGTTTGAATATAGCATTGACCAGTTTGTTCTGGGCGCGAATTTAACAAACTTTGCGGTAGATGTCAGCGATGAAAGCAGCCTCACTGTCTACGACGTTTGGGCTGGTTTTGTGGCAACGCCAGAGATCATGGCCGGTCTTGGTCTGACTGGGGCGTCATTCGGCGATGAGGACACCAATGGCGCAGAATTCTTTGGCCAGTACACGACTGACCAATTCGGGATTGGCGTGCGCGTCGCACAGCTCGACTTCGAAGAAGACAACATTAGTACCATTCTGAACGGCCAGGTATCGGTCACGCCCGAAGTGGAGCTTGGGGCCGTGATTTGGAAGGACTCCGAGTTTGATGGCACGGGTTATATGCTGAGCACTGACTACGACAACGACCTGATCGATGCGCGCGCATATTATCAAAGCAACACAGAGGCTGAGTCCGGTTTTTTTGCGGTGCGCGGCAGCTACAAGGTTGCAGATATGTTCCGTATCTCGGCGCTGTACGAAACGGTTGTTGGTGACGAAGAATTTGATGTATCGTTTTACACGATTGGCGGCGGGTACGAATTTGTCGATGGCGCATGGATAGACGTCAACTATGGCCAAATTGATTTTGGCGACGAATTCGAAAAGGTTGATCGCATCCAGGCAGCCATATCCTTTGAAATGGGCGACCGCCTGCGGCTTGATAACCAGTTTGAGCAAGACACGACTGACGACAGTCTGATGGGTTCAGGATCATATTTCTAAGCGCATATCATTAAACAAAAACTGAGGGCTCGCTATACTGCGAGCTCTTTTCGTCTTTGGGCTGTTGTTGGTGTCCGCATCACGGTTTCTGCAAATTCAGCGCCCACCGATTGCTTTCCCCAAAAGCTGCCCCCATATGGCGTGAAAGGCTTGTTGCCATTCGCAGGTGGCGGACATAAGTTGCCGCGACTTTAACGCCGGCTAAGACCAATAAGGGACGGGATATGAGACCAGCTGATCTGATACTTCTTTTGGTGATCTTTGCGATCATGTACTTCTTGTTGATCCGGCCGCAGCAGAAAAAACTGAAGGAACACCAGACCATGCTTGCCGCCCTGCGGCGCGGCGATCAGGTGATCACGCAGGGTGGGCTGGTCGCCAAGGTCGTGAAGGTCAAGGATGACAGTAACGAGGTCGAGGTCGAAATCGCCGATGGCGTCAAGGTGCGGGTGATCAAATCGACGATCACAACCGTGATGAACAAGACCGAACCTGCGAAAACCTGATCTGATGCTTCAAATCTCTTTCGCCAAGCAAGTGATGATCTGGCTGACCGTCATTGTCGGCCTGACATTTGCCATGCCCAACGGGTTCTATGGCCGGGTAGAAGGGCACAATGACGCGCTGACCAATCCGCAGGCCCTGATCGACAATGGCGCCACAGCGCCGGAGGTCGAGCAGATGGCGGCTGGTTGGCCTGCGTTTCTGCCGTCGGGTCTGGTCAATCTGGGACTTGATCTGCGGGGCGGTGCGCATCTGCTTGTCGAGGTGAAGCTGTCCGATGTCCATGCATCATTCATGGAAGGGTTCTGGCCCGAGGTCCGGGATGTTCTGGTGGCAGAGCGTGACACGGTCGGCCTTGTCACCCGCGAGGACAGCCCGCCCGACGAATTGCGCGTGCGCATTTCCGAACCGGGCGGCGTTAACCGCGCGTTTGAACTGATCCGGGGGCTCAGCCAGCCTGTGCCCTCGTTCACCGGCACATTGTCTAACAATATCGAGGTTTCGGTCAGTGGGACCATCCTGACGATCACGCTGAGCGAAGCGGAACTGCTGGCAATGAACGAGCGCACGATGGCGCAGACGCTGGAAATCATTCGCCGCCGTATTGATGAGGTCGGCACCCGCGAGCCGACGATCCAGCGGCAGGGTGGCGAACGGGTTCTGGTGCAGGTGCCGGGTGTCGGATCGGCCCAAGAGATTATCGAACTTCTTGGCACAACCGCACAGCTGACCTTCAATCCGGTTGTCAACGTGACCGGCGATGCAAACCAATCGCCCGGTAGCGGCAACACGATCGTGCCATCCATTGATAACCCGGGAACATATTACATTCTTGAAAGTCGTCCGGTTGTGACCGGCGAGGATCTGGAAAATGCGCAGCTTGATTTCGACCAGAATGGCCGACCCGCCGTTGCGTTCCGGTTCAACACATCTGCGGCCCGGAAATTTGGTGATTTCACGCTGGAAAATATCGGCTCGCCATTTGCGATTGTGCTGGATGACGAGGTGATCTCGGCCCCCACGATCCAAAGCCATATCCCCGGTGGATCGGGCATTATCACCGGCAATTTCAGCGTTGAAGAGGCCACCAATCTGGCGGTGCTTCTGCGTGCAGGTGCCCTCCCGGCCGAGCTGACATTTCTGGAAGAACGCACCATTGGCCCCGAACTGGGGCAGGACAGTATTGATGCGGGCAAGATCGCCTGTATCGTCGCCGGATTGGCTATTCTGATCTACATGATCCTCAGCTACGGGCTTTTTGGCGTCTTTGCCAATATTGCGCTGATCATCAATGTCGGCCTGATTTTTGGCCTGCTCAGTATTGTCGGCGCCACGCTGACACTGCCGGGTATTGCCGGTATCGTGCTGACTATCGGGATGGCGGTTGATGCCAATGTGATCGTGTTCGAACGAATCCGGGAAGAGCTGAAGACGGCCAAGGGACCGGCGCGCGCAATCGAGCTGGGGTATGAAAAGGCGTTGTCATCCATCGTGGATGCCAACATCACCACATTCATCACGGCGGTTATTCTGTTCACCATGGGGTCCGGCCCGGTCAGCGGTTTTGCCGTCACATTGGGTTTCGGGATCATAACATCGGTGTTTACCGCTATTTTCGTGACCCGGTCGATCATTGCGATCTGGTTTGGGCGCACCCGTCCAAAGACAATCGAGGTTTGATATGCGTCTGAAGCTGGTTCGCGAGAATACCAAGATTGACTTCTTTAGCCGGGCCAAGCTGTGGCTTGGTATCTCGATGGTGCTGATGGTTGTGGCGTTTGGGTCTTTCATGATTCAGGGGCTGAATTTTGGCATCGACTTTCAGGGCGGCACAAGCATCCGGACCCAGTCGGCGCAGCCTGTTGACGTTGCAGCCTACCGCGGCGCGCTTGAGCCGCTGGATCTGGGCGATGTATCTATTACCGAGGTTTTCGATCCGAATTTTGACGAAAACCAGAATGTCGCGATGGTGCGTGTTCAGGCTCAGGAGGGGGATGAGCGCATCGCCTCCGAGACGATTTCCGCTATTCAAAGCGCGCTGCAAGGCGTTGATCCGGCGATGACTTTCCCATCTGTGGAATCGGTTGGGCCCAAAGTATCGGGCGAGTTGATCCAAACCGCCGCCCTGGCTGTTGCGCTGGCTGTGTTGGCGATCCTGGCTTATATCTGGCTGCGGTTTGAATGGCAGTTTGCGGTGGGTGCGGTGCTGGCCCTGACCCATGACGTGATCCTGACCATCGGTATTTTCTCGGAACTGCAGATCAAGTTTGATCTGGCAATTATTGCCGCATTGCTGACGATTGTCGGCTATTCAATCAATGACACCGTGATTGTCTTTGACCGGGTTCGTGAGAACCTGCGCAAATACAAGAAAAAGGACCTCAAAGAGGTGCTGAACCTGTCCATCAACGAAACCCTCAGCCGGACATTGATGACATCTGTCACCACGTTGCTGGCGCTTATTTCGCTGTTTGTGTTGGGTGGCGACGTGATCCGTGGCTTTGTGTTTGCGATGATCTGGGGCGTGGTGATCGGGACCTATTCCTCCATCTTTGTGGCCTCGGCCCTTTTGCTGGTTCTCGGGGTCAAGCGCGACTGGTCCAAGAAAGACCCCAGCGCCGGCACCCGGTACGGCCATATCGACACATAGGGGCTGCCCATGCGTCTGAATGAAATCGACTATAATGACAGTGTCCCGATCGAGGGCTATGGCCCCGGCTTCTTTCGCATCGCCGGCGAACGCGTGGACGGCCCGATTGCGCTGTTTCCGTCCGGGGTGAAACCCTGGGGGGGGTACGATGACATCGCCACATTGCTGGATATGGCAGATCAGGTGGATGTCATTTTTGTCGGGACCGGTGCCGAGATTGCGCATCTGCCAGCTGATTTTCGCAAGGCCTTTGATGATGCGCATATCGGGGTTGAGCCGATGGCCTCACCAGCCGCCTGTCGGACCTACAATGTGTTGTTGTCAGAAGGGCGGCGCGTGGCGGTTGCGCTGATCCCGGTCTAGGATGCTGCGTGTTTCGGGCCTGTCCTGCGCCCGCGGTGGCGTGCCGGTCCTGTCAGATGTCAGCTTTGAAGTGGCAGCGGGACAGGCGCTGATCTTGCGGGGGCCGAACGGCATCGGGAAAACAACGCTGCTGCGCGCCCTAGCCGGGTTGCAGCCGGCAGCCAGCGGGCAGATCGCGTATCCCGAGGATACAGGCGCCTATGCCAGCCACGCCGATGGGATCAAGGCTGCGTTGACGGTGACCGAAAACCTGACGTTCTGGGCCGACATACACGGCACCCGTGATCTTGTTGCGGCAAGCCTGTCCAAGTTTGATTTGGTCGACTTGCAGGACCGGCTTGGCGGCACATTGTCAGCCGGGCAAAAGCGCCGCCTTGGTCTGGCCCGTCTGGGGGTCATCGGTCGCAAGGTCCTGTTTCTGGATGAACCGACCGTCTCACTAGACCGGTTTTCGGTAAAGCTGTTTGCTGACTGGCTACAGGATCACCATCTTGGGGCAGGCGGTTGCGCCGTTGTCGCGACGCATATTGATCTGGGACTTAGCGCGCCAGAACTTGATCTGAGCCCCTTCAAAGCCCCTTTGGATGCCGCAGATGGCGCAGACGAGGCATTCTTGTGATTGCGCTGCTGCGGCGCGATTTGCGTCTGGCGATCCGGGCAGGGGGCGGCTTTGGGCTGGGGCTTGCGTTCTTTTTGATCGTTGTGGTCCTTGTGCCTTTTGGGGTCGGGCCGGAAACCGCGTTGCTGCAGCGGATTGCGCCGGGGATGTTGTGGGTGGCCTCCTTGCTGGCCGCACTTTTGTCGCTGGACCGGATCTTTGCATTGGATTTCGAGGATGGGTCGCTGCCGCTGCTGGCGACCTCACCGCTGCCGCTAGAGGCGGTGGGACTGATCAAGGCCTTGGCGCATTGGATGACGACCGGCCTGCCACTGACAATCGCGGCACCTGCGCTGGGGTTTTTGCTGTCGCTTGCGCCGGATGCGTATCCTTTTTTGCTGCTGTCGCTGCTGATCGGCACGCCAGCCTTGTCGATGATCGGCACGTTCGGGGCGGCGCTGACGGTGGGGCTGCGGCGGGGCGGGCTTTTGCTGTCGCTTCTGGTCCTGCCGCTTTATGTGCCCACGCTGATCTTTGGGGCCGAGGCGGTGCGGCGGGGCGCGGATGGGCTGGACCCGACCGGCGCGCTGCTGTTGTTGGGCGGGATCACGGCAGGATGCTTTGCGCTGCTGCCTTTTGCGACTGCGGCAGTTTTGCGCATCAATCTGCGGTGATCGGGGATTGATGCATGGGAAGAGTAGGGTAGATAAGCCGGATGTCGTTGTGGGAATTTGCCAATCCGAAAAAGTTCATGGGCTGGACCGCGCCGGTGCTGCGCTGGTGCTGTGCCTTGTCGGCGGCCTGCCTGCTTGTGGGGCTGGTCTGGGGCTTTTTCTTTACACCGGATGATTTCCGGCAGGGGTCGACGGTCAAGATTATCTATCTGCATGTGCCAGCGGCCATGATGGCGATCAATGCCTGGGTCATGATGCTTGTGGCGTCGCTGATCTGGGTGATAAGGCGGCATCATGTCTCGGCCCTGGCGGCGCGGGCGGCGGCGCCAGTGGGGCTGACGATGACATTGATCGCGCTCTTCACCGGTGCGATCTGGGGGCAGCCCATGTGGGGGACATATTGGGCCTGGGACCCACGGCTGACATCATTTCTGATCCTGTTTCTGTTCTATCTGGGCTATATCGCCTTGTGGGAAGCAATCGAGGATCCCGACACCGCGGCTGACCTGACAAGTGTGCTGTGCATGGTGGGATCGGTATTTGCGATCCTGTCGCGCTATGCGGTGAATTTCTGGAACCAGGGCCTGCATCAAGGCGCGTCCCTGTCGCTGGATAAGGAGGAAAACGTGGCCGATGTGTTCTGGTTCCCGCTATTGGCGTGTATCGCCGGGTTCGTTTTGTTATTCGTTGCGCTGGTGCTGATGCGCACCCGGACTGAAATTCGCGCGCGTCGCATCCGCGCCCTGCAAGCGAGGGCAAACCGTGCCTGATCTGGGTCAATACGCGACCGAAGTGCTATCGGCCTATGCTGTCAGCATCGCGCTGCTTGCGGGCATTGTCGGGCTGAGCTGGCGGCGCTATGTCCGCATTCGCGCGGCCCTGAGGAAGGTCGAGAAAAATGGCTAGATTGTCCCCTCTGATGATCCTGCCGCCCGTGCTCTTTGCTGCATTTGCCGGACTGGCTGTTGCGGGCATATTGCGCGAGAATCCGGATGAGCGGCAATCAACCTATCTCGGGCAGCCGGCCCCTGCGGTCCCGGTTGAGGCGGTTCAGGGGACCGCGCAACTGACGGATGATGACCTGCGATCAGGCGATGTGACTATCGTGAATTTCTGGGCCAGCTGGTGCCCGCCATGCCGGGCGGAACACCCGAACCTGTTGGATTTAGAGGCCCAAGGCTACCGCGTCGCAGGCATCAATTTCCGCGATCAGCAGGATCAGGCCGGGTCTTATCTGGTGGACTATGACAACCCGTTCTTTGCAACCGGGTTCGATCTGCGCGGCAGGGTGGCGATCGACTGGGGGGTGACGGCACCGCCCGAAACCTTCATCGTGGATGGGGACGGCACGGTGCTCTACCGGTTTGCCGGGCCGCTGGTTGGGTCGGACTATGAGCAGCGGTTTCTGCCTGAGTTGGCGAACGCGTCGGAGTGAGTACAGATGCCCGCTATGCGGGACAAACCGGACTTGTGCAGCTGCGGCTATTGCTAGCGCAGAATGCTTTCGCTTGTGCAGCGGGGCTTATTGAGCAAAGCGGCACATTTCACCGAACCGGTCATTCTGACTAGTAACTCTAGATTTCGAGCATATAGATATTTCCAACATTCGTCTTGGTTGGCTGAACCCTAGCTGAGGCTTTTGCCATCCCATTTCCCCATCTGTTTAATGTTCCCGCACAAACTGATCGCCGTGTTCAGGGCCGTTCCCGTGGCCACTATCATTGATGGCAAAACCATCCATTCCAGCGCCCATGCGCTGCCGGAGCGTTCCTGTTCATGCACCAAAGCGTGATGCATGCCGGGCAGTTGCGTCGCATTGTAGCGCGCCAGTGTCACCAGCGTTTCTGCAAGGATCGGGTTTGCCTTGTGCGCCATGGCCGAGGACGTACCCCCGCCTGCAACAGAGATCTCGTCGAAGCCCTGCTGCGCCATCAAGCATATGTCTTCACCGATTTTACCAATCCCGCCCGTGACCAGCGACAGCCAATCGGCAAAATCCGTAAGTGCGCTGCGGTCTGTGTGCCATGCCGAACCTGGGTCAAAGAGGCCAAGACCATGGGCAAGATGCCTTGCGATCTCGGGATTCAACTGTTCTCGGGTTCCAACAGGCCCGCCAAGCTGGAGCGCCAATAAATCCGTTTTCATTTGATCAAGCCGCTTTAAGTGGCGAGCAAGCGGTCTCGTCCAAGCTGCAATGCGATCCGCGACAGTGATCGGCAAAGCCGCCTGCTTTCTTGTGCGACCTTGCAGGGGCTGCGCCCCGAATTGATCAATTAAAGAGCTGAGCGCGGCTTCCAACACCTTCAGCCGTGTCTCAAATATGGCCAAGATCGGCACCAGTGACAGGATCAACGCGGTGTCAATCACATCCTGAGAAGTCAAACCACTATGCAAGGCAACATGCAGGTCGTCCGGCAGTTTGGTTTTTAACTGCCTGACCATCGCAGGGACGCAGACACCGTCGACGGCCATGCCCTGACGCAGATCAGCGAGGTTAAGCTGGCAGGTCGCAATCTCTTCGGCAGCGCGCTGCGCGACTTTGATCGGGACTTTGCCCGCTTGTCCCAAGGCGTGCGCATAGGCCGCCTCGACAGCAAGCATATTTTGCAAGGTCGTATCGACACCCAAAAAGGCGCCAATCTCGCGATCACCATAAAGCCCACCCATGATAGGGTGTGAAAACGGATCAGGGGTCATCGCTCAACCTGCACGCAACGGCAGCTCAAGAATTTGCCTCGCCTCTTGCCAGGTAGCGACGGGGCGTTCGTATTTATCACACAATTCGGCGGCCCGTCGCACCAATGCAGCGTTTGACGGCGCAAGGGTGTCACGATCCATGCGGATATTGTCTTCCAGTCCGGTGCGTGTATGACCCCCGGCAGCAATGGCCCATTCATTGAGTGTAGTCTGATGCGGGCCAATGCCTGCGGCACACCATTGCGCATCCTGTACCAACCGTTCGACAGTTTCGATGTAGTAATCAAAGACATCCTTGTCGACGGGCATCGCATTTTTCACACCCATCACGAACTGAATATAAAGTTTGCCGGGGATGCGCCCGTCCCGATTCATCATGACCGCATGGTGAATATGGCTGAGATCAAAGGCCTCGATCTCGGGTTTGACCTTGTACTTGCGCATCTCTGACGCCAGCCAGTCCACCAGATCGGGCGGATTTTCATAGACCCGCGTGGGAAAGTTGTTCGATCCAACTGATAGCGAGGCCATATCCGGTGCCAGCGGCAGCATCCCACCTCGGGTTTGGCCTGCACCGGACCGACCGCCGGTTGACAACTGCACGATCATACCCGGACAATGGGTCTCAATCCCTTCCTTGAGCAGGGCAAATTTAACTGGGTCAGAGCTGGGTGTTTCATCGTCCTCGCGCACGTGGCAGTGCGCGATGCTTGCACCGGCCTCAAATGCGGCCTGCGTGCTTTCGATTTGTTCGCTGACGCTGGTGGGGACGGCCGGGTTGTCCGCTTTGCGGGGCAGCGATCCTGTGATGGCCACGCAGATAATACAGGGGTTTTGTGTGTTCCTAGACATCAAAAAAAACCGTTTCCTTGTCACCTTGCAGGTGAATGTTGAAGGTGTAACGCGCGGGATTATTGCCGTCTTGCTGCGCGAGCAGCGTTGCGCGTCTGTCCACAGGGAGCGATTGCAAGACAGCATCAAGCGCATCGTCTGGGAAGTAGAGCCGCGTGTGCAAGCCGATGTTAACCCCTCGTGCCACGATCCAGAGTGTAAGATGAGGGGCGGCATTGCCGATGGTGCCGGGTTTCACCGTGTTGATCTGCCACTTGCCCGTTTCAAAGTCGGAGGCAACCCGCTGCCAATACGCATGGCCATCGGTCGTGGTCTGGCCCTGCTCATCTGCTTGCCAAACTTCAATCAGCACGTCTTTGACCGGCGCGCCATCGCCGTCCCAAACGGTTCCTGTGATCTCGATGGGCTGCGTGCCGGTTGGACGCAAAGCACCCAATTGCGCAGGCTTTGACACGCCGCAGTCCTGCGGCATCAGCCCGATATGCACGTAGGGGCCAGCAGTTTGGGACGGTGTTTCCTTGAAATCCGTGCTCATCACATCCCCTCCTTGCGGTTTTCAAAAAGCGTGGCCTCCCGTCCCCGCAACACGATGTCGAACCGGTAGGCGAGCATGTCAAACGGTGTCGCAGCTTCCAGATCAAGGCGGGCAACAAGCCGATCAATTGCCGCCGCACTCGGGATCGCTTTGGCAATCGGGCAATGTACAATCAGCGGGTCTCCTTCAAAATAGCATTGCGTGATCAGGCGCTGCGCGAAGGCGGTCCCAAAGACCGAAAAGTGGATATGTGCGGGCCGCCAAGAATTTGGACCGTTGGGCCACGGATAAGGTGCAGGCAGGATCGTTTGGAAGCGGTAAGCCCCTGTCCCATCCGTCAGCGCACGCCCACATCCGCCAAAATTATCGTCAAGCGGCGCAAGGTAGCTGTCGTTTTTGTGACGATAACGCCCACCCGCGTTGGCTTGCCAGATTTCGACAAGCGTGTCCGGGATTGGCCGCGCATCTTCATCCAGCACATGGCCATGCAGCAAAATGCGTTGCCCAATGGCGCTGCTTCCGGGAGCTGCGTAATTGGTCAGCAAATCACTATCGCCCGGCAAAATATCGTCGTGGCCAAAGGTCGGCCCAGACAGATCACTTGCGGTTTGCGGCAGGTACACCAAGGGCTGACGCGGCGCACGCGCACGGGTGGTTTTGTAGTCAGGCGTATCTGCAGGCGGGTGCCAATCGCGGTCGCGGGGTTTGAGTGGTTTTAGCGCGCTCATGGCGTGTCTCCTTTCTCCATTTCGGCAAACACCTCTTTGGCGATATGCAAAGCGCGGTTCGCCCGAGGTACGCCCGCATAAATTGCGACATGCTGGAACGCCTCGACCACGTCTTGCTTGCTTGCCCCTGTGCGGGCGGTGGCCCGAATGTGCATCGGCAGTTCGTCAAAGTTGCCAAGCGCTGCCAGCAAGGCCAATGTCAACATGGATCTCTCACGCTGTGCGATACCATCGCTTGCCCAGACCGTGCCCCACGCCCCTTCGGTGATTAGGTCTTGGAAAGCGGTGTCCAACGGGCCTTTTGCCGCCTCTGCGCGGTCAACGTGGGCATCGCCCAAAACCTGACGCCGTATTTTCATGCCTGCTGTTTTACGATCCATCGTGATGTACCTCGTCGATAAAATCTGAAATCAATCGGCCCAATGTGGCGGGGGCCTCAATGCTCGGCAGATGCCCGATATCTGCAATCTGGTGGTATGATGCGGCTTTGACCGAAGCCGCAGTTGCGCGGACGTGGTCAGGAGGGCAAGCCAAATCCAGCTCTCCAGAAACAGCACAAACGGGCATGTCGAGTTTCGGGTTTGACTGGGTGAAATCGGCATCCGCGAGCGCATGGCAGCACCCAACATAGCCCGCAGCCGACGTGCGCGCCATCATCGTGCGCCACAAAACAACGTCCTGCGTGGCGCGGAAGGCGGGGCTGAACCACCGCTCCATGATCGCATCTGCAATGGTATCCAGACTGGCTGCATTTACCTGCGCAATCCGGTCTTGCCACATTGCTGCATTACCCATTCGGGCCGCTGTGTTGCACAAAACCAACCCGTCAATCAGGTCCGGGCGCGTGGCAGCCAGGGCCTGACCGATCATGCCACCTATAGAACAGCCAACAAAAATCGGGTTGCTAATTCCAAGATGTTCAATCAGGTCAGCCGCATCCTGCGCCAGACCTTCCATCGCATAAGGGCCATCGGGGCCGCTGGATAGTCCGTGTCCCGGCAGATCGTAGCGGATGATGCGACAGCCCGCCGCAAGATGTGGCAACAACGGGTCCCACAGGCGCAAGTCGGTCCCAAGCGAGTTTGCAAACACCAATGGCATCCCCGCCGGATCACCGTCTTCACGCCAGTGTAATCCCCCATATGGACGTGCGAAAATTTGCATCAGTAGGGCAAGCCTACATAGTTTTCCGCCATCGCCTGTTGGGCCGATTTGTTGGACCGCAGAAACGCGAGTTCGGCCAACTGCATCTTTTGCTCAAATCCGCCTTGATCGGGAAAGCGGTGCATCAGGGAGCTGAACCACCAGCTAAACCGCTCGGCCTTCCAGACGCGCGATAGTGCTTTTTCGGAATAGGCTTCGATCCCTGCACTATCGCCGTTTTCGTAGAAGTCGCAGAGCGCACGGAACAGATAGTTCACGTCTGAGGCGGCAGTGTTCAATCCCTTAGCACCCGTAGGTGGCACAATATGGGCTGCGTCACCGCATAAAAACAACTTGCCCCATTGCATCGGTTCACACACGAAAGAGCGCAAAGGCGCGATGGATTTTTCAATACTTGGACCAGTCACAAGATTTGCGGCTTGATCGGCGGGAATGCGGCGTTTGAGTTCAGCCCAGAACGCATCATCTGTCCAGTCATCAACGCTGTCTGACATATCGCATTGGATGTAATAACGGCTTAGGTTTTCATTGCGCATCGAACATAGGGCAAAGCCGCGATCGGACGTGGCATAAATCAATTCGTCATTCACCGGCGGCGTTTCAGACAAGATGCCAAGCCATCCAAATGGATAGACTTTCTCAAACTCGGTGCGCACATCTTCAGGGATTGTCTTGCGGCTGACACCGTGGAACCCATCGCAGCCGGCGATGAAATCACAATCGATCCGGCGCGGCTCATCATCAATGGTGTAGGTAATATAAGGCGTCTCGGATTTGGCATCACAGATCACCACATCCTCGACGTTGAACTCAATCTTGCCACCCGCCTTTTCACGCGCATCATACAAGTCGCGCGTCACTTCGGTCTGGCCATAGACCATCACCGCGTGGCCCGTGTGCTCGCTAAATTCCAGACGAAACATCTCATCACCATATGAGATCATGGTGCCATGATGGGGATAGCCCTCGGCATCCATCCGCTCGGATACGCCTGCCTCTTTCATCAAGCTGACCAAGCCACGCTCCAGCACGCCCGCGCGGATGCGTGACAACACATAGTCCTTGGTCTTGCGCTCCAGCACGATGGAGTCGATCCCGTGTGTGTGCAGCAGCTGAGACAACAAGAGACCCGATGGGCCACCGCCAATGATTGCAACTTGGGTTTTCATGTTTGGTCCTGATTGCTTGAGACAAAAGGGAGGGCCGCGCATCACCGCGCGGCCCCTGTTGGTTAGGGGCAGGTGTAACCGCCATCGATCACCAGATCGGATCCCGTCATGAACGAGGATTCATCCGAGGCGAGGAACACGGTGCCATAGCCAATCTCGTCAGGCTTGCCGAAGCGCTTCATTGGCACCAGATCGACCAACGGGCCCCATGCCTCCTTGGGGACAGAGGATTCAAACAGGTTCGTGTCGAACATGCCCGGACAGATCGAGTTGATGCGAATGTTGTCACCCACGAACTCAAGTGCTGCGGATTTGGTCATCAGACGGACAGCACCCTTGGTGGATTGATAAGCGGTTGAGACGCCTGCACCAGCGATGCCGTAGATGGAGGCAAAGTTGATGATCGACCCGCCGCCATTTTCCTTCATCGCAGGAACCGCGGCCTTCATACCCAGCAACGTACCCAGCTGGTTTACGCCCACAATCTGATGGAATTTTTCGACCGTGTGATCCAGCAGACCCGCGTGGTAATAAATACCCGCATTGTTCACCAGGACGTCCAGCTTGCCAAAGGCGGCAACGGTTTTAGCGACCGCTGCGTCCCACTGGTCTTCCTTGGTCACATCAAGTGCGACAACATCGGCTTTGCCGCCAGCATCGCGGATTTCCTTGGCAACGTTTTGCGCGTTGTCCCACAAACCTGTTGCGGGTTTACCTTCGGCGATAATCGGGTCTTCGGGCAAGTTAGCGAGCATCAAAATCGCGCCTTCCTTTGCCATCAGCCGCGCTTGCGCCTGCCCCAATCCGCCACCCGCTCCTGTGAGCAGCACTACTTTGCCTTCTAGTCTTCCAGCCATGGTTTTTCCTCCCTTTGGACTTTCAGTTGATTTGGGTTTTTGTGGTTCGGTTCGGCCCAATCCGAACAGCCGTTTGAGAAAATTCATCAGAACATCCCGTTGGTGTGAGCACTGGTCGTCGGCAGTTCCTGCAAGACATCCCAATGCTCAGTGATCTTCCCGCCCTCATTGAGCCGGAAAATGTCGATACCCGCGTATTCAAGGCCATCCGGCCAGACCTGGTGGCAGTGCAAAACAACGTGGCAGCCTTCGGCGAGCGCGCGTTTGATGACGACACGCTTGCCCGGAAACTCTGCCGCCATGCGTTCGAAATACGCGATGAACCCGGCTTTGCCGGTCTCCACATGGGGGTTATGCTGGATGTACTCCTCCCCCACATATTCGGCTACGGCACCACGCGGATCGCAGTCGTTGAACATCTGTTCGTAGAATGCGATGACATTGCGCTTGTTCTGTTCCAGATCAGCCATGGCTAGAACGGGTAATGCTGTGCCGGGTCTTCGATCGTGACCCAGCGTGTTGAGGTAAAGCTGTCGATCCCCGCCTTGCCGCCAAAGCGGCCATAGCCGCTGTCCTTGACGCCACCGAAGGGCATCTGCGCCTCGTCCCCGACGGTGGGGCCGTTGATGTGGCAGATCCCGCTTTCAATCTGATCGGCGATCTTCATCGCGCGGCTTATGTCGGCGCTATAGACGGACGCCGACAAACCATAAGCGGTGTCATTGGCCACGCGCACAGCCTCAGCATCGTCTTTCACCCTGATAATGGGTTTGACCGGGCCAAAGCTCTCTTCTTGATAGATCAGCATCTCGGGCGTGACGTTGTCGATCACGGTCGCCGTGACCACGGACCCGTCGCGCGTGCCACCGGCCAGCACCTTGCCGCCCTTGGCCACGGCATCTGCGATGATCCCGTCCATTTTCTCTGCCGCGCCCAATGTCACGAGCGAGCCCAGTACGACCTTGTCGCGCGGATTGCCTGCGGGCAGCTTGGCCGCCTTGGCCGCAAAAGCGCGGGCGAAATCATCCGCGATGCTCTCGTGCACAATGATCCGTTCGGTGGACATGCAAATCTGACCCTGATTCATGAACGCCCCGAATGCGGCACCGTTCACGGCACCTTCCAGATCGGCATCCTCAAGAATAACCATCGGGGCCTTGCCGCCCAGTTCGAGCAGGACAGGCTTCAAATGCGCCGCTGCCTTTTGCGCGATGATCCGCCCCACATTGGTTGAACCGGTAAAGTTGATGTGCCGCACGGCAGGCGCTGCGATCAGCGCATCAACCACAACCGCTGCATCCTCAGGCGCATTTGTCACGACATTCAGCACCCCATCGGGGACCCCTGCGTCCTTGAACACAGCCCCGATGGCACTGTGCACAGCCGGGCACATTTCGGACGCTTTCAACACAACCGTGTTGCCGCAGGCAATTGCTGTAGCAACCGCGCGCACGCCTAGAATAACAGGCGCGTTCCACGGCGCGATGCCCAGACACACGCCCAGTGGCTTGCGCTGTGCCATGGCAAGGCTGCCGGGTTTGTTGGCGGGGATCACATCGCCGGTGATCTGTGTGGTGATAGAAGCCGCCTCGCGCAGCATACCGGCGGCGAGCATGCAGTTGAAACCAGCCCAAGGCCCGGTGGCACCTGTTTCGGTAATCATTAGTTTGATGATGTCATCGGTCCTGACTTCAAGCGCATCTGCGGCTTTGAGCAGCAACATGCGCCGCGCCCCCGGCCCCGTTTCGGCCCACGCCGGAAACGCCGCTGCAGCCGCATCGACCGCCTTCAAAGCATCCGCCACGCTTGCAGCAGCAGCCGTCGTGGCCACCTTACCTGTGACAGGATCACGGCGTTCAAAGGTACGATTGTCCTGTGCGGTGACCTCGCGGCCACCGATCAAAAGTTCTACAGTCATTTGATTTTCCTTAGAAATTCATGGCTTCAGACATGACGGACGCTTCAAGGCCACCGTCACACGCAATGTTCGTACCATTCACCCAACGCGCCCCGTCAGATGCCAGAAACAGGATGGATGGCGCGATGTCGTTTGCCGTGCCCGCACGGCCAACGCGGTTAATGTCGCTGTTGACGCGGTCATCGCCCAGCACATCGCGAAACTGCAAAAGGATCGGGGTTTCGACCGGGCCGGGGCTGACGGCGTTCACCCGGATGCCACGGTCCTTGAACACCGGATCGTGGGCCGCGCGGAAAGTCCACATCAGCAGCAGTTCCTTGCTGTCTGGATAGGATGTTTCATCCTGAATGTTGTGGTCCGCGCAGAATTGCGCAGGATCGGGGAAGCCTTCGACGTCGATGGCCTTGCGCGTCCGTTCAAGATTGCCGCGCCAGCCGAAACCCGCGATGGACGCCACGTTGATGACCGACCCATATTGGTTCATCTTGGGTGCCAGCCCCAACGACAATGCACGCAACCCCAGAAAGTTCACCGCAATCGTCGGCACTTTGCCCGGCGTGCCCGAGAGTCCTGCGACATTGGCCAGCGCGTCGATCCCGTTTGGCAATGCGTTCACCAAAGCCTCGACACCCTCTGCGGAACCAAGATCAGCAGCAATGAAATGCCCGACCTGGTTGTCTGGCGTGTTCCTGTCGACCGAGAACACATTGGCCCCCTGCGATTGCGCCAACTCGGCGGTGCGTTGCCCGATGCCTGACGCGGCCCCGGTGACAACAATGTTCTTTCCCAAAAGCATCAGATTTCCTCCCTGGATGTCTTGTTGATTTCAGTGATGAGATAGCCGGTCGGGATCGCCTCTCCCGGCAGGCGGGGACCGATCCAGCCCCATAGGCCATTTGGCAAGAAAAGCGCGAAACCCACCGCAACCGCGCCAAGCCCGACCAGATACCACGCGCCATAAGCGCCAAAGAGCGTTTCAATAACGAAGAAGAGCAGAGCGCCGATCAGTGCGCCCTCGATCCGGCCAAGCCCGCCGACGAGAACCATAAACAGCATATAGGCCGTCCACTGTACGCCAAAGTAGGCACGCGGCTGGAACGTGGTGTTTGACGCAAGCCAAAGCGCGCCTGCCGCCGCCGTGCCCGTGGCCGCAAGCACAAAGACGATGCGTTTGGTGCGCATGACGTCCACCCCGATGGATCGTGCACCGACCTCATCATCCCGGATCGCGGTGATGGCGGCACCAGTACTGCTGCGCAGCAACACCAAAAGCGCCGCTAGAACGGCCAGTGTCACCGCCAAGGCCAGCCACAACGTCCACGCGCTGCGTGTCTCAATCGCGTAGGCGTTTAAAGCAATGAGCGATGTGCCTGTTTCCCCCTGGATCAGCGGGTCAAGATTGACGCAAAGATGCGCCAGAGACGACAGCACCCACATGCCGATGGCGAACTCGCCCCCCGACAGCGACAGCATGAACAGCGATGTGATCCACCCCAGCAGAGCCCCAGCAGCGATGGCCAACAGGATCGCCAGATACGGGTCAACGCCCGCATCAGCGAGGCGAATGGTCGTGTAGGCGGCAACGCCGAAAAACAGCGTCTGCCCGATGGACACCAGCCCCGCGAATCCCGCAAGCGCGTTCCACATGACCGCCAGCAGGATATAGACCAGCAAGGCCACAGCGCGCCCGGACCCGCCGACCCCGGACAACCACGGCAGACACGCCACGCCCACGGCGGCCAAAGCCAGCAGGACCAGCGTGATATGTGCGGTCGCGCCGCTGCGTGTGACTGTAATGGGCGCGCGCGTTCTCATGCCGGGCCCCTCGGTTGACGTAAATTTGTGAGGGCGACACGCCATGCGGGCAGCCGGTAGAAGACCGCGATCAGAAAGGTCAGGTGGCCCCCGATCAGGAACCCTTGCGGGTGGATCGCAGCGCCGATGGATTGCGCGAATGCCAGAACCATAGCGCCGATCAACACGCGCCACATGCTGCCCATCCCGCCGATTACCACGGCTTCAAACGCGAATAGCAGCTGGGCCGATCCCGAATACGGCCCCCACGCGCTGCGCAGACCCATGGCTGCAGCAGCGAACACTCCTGCGGCCAAGGCAATGCCGGTCGCTATCCCGGCAGTGCGGCCCGTGTTGATTCCCAGAAGCGAGGCAGTCGCGCGATCTTGTGATGTCGCTTGAATGCGCCGCCCAAGATCTGTGCGACGCATCATCGCCTCGATCAGCGCGATGATCATAAGGGCCGCAACAAGGATATAGACGCTCAACTGGCCGACAAAGATGTCGCCCGGCAATTCGAAAGAGGCCCAAGATAAATCACCCACAAAAGGGGCCAACGACAGGTTGTCCGCCCCAAACATCTGGAACATCAAATTGTCGAGGATAATCGCAATGCCAAAGGTCGCCAGCAGTGGCAGCAGTTCTCCACCACCCGATGCGCGTGACAGGACAGTCCTGTGCAAGATCATCCCGAAAGCGAACATTGCCACGGACATCACTGCGATGCCCAAGGGCAACGCGATACCCAGCGTCCCCAGCACATAAAGCCCGTAGGCCGCCATGACGATCAACGCGCCATGCGCCAGATTGATGATGTTCATCACCGAATACATGAACGCCAGACCTGTCGCGAGGATGGCATAATACCCGCCCAGCAAGGCCGCGCTGATCACCAGTCCCATCATGCTGCTACCTGCCCGAAAGAGGCCGCTGCGAGCGCTGCAACGGTTGTGTCCTGCGGCCGTGTGCGGAGCGTGACGCGCCCCTCGCACATCACGACAATTTGGTCCGCCTGTGCGATTGCCCGGTTCAGGTCCTGCTCGACGACCAGCAATGCCAGCCCCATGTCGCGGACTTTTCTCAAAGCGTCATAGGCCAAATCAACCGCAGCCGGAGACAGGCCCAAAGACACTTCATCCAACATAATCGCCACGGGATCGCCCATAAGCGCGCGCCCGATGGCCACCGCCTGTTGTTCTCCGCCCGAAAGTCTGCCCGCCAGCGCGCGGTCGAGCCTGGCCAAATTCGGGAACGCCTCGTATATCGCGGCGACAGTCCAAGGCCCTTCGCGGGATGTGGATGCGCCAAGCATGAGGTTTTCACGCACAGTCATATTGGGAAACAACCGCCGCCCCTCGGGTACAAGCGCCAGACCGGAGCGTGCCCGCAGATGCGCAGGATGATCCGAAATATCAACGCCCGACAGCGTGATCGCCCCGCTGCCCTGCGCATGATCACCCGCAATCGTGCGCAAAAGTGTTGTTTTGCCAGCGCCATTTGCGCCGACCAAAAACAACATCTCGCCGGGTTCCAGTAACAGGCTGACGTCACGCACCGCCGTTAGCTGGCCGTGGGCGGCACTCATGTTCTGGGCGATAAGCGTGGTCATGCTGCCGCTCCAAAATAAGCAGATTGTACGGCGGGCGCGTCAATGACCTCGTTCGGTGCGCCGTCGGCGATGATCTGGCCGCCAGCCATGCAAATTAAGCGTGAGCAGCTGTCCATCAGCATGCGCATGATGTGTTCGATCCAGATAATCGTGACACCGCGCGCGTGAATTTTGCGGATCAGCGCAACCAGCTTGTCGCCCTCACCTTCGGTCAATCCACCGCCGATCTCGTCCAACAGCAAGACCTGTGGATCGGTGGCTAGCACGCGGGAAAGCTCAAGCCGTTTGCGATCCAACAGACCCAATGTACTGGCCTGACGGTTCGCGACCATCGCAAGCCCGGTATCGTGCAAAACGTCCCAAGCCACCGCAATCGGATCATGTGCCGGGGTCGTGCGGCCATGACCCACCGCCACCAGCACATTTTCGAACACGGTCATGCCCGAAAAGGGGCGCGGCACCTGATGCGTGCGCCCCAAACCTTGTCGACACCGCGCGGCTGTCGCGAGGCCGGTCACATTTTGACCCATCATATGTACGCGACCGGCCGTTGGCGCATAGGCACCGGTCAGTAGGTTCATCAGCGTGGTTTTGCCAGCCCCATTGGGGCCAAGCACGCCGACAATCTCGCCCTGCGTCACGCGCAGATCGATGTTTTCGAGGACTTTGAAGCCTCCGAATGCCATCGAAAGACCGCTAGCCTGCAAAATGAGAGTGTCAGTCTGTGTCATGGAAATGTCTCAGGCGTTGTAGGCCCGAAGCTCCCCTATGACGGGCACGCTCATATCCGTGGCGTTTTCGGTGATGACGTAGTCGAACTGGAAATCACCCCCTTCAGCGGCCTGCCATTGCGTGCCGATAATCGGGCCATGCGCGACGTTCTTGACCGGCCCGGCGGTGAAATCGACGGTGCCCCCAATGGTGTCTGCCTTGAGGGTCGGCAGCACGGCGGCCACAGCTTCGCGGTCCTTGGGATCGCTTGCCGCCGACAAAGCGGCCATGGCCACATCAATCGCAGACAGGCTGGCACCAAGCTGCTGGGTCCATTGGTTGCCCGTTGTTGCTTCATACCCATCGCAGAGGGCTGCACCGGTCAGGCCTGTTGTGGGCGAGCTGTACGGAAAATCACGGTGCCAATAGGCGGCACTTGCCATGTTGTTGCCCAAACCACCCAAGGCTTCGATATCAGCAGGGAAGAGACCCGTTTTGGCAAGCTGCACGATCTTGACCTGACGGTGCAAACCCTGCTGGGCTGCCTGACGCCAGAACGCAGCGAAATCCGGCGGGATCGGGAAGGTGTTGAAAATCTCGATGCCCGCCTCGCGGAAAGTCGCAATCTGGCTTGAGAAATCTGTGGTACCCGTCTCATAGGCACCCGGATCAATAACCTCGTAGCCTGCCTCCACCAGCTTCGGTGCAAGTACAGCCCGGATCGCATTGCCGTCGGCGTCATTGGGGTACATCACGCCGACGCGTTTGTTGGTCTCAACCAGATCCCACTGAGAGATATAGGCCTGATAGAATTCGTCCACCCCAAAGCCGAAGTGGTAAGTGTATTTGAACGGGCTTTCTTCTCCGGACACCGCACCGCGCCCGAAATACCACGCCTCCCACGGCATCACGGTTGAGATGCAGGGCACGCCAGCGGCCTCGCAGGCGTCTGAAACAGGATTGATTGTTTCAGGCGTGGAGACGGCGACCATTAGATCGACAGCGTCGTTATTGATCAGATCACGGGCAAGCTGGCCTGCGCGGGCTGGATCGGACTGCGTGTCGCGGTCCAGCAGCTCAACACCGTAAGCCGTGCCGTTGATCGTCACGCCACCTGCCAGCGCAGTGCGTGCTTGGTCCAGCACATAGCCGTCGGTTTGGCCAAACCCGGCAAGCGGGCCGGAGATGGGGCTGATAAAACCGATTTTGAGTATGTCCGATGATTGTGCGACTGCCCGAGACCGACCAAGTACAAATGTCCCAAGCACAGCTGTTCCGGTCGCGAGCGCCGCGCGCCGCGTGAATGTTCTTGTCATTGTTTCCTCCCTTACGCCCCTGAATTCAGGGGTCTTTCCTCTTTGTAATCCAACGTAGTTCGGTAAATTCGTCCAAGGCCCACCGCCCGCCGAACCGGCCATAGCCGCTGGCTTTCACCCCCCCGAACGGGGCAAGTGGGTCGTCATCCACGGTGCAGCGGTTGATGTGGCAAATGCCCGTGTGAATCTGATTTGCGATCTGGTCCGCGCGGTTCGGGTTTTCACTGAAAACCGATGCCGCCAGCCCGTAGTCGCTGTCATTGGCCACCGTCACCGCCTCTTGGTCGGTCGCGACGCGCGTGACGGACAGGATCGGCCCGAATGTTTCTTCGGTGTAAAGCCGCATGTCCGCCTCAACACCGTCAAGTAGCGTCGGGTCAAAGAAGGCGTCGCGCATTCTGCCGCCGCCAACAAGGCGCGCGCCTTTGGAGACTGCATCGCTGAGCAGACCTGACAGACGCTCGGCCGCACCGATACTGATGACCGGCCCGATATCTGTCGCGGCATCATTGGGATCACCGACCACCAAAGCCCTGCGCAGCTTTTCGATCTTTTGGATCAGCACATCTGCAACGTCGTTCTGCACGATCAACCGTTCCGTGGACATGCATATCTGCCCTTGGTTGAGATACGCCCCCTTGACCGCCTCTGACGCGGCAAGGTCGAGATCAGCATCGTCCAGCACGACCATAGGGGCCTGCCCGCCCAGCTCTAGCAAAGGCCGCTTGAGATGTGTGGCGCAGAGTTCTGCGATCCGGCGACCAATCCGTGTGGACCCGGTAAAGTTCACGCGGCGCACCACAGGATGCTCGATCAATGCATCAACAATCCGCTCGCTCTCTTCCTGCGGGCTCAAGAACACCTGCACGACGTCCTGAGGAAACCCGGCCCGGACCACCGCATCGCCGATCAGGCGGAAGGTGCGCGGCGCAATCTCGTTGCCTTTCAGCAGAACCGTATTGCCACAAAGCAAAGGGGCGGCGATGGCGCGAACACCCAAGATCAACGGCGCATTCCAAGGCGCGATGCCAAGGCACACACCGCACGGGACGCGGTGGGCTTGGCTGATGATAGCATTGTCGGTCGTCAGTGTTTCGGGATGGTGCAGGGCGTCAGCTTGATCCGCGACACCTCGCAGAAGACGGGCGGCAAAGGCGACGTTATGCGCAGCCCATTTTTGTGGCGCTCCGATCTCGTCACACATCGCTTGGCACAGGGCGTCTTTATCTGCGGTTAACTGATCCGCGAGCGCCCGCAGATAATCCGCACGGGTATCGACCGCCAAAGCAGACCACGCAGGAAACGCAGCCGCCGCATGCGACACAAACCGCAGGCAATCGGCCAAGTCATGCGCAATCTCGCGGCTGACCACATCCCCTGTCGCCGGGTTCTTGCGCGCAATAACGCTCGGCTCAGCAGCCAATTGTGACGATGTCAAAGCTATCATGCACTCTTAACGGATTTGCGTCCGTCCTCCCGTCAATAATGCTAGATTAGGAATATCTTGCATGTAATGTTAATTTCTGGTCATTAAATGTGAAATTCTAGGATTTGTGATGCAAGATGCTTACGCCACACTGCAAGACGAGCGCGATGCGTTGCATAATCGGTCCTTGCGCCGCAGGTTTCCTGACGGATTCGCAACGCTTTTGTTTTTGACTCGCGGCACCTTGCTGATTGGGGAGGACAAGAATGAACGGCATGGTCCGGCGCTGTTCTTTTGGCCGGGCAACAGTCGTGACGTCTTAACACTGAAAGCAGGGGCAAGCGCGCGGCTTTTGGGGCTGAGCGACGCCATTATCTTGGACGCCATCGGCGCACGTTCGGAATCGGTGCATTTGCGGATGCTGGTCGAAACGCCATTCTCCGCCACGATGTCTGAAGACCCCAAAGTCCCGCAAATCGAGACGCTTTTTGACTGGTTTGCCCATGAGCTTGAAGAACCTGAACGCCGCTCGCCCATGTCGATGTCTGCGTTCCTGCGCCTGCTGCTCATCGCGGCCCTTCGGGTCCATACGCCGGAAGACACATCCGTCAGCGCTGATGCCACGAATGTGCTGCGCCAGTTCCGCCATCTGGTCGAGCTGCACTACAAGGAACACTGGAAAGTTGCCCGCTACGCCGACACGCTTGGCGTTGAATACGACCGCCTGCACCGGATCTGCAAACGCGATACGGGTCGGTCTCCGGCTGAGCTGGTACATGAGCGCATCACTGCAGAGGCCAAAGCGCGATTGGAGAATTCGGGTCTGCCGCTCAAGAAGATTGCGGCAGATTTGGGATTCTCGGATGCCTCGCGCTTTAGCCACTTTTTCAAACGCCGCACCGATCTATCGCCGGGGGCATACCGTGCGGTGGTGTCTCGGCCTGACAGTGATGATCTGCAAGACTTGCGGCGCGGGTTTTCGGACTGGCCGTAAGTGGGACGATCACAGCGACATGGATGGACCCGCCGCTGTGATGTTGATTTCATGAGGGTGGCTTAGAATTTGCCGTTGTCATGGGCCATTTCGTCCGGGATTTCAGATACGACATCCCAATGCTCAACGATTTTGCCGTCTTCTACACGGAACAAATCGAAAAAGGCAGTCGGCGCGCCACCAAACGTGCCCTCAGAGCCTGTGAAGACAAAGTTCCCCTGTGCGACGACGAGCGGTGTGTCGGTGTAGACCATCGAAATCCCAGCTGCCGCCATCGCCCCTAAGGCAGCACCCAAACCGTCCAGACCATTGGCGATCTGCGGGTTGTGCTGGATGTATTGCGTGGGCGCGATGAAGTCAGTGATGTTCGAGGCATCGCCGCCTTGCAGCACGGTTTCGACAAAGTCGACAACCAGTGCTTTGTTGGCTTCAGTCTTTTCCAGATCGGTGATCTCAAGAGCGCCATCCGTCATCGTGTTGCCTGACGGATTGGCCGGGGCCAGCGGTTGTAGATTGTCCCAATGCTCAGCCACTTTGCCGTCTTCCACGCGGAACACGTCGAATGCCACAAGCGTCTCGCCGCCCAACAGCTGGGCGTTGTCATAGGTCGAATGGACAACAACCATATCGCGTTCGGCGATTACGCGGTGTGGCGTGACCGTAATCCCGCTTTCTGCCAAGACTGGGATAATGCCAAGGATCGGGTCTGCGCCGGTCGGTACCGCAGGGTTGTGTTGAATATAGTCAGGTGCCAGCAAGGCCTTTGCAGCATCGACATCAAAGTCGATGAAAATAGCGGTCGCAGCGGCGAGAACGATTTCCGTTGGGGTCATGATAGGTCCTTTCGAATCATATTGATGTGTGAGTGACATATTGGTATCAAATCAGAACCTAGTATCAATTACGCACTTTAAAGGAACCTGGTATGCTTCAGATCACCGTCGCCTCGGATGAGGACAGCGCGCTTTGCCCCGTTCGCAATATTTTGGCCAAAGTCACAGGCAAATGGCAGTGCCTGATCCTACTCGCGCTTGAGGACGGGCCAGAGCGGTTCGGCAAGATCAAGCGGTTGATCGGCGACATCACCCAGCGGGTACTGACGCAAAACCTGCGATCGTTGGAGCGCGACGGATATATCACCCGCACAGTTCACGCAGGCCCGCCGCTGGCCGTGTCGTATGAATTGACGGCGCTTGGACGGGAGTTGGTTGGCGTCCTGAAACCACTCGTGACGTGGGCGGCGGGCAGTTTTGATACTGTGATGGGATCAAGAGTTGCATATGACCGGTCACTCCGCGACAAGACCTAAAGTCTTTTTTCTACGCTTCGTTTCTTTCACGCAAATTCAACCGAGCGACTTCACTCGCAATCACGAGGCGTAGCATATTCATCACGAGGACTGCCTTGCGTCCGAGAGCAGCAAGAATTGCTGCAGATGCAGTGCTGTGAAGCCCATCAAAGTGGGTGATTACCGCCTGAATGGCCGGGTCTTACGCCACGTAGCAGCGCTGGTGATCATGCATCGACCTTATTTTTCGGCAGAGCGAACTCGCGCAGCGAGAAAACGAATTCATACATCGGGGTCGAACTTCGCTTTCGCCGCGGTTTGGTCGTTTAAGTTGGCGAACAGCTGATGTCGTCCGCCAATATAGTTTAGATGTCGATGCGCTCGGCGATACTTAGAGCATCTTCGAGTTCAACACCGAGGTAACGCACCGTGCTATCGACCTTCGTATGGCCAAGTAAAAGTTGCACAGCCCGAAGGTTGCCCGTCTTGCGGTAGATCTCCGCAGCTTTGGTCCGGCGCATTGAATGGGTACCGTAGCCGCTCGGTTCCAATCCGATCGCTGTCACCCAATCACGAACAAGCCGACCATACTGACGCGTTGAGATATGTGGACGATCGTGGAAGCGACTAGGGAACATGTAGTGGCAACCGATCATCTCGGGTGAACTCACCCAGGCAGTGACAGTATCTCTTGTGTTTTCAGTCAATTCGAACTGAACTGGCCTTTTGGTTTTGCTCTGGATCACCGAAACCCGTTCGCGAACGCGATCATCTTTGACCAAGTCGGTCACGGCGAGATTGACCAGATCACAGCCTCGCAACTTGCTATCAATCGCAACGTTGAACAGCGCAAGGTCGCGAAGATAGCCGGCAAGTTCGAGCCGCGCGCGGATTGCCCACACCTGTTTGGGAAGCAGCGGTCGTTTCTGCCCGATGATCCGCCCCTTGTTCCAGGCTTTGCGTTTAGGGGTGACTGCGGGAAGTTGGACTCTTGGCATAGTATGCCCTCCAATCCTCCCTCCATACCCAGACATCAGCACCGCGCTGACGCCTTGAATATATCATCGGATTGAATGGCCGTCGTCCGAAGGCACCAACACCTAGTGTCTCTGAAAGTGCATTGACGAACTGGGCATAGAGCTAATCAGCTACCGAGACTTCAGATCCAACCACGGGTTTGTCCCACATCTCGTTAATTGGGGCAAACTTTCTCGCTGCGACCAGAATCAATGACCGGTTTCTCCTCCGCATTGCAGCGGACATAATCATGCACGTGCCGCATTTTCTGCGCTGCGTGCGCACGCAGCGAGAAAATCAAATTCACATAATGGACTCTTTACAGACATTCCGAATAGAAAAGCCCCGGCGTTTCCGCCGGGGCTATCCATCCTCAAGCCGCTTTCGCCAAGTTCTGCAGCACGTAGTGCAGCACGCCGCCGGACTTGATGTAGTCGATCTCGACCGCTGTATCGATCCGGCATTTCAGGGTGATGTCTTTGGTCGTCCCATCCGCAAATGTGATGTTTGCGATCACTTCTTGCAGTGGTTTCACGTCGCCCAGGCCCGCGATGGTCACTGTTTCCTCGCCTGTCAGACCCAGTGATTTGCGCGTGTCGCCGCCGGTGAATTCGAACGGTACCACGCCCATGCCAACAAGGTTGGACCGGTGGATACGCTCAAACGTTTCGGCGATCACGGCCTTGACGCCCAGCAGCGCCGTGCCCTTAGCTGCCCAGTCGCGCGATGATCCGGCCCCATATTGCTCACCGGCAAAGATGACCAAGGGTGTGCCTGCTTCTTGATGCGCCATGGCTGCGTCAAAGATCGAGGTTTGCGTACCATCGGGCCCTTTGGTGTAGCCGCCTTCGACGCCTTCCAGCATCTCGTTCTTGATGCGGATGTTGGCGAAGGTGCCGCGCATCATGACTTCGTGGTTGCCGCGTCGTGAGCCGTAGCTGTTGAATTCGCGCACAGGTACCTGACGTTCGATCAGGTATTTGCCGGCTGGTGTGGTGTCCTTGAAGGACCCTGCAGGGCTGATGTGGTCGGTTGTGACCATATCGCCCAGCATGGCAAGAACCTTGGCGTTTTCAACATCGTGGATATCGCCCGGATCCTTGGACATGCCTTTGAAGTAAGGGGGGTTCTGCACATAGGTTGACGTGGCGGGCCAGTCATAGGTTTCGCTATCGGTGGTTTCGACCGATTGCCATTTTTCATCGCCCTTGAACACGTCAGCGTATTTCTTTTGGAAGGCCTCGCGGGTGACCGTTTGTTCGACCAGTTCGTTGATCTCGGCAGAGGTGGGCCAGATGTCTTTCAGGAACACATCATTGCCGTCCTGATCCTGACCCAGCGGATCGTTTGCCAGGTCGATGTCCATGGTGCCCGCCAACGCATAGGCCACCACCAGCGGAGGTGAGGCCAGATAGTTTGCGCGCACGTCAGGCGAAATCCGCCCTTCGAAGTTCCGGTTGCCGGACAGGACGGAGGTCGCAACCAGATCGCCCTCTGCAATGGCCTCGGACAGTTCTTTCTGGATCGGGCCAGAGTTGCCGATACAGGTGGTACAGCCGTAGCCGACGAGGTTGAACCCGATTTTGTCGAGGTCGTCTTGCAGGCCCGCGGCCTCAAGATATTCCGACACAACCTGCGAGCCGGGGGCCAGCGATGTCTTGACCCATGGTTTCCGGTCCAGCCCCAAGGCCGCCGCTTTGCGTGCCACAAGCCCCGCACCGATCATGACGTATGGGTTGGATGTGTTGGTGCATGACGTGATCGACGCGATCACGACCTTGCCGCTTTCCAGCGTATAATCTTCGCCAGCGACGGCCACTTCTTTGCCCATTGGGCGCTTGAAGGTCTCTTCCATTTCCTTGGCGAAGGCCGATTTTGCGTCGGTCAGCGCCACGTAGTCCTGTGGGCGTTTGGGGCCGGAAATTGCAGGCACGATGGTGCCCATGTCCAGGTGCAGCGTGTCGGTGTAAACCGGTGCGTAATCCGCATCGCGCCAGAAACCGTTTTCCTTGGCATAGGCTTCTACCAAGGCGATCCGATCTTCGTCACGGCCCGTGTTGCGCAGATAGCGGAGCGTTTCGCCGTCGATCGGGAAGAAGCCGCAGGTCGCGCCATATTCGGGCGCCATGTTAGCGATGGTCGCGCGGTCGGCCAGCGGCAGTACATCAAGGCCTGCGCCATAGAATTCAACGAATTTGCCCACAACGCCTAGCTCGCGCAGCATTTCGACAACTTTCAGGACCAGGTCCGTGCCGGTGGTGCCTTCGACCATTTGACCTGTCAGCTCAAAACCCACGACTTCGGGGATCAGCATGGAGACGGGCTGACCCAGCATGGCGGCCTCAGCCTCGATCCCGCCAACACCCCAGCCAAGCACGGCGAGGCCGTTGACCATGGTGGTGTGTGAATCAGTGCCGACGAGCGTGTCAGGATATGCGACTTCTTCGCCATTCTGATCCTTGTCGGTCCAGACGGTCTGGGCCAGGTATTCAAGGTTCACCTGGTGGCAAATGCCGGTGCCGGGGGGGACCACGCGAAAGTTGTTGAACGCGCCCTGGCCCCATTTCAGGAACTGGTAGCGTTCCATATTGCGCTCATATTCGCGGTCCACGTTCATCTGGAACGCACGTGGGTTGCCGAATTCGTCGATCATGACAGAATGGTCGATGACCAGATCAACAGGATTCAGCGGGTTGATCTGCTGAGCGTCGCCACCCAGGGCCACGATCCCATCACGCATGGCGGCAAGGTCGACCACGGCAGGGACGCCGGTGAAATCCTGCATCAGCACGCGGGCAGGGCGGTAGGCGATTTCAATCGGGTTCTTGCCGCCATTGTCGGCCCATGCCGAAAACGCCTTGATGTCATCCACGGACACCGAAAATCCGCCATCTTCAAAGCGCAGCAGGTTTTCAAGAACCACTTTCAGCGCGGCGGGCAATTTCGAAAAATCACCCAGACCGGCGGCCTCTGCGGCGGGAATAGAATAATAGGCGACGGATTGGTCACCGACGGTCAGAGTTTTGCGGGTATTGGCGGTATCTTTGCCGACTGTGATCGTCATGGCGATTCCCTTTCCTGGCATAGGCTATGAAGGTTGTGACTGGCTTTTGCATCATGGGGGAGAAACGATCAAGGGGCAATTGTATACCATTGCACACAAATTCGTTTGGAATCGAGAATGGCCTTTGAAACAATCATGACACCGCCCTCGCAATTCGTTGATTGGCCATTTCAGTCAAACATGCCTAGAGGTTACGGGACTGCCAAATAGGACTTCCCATGCGCCCACTATTAACCGCTCTTGCATTGACCGGCCTGCTGCACACAACACAAGCTGCGGCTGACAGCCCTGTTGTGGTCGAGTTATATACATCGCAAGGCTGTTCCAGTTGTCCGCCAGCGGATGCATTCCTGCATGAGCTGGCCAAGCGCGATGATGTGATCGCATTGGCGCTGCATGTGGATTACTGGGACTATATCGGCTGGAAGGATGTCTTTGCCAGCCCACAATACACGGCCCGCCAGCACGGCTATGCGCAGGCCGCCAGCGCGACAACGGTTTACACCCCACAGATGGTGATTAACGGACAGGACCACGTTGTTGGATCCCGGCCGCGGCAGGTGATGAGCCGCGTCGAGGCCCATCAAGCGCGGGTCGATCCGGTTGACGTGTCGCTGTCCCGATCAGGTAGCACCTTGCAAATTCAGGCAGAGGCGTCCGCCCGCGGTGACTATGTTGTGCAGCTTGTGCGATATTCGCCGCAGGAAACGGTTGATATTCGGCGTGGTGAGAATGCCGGGCGGCAGCTTTCCTATGC
This sequence comes from Yoonia sp. SS1-5, assembly GCF_038443705.2. Lineage (NCBI taxonomy): Bacteria > Pseudomonadati > Pseudomonadota > Alphaproteobacteria > Rhodobacterales > Paracoccaceae > Yoonia > Yoonia rhodophyticola. Next base: position 912,997 of record NZ_CP151767.2, on the reverse strand, counting down.
CAATGTTGTCAGTTCATGGGATGTCATCGGCCAGTGGGATGGCGCGTCCGCGCTGGATATCTCGGCCACGGTCTCGGGCAATGATCCGATCGTTGTGATTGTACAGCAAGCCAGAAGCGGCCCGATTGTTGGTGCGTCCGAGCTGCGCTAAAGCGTTATGCGAAAAACCTGAATTACCTAACGCTGCCTGAAATCAAAGATTTCAACGCGTTAGGGGATATTTGATGTATCAGGTATTTCGTCAAACGCTGGAGGCGTTTTTGCGGGCTTTCCAACGGCGATGCACCCAGAACCACTGATGGGGATTGCGGGCGATCTGCGCCTCGAGCCTTTGGGTGATCGCAAGCATCATGTCAGGCGCGGTGGTATGTGCAATTGGTGCCTCAACCTCGACAGCGAATGACAGACCGTCTGGCTGTCGGATGCCAAAATAGGGGATAATGACCGCGTTCAGTCGCAAGGCGATGTCAGCGGCGGACGTTGATGTATGTGCAGGCTGGCCAAGAAAGGGCAGGGCAATACCCTTGGCGGAGACATCAAAAAGCAACGTGCCCATGCCGCCTGATTTCAGATGTCGGGTAAAGCCCATCGTGCCGCGCCGACCTTGTGCAAAAACCGGCCCACCCCATGAGGTCATTGTGGCCGCGTAATGGGCATTGAAATAGCTGTTCTGCATGGGGCGATAGAGCCCACCGATTTCATACCCCATCCGGGTCAATACCTGACGCGGTGCTTCGTGATTGCCGAAATGCGCCGTGACAAAAATGACGGGCCGCTTGTCTGCGCTGGCCTGCGCAAGCGCTGCCAGCCCGGGGCCGGTGGGCGCTGTTTCTGACAGGCGCTTGCCGAAATCCTGCCAGGAATAGTTTTCAATGATGGTGCGTCCGAAATTGTCGCAACAGGCCTCGGCCATTGCGCGCCGATCATAGGGGCCCATATCCGGATAGATCAGCGCAATATTGTCTTCGGCACGTTGGCGGTAACCGGTCAGTGGCCCAATCGCGCGCCGCAAGGCAGACCCCATCATCGGAACCCGGGTTTCATATGGTAATTTGAGGACAACATTGATCAGGCCGCGCAAGGCGCGATCCGCCAGCCAATCAGTGGTAGAGCCCGTGGGGGGCGGTGTATCCGTGATTTGGCGGGTCATACATGTCTGCTTATCCGCCTGTTTCCGTCCCGGCAAGCGCCGCCGGGGTCTTGGCCAACCCGGTGCCGATCATGCTGTCGCGTGTCACCAGCCCCGCAAGTTGATCGGCAGACCAACCATCGGTGTCAGCTGGCCTGGCGGGGATGACGATGTAGCGCATATCGGCTGTGCTGTCATGGACCCGCACGGTCACGTCCTCGGGGAGGGTGACGCCAAATTCAGCCAACACCTTGCGCGGTTCTTTGACGGTGCGGGATCGGTAAGCGCGCGACTTGTACCAATCCGGCGGCAATCCCAGCAGATTGCGCGGGTAGCAGGAACACAGCGTGCAGACGATCACGTTATGGACCTCTGCCGTGTTTTCGACGGCGATAAGTTTCATCGGCCCGATGTCAAAACCCATGGCGGCGCTGGCTGCACTGGCATCGGCCATCAGATCATCACGAAATGCCGGATCTGTCCAGGCGCGCGCTACCACAGCGGCCCCATGCGCCGGGTTGCGCGCGTCCATCGCGTCAATCTGCGCGTTGATCTCGGCGGCGGTTGTGATGCCTTTTGCAATCAGGATTTCACGCACGGCGATTTCCATCTGCTGCCAGTATGTCAGCGGCTGGTCATTGTCCGGACGGTAGGGGTGGCCCGATGGCGACAGGTGGTCGTGATGATCATGTGGCATGCGGCGGCTCTGCTGGTTCCAGCCAATGGCTATAGATTTCGGCATCAAGCGTGTCTTGCGGGTTCTCCGCCGCAGCGCCCCATATGTCCCCCATGGTAAAGCGAACACGCATCAGGGACAGGTTCTCACCCTGATGCCCATATGCCAGTTGTTCGGGGTTTGGAAAGGGGCCCAGAACGCGTTCGACCCATCCGGTCTTGCCGCGCAGATAGGCCGGCGTACGCACATGGCCGGGCGGCATGTCGGCGCGGACCCGCATATAATGGCGCTTACCCACCGGCGGCATCCCCATAGGTGTTGCCCCGCGATGCGACTTCGGACATTTTTTGTGCAAGTTCTGCGGTGCTGTAGACGCCTGCTTCAATCAGGTTTTGATTGATCGAGGCCATCCAGCGTTCATAGTAGGTCATCGTATCAAATGCATCCGGGCCCATATCCTCGAGCACCCGGCGCAGGCCGTCGACGGTGAAATACCCCTTGGTGGAACTGATCACCATCAGCGCATCAATGCGTTTTTCCCATATGGAAAAGTCGTGCTGATCATCTGGTACAGGGCCCGCGGGCTGCCCGCCCATGTCATGCCAGCGGCGTCCGTCAAATGGTTCATCAGTCTGTGTCATGCGCTAAGGCTATGACAGATGCGGCGTGGCTGTCCATGCGTTTTCAACGCTGGCAATCATGCGAAAACTTCAGGAACAGGGCGACAATAGGGTGGTGATCGCCTTACCCAAATGGCTGGCCCCAATTCCCGTGATTGCTGTCGTTGTGCGCTATTCTTCATCCTGTTCATCGGGGTCGATCAGGGTAATCACGCCAGCATCTACAAGATCGCGAATGGCCTTTGTGACCGCTGCCATCGCGGTTTCACCATCCGCCTTCTTGATCTTACCGAATTCCTGCACCTCCTCGCGGAGTTGCGTGGCCATGCGCTGTGACAGCGATGCCAATATGAACTCGGCCGATTTCTGCAGCGCCTCTTCGCCGGCCAGCGCGGCGGTCAGGGCCTTGGTCAAATCCGCGCCATCAATGCTGCGCAGGCTGTTGGGGATATCGACCGCTTTGACCCGGTAGGCGATATCCTTGAACGTAAAGATAGCCTTGCGCACTTCGGTCGCAAAGCCGGGGTCCATGGATGTGAGCCCTTCCAGCACGTCCTCGCGGGTGTCGGTGACCGTGGAATTCAGTATCGCGCCAAGGCGCGGGACCGGCGCCTTTTCAAAGGCGATGTCGCGGGGGCGGCCATATTCCTTGGCCAGCGATGCGCCGATGCGCCGGACGGCATCGGGTGTGATGTCGGCGGTTTTTGACATCGCAAAGGTGATGCGGCGCGCGCGGTCGCCCGGCGTTTTGGCCAGGACGTTTGCGGCCTTTGACACAGGCAGTTTCGACAAGGCGACCGCGCAGATTTCGATGCTTTCCGCTGTCATCATGTCAACAATGGTTTCGATGGGAAGGTCGACAATGCGCGGCCAATGATCCCCGTTGCGCACGCCATCGGTTTGCGCGCGCAACCTGTCCGCCAGCGAGGGGCTAAGATGGTCCGCCAGCGCCATGATCGCGCCATCGCGGGTTCCGGGGGCGGCAAGGCCAACGGCCTCCAACTCTGTCACGAATTCTTCGGCAACGGCAGAGACGGTGCCCTTATCCACAAGACGTATTGCGCCCAGTTCCCCGGTCAGCACCTCTTGCAACCCTTCGGGCAGGCGCGACAAAGACAGGCTGCCACCATCACTGATGAGCATTTGCACAATCATCGCCGCCTTGCGTCGGCGGGTCAGTGCGGCCGTACCGGCAGTATTGTTTGAAAAATCCATGCCGGATTCATAGCGCGCTAGCGTAAAGGAATGGTTAGGAACAAAAGGGGATCAGGACCCCGGATGTGTGACCATGACCGACATGTTTTTCAGCTGCGTCACCGTGTCGGGGGACAGTTGCGCCTGATGTTCGGTGCCATCGTGCAATTCGTCAAATGCCAAAGAAATCTTGCGGACCTCATCATCGGTGAAGTCCCTGTCGCCGCGGGCAAAACTGCCAATGCTGCGAATGCCGTCACTGTCATTGGTTTCCTTGGCGCAGGTGATTCCAAAATTGATGCCATATTCCGCCGCCATCTTGAGAACGCCAGCCGTGTCCTGGTCAGCCAGTTTGGACCAGCGCACAGCGCCGACATTCTCGAAACCCCAGCCAAGCGTGGGATCGTTCATCAGCAAACCATTTTGTGAGTAGTAGTTGAGCCAGTCTTTGCTGTAGCTTTGAAACATGAATTTCGGCGTTGTGTATTTGATCTGCAGACCAATCGCGTACCCGGCCGGTGCCAACTCTTTTAACTCGCCCAAGACCCCACTGATCTCCACTTGCGTCCGAGACATTCTGGTACTCGCTTTCCGGTTGCCAAACACATTACGTTCGAAATACTCTCAATGAGGGCATTGCGTATCGCCATTGTAGGTATAACAGTGCAAAGGCAACAAGGCTTTTATGCGAAAAGGAAGCCTCGAGGTACTTGAATGTCGGCACTCATGGGCCCGGAGGAGATTAGACAGCTAGCTCCAGCGGGATATTACATAGCACTAAGGATCGGGTTTGCATTCCCGATGGAAGAGGTTAATGAACTGCCGCCCGACTGGGTTGAGCATTACACCAACCATCGTTTTATGCTTTTTGATCCAGTTGTTAGATGGGCATACGGCAATGTCGGCACCTGCCGTTGGAGCGATCTTCCGCTGGACGATCCGAAAAAAATCGTCAGGCAGGCGCAGGCCTTTGGCATGCGGTACGGCGTGACGATTTCCATTTTTGATGGCAGCCCGGATGGGCAGCGTTCCTTTGGGTCTTTCACCCGTTCTGACCGCGAATATACCGATTTGGAAGTCAAGCTGTTGAAGGCGTTTCTGACCAGACGGCACAATGAAACGGCACCGCCGACCAACTTGACTCGTGCTGAATTGGAAGCTTTGAGCATGGTAAAGGATGGTAAACGCCTCAAGGAAATCGCCCATGAGTTGAGTGTCAGCGAAGGTGCTGTCAAGCAACGTCTGAAAAATGCCAAGCTGAAACTTGGTGCCAAGACCGGTACGCAGGCCGCGACCTTGGCGAGTCAATACGGGCTGATATAGCCTTTAAGCTGCTATTAAGCGCCAATTTTGAACAGTTTCGAAGTTGACGTTGATTTTTCTCACCTTTCCGAACAATTCGAGCTAATTTGTAGCTGCTGTAGTACACGCAACAATCAATGGCTGTGGATCAACACCCCACTCGCCGTATAGCAGAGAGAAAGATCACTATGGAAAATATTACGTTTAATCTGGCGCAGCTTCATAAGTATGGCTCCGCATTCTATGATTTCCTGGGACTGCGTAAGCGGTTCTTTGTAGATCAGCTTGGATGGCAGATCCCGCATGATGACGATGTCGAGATGGACCAGTACGACAACCCCACTGCGTACTATTCGCTGGCGTTGCGTGACGGCGAAGTTGTAGGCGGCGCGCGTGTCATGGCCACAACGGCCAAATGGGGTTCGCATACGTATATGCTGCGTGATGCTGTCGCAGGAAAGCTCATCGGGATTCCAGCGGATATTTTGCCAAAAGCAGATGCCACGGCGAATGTCTGGGAAGTTACCCGGGTCGTCATTTCGGACGAGGTCACAACAGGGGCCGAACGGTCGGAGTGCCTGTCACTGATGCTGGATGGCGCGATCGGCGTGGCCCGCAAGCAGGGTGCGACAGAACTGATGTCACTTTCACCGCTGGCGATGGCGCGGACATTGCGCAAGCTGGGCTACGATGCGGTGCGAATCGGTGATCCCTACCGCAATGCCGAAGATGGCCGCCGCTATGCCTGTGTGAGCATGCCAACCGTGCCAAGCGCAATCAATCGACGCAAGTCCGATACATTGAACGTGATCCCATCGCAGGTTCCGCGCGCGACACATGTGCCGCAGCAACTGCCAGTACATGCGCCCTCGGTGATCTAGATGAAACACTGGTGACCGGCCGGTCGGGACATACGGCCGGTCACTTTCTCCTAGCGCGTGCCAAACACACGGGCGAAAATCGTATCGACATGTTTGGTATGATACCCAAGATCGAATTTTTCCTCGATTTCGGCCGATGACAGCGCTGCCTTGACCTCGGCATCGTTCAGAAGCTCTGTTTTGAAATCGGCCCCTTGCTCCCAGACCCGCATCGCATTGCGTTGGACCAGCCGATACGCGTCCTCGCGGCTGACACCAGCCTGGGTCAGTGCGAGCAACACACGCTGCGACATGACCAGACCGCGGAATTTATTCATATTTGCCAGCATGTTGCCGGGATAGATCACCAACTTTTCGATGACGCCTGCAAGCCGGTTCAAGGCAAAATCCAGCGTGATCGTCGTATCCGGACCTATGGCCCGTTCAACCGAGGAGTGGCTGATATCGCGCTCGTGCCAGAGGGTGACATTCTCAAGTGCCGGCACCACCGACATCCGCACCAGTCGGGCGAGCCCTGTCAGATTCTCGGTCAGGACCGGATTGCGTTTATGGGGCATGGCAGAGCTGCCCTTTTGCCCCTTGGAAAAGAACTCTTCGGCCTCAAGGACCTCTGTCCGCTGCATATGCCGGATTTCGGTTGCGATATTTTCGATGCTTGAGGCGATGACACCCAGCGTGGCAAAGAACATCGCATGCCGGTCACGGGGGATGACCTGGGTGCTGATCGGCTCGGGGGTCAGGCCCATTTTCGCACACACATGTTCCTCGACCGAAGGGTCGATATTGGCAAATGTGCCAACCGCGCCCGAGATGGCACCGGTTGCGATTTCGGCCCGGGCCGCCAGCAGGCGTGCGCGACCCCGATCCATTTCGGCGTAGAAGCGCGCAAAGGTCAGGCCCATCGTGGTTGGTTCTGCATGGATACCATGGCTGCGCCCGATCCGGACGTCGTCCTTATGCTCGATCGCGCGGGTTTTCAGTGCCGCAAGCACGCGATCCATGTCCGCCAGCAGAATGTCCGCGGCGCGCACCAGTTGGACGTTCAGCGTTGTGTCAAGAACATCGGAGGAGGTCATGCCCTGATGCACAAAGCGCGCATCCTCTGCCCCGATATGTTCGGCCAGATGCGTCAGAAAGGCGATCACGTCATGTTTTGTCACGGCCTCGATCTCGTCGATGCGGGCCACGTCAAATTCAACGTCCTTGGCTTTCCAAACGGCGGCGGCGTTTTCCTTGGGGATCACGCCAATCGCGGCTTGTGCGTCGCAGGCATGGGCCTCGATCTCGTACCATATCCGAAACTTGGTTGCCGGATCCCAGATTGCTGTCATTTCGGGGCGTGCGTAGCGTGGGATCATGATATGGAAACCTTTATGGAGGGGCATGAGACGTTTCGGTGCGGTCATAAGCCCGGTGGGCAGAACCCTCAAGAGAGAGATGCGATGTTCAGATTTGCGATGATGGCGGTTCTGATGCCCGCCATGGCGGGGGCTGTGGATTGGCAATGGGCTGATGGTCCCGCGATCAGTGCGGCCTTGCGCGACCAATCGCTGATTTACGACAATGCCACGCAGTCATTTTTCGCCTCTGGACGTACGGTGTATGATGCGGGCGAAGCCAGTTGGGGATATTGGGCTGTGCGTGGCGATCAATATTGCAGCCAATGGCCGCCGAGCGATGGTTGGGATTGCTATGATGTCATGGTCAAGCCGGGCAAAATTCGCTTTATTGGTGTGGATGGTAGCATGACGGATGGGATGGTTATAGAATAGATGTTGAAACCGACTGATTTCATCGGCGAATGGTCTTTAGACCGGCAGATCACCGACAAGCAGGCTGCGCAGGCGGGCCAGATGAAGGGGCGGGCTGTTTTTACTGAATTAGCTGCTGATCGCCTGCGTTATGATGAGACCGGCACGCTGCAGATGGGGCAGGGGCCGCAGATGGCCGCAACACGAAGCTATATCTGGGTGTTCACCGAAACCGGCGTTGATATGCAGTTTGCTGATGGCGGCCCATTTCACAGTTTTGTGCCGCAAGGATACGTGTCGGGGACTGACCATCTATGTGGCGAGGATACCTATACCGTTCGATATGATTTTGTGCATTGGCCGCGCTGGCGCGCGGTTTGGGTGGTCAATGGACCGCGCAAGAATTACACGGCGATCACCGAATTCCTGAGGTAGGATGGGTCAAGACCCATCCTACGCCGTCGGGATGTTGGCGCTATCTGACTTGCGCCGCGTTGCGGCATCAGGCAATAAAAGCGCAAGATAACATAAATAAGGGAGAGTGTCGCATGGCCCTCGCGCTCAATGACAGCGTTCTAACAGAGAATTTTGGCCCATCCGAAGGCAGCGCCTTGCGGATCAAACAGGTGGCGATGGTTGTGCTTGGCATTGCCGTGCTGGCCATTGCCGCAAAGATCAAAATCCCGATGTGGCCGGTGCCGATCACCATGGGCACATTTGCCGTGCTGACAATCGGTGCGGCCTATGGCCCGCGGTTGGGGTTCGCAACTATTTTTGGCTACATGATTATTGGCGCCCTGGGTTTTGACGTTTTTGCCGGATCCTCAGCCGAGAGTAACGGTCTGACCTATATGATGGGCGGCACGGGCGGCTATCTGGTGGGGTATGTTTTGGCCACCCTCGCATTGGGGTGGGCTGCGCGCGCAGGCTGGGATCGCTCTGTTCTGCTGATGGCGGCGGCTATGTTGATCGGCAATGTGCTGATTTATCTGCCAGGTCTCGCATGGCTTGGGACGCTCTACGGTTGGGATCAACCGATCCTTGCCTGGGGTTTGACACCGTTTCTGATCGGTGATGCGCTGAAGCTGGGGCTGGCCGCACTCTTGGTGCCGGGGCTTTGGAAGCTTTTCGGAAGCGCCCGTCAATAACGCGGACTTCAATGACAACAAAAAGGGTGCCGAAAATTCGGCACCCTTTTTTGTTCCGCAGGGTCGTCAGCCCAGCCGTGTACTGATGGTTGAGCTGCGTTCGAGTGTCTTGTGCACAGGGCATTTATCGGCAATTTCCAGCAAGCGCGCCCGCTGATCATCGCTGAGATCGCCTGTCAGATGCACGACCCGTTCAAAGTGATCGACCTTCGCACCCGGATCCGCCGCATCTTCGGCATGTTCCTTTGCATGCATGATATCGACACTGATGCCGGACAGGGGCCATCCTTTCCGGCGGGCATACATCCTGACCGTCATAGAGGTGCAGGCCCCAAGACCGGCAGCAATCAGCCCATACGGGCTTGGCCCCTTGTTTGTGCCACCAAATTTGACCGGTTCGTCGGCGGGCAGGTGATGTGGGCCTGATTGGATATCCTGCAAGAATCCGTTTGCGTCTGCCTCGGTCACGCGGGTGACCCCTTCGGGAACATCCGGGGCCGGCGCGGGGGTGTTGAGGGCGAGATAGCGTTTGGACCAGGCCGCAATAACATCTGCCGCATATTCCGCATCAGCGGGACGCGAGACCAGATGATCCGCGTCGTCCAAGGTCACAAAGCTTTTGGGATGTTTGGCGGCCAGAAAGATATCAGAGGCATTCTCGACCCCGACGGTTGCGTCGCGCGGGGCATGCAATACCAGCAAGGCCGCGCCAAGCTTGGCAATTGATCGGGTCAACGCAACCTGCGACACATCTTCGACGAACCCTTTGCCGATCCGAAACGGCCGGCCGCCCAATGTGACCTCTGCCACGCCTTCATCAACGATCTTGGGAATGGCGTTTGCAAAATTATGGGTGACATGTCCGGGGTCAAACGGGGCACCGATTGTGACCACGGCCTTGATCGCGGGCATATCCGGGGCCGCCTTCAATACGGCCGCACCGCCCAGAGAATGGCCAATAAGAAGGGAAGGCGTCATGCCGCGGGCATCCAGAGCCTGATAGGCGGCGTGCAGATCGTCAACATTCGAGCTGAAGCTGGTATTCTCAAATTCGCCTGCCGAATGGCCTAGGCCGGTGAAATCAAAACGCAGCACGGCAATGCCCATGGCGGACAAGCGCGCAGCTATGCGGCGGGCGGCGGTGATATCCTTGGAACAGGTGAAGCAATGGGCAAACAAGGCGGTTGCCAGATGCGGTCCTTGTGGCAAATCCAGGCGGGCTGCCAGCGTGTCGCCCGCATGACCTTTAAAAGAGAGTTTTTCGGTTGGCATGTTGCATGGACCTTTCTTTTCACTTGGGGCAGACATGGCCAGTCCGGCGGGCGCAGACAAGTGTGGCACCGGGCAGGTCGCGGCAAGGTGAGAGATGTTACCAAGATGAAGGTATTGCGTTGGGGTCTGCGACTGGGCCTGTTGGTCATTGCTGCCACCACTTTGGTGGGCTTTGCAGGCCGGCTGCATCCGGCTGCCGATAGTGTGTCGCTTTTGCGGTTTCCATTCGGGCTGCTGTGTCTGTTGGGCATCTTGGTGAACTGGGGGGCGGTGGTGCGCCTAGCGGTGACGGGGGTTGGGGTCGCGGCTGCGATCACCACATTGCCGTATTTCGTCATGCAACATGAGGGCGGATCGCTCCGGGTCTACACCAAGAATGTCTGGTATCGGAACGCAGAGCTTCCCGCGCTAGCCGCTGATATCATGGAAAGCGACGCAGATGTGGTTTTGCTGCAAGAGGTCTCGACGCGGAACGACCAACTCTTGGCGCTGTTGGCAGAGGGCTATCCACACCAGCACCTGTGCAGATCGGCACGATGGAGCGGTATTGCGGTGCTCTCACGCGCGCCATTCCTACAGACCGCCTGCACCGATGGACGTGCGGCAACGGCCGCACAGATTATGCATGATGACAGCCCTGTCTGGGTGGTGTCGACGCATCTGTTTTGGCCCCACCCCTATAATAATGCGGGTGCGACGGCGTCTGTGATCCGCATGATCGCAGCGTTTGACGGACCCATGGTGATTGGGGGTGATTTCAACATATTCCCTTGGGCGGCCAGTATTGGGCAGATCAGGCAGGTCGCTGATCTGCGTACCGCCGGACCGTTGCGGGCAACCTATCATTTGCAGGGTACACCACTTTTTCTTGACCACTTACACGGGCCGGGCGGCGGGGCTGTGCGCTACCGGCCTTATCTTGGGTCTGATCATCGGGGGGTGGTCGGTGATATGCGGCTGACGCCGTAGGATGGATTTCAATCCATCCCGGCTTGTGGTCAGGCGGTATCCATCAGCGCCGGATCATGGGGATAATGGGTCAGATCTTCATAGCCGGTCTCGGTGATCAGAACCTGATCTTCCAGCTTGATCGAAAAATCGCCCCCTTCCGGGCTGATCAGCGCCTCGACGCACAAGGTCATCCCTGGCTCCAGATGATAGTCAAATGCGCCGGGGACCCAGCGATCAGGATAGGCGATCAGCGGCCATTCATCACATAGGCCGACCCCATGCATGATGCAGCCATATTTTTGAACCTGATAGATCTCGGGCAGTGCGTGACAATGATGGGTGATGTCGTTTAGCGAAACACCGGGTTTTAGCAGCGCCTTGTTATGGGCGATATGTTCCACGCCGATTTGCATCGCCGCAATCATGTCGGGGCGTGGTTTCTGGTCGCCGATCCACCATGTGCGGCTGATATCAATGCAGATGCCATAGGCGCCAACCAGATCTGTATCAAACGCGACAATTTCATTGTTCTGGACAATGCGTGGGCCACATTCCTGAAACCACGGGTTTGTGCGGGGGCCAGAGGACAGCAATCGCGTTTCGATCCACTCGCCACCGCGCCGGATATTTTCGGCATGCAGGACGGCCCAAATGTCGTCTTCCGACATTTGCCCATTTGGCACATTCTGCCGGGCCGCTGTTTCCATGGCTTCGCAGGCAGCCTCGCAAGCATAAGAGGCGCAGCGCATCGCATGTATTTCATCGGGCCCTTTGATGCTGCGCGCTTTTTCGGTGAGTTCTTCGCCGGGATGTACCGAAAAACCCGTAGCCTCAAGGGCGCGCAACCCATGCAGCATGACCTTGTCCACGCCAAGACGCATGTTACCCCCGCCGTGTTCGCGGACGATGTCACGCACCTCACTGGCAAAGCGTTCGGCAGCGGGGCCAAGCTGATCACCGCGATCAAAATAAAACAAATCCGCGCCAGTGCGCTGCTCGGCCACAAGCGGATTGAATGAGGTGAGAAACATCGCGTTCTTGTAATCCCACACGACCATATATCCATCCGGACAAACAAGACAGGCGCGGAACGGGTTATGGCTGTTCCACAATTGCATATTGGTGCTGTCCGTGGCGTAGCGGATGTTGAGCGGGTCAAACATCAGTATTCCGCCATAGTCCCGGGTCACGACGGCGTCGGTCAGACGCTTGTGACGCCACGCGCGCATGTCCGGCAGGTTCGGCAGAACCAGCCCAGCGGCGGCCCATTCCGCAAAGGCAAGCCGGGTCGGCCCGATCTCCATCCGGTCATCATTATTGGGGGTCCCATCGCCAAGGGTGCTGCCCCTGGTGGGATCAATTTTGCGGATATCACTGTAATGCGTATTCATCGCCACAACCCTTTGACGCCCGGTCAAGGGTTGCAGCAGCAAAACATCCGGTCCTGTCTGACACCGACATTTTGGCGCTATGGTCGCGACACATTGCGTGCACGGACGCCCGCGCCCGCGGTTTTCAAACAGTCACAACGCGCCGTCAGCGTTTAGCGGTTTGGTTCCGGTTCCATGATGATGGAGCTGCCGTCTTTGGTCAGCATCGTTGTGCGGGTATCCTCGCGTGCGTCACAGCGTGGCGTGCCATCCCGGTTCAATCGCGGCGACATATAGCCCTCGATCCCGTCATCAATAAACCAGTGCTGGCAGCCATCCGGATCAACCCAGATGGACGCAACGCCGTCTTCCAGCGGTCCGCCATCAATCCCGGTATCCGTTATCCCGCGCGAGCCATCCGGTGCAACCTCGCATCCCGCAATCAAGACAGCGCCAGCCATAACGCAGCCAAGCTTTGCAAACTTTGTCATCGTCATCACAATATTCATTCCCCGACATCCCCAATCATTGCTGTTTAGTCGAATTTCGCGACCTGTTCAATCATTGCCAACCCGCATCAGCCCGACATGGAGGTGCCGGGGTGCCGCGGCGCATTTTCGGCAGGAATATGCCCATGCTGCAGATCAAGTTCGTCACTCTGGCCCAGCCGCGCGAGGCCGCGTTCGAGGGCGTCAAGACATGTTGGATGATGGATCGTCCCGGCGCCGGCGCGCATGATCTGCAACGCCTCACCAACGGGCAAAGCGGACCGATAGGGGCGATCCGCCGACAGCGCGTCAAAAACGTCTGCGGCGGTCAGCACCATCGCCTCTATGCTCAGCGTCTTAGCGTTTAACCCGTTGGGGTACCCCTTGCCATCCAACCGCTCGTGATGGGCTGCCGCAACGGGCGCCATATCCGCAAAGACGCTGACCCGGGTCAGGATTTCCGCGCTGAGTGTGGGGTGGCTTCTGATCACGTCCCATTCTGCCGGGCTTGGCCTGCCCGGTTTGTCGAGGATCGTGTTGCTGACCGCCAGCTTGCCGACATCATGCAGCAAGGCCACCCGCCGGAGCCAGGTGCGATGATCGGCAGAAAAACCCAACTCCCCCGCAATCATGTCAGCATAAAGCATGACGCGCCGACTGTGATCAGCCGTGAACGGGCTTTTGGCGTCAATCACGTCTGCAAAGGCATAGGCGATGTCATCAAGATAGGTGTCATCCATCGGTGGGTCGGCGCGGGCCGGTGCGGCGGCGAAAACGACCGTTTCAATCTGTGGATCTTCGACCCCTGACCAAAAGCTGTCTTGGGCTGCACACGCCAAAAACACGTCGACAAGCGAAGGATCAAACCAGCTATTGCCGCGAGAGCGGACCGCGGTAGCGGCGGCTGATCGGCCATTTGCCTGATGGAACACATCAACAACTTGCGCCAGCAATGCGATATTGGCCGCCAACGGCACGGCGTGCCCCGCCAATCCCTGCGGTCGTCCGCTGCCATCCCAATGCTCATCAAGGCATCGGATGCCATCCTGCACAGCCGCAGAAAACCGCAGCCGTTCGGCAATATCCGCGCCTTTTTGACAGCGGGTTTGGATCAGGTTTTGTGCGATCCTGTCGCTTTTGCGAATGACCTTCAGCGTCGCGCGCATCCGGTCAGCAACGCCCAGACCCACACCGGTTTTCGACAGGACAAACCGTAGAATCGCGCCCAGATTGCCATCGGCGAGCTTGAAATCATGTTTAAAGGCGATGTCATCCGTTTGATAAAGCGCGCAAATCGCGGCCGCATTGCTGCTGCACCCCAGATCCTTGAGAAGCAGCACGTAGTAAAGGTCAGCCATCTGTTCAGGCGTCAGCCCCAGTGCCGTGCCGATCTGCGTCCCAATCCAGCAGCACCGCAGCGCGTGCCCGCGCGGTTGGCCCTGCGTCAGATCAAGCGCATGGCTGAGCGCGCCGAGCACTTCTGGCAGCTTGACCCGTTGGCCCATACGCGCATCACGGGTCGCATCAAAATGGCTGTAGCCGGGCAGGGGTGTGTCGCGGGCGCTCATCCGTCGCCTTATAGCGATCAAGTTTTAAGACCGCATGAATACGAAAAAGGGCGCCCCCTTGCGGGAGGCGCCCAGATGATTTGGCGGCGTATTTCGCCAGCCAGGCCTTAGCAGCTGTAATACAGCTTGTATTCCATGGGGTGTGGTGTGTGCTCGTACGCGTACACTTCTTCCCATTTCAGTTCCATATAGCCTTCCAACTGGTCCTTGGTGAACACGTCACCGGCCAGCAGGAATTCGTGGTCTGCTTCGAGGGCTTCCAGCGCTTCACGCAGCGATCCGCAAACCGTTGGGATTGCAGCCAGCTCTTCTGGGGGCAGATCGTAGAGATCCTTGTCAGAGGACGGGCCCGGATCAATCTTGTTCTTGATCCCGTCAAGGCCAGCCATCAGCAGGGCTGCAAAGCACAGATATGGGTTGGCTGCCGGATCGGGGAAGCGGGCCTCGACACGCTTTGCCTTGGGGCTTTCGGCCCATGGGATCCGGACACAGCCCGACCGGTTACGGGCGGAATAGGCGCGCAGCACGGGGGCTTCGAAGCCCGGGATCAAGCGCTTGTAGCTGTTTGTGGATGGGTTGGTGATCGCGTTCAAGGCTTTGGCGTGCTTGAGGATACCGCCGATGAAATACAGTGCCTCTTGCGACAGATCCGCATATTTGTCGCCTGCGAACAAGGGCTTGCCATCTTTCCAGATCGACATGTTCACGTGCATGCCGGTACCGTTATCGCCGGCGATGGGCTTTGGCATGAATGTGGCCGACTTGCCGTAGGCCTGGGCGACGTTGTGGATGACGTATTTGTATTTCTGCAGCTCATCCGCTTGCGTGGTCAGCGACCCAAAGATCAGCCCAAGCTCGTGCTGGCAGGACGCCACCTCGTGGTGGTGTTTGTCGACCTTCATGCCCATCCGCTTCATCGTGGACAGCATTTCGGAGCGCATTTCCTGCGCGTCGTCGATTGGGTTGACCGGGAAATAGCCGCCCTTGACGCCGGGACGATGGCCTGTGTTGCCCATCTCGTATTCGGTGTCGGTGTTCCACGCGCCGTCAATTGCGTCTACTTCGTAAGACACTTTGTTCATGGATACGCTGAAGCGCACATCATCAAAGACAAAGAATTCCGCTTCGGGGCCAAAATAGGCCACATCGCCGATGCCGGAGGATTTCAGGTAGGCCTCTGCCTTGACGGCGGTGCCGCGCGGGTCACGGTCGTAAGCTTCGCCTGTGTCGGGTTCAACGATGTTGCAGTGAATGCAGACCGTCTTTTCGGCGTAGAACGGATCCAGATAGGCGCTGTCGGCCTGTGGCATCAGTTTCATGTCGGACTGGTCAATGGATTTCCAGCCAGCGATGGATGATCCATCAAACATGAAGCCTTCTTCCAGGAAGTCTTCGTCAACCAGATCGGCGACCACGGTCACGTGCTGCAGCTTGCCGCGCGGGTCAGTGAAGCGGATATCGACATAGTCGACTTCCTCGTCCTTGATCAATTTCAGAACAGCTTTGTTGTCCATAAGTGTGGGGTCCTCTGTTAGATATCTTGTGTTTAAAGCGCTTCGTCGCCGGTCTCGCCGGTCCGGATGCGGATCGCTTGTTCAATTGGGGAAACGAAAATCTTGCCGTCACCGATTTTGTCAGTTTTTGCCGCACCGATGATGGCCTCGATCGCACCGTCGACCTGATCGTCGGCAAGCACCACCTCGATTTTCACCTTGGGCAGAAAGTCGACCACATATTCCGCACCCCGATAGAGTTCGGTATGCCCTTTCTGACGGCCGAAGCCCTTGACCTCGACGACGGAAAGACCCTGCACGCCAACGTCCTGCAGGGCCTCTTTTACTTCGTCAAGTTTGAATGGTTTGATGATCGCTTCGATCTTCTTCATCAGATCACGACTCCCTTTGCATTTCGTCCGTGGTGAGACCATTTCTGTTGCATGCACACAATTCGTGGCGGAACCTGTATGGATGCAGTCTGAGTGAAAGAACAGGCGTTGCCTAAATTTTGTGCGACTAGATCGCAAATTATGCGGTTTGAAAACTTGAGGTGAAAAACCTGTGACTGAATTGCTGACAGCTGCCCAAATGCGCGCCATCGAACAAGCGGCGATCGAGAGCGGCGAGGTGACCGGGCTGGAACTGATGGAGCGCGCGGGCCAAGGCGTGGTGGATGCGATTTTTGCCGAGTGGCCGGAATTGGCGATGCCAAAACACTCTGCGCCTGCGGCGGGCGGGGCAGGGGGTTCCACCCCCTCGCCGCTGCGCGGCTCACCCCCGGAGTATTTGGAGCGAGATGATAATGAGATGCGTCGTGCGGTCGTGCTCTGCGGTCCGGGGAACAATGGCGGCGACGGGTTTGTTGTTGCGCGGCTTTTGCGCGACGCGGGATGGCAGGTTGAGGTGTTTCTTTATGGGGATGCCGAGAAGCTGCCGCCCGATGCGAAGGTGAATCATGAGCGCTGGGTGAAGATCGCGCCGGTCACTGCCCTAACTGAGCAGGCCTTTCGAAAGGTTGCCTTCGCAGACATGTATGTTGATGCGCTGTTTGGAACCGGGCTCACCCGGCCGGTCGCGGGTGATCTGGCGGGGCTGCTCAGACATCTTGGTGGCTATGGGGGTGACGACTACCGCCCGCGCATGGTTGCCGTGGATGTGCCGTCAGGGCTTTGTGCCGATAGCGGGCGCGTTGTGACACCCAATCCGCGTGCGCGTGTCCCTACAGCGACCCTGGCCCGATTGACGGTCACGTTTGACAGCCCCAAATGCGGTCACTTTGTCGGTGATGGGCCGCATCACTGCGGACGGATCGTTGTGAAGGATATCGGCGTCCGGCAGTTTCGTGAGCATAAGCCAAACCCGCATACCGGGCGCGGCCATGTTGTGCGATTTCCCCGCACATCGTTGATCGGCAAGAGGCGGATGGTCCCGGATGAGCGGCCATTCTTCAGTGTTGATATCCGTTACTTCACAAAGAACCAGGGTCACAAATATGCCCACGGCCATGCTTTCATCCTCTCTGGTGGGGTTGGAAAAGGCGGTGCGGCGCGCCTGGCGGCGCGGGGTGCGTTGAGAGTGGGGGCAGGTGCAGTCACGCTAGGTAGCCCGCCTGCCGCGCTGATTGAGAATGCCGCACAACTGAATGCCATCATGTTGCAGTCGCTCAAGGACCCGGATGCGCTGCGCGTGCTGTTGCAAGACACCCGCATCAATGCGCTGTGTATTGGGCCAGGGTTGGGACTGAATGATCGGGGGGCGGCGCTGGTGGCCGGTGTGTTGGGCGGGGAGGAACCCCGCCCCACTGTTTTGGATGCTGATGCGCTGACATTGTTGGCGCAGGACCGGGCCTTGTTTGACGAACTCCATGCCAATTGTGTCCTGACACCCCATGCTGGCGAATTCGCCCGTCTGTTCCCCGAGATCGCCGAAAAGCTGAACGCCCCCGCGACGACAGGCCCGGCTTATTCCAAGGTCGATGCGACCCGAGAGGCCGCCAAACGGGCAGGCTGCGTTGTTCTGTTCAAAGGGCCAGATACGGTGATCGCCGATCCAAGCGGGCGTTGCAGCATCAATGCGTCGGTTTACGAGCGCAGCGCGCCGTGGCTTGCGACCGCAGGGTCGGGGGATGTGTTGGCCGGGTTCATCACTGGCTTGCTGGCGCGGGGCTTCGGCGCAATGCAAGCGGCGGAAACAGGGGCGTGGCTACACACCGAATGCGCGCTGTCTTTCGGGCCGGGGCTGATCGCGGAAGATCTGCCCGAAGAACTACCGAAACTGTTCCGCGAGTTGGGGATTTAGGCCGCGGCGGGGATCATGATTTCGACGCCATCAGCATAGACAATCTGATCCGTGTCGAAATGCAGGTCAAACAACTGCATCAGTCGAGAGGGCCTGCGCGCGACAAATTCGCCGTCCGCAAGGCGCCGCGCCTCAATATCGGCGCTGGGCTGGCCGAACAGAACTGAGGCGCGCCAGTCGCGGACATGGATGCGGGTGGCAGGAGTGACCGTCATGTCCACGCCCGGCTTGGTATGGCCCAATGAGCCGGCCTTGATCACAATCGGGCTGATCCTGGCCTGTCGCGATTTGACCTCGCGCAAGATCGCAATCCCGCCATCGCGCACGATGATACGGTCGCCGGTGGTCAGATGTTCAACCGGGATTTCCCCGTCTGTTGTCATCAGGCATGTTCCCGCACAAAGCCCCAGATCGGTTCTGACGAGACTGGCCGGGTTGACAGGATGTTGGCGAGCGCTGGATTGCATGAGCTTTGTTCCGGTTTTTGGCAGTGCGTCCAATAGGCCTGTGAAACGTGGCGAGAAAACGTTAACGAGCGGCTTATTTCATGCTCATTTCGTGATCAATTTTCCGCTCGCATCCGACAGCGACCTTTGTTAGACAGCGGCCAAACTTGGGGCAGGCCTGTGCTTGCCCCTTCTTGATCATGCGGGTGTGGCGGAATTGGTAGACGCACCAGATTTAGGTTCTGGCGCCGCAAGGCGTGGGGGTTCAAGTCCCTTCACCCGCACCAAAATATGTAGAAGGACATATCAATGCAGGTCACTGAGACCCTCAATGAAGGCCTCAAGCGTGGTTACGCGATTACGGTCACCGCAGCCGAGCTCGACGCCAAAGTCGAAGAGAAGCTGAAAGAGGCACAGCCCACGATCGAAATGAAGGGCTTTCGGAAAGGGAAAGTGCCGATGGCTCTGCTGCGCAAGCAGTTCGGCCAACGCCTGATGGGCGAATCGATGCAGGAAGCCATTGATGGCGCGCTGACATCGCATCTGGAGGAATCAGGTGATCGCCCCGCGGCCCAGCCCGAAATGAAGATGACCAACGAGGACTGGAAAGAAGGCGATGACGTGAATGTCGACGTCTCTTACGAAAAGCTGCCAGAGATCGAGGATGTGGATTTCACCAAGATCAAGCTGGAGCGCATGGTTGTCAAAGCCGATGAAGACTCTGTCAAGGAAGCGCTTGATAGCCTCGCAGAGAGCCCGCAAGCGGTGAGCTACGAAGCCAAGAAGACCCAGGCCAAGAAAGACGACCAGGTTATTCTGGATTTCGTCGGCAAGGTTGATGGCGAGGCATTTGAAGGTGGCGCGGCTGAGGATTATCCGCTGGTGCTTGGTTCAAATTCTTTTATTCCCGGGTTCGAAGATGGCCTGCTGAAGGTCAAGGCGGGTGACAAAAAAGACGTCGAAGTGACGTTCCCCGATGATTATCAGGCCGAAAATCTGGCCGGTAAGAAAGCTGTCTTCAGCTGCACGATCAAGGAAGTCAAAGGTCCGAAAAAGCCGAAGTTGGATGATGAGCTGGCCAAGAAGTTCGGCGCAGAAGACCTTGATGGGTTGAAGGCGCAGATCTCGGAGCGGTTGGAAGCCGAGTATACCGGTGCCTCCCGGGCTGTTGCAAAGCGCGGCTTGCTTGATGTGCTGGACAAGAAAGTGTCCTTCGAATTGCCTGCGTCGCTGGTGGAGGCCGAGGCAAACCAGATTGCACACCAGCTGTGGCATGAGGAAAACCCCGAGGTTGAAGGCCATGATCACCCGGAAATCAAGCCGACCGACGAGCACACAAAACTGGCCGAGCGCCGCGTGAAGCTAGGCCTGCTTTTGGCGGATATCGGTCAGAAAGCGGATGTGAAAGTCTCGGATCAGGAGATGACGCAAGCGATTATGAACCAGGCGCGTCAGTACCCCGGTCAGGAGCGTCAGTTCTTTGACTTCGTGCAGCAGAACGCGCAGTTCCGCCAGCAGTTGCAGGCGCCCTTGTTTGAGGACAAAGTTGTTGACCACATCTTTGAACAGGCTGCCGTGAAAGACAAAGAGGTCAGCAAAGACGACCTGCAGAAGGCTGTTGAGAAGCTGGAAGAAGAGTAAAGCGATCTGAATATTCTATGAAAAAGGGGCGTCCGTGTAGGTGCCCCTTTTTTGTTTCGGCGTTGGCCAGTTTGCAGAACTGTGCCGTTACCCGCTGCTTGCCTTATGATGACCGCAGCCAGCCCAAAGGCGACTTGGGATGAACGTATCAATCACCTTGTGCGGTCCGGGCCAACGTCTGCATTAAAGGTGAAGATTGCCAATTTGACCGATAATAGCGACCCATTGCGCCTGGCATTACTGTCGAAAGACGAGGCTGCGTCGCTTGGATATCGCTATCCTCACGCCATCTTCGAAAGATGGATCTATCCCTCCCAGTTGGTCGACCAACGGATGGCGAGCGTTTCGCGGCTCGGGCGTGCATCGCGAAAATCCCCGTTGGACATGCTGTCGTAGCTGATCGTCACTTTGCTGCCGTTGTCAAACGTATAGCCAATACCAAGTGCCGATCGAAACTGCAGAGTTCCATCAAGATCAGCGCCGTCACCTTGCCTATAGACACCGGGCATCATCGAGGTTTCGATGAATAATGGGGTGTCGTAGATGTATTGGGTGCTCCATTTCCAGCCGATCCCGAACCATGCGGCCCCATCGGTGGTGAACGAAAGACCGTAAGTGGGGCGAAAGGGGCCGCGTCGACGATGGCTGTCGTAGCCAAGGTAGGCCTCATTCTCGCTCTGAAATCCATCAGATTGCAGATTACCCAGCTGATAAAGCACCTGTGGTGCTTGCTTTTCGGTATCAAGGCAACCGCTGGGGCAATCATTCAACGCCATATCTGTGAAACTTGTCAGCACCCAGATCAGACCAAGTGTACCGTCCATGATGTCATCCTATTTTGTGTGGCCGGTGGAGCCTGCCGTGAAAGGCACCAAGGATTGATAAAACTAAGGCGCCTATGAAGATCAAGTCGCCTGCACGGTAGATAACTTATGATGTGACAAACGTCATTAGTTCAAACTGACCGCGTAGCGGACCGACAAATTTTCTAGTCCGGGTTTGGTCGCGCGTGTGTCGCCGTTGGAGCGATGGTCCCATGACAGCATGAGTGTGGATCCATTGTCGAATTCAAATCCCGCGCCGACCGCGGAACGAAAATGAAATTCTCCGCCTAAATCAGCCCAAACCGGACATTGGATATGCGGTCCCTCTGACCGATCAGCTGACAGCTCCGTCTTTCATGTCTTGGCCTTCACTTACCACTTTTGAGTGGTCCACCTAGATTCTCCTACGGCTTACCATGAGCCTCAGAAACAAACCGCTTTAGCGAAGCTCGTTCAGCAGAGTTTGCCCACATCGATCTATAGACATAGGGTTGTCCCAAGGGCGAGCTCTTCCGACCTTCGCCAATAAATTCACCGACTATGGAAAACGCAGGGTTGGTGCGCCGTGTCGACCACTTGAACTTTGCTTCGACATCCGATGCAGAAACCTGACTTTTTTCTGAAGATAAGATAACTTCCGCAACAGTTACTGCATCTGCTCGAGGGGAAACATCGTGAACTATCGGGTCGAAGACCTCAAATAGTTTGGTTAGTGGTCGAACACTTCTGAATCGATGTGAAAGTGCGTGTGACACAGAAATCATGCCATTGAGTTCTAACTCACCTACAGCGTCCATGATTTCATTGCTCGAAGCGTCCTGAAACTGTGCCTCGATTTGGCTGTTGTCAAAGTTGTCGAAGCGCCCGCCCGTTTCCGATTTCTCGCACAGCCATTTACCAAGGTAACTCGCGTCGTCCGACAACGGAAAGGAGGCCGTAAGGATCCTTATCGCGTCTTCCTGTGAGTTCAAAACCGCAGTCACTTCCTCTTGCCATCGCTCGTTTTCGACCTGATGATCTCCCGGTCGCATGACGTCAACCATAGCCGAATATGGACCACCCACGAACGGGACCTGCTGCAACAAAGAGAGATAGATTTTCCGGCCGAGTTCCTTGGCAACAGACGCGTTAGGCGGTGAAATTGGCACGATTGTATCCTCTCAACTAGTGATCCTGACCAATGCCTTACCATAGGTAGCATAAATCTTCTAAGTCGATGGCTCTAGACACCGTGGAACTTCGACAGGGCCGGTCTGGTTTCTGCTTAGCCTTGCCAAGTTTCGCAACTTTGCAATGTCTGCTTTCTGCGCGGTACTGCCGTTGGTGTAATAACCCGCAGCATTCGGGACTTTGAGTTCTAATCGGGCATGCGACGGTTTTTTGTTTATCCCCAACAATTCCCCAGAACTCGCCCATGGTAAGACGCACTCTTCAGTTCGCTTGGCACTGGGTTGTAGATGAACGGAAAGAGCCTGACTTCAAGTACGTCGTTGTGCACTTGTATGTACGCCGTGTGTACGGGTTCTGCACGTAGGCTTCCTGGTCAAAATGACGTAAAACCAGATAGTTGTGTCATTCCGAACGCGCAACGGCCAGACGTCCCGGCCGTTGCGTGAATTTGTGATTTACATCTCGATCCGGAACAGGGCGAAGCCGCTGTCGGACGTCCCGGCGGGTGCGATCTT
Source organism: Yoonia sp. SS1-5 (assembly GCF_038443705.2). Taxonomy (NCBI): domain Bacteria; kingdom Pseudomonadati; phylum Pseudomonadota; class Alphaproteobacteria; order Rhodobacterales; family Paracoccaceae; genus Yoonia; species Yoonia rhodophyticola. The sequence goes on along the minus strand of NZ_CP151767.2, from coordinate 890,257 downwards.
CATCCCTGCCACGCTGTCCGCATATGCCGCCCCTGCAGGCCCTGTTTCGAACATCAGGGACGTGCCGGGCATCGGCTTGAATGACCAGTTTGCATCGGCCTTTGGATCCACGGTGCCTTGATCGACGATATAGCGCACGATGACGTCGCGATTGGTGTCCGGCCCCTCGAAGATAACCGTGTCGCCCTTGGCCCCGGGGAAACTGCCGCCCCCTGACGCCCGATAATTGTTCGTGGCAACAATAAAGGTCTGATCAGGGTCGATAGGCGCCCCATCATATTGCAGGTTCACGATCCGGTTGGCATCTGCGTTGATCACATTCCCGTCCCGGTCGAATTTCGACGGTTGCGTCAGGTCGATTTCATAGGTGACCCCATCCATCACGTCGAAATTGTAGCTTGGGAAGTCGGGGTTCAGCAGTGTGGCGTCACTGGCCCCAGCATCGACCTGATTGAACATGCCTGCACTCCGTTCCAGCCAGTCCTTGACCTCGGCGCCGGTGATTTTCACCGCCCGGACCGTGTTGGGGTAAAGGTAAAGATCAGCCACGTTCTTGATCGCCACATCGCCTTCGGGGACGTCGGTGAAATAGTCCGGCCCGCCGCGCCCACCCGCCTTGAACGGTGCCGCAGCCGACAGGATCGGAAGCCCCTCATATTCGGTTCCGACCATCTGATCCTTGATATACCACATCTGCGCATTGGAGACGATCTGCACCGAGGGATCATCGGCCACCAGCGCGAAGTAGCTGTGCAGGGGGGCTGCGGTCTTGCCGACGGCGGTTCTGACATAGGCCAGTGTTTCGTCATGCACATCCTGCACGGATGCCAGCACGGGCGCGAAATCCTCGACCAGTGCGGTCACGCTGCGGTCTTCATTGCGTTTGGAGATCGGCCGCGCCTCGGCGGTATGGGACAGGACCCGCCAGCTGTTGCCATCACGCTCTAGCAGCAGATCGACAAGCCCCATGTGGCTGCCCCAGAAGCCGCCCATCACACCGGGCTTGCCGCCGATGGTCCCTGCGGCGGTATCAACCCCGGCCCAGTCATCGTAGTTCGACGAGGGGAAGACCAGATGGCTGTGCCCGGTCAGGATCGCATCAATCCCGTCGACCGCGGCCAGCGGGATTGCGGCGTTTTCCATCCCATCCTCGGCATTGGCAGCCCCGATCCCTGAATGGCAAAGTGCAACAATGATATCGGCGCCTTGCTCTTTCATCTGCGGGACATAGGCGCGCGCGCTTTCAATGATGTCGCGGGCCTGCACGTTGCCTTCCAGATGTTTGCGGTCCCAATTCATGATCTGTGGCGGCACAAAGCCGATCAGGCCGATCTTGATCGGGGCTGTATTGCCATCCCCATCGGTGATCTCGCGTTCCAGAATGGTGTAGGGCGGCACGAGCGTTGTGTCTGCGGTCGGCGTCGCGCCCATTTCCTTGACAACATTGGCCGAGACGACCGGGAAGGCCGCGCCCGCCACGGATTTCATCAGGAAGGAAACACCATAGTTGAATTCGTGATTGCCCAAGGTAGAGCCGTCAAACCCGAGCGTATTCATCGCGGTGATGACCGGGTGCATGTCGCCTTCTTTCATACCACGCTCGTAGGCGATGTAGTCACCCATCGGGTTGCCCTGCAGAAAGTCGCCATTGTCGAGCAGCAGTGAATTGGTGGATTCCGCCCGGACGCCTTCGATGATGCTGGCGGTTCGCGCCAGCCCGACTGTGTCGACAGGTTTGTCCGCATAGTAATCATAGGGAAAAACGTGGACATGCAGGTCGGTTGTTTCCATCAGGCGCAGATGGGCCTGCCCGGTGGCTGCATTGACCGAGAATGGGTGCATGGCAACCAGCCCGGCAGACCCGGCGATGAAGTGACGGCGATTGAGACGCAATGACATTTGTGAACCCCCAATGTGTGATATGCCCACAGTAGACCGATGAATGGCCCGGCTCACAAGAGGATGTTGGTTGCCTTTGCCGGAATTCCGCTAATTGTCTTTCATGGTTGATCTTCCTTCATGCGCGCTGTCTGTCCGGCAACCCTGGGCCTGGGCGATTGTGGCAGGGCACAAGAAAATCGAGAATCGCTCTGCCGGTTCGATCCGGGCCGGTGGTATGACCTGTCGCCGGATTGCGATCCATGCGGCCAGTGGACTTAAGCAGGATGAATATGACTGGGGCGCGTGGCGGTTGGCGCGTCACGGTCTGGATTGCCCCCGGCCTGATCAGTTGGTCCGCGGTGCCATTATTGGCGCGGTGGATGTTGTCGATATCGTTTCTGAAAGCGACAGCGAATGGTTTGGTGGCCAGATGGGACTGGTTCTGGATCATGCGGCCATGTGTGATCCCATTCCGGCCAAGGGCGCGTTGGGCTATTTCACCTGGGAACGTGCCGCATCATTTGCGCCGGTTTCGCGCTGGATGCGCGAATGGGGTGGGGGGCCTTCATCCTTGTTTGATGATCTGCCGTTGGACTGGCGCAACCCACCCAGAAAACCGTTCGGCGGTTGAACCGTTGCTTTGCGCCGTGGATCGCCGTAGCCTTTCACCATTGTTGAGATAGTGAGGATTTCCATGTTCAAGAAAATCGCATTCCTTTCCGTACTTTTGCTGTCCGCCTGCCAAATGACTGATCCGGCGCCCGCCGCCGGCAAGCTGTCAACGGCGGCTGATTTTGCCCCTTTGGTGGGCAAGACCTTGCGGCTGAATGAAACGGATTTCGCCGTCATGAACGCCGATGGCACGTTGAGCGGCATGTTCTCGGGTGCCGATACCCGCGGCACATGGCAGGTCAAGGATGGCTTTTGGTGTCGCACGCTGACGGCGGGGCCGCGTGGCCCGTCACCGGAAGACTGCCAGGTCTGGGAACGCAGCGGCGACACATTGACGATCCGCCGCAACAGAGGCCAGGGCGCGTCGTTCCAGTACACAATATCATAGCGCAAACGCGGCGGGGGCTGGCAATGCTTGCCCCCGCTGCCGCGATGGTGGATAGCCTTACTTTGTGAATTTGCCGATGTCGCCTATGATGCCCTCATTGCACGGAGGATTTTCATGAGACATTTTTTGCAACGCAAAGGAGCAGCGCTTTTTGCACTGCTATTCCTGTTGGCCTCTTGCGGGCCATTCATCAGCCCATTCAGTCAGGAAGCTTTCAAGAGCGCGACCAGCCTGAAGGCGCGAAGCTTGGCGATCATTGCCAAGGCCGACCAACCTTATGCCCAGCATCAGGATGCCGTTGAACAACTGCTTGTTGATGTGGATGCGGCCTATGAGTTTGCCAAGGGCCGTCCGCGCAATGACGTGTCGACCCGGCTGTGGGACACGTTGCGTGATCCCGAGGAGAACCTTTTGGGTGGTTTTGCCGCCCGGTGGGAAGAGCAGGGCAGGTTGAGTACATTTCTGGCCGGTGAAAGTTCCATTCAGATCGCCGAAGCTTACGACATCATTATTTGCGTCGAGGTCACCAAGAAGCGCCCTGCTGACTGCTAAACCATTTATTTTAAGGAGATTATCATGGCTGTAACATTTGATTGGGATGGCTTTGTCCAGGGCGTCGAGGATGGCGTAAAGACACTTGCCAAGAACAGTGTCGGTGATGCTGTGGATCACGCCCGCTCGGACGCGAAGGACTTTGTTGAGCTGAACAAAAAATCCATCAAGCGCTGGGGTGAGGCGCTGAAAGCCGGCACGATTTCAAAGGATGATTTCGAGTTTCTTGTCGGTGGTCAGAAATCGCTTGCCAAGATGCATGCCCTCAAGGCGCTTGGCCTGTCACAGGCCCGGCTGGAGCGGTTCCGCAAGGGTTTGATGAGCCTTGTGGTCCGGTCGGCCTTTAACGCGGTCGGTATCTGAGGCATCTCAGCGCCGTGGTGATCCGGTTCACTGGACCGGATCATAAGGCCGCGTGGTCCCGAGGTCCGCGTGCAGTTTGGCCCAAGTCGCGGTCTCGAACCGGTCGGGCCATGCGATGCCCAACTTGGCGGCCCTTTTTCGGGCGCGCGGTAGATACGCCTTGGCATAAGCGAGGTGGGCCGCGATCAACTGGTCCCGGTCTGCAACCGGCGGCGGCAGCGCGACTAGCAACGCCTTTTGTTCATCTGTGATCAGCCGGTTGAGGTGCAATTGCCCGCCCCGATGTGGCGCGTCGGTTTCCTGGATCAACAGATCCACCAGCAGATTGCGCAAGTGGAACACGCCCAAAACGCCGTTGATGTATTCCTTGCGCCCGACAACCAGATGGAGAAGGCCGAGAATACGGATAAATTCCTCAAACTGATATTTTGCCTTCTTCAGGTCAGGTTTTGTTGGCGCGGGTCGTTCCTTCAAGCGATCATGGATACCGTCATGATCGAATAGTGGCCTCAGGTTGGCTTGTGATTGGGCGCCCATCTGATCGGGTTTGAGGATCATCACGTCTGTGCGGGTCCAGTCATCAGTGATTGCGTTGATCAGGACTGGAACAGGTTTTCGATCCCACCACAGGACAATCTCGCCGGTTTGCGCGATGGCGTCCTGCCAGATTGCGGCAATATCGTCTGTGGCGCCTTCGGGGGTCACGATGACAAAATCAATATCGCTATAGGCATCCGCCATGCCGGTTCCATAGCTTCCGCCCAGAAACAACGCCCGGATTTGAGGTTTCGTGATGATTGCATCCGTGATGGTTTGGATTATTTCTGGGTGGTCCATGGAATTGCCCCCGTGATGACGCGCGCCGCCTCCATTGATGTCGGTGGTCGGGGGGTGATGCAAATGAAAAGGCCGCCCCAAATGTTGGGGCGGCCTTCAGATCTTCTAAGCTGCTGGCGTTTAGTCGTCGTCGCTGTCGTCAGCGGCGGGCTCATCAGCCGTTTCGACGCCAGCGCTTTCAGCCAGTTCTTCGTCATCAGATGCCGCAGCACCGATATCGTCGAACAGTTCCTGAATTTCGAATTCAGCGGCGGCTTCTTCTTCTGCGGCCAGCTCGGCAATGGATTTGCCGGCTTCTTGCAGTTCAGCCTCTTCGACAGAGCGCGCAACGTTCAGCGTGATTGTTGCCTCAACCTCGGGGTGCAGAATGACGCTGACGTCATGCAAGCCCAGCTCTTTAATCGCGCCTTGCAGCACGACCTGCTTTTTGTCGACGGTAAAGCCAGCCTCAGTTGCCGCATCAGCCGCATCGCGTGTGGTGACCGAGCCATAAAGCGAGCCTGCGTCAGATGCAGAGCGGATGATGATGAACTTTTGTCCATCCAGCTTTGCGGCCAGCGCATCGGCCTCTTTTTTGCTTTCGAGGTTGCGGGCTTCCATCTGGGCCTTTTCAGCCTCGAACCGCGCCATGTTGGCGGCGTTCACCCGCAGGGCTTTGCCCTGTGGCAGCAGAAAGTTGCGCGCGTAGCCTTCCTTGACGGAAACCACTTCGCCCATCTGACCCAGCTTTGCGACGCGCTCAAGTAGAATGATATCCATGATATGTCCTTACTTTACAGCGTAGGGCAGCAGGGCAAGGAACCGGGCGCGTTTGATCGCACGGGCGAGCGCGCGCTGGTTCTTGGCACCGACAGCGGTGATACGGGCGGGAACGATTTTGCCGCGCTCAGAGATGTAGCGCTGCAAAAGGCGGGTGTCTTTATAGTCGATCTTTGGGGCGTTATCGCCTTCAAACGGATCAGACTTGCGACGGCGGAAAAATGGTTTGGTTGCCATGATTGTTTGTCCTTTCCTAGATCAACGGCGCTCGCGGCGGTCGCCACGTTCTTCGCGTTTTTGCATCTGCACGGATGGGCCCTCTTCGTGGGCGTCAACCTTGATGGTCAGCACACGCATGACGTCTTCGTGCAGGCGCATCAGGCGTTCCATTTCCTGCACGGCAGGGGCAGGGGCGTCTGTGCGCAGAAAGGCATAATGCCCTTTGCGGTTCTTGTTGATCTTGTAGGCCATCGTCTTGACGCCCCAATATTCGTTTTCCAGCAACTTGCCGCCGTTATCGGCAAGAACGGTTCCGAAATGTTCGATGAGGCTTTCAGCTTGCGTGTTGGACAAGTCCTGACGCGCAATCATGACATGCTCGTATAGCGGCATGCGTACTCCAGTTCATATATCGGCGCATTTCAAAGGATGGGGCGTTTGCATCTTCCGCCCCCCATCCACGAGAGACTGCGCAGTTCATAAGTTCTGCGGAAGAATGCGGCCTTATACAGCCCGATGCCATTGATGCAACCCTTGTGTGCCGCCCAAATGCCACAGCATGGCAACAATCGCAAATTTCTTAACGATGCCTTGAGCTTGCCCCTTTATTGTCAAGTTTGACATGCAGCAATATCGTATCGCAGTGGTGAGGATTGGCTGATGACCAATATCAATGTCGCAGTGCCTGGTGGCGCACAACATCTAGCCCGCCCATCGACGTTTTCGGTGGAAGATACCTATTGGGGTTATGTCGTTCGGTCCGGCCGTGGCCCGTCATTAAGCGTTGTGATGTCGCAGATCGCGTCATTTTTCTTTGGCGCATGTTTCCTGACGGCCTGTTTCGGCATTCTTTTGATGCCCTCGATTGCCTTTGATGGCGGCACAGGCGCGTTCCGCGTTGGTGCGGCGACATTGTTCGGCGCCGTTGCATTCTACCTGCTATGGTTCGCCAGCCGCGGCACCCGTCCCGAGCTTCACGTTGACAATGCCGTTGGCGAAATTCGCGAGGTCATCTGTAACCGCGCGGGCAAGCCGACCACTGTGGGCTGCTACGGTTTTGACACGATTGGTGGTGTTTTCATCGAAACTGATCCGGAATCGTCCCTCTCGACGCTCGTCTTGCGCTACCGCAATACCGTGCAAACCGTTGCTGTCGCCGAAGGCACCGAGGCGCAGTTGATCGGCCTTCGGGACCAATTGGCGCGTGATTTGATGGTGTGTACCGCCGCTGGCGGGTCGTTTTCGCAGGCCCGCGCCGCCTGACCAAATCCCGCTGCGCGGGCTGCCGAACAATGCGTGTTCGATTTTGTGGAATTGCCTTGGACCGTTGCGCACTATCTTAAGGGTTGCGTAACACACATCTGAGGAGATCACGATGAAGACCCTTCTGACTGCTGCGACGCTGGTCGCAGCCACGTTGACGACGCCTGCCTTTGCTGCCGCAGAGGATTATGTTCTGGATGCAAGCCACAGCCAGATCGTTTTTAGCTATGACCACCTGGGTTATTCCACGACATATGGCATGTTCTCTGGCTTTGAAGGCACGATCGCGTTTGACCAGGAAGATCCTGCCGCATCCTCTGTCAGTGTCTCATTCCCCGTCAGAAGCATGCTGACAGGCTGGGAAGCCCGCTTTGGCCACTTTATGAGCGACGATTTCTTTGCTGCGGCAGAGGACGAAATGGTGACGTTCACATCAACCGCTATCGAAGTGACCGGTGATGACACCGCGCTGATCACGGGCGATCTGACGCTGAACGGCATCACGAAGCCCGTCGTTCTGGACGCCAAGCTGAACCAGGTGGGTGTTCACCCGCAGCGCGAAAAACCATGGGCTGGATTTGATGCGACAACAACACTTCTCCGCTCTGACTTTGAAGTTGGTGCATTTGCGCCATTCGTCAGCGACGAAGTTGAAGTGAATATCTCAATCGAGGCGTCCAAGGCTGAATAAGAGCGCCTGACGAAAGGTACCAAAAAGGGCCGCCACTATCGCAGTGGCGGCCCTTTTCTTGTGCGTGTGGCGCCTTATTCGGCCGTGCGCGTTGCGTTGAGGGAAATCAAAACCTCAACGTTAAATCCAAGGCTGCTTTCGTCGGACATGCTTTGACCAATTGCAAAGTCCCGCCGATCAAGCGTTGTCCCCCCCGACATTTCGGCATCATCGCCCGCAATTGTCAGATCAAAAGGCAGGCTGACTGGCATTTCGTTTTCCTTGATCCGCAACGTTCCCTCTGCCCGAAGACCGTCGCCGTCTTGCACGATGTCGGCCTGGAAAACCGCGGTGGGGAAGGTTGTGGCGTCAAAAAAGTCGGCGCCCATTGCCTGATCGGACACAGAGCCAAGCTTGAGCGATGTAATGGCGATTGTCGTTGTCACTTCGCCCATTTTGCCTTGGGCGTCGGGATCGAATGTGATGCTGGATGTCCAGTCTTCGAAACTGCCTGTGACGGGGCTGCCAAGTTGGGCGACGGTGATCGCTATCTCACCATTCGTGACCTGCCATTGTGAGGCCACCGCATCAAGGGCGGGGCCACCTTGTTCGGATTGGTGGCTGAGAATGCCCGCGCCCGCACCGGCGGCTGTTGCTGCGGCATAAATCAGCACGGCCGCCAGCGGAGGGGCGAGACTGCTGTGATGCGGGCCGACAGCAGGCGTTTCGGACTGCCCGAACCACATCCGGCGCAACGTCGCATCCTTGTCAATGATCTGATGCTTCAACGCGCCCGCAATATGCAGCAGGATCGCGCCGACCATGATTTTCGACCAGATCCAATGCAGACCCGCAAACAGCTCTGCCGTGCCTTCATCCTTGCCCACAAGCGGCAGTCCTTGCCCGATTGGCAACAGGATGGGCGCAAAGCCGGTTGTTGCTGCGTGGTGAATCCAGCCGGTCAGCGGGACCGCGACAAGTGAGACGTAAAGCAGCCAATGCACGATCTCGGCCAACAAGGTTTCGGCCTTGCGTTCGGGGTGAAGCGGCCCGGGCTTGGTTTGGGTGATCGCCCAGATGATCCGCCCCAAGGCGACAGCAAACACAATGATGCCCAGTGTTTTGTGCAGGGAAAACAGGGTCGCCTTTAGTGCGATCTGCGCATCTGTTTCAAATGGCAGCCGGTTGGCGATGGCCCCCAGTGGAATGATGGTGATAATCAGAAGTGCGGTGAGCCAGTGAAAGGTCTTTGTTACGCTGCCGTAAACTGTCTGGGTGTTCGCTGTTGACATGGTCAGATCCCGTTCCTGTTTGCTTGGCTGCTTTTATCATCCGCGCGGCTGACCGCACAGTGCAAGAAATGCGCAGCCCCTGTGCATCGGGTGGGTTGCTTGTGCGCCCCGGCTGGGCGCGCTAAGCCTGCGTGAAGACCCAGATCAAGAGGAGGGCGCAGATGCGCGCATTCGTATTTCCCGGCCAGGGGGCGCAAACCATCGGCATGGGCAAGGCACTTGCAGAGGCCTATCCAGCCGCAAAAGCGGTGTTTGAAGAGGTCAATGACGCGCTGGATCAGGATCTGTCGGCATTGATCTGGGAGGGCGACATCGCCGATCTGACGCTGACCCGCAATGCGCAACCGGCCTTGATGGCCACATCGCTGGCGGCCCTGCGCGCCCTGCAGGCCGAGGGCGTCAGCGTCACCTCGGCGTCTTTTGTCGCGGGTCATTCCCTGGGCGAATATTCAGCCCTTGCGGCTGTGGATGCGCTGAGCATTGCCGACACGGCCCGCCTGTTGCGCGCCCGCGGCACCGCGATGCAAGAGGCCGTTCCCGTTGGTGTTGGTGCCATGGCCGCGTTGCTGGGGCTGGATTTTGAGGCGGCTTCCGCTGTCGCCGCGGAGGCTGCGCAAGGTGACGTCTGCGAGGCTGCAAATGACAATGACCCCGCGCAAGTCGTCGTTTCAGGGCATAAGGCGGCCGTGGAACGCGCATTGGTCATTGCCAAGGAAAAGGGGGCCAAACGCGCCGTGTTGCTGCCTGTCAGCGCCCCATTCCATTGCAGCCTGATGGCCCCGGCTGCGGATGTTATGGCTGCCGCGCTGGCCGACGTGCAGATCAATGCCCCCATGGTGCCGGTTGTTGCCAATGTCAAAGCCGAGGCGGTGACTGACCCCGAAGAGATCAGGACGCTGTTAGTAGCACAGATCACCGGATCCGTGCGCTGGCGCGAAAGCGTCGCCTTTATGGCCGCACAGGGTGTGAGTGACATATATGAAATTGGCGCAGGCAAGGCCCTGTCAGGGATGATCAAGCGGATTGATCGTGCCGTCACACCGCAAGCAATTGGTACGCCGGATGATGTGCGCGCCGCTGCCGCAGCTTTTCAGGACTAGAATAGGGTCTTTCAGATGTTTGATTTAAAAGAAAAAAATGTACTTGTGACGGGTGCCTCTGGTGGGATTGGTAATGCGATTGCGACAGCGCTGCATGGCGCTGGTGCAACTGTCGCTCTGTCGGGAACCCGTGTTGCCCCATTAGAGGCGCTGGCCGCTGATTTGGAGTCACGGGCGCATGTCCTGCCCTGCGATTTGAGCGATGCAGATGCGGTCAATGCGCTGCCAAAACAGGCCGCCGATGCGATGGGCGCGGTCGATATTTTGGTGAATAATGCAGGCATCACCCGCGACAACATCTTTATGCGCATGTCAGACGAGGAATGGGCATCGGTGCTGGAGGTCAATCTGACGTCGACCATGCGCCTGTGCAAAGGTGTGATCCGCGGCATGATGAAGTCCCGCTGGGGCCGGATTGTGAACATCTCGTCCGTTGTCGGTGCGACGGGCAACCCCGGACAGGCGAACTATGCGGCCTCGAAGGCCGGTATGGTTGGTATGTCCAAATCCATCGCTTATGAGGTCGCCAGCCGCGGCATTACCGTCAATTGTGTGGCGCCCGGATTTATTGCAACCGCCATGACCGAGAAGCTGACAGATGATCAGAAGGCCGGAATTTTGGGCCAGATTCCTGCGGGCCGGATGGGCGATTCCGATGAAATTGCGGCTGCTGTACTGTATCTTTCTAGCCCTGAGGCCGCTTATGTGACCGGCACGACCTTGCATGTGAATGGCGGCATGGCCATGTTCTAGGCGCGGAGGTGAAATCGTTTGCCTATACGGAATTCTCTGTTATAGGCCACGCAGATTTGCCAAAATGTGCATGTGACCCGACGTCAGATGTCTCTGCGCAGATTGGTATTGGTCCGGAAACAACCGGATCGACGAAGAGGGCGAATGCCCAGAGTGAAAACGGGCCGAAGCCCAGAAAGACATGAGGAATTGATATGAGCGACGTTGCTGAGCGCGTACGCAAGATCGTTGTAGAACATCTTGGTGTTGAAGAAGATAAAGTGACGGAATCGGCTTCCTTCATTGATGATCTGGGCGCAGATAGCCTTGATACTGTTGAGCTGGTGATGGCTTTTGAAGAAGAGTTCGGTATCGAAATCCCTGATGACGCTGCTGAAACCATTCAAACCTTTGGTGACGCAGTAAAGTTCATCAACGGCGCGCAGTAACTGCCCACCACATATCTTGATCGTTTATGCGGCGTCCAATGGGGCGCCGCGTTGCGTTTGAGCGAGTGTCTTTGAAATGCCGGCGGAATTGCGGATGTCCGCGACCTGCGCAGCGCTGAGGGCTTTGTTAAAGAGGATCCCGCTGTAGTGCTGGTTATTCCACGCGATGACACCGTGATGCCAATCGGCCCCGATCATGATCGCGATGGCGGTTTTAAGTTTCGGCGCATTCTCGGCGTCATGCGCCAGTTTTGCGCCGTTGCCGCTGATATCGTGCAGGACGCCCTCATATTCGCGCCCCTCGCGCGTGTACCGCGTTGCGTAGAGCGCCGGATATCGCCGCGCGCGTCTGCGTTTGCGCTGTAAATGCCGCCGTATCAGCCGCACCGCAATGATTGTGCCGATGATGCTGCCGATCAACAAGATCAACGTCACATAGGATGCCTTGATCGGCGAAGCGGGCCCATCATCGCTGTCTGTGGTTCCGCCACGGGTCTGCGTTGTCGTTGATGGTGGCCGCGCCGGGGTTGGGGCCTCGTCGAAATGTGGCTGTGCGGACGTTTGACCCGGCCGTTCTGAGGCGACCCGCGCGCAATGCATCTTTGCCAGCAGATGATCTGCGGCGGCCAGTGTTTGACGCACCTGTGGCTGATCGAAATACGTGGCCGCCGTGTTCGGGTCGGATGGGTCAATTGCCCTGACAGCATGCCTTGCGCTGTCAATCAATCGTTCGAATGTCAGATGTGCGGATGACTGCGCCTCGACCCCCAATGATGTTGCATCCAGCCCTTGCGAAAAAACACCGACCTGCCGTTCAAGGAAACTGACGTCGAATGCAAAGCTGGTCTGATCGTACCCCCGCGCAAGCCTGTCTTGTGCAAAGTGCAGATTGTACAGACCGATCATCACAGCGCAGCTTTGATCCGCAAAGGCGGGCATTCCCATGATGTTGACGCAGAACGTAAAGATGATCGCAAATAATCGTACTGATTGATCCGCCTGCCCACACCGCTCTTCTTTAGGTCAGATTGGTTAATGTAAGCTGAACCATGCCCTTGCGTTCTCTTGCCGAATGGCGCGGGTCCTCTTGCCCCTCTGCCAAGGCCTGATGTATCAGTGTCCGTAAATACGCCAAGAGGTGAGGGCAGAATATGCGTCGCGTTGTAGTCACTGGGTTGGGTTTGGTAACCCCGCTTGCCGATGGTGTGGACGACACCTGGAGCCGTTTGCTGGATGGTCAGTCAGGTGCAGGTAAAATCACGGGTTTTGATCCCAGCAAGCTGACCACGCAATACGCGTGTGAGGTCCCGCTGGGTGATGGGACCGCTGGTACGTTCAATGCCGACAAATACATGGAACCCAAGGAACAGCGAAAGGTCGATACCTTCATTCTGTTTGGCCTGGCCGCTGCAGAGCAGGCCATCAAGGATGCCAACTGGATGCCGGAGGATCGCGAGAGCCTTGAACGCACCGGGGTTTTGATGGGGTCGGGTATCGGTGGGCTGAATTCCATCGCCAACACCGCCGTGATGATGGCCGAGAAAGGCCCCCGCCGGGTATCGCCATTCTTTGTGCCTGGTGCGCTGATCAACCTGATATCTGGGCAGGTGTCGATCAAATATGGCTTCCGCGGCCCGAACCACGCTGTTGTGACCGCCTGTTCAACTGGCGCGCATGCAATTGGCGATGCCTCGCGTCTGATCCAGCATGGCGATGCCGATGTCATGGTGGCTGGCGGTGCCGAAGCCGCGATTTGCGAGGTGGGTATTGCCGGGTTTAATGCCTGTAAGGCATTGAGTACAAAGCATAATGACAACCCCAAGATTGCCAGCCGTCCATGGGACGAAGATCGCGATGGCTTTGTCATGGGTGAGGGTGCCGGGATGGTCGTTTTGGAGGAGTATGAGCACGCCAAGGCACGCGGCGCCAAAATTTACGCCGAGATATTGGGCTATGGCCTAAGCGGCGATGCCCACCATATCACCGCCCCGCCGCCGGATCATGAAGGTGCGGAGCGCGCTATGCGCGCTGCCTGCCGCAATGCCGGTATCGAGCCGTCGCAGATCGACTATGTGAATGCGCATGGTACCTCGACCATGGCCGACACGATTGAGCTTGGCGCGGTAGAGCGCCTTGTCGGCCCGGAGGCGGCTGCAAAGCTGACCATGTCATCAACGAAATCCGCAACGGGCCATTTGCTGGGTGCGGCGGGGGCGATTGAAGCGATCTTTTCAATCCTTGCGATCCGCGATCAGGTGGCCCCGCCCACAATCAACCTTGATAATCCGGCGGTCGAAACAGTTGTCGATCTTTGCGCCAACGAAAAACGCGAAACCAAGATTGATGTCGCGCTGTCAAACTCCTTTGGGTTTGGTGGCACCAATGCAAGCGTCATCTTTGGGAAAGTCACCTGATGTGGCGCCACATCGCCGCAAATGCGCTGACGTTTCTGACGGTCGCATTGTTTCTGGTTGTTGGCGCAATTGGCTGGGGCACAAAGCAATTTCGTGATCCCGGCCCTCTGGGCCAAGCGATCTGTTTGCAGGTGCCCAGCGGGTCCAACATGAGTGCGGTCGCCGATCAGCTGGTCGAAAACGGCGCGGTCACTTCGCCGTCGATCTTCAAGATCGGTGCCGATTATTCGGAAAAGTCCGGCCAGTTGAAAGCCGGCAGCTTTCGTGTTCCCCCACAGGCGTCGATGGAAGAAATTGTCGACATCGTGACCCGTGGTGGCCGCAATACATGCGGCACGCAGGTCATTTATCGTGTTGGGATCAACCGGACACTGGTCGATGTCCGCGAGCTTGATCCTGCAACAAATGAATTTGTCGAGATTGCCAGCTTTGATGCGGTGGACGATCCGCGCCCGGCCGAATATGCCGAGGTCCGCGAAGGCAGTGACACCACCTATCAGGTGACGATTGCCGAAGGTGTCACCAGCTGGCAGATTGCATATTCTTTGAGCGAGCTGGACGTGTTGCAAGCCGATGTGGACCAGACCCCGCCGGAAGGATCACTTGCGCCGGAAAGCTATGAGTTGCGCCCCGGTGAGCCTGTATCGGCCGTGCTTGCGCGCATGACCACAAAGCAGGAAGCCATTCTTGCCGAGGCCTGGGAAAATCGCGCCGAGGGCCTGCCGCTGCAAACCCCGGAAGAGGCGCTTGTTCTTGCCAGCATTGTCGAGAAGGAAACGGGCATTGCCGATGAACGCCGTCAGGTTGCCAGCGTATTTGTGAACCGTCTCAATCAAGGCATGCGGCTGCAAACCGACCCGACGGTCATCTATGGTATCACGCAGGGCGAAGGTGTTCTGGGCCGTGGTTTGCGGCAGAGCGAGTTGCGCGCCGAGACCCCGTGGAACACATATGTGATTGAGGGATTGCCCCCGACGCCGATCGCAAATCCGGGTCGCGCGAGTATTGAAGCCGCGCTGAACCCTGACACGACAGACTACATCTTTTTTGTTGCTGACGGAACGGGTGGCCACGCGTTTGCCACCAATCTGGATGATCACAATCGCAACGTTGCGCGCTGGCGCGAGATCGAGGCCGAGCGCGCCAGTGATGGTTAACCTTCTGCAAATGTTAACGAATTACTAACGCGCGGCCCGAGCCACAACCCCAGATTGTTTGACATTTTTCAGTGTTTTGCCGTATTTCTTAATGGCTAGAAGGCGAAGTTACCAAAGTATGTAGCGTCGGCTCTCGACTGTAACGGAAGCATCCTTACAGGCCAGTTTATCATGACGAAACCCAAGAAACGGGCCATCGGTGCCCATGACGACCCCGCAACACGTGTTGCGGAGACCAAGAAGCTGTTCAGACAAATCCGGGAGACGCTTGTCCATATGCTTGAAACCTTGGGCACGACTCAAGGCGATACACCAAAATCAATCGTGACAAAAATGAATGAATTGCAAGCCGCACACCTCAAGGTGTTGTCGGCAGAGGAGGCGTTTGACGTCCATTATGGAAAGCTCGACACAGCCGAAACCCCCGACTTTGATGCAATCCGGATTGAGATCGGGCGCCAGCTTGATCGCATCCGCAACACGACCGACGCAAGCAGCGTTCTTGAAGACACTGACCCCCCGGCAGCTTGAAGCCCTGCCTTACCTGTTCGAGTTCTGGGCCATGCCGCACCAGATCCCCCCGGCTGGCGCCTGGCGCAACTGGGTGGTTCTGGGCGGCCGTGGTGCGGGCAAGACCCGTGCAGGTTCGGAATGGGTCCGTCAGCAGGTAGAGGGCCCCACACGTGTGGCCCCCGGTATTTCGGCCCGTGTGGCCCTTGTCGCCGATACGCTGGAGCAAGCCCGCGAGGTCATGATCTTTGGGGAGAGCGGGATCATGGCCGTGTCCCCCGCGGACCGAAAACCGACATGGATTGCCGGTCGTCAAATGCTGATATGGCCGAATGGTGCCAGCGCGCAGGCCTTTTCGGCCCACGCCCCGGAGGCATTGCGTGGCCCGCAATTTGATGCGGCCTGGGCAGATGAGCTGGCGAAATGGCCCCTGACCGGTGATCCATGGGACATGCTGCAGTTTGCCGTACGGCTTGGCGTGGATCCCCGCGTTTGCGTGACCACGACCCCCCGGCGATCTGCCGTTTTGGCCAATATACTTGAGCAGGAAACAACCGTGGTGACCCATGCGTCGACATATGCCAATCGGGCCAATCTGGCGGCGAGTTTTCTGACAGAGGTCGAGGCCCGATACGGTGGCACATCCCTTGGTCGGCAAGAGATTGATGGCATCATGCAGGCAGAGGTTGATGATGCCTTGTGGACGCCCAAGCAGCTTGCCACGGCGCAGATTGCAAAAGCCCCGTCACTGACCCGCGTTGTTGTCGCCATTGACCCCCCCGGCACATCTCATGCCAAATCGGACGAATGCGGGATCATCATTGCTGGTGTCGATATGTCTGGCCCGATCCAGGATTGGCGGGCCATCGTGCTTGAGGATGCCACGATGCATGCGGCCCGACCTGCGGAATGGGCCAAGGCAGCCATCGCGGCCATGCGGCGTCATGATGCCGACCGTCTTGTTGCAGAGGTCAATCAGGGTGGCGACATGGTTGAGGCTGTAATCCGTCAGGTGGATCCTTTGGTGCCTTACAGATCTGTCCACGCGACCCGTAGCAAGTCGGCCCGCGCCGAACCTGTTGCCGCCTTGTATGAGCAGGGCCGTGTATCGCATTTGCACGGTTTAGGCGCGTTGGAGGATCAGATGTGTCAAATGACCATCAGGGGCTATGCCGGGCAGGGGTCCCCGGACCGTGTTGATGCATTGGTCTGGGCCCTGCAGGATCTGATGATTGATCCGGCTGCAAAGTGGCGGGACCCCCGTATTCGCGGCCTTTGAGGGTGTTGCCCGATCCCCGTACGGACCCGTTTCTTCTTTGTAACTCTTCTGACGCAAATTGTTTTTCGTGGATTGCAGCCGGTCAGACTGGCCCGGACCAAGGAGTGATTGATGTTTGATTTTCTAAACCGTGCAAAGCCTGATGTGCCCGCTGCCGAGGTCAAGGCCTCGGCGACTGGCCGTGTCATGGCGATGCAGGGTGCAGGCCGTGTGGTGTGGAGTCCGCGTGACGTCACATCGCTGACGCGGGCCGGGTTCACCGGCAATCCCATCGGCTTTCGTGCGGTCAAGCTGATTGCGGAGGCGGCCGCGGCCCTGCCGCTGGTCTTGCAGGATGCCGAACGTCGCTATGAGATGCACCCGGTGCAGACTTTGCTTGCCCGTCCGAATAGCGGGCAGGGCCGCGCGGAGTTGCTGGAGGCGTTGTTTGGCCAGATCCTGTTGACCGGCAACGGCTATCTCGAGGCGGTAGCGGATGAGGACTTGCCTGTCGAGTTGCACGTGTTGCGCTCGGACCGGATGTCGATTGTGCCTGGTCCCGATGGTTGGCCGGCGGCCTATGAGTATAATGTTGGTGGTCGCAAGCATCGTTTTGCCGTGTCCCCCGATCACAGCCCGATCTGCCATATCAAGAGTTTTCATCCCCAAGACGATCACTATGGATTCTCGCCTTTGCAGGCCGCCGCAAGTGCCATTGATGTGCATAACGCCGCATCCCGTTGGTCCAAGGCCTTGCTGGACAATGCCGCCCGCCCATCAGGCGCGATTGTCTATCGCGGCGCGGATGGTCAGGCCTCACTGAGCGCGGATCAGTATGACCGGCTGTTGGGCGAGATGGAGACCCAGCACCAGGGCGCCCGGAATGCGGGCCGGCCGATGCTGCTGGAAGGCGGTCTGGACTGGAAGCCGATGGGCTTTTCCCCGTCCGACATGGAGTTTCAGAAAACCAAAGAGGCCGCCGCCCGCGAAATCTCGGTCGCTTTTGGTGTCCCGCCAATGTTGCTGGGCATTCCGGGGGACGCCACATATGCGAATTATCAGGAGGCCAACCGCGCCTTTTACCGATTAACGGTTCTGCCACTGGCGACCCGTGTCGCCAGCGCCCTTGCTGACTGGTTGTCGGACTATCATGGCGAGCAGGTTCAGCTTCGGCCCGACCTTGATCAGATCCCGGCCTTGTCGGTGGAACGCGATGCACAATGGCGCCGCGTTTCCGAAGCGGCATTCCTGACAGATGCCGAAAAGCGCAACCTGCTGGGGCTACCGGCATTGGAGGCTGGCGATGAGCGATAAAATCGTCGACCTCAAAGGGCGCCCTCGCCAGTATTCGCCGCCACCAGTGTCTGACTTCTGGTTTGCGCAGGTCGATGTCCGCCTAAGCCGGATCGAGCAGATGGTGTCCCGGCTGGAATGGCAGATTTGGGTGATCGTCTGCAGCTGCGCTGGTTTGCTGATCTTTGAAATTGTAAAAACACTGAGCGGGAGACCGGTATGAGTTTGGAACACAAGTTCTGCGCGTTGGGCACGGAGGTCACCGTGACCGATGGGACGATCATCAGCGGTTATGCCTCCCTATTCGGGAAACCCGATCAGGGCGGCGATACCGTTGTTGCCGGCGCCTATGCCACATCACTGACCAATCAGCGGTCAGTCAAGATGTTATGGCAACATGATCCCGCACAGCCCATTGGCGTCTGGGATGAGGTCCGCGAGGACGCCAAGGGCCTTTGGGTCAAGGGCCGCTTGCTGACGGATGTTGCCAAAGGCCGTGAGGCTGCATCGCTGATCGGGGCAGGGGCGATTGACGGCCTGTCGATCGGATATCGCACTGTGAAATCCCACAAGGATGACAAGGGGCGCCGCCTTTTGTCCGAGTTGGAGCTTTGGGAGGTGTCGCTTGTCACATTCCCGATGCTTCCGGATGCGCGTGTGGCAGCAAAGGGTGATGCGCCCCAAGCTGATCTGATGCGTGATTTGGCCGCCGCTTTTGAGACTGCGCGCCGCGTGATGGCGCGGGACTGACCCCGCCCAGTACCAAAACCAAAGGATGAAAGATGCGTAAAACTGAGACCAAGTCTCAGGCTGGGGAAGATATGTCTCCGGCCGAGGAACTGAACCGCGCGATTGCCGGCTTCATGAACGATTTCAAAGACTTCTCCAACGGCGTTAGCGCCAAACTTCAAAGACAGGATGACCGGATGAATAAGTTGGACCGAAAGACGATGATTGCTGCCCGTCCCGCGCTGTCGGCCGCTGCGCGCGAGGAAGCGCCGCATCAAAAGGCCTTTGCCGCCTATCTACGCTCTGGCGACGATGACGCCCTGCGTGGCCTGGAGATCGAGGGTAAGGCCTTAGCGACGACCATCGCGGCCGAAGGTGGTTATCTGGTGGATCCGCAGACCGCAGAGACGATCCAGAACACGCTGAGTTCAACCGCATCCATTCGTGCGATTGCAAATGTCGTTAATGTCGATGCGACCTCTTATGATGTGCTGGTGGATCATTCGGACCTGGGCGCTGGTTGGGCCACCGAAGCCAGCACCATTACCGAGACGACAACCCCGCAGATCGAGCGGATCACGATCCCGCTGCATGAGTTGTCCGCATTGCCCAAGGCCTCGCAGCGTCTGCTGGATGACAGCGCCTTTGATATCGAGACCTGGCTGGCCGGGCGCATCGCCGACAAGTTTGCCCGTTCAGAGGCAGCGGCCTTCATTTCGGGTGATGGTGCTGACAAACCTACCGGGCTTTTGAGCTATCCCGCTGTCGAGAATGACACATGGGATTGGGGCAATATTGGCTATGTGGCGTCCGGCACGGCAGGCGGCATCACCCGCGCGGATCCGATTGTCGATCTGGTCTATTCGCTTGGGGCTGAGTACCGCGCAAATGGTACATTCGTGATGAATTCCAAGACTGCCGGACATGTCCGCAAGTTGAAGGATAATGACGGTCGCTTCGTCTGGGTCGACGGCCTGGCGGTTGGTGAGCCCGCCCGCCTGATGGGGTATCGCGTGCTGATCGCCGAAGATATGCCGGATATCGCCGAGGACAGTTATTCTATTGCGTTTGGTGATTTCACGGCTGGTTACACGGTCGCCGAGCGCCCCGATCTGCGCGTTTTGCGCGATCCGTTCAGCGCCAAACCGCATGTCCTTTTCTATGCAACAAAGCGTGTCGGCGGCGCGGTGAGCGATTTTGCGGCCATCAAGCTTTTGCGGTTCGCGACCAGCTGATGTTGGCGTGAAACGGTGCTGCTCTCTGTCCCGGGGGCGGCACCACCCCGGGCGCGCGCAAGGCAATCCCCGCATTGTCTAGCTGCTCCCTTCCGTCCGAGTGATGCGGGGGGCGTGCGCCCGGGTTCTGACGACCTGATCTGCTGGGGTCAGTGATTTTTCGGAGAATTTCCATGATGTTAGTCGAAGAGACCACCGTGCCACAATCGGCGCTGCCGGTCGCAATTTTCAAAGACCATATGCGCCTGGGCTCGGGGTTCTCGGATGACGGGTTTCAAGATTCGATACTGGAGAGCTACTTGCGTGCCGCCATTGCCGCAATTGAGGCCCGGACTGGCAAAGTCCTGATCGAGCGCGAATTCAGTTGGACCTTGACCGCATGGCGCGATGATCGTCGCCAACCGCTGCCAGTGGCCCCGGTCAGTGCTATTGCGGCCGTTACCCTGCTGGATGTGACCGGTGACGAGACAATTGCCGATACCGACGCCTGGTATCTGGAACTGGATCAACAGCGCCCCAGCCTTAAGGCTGTTGCCGCCTGCCTTCCCGCGATCCCCGCAAATGGATCGGTCCGCATCGAGATGCTGGCGGGTTTCGGCCCCGAATGGGGCGATTTACCCGCTGATCTGGCGCAGGCCGTTTTGATGTTGGCAGCCCATTATTATGAATATCGCCATGACGTCAGCACCGGCGCAACTGCGATGCCCTTTGGCGTGTCGTCGCTGATTGAGCGTTATCGCACGGTTCGCTTGTTTCTGGGGTCACGCGCATGAGTGTTCCCCGCTTGAACAGGTCCCTTTTGCTGGAGGCCCCGACACGTGTTTCGGACGGGGCCGGCGGGTTTACCAGCGATTGGCAGACCCTTGGCGTCCTTTGGGCGGAGGTGAAGGCCGGATCAGGTCGCGAGACGGCAGCCTTTGCTGCGACAGTGTCCCGCGTTCCTTGCCGCATCACCGTGCGGGCCGCACCCCATGGTGCCGCGTCCCGGCCGACCGCCGGTCAGCGCTTTCGCGATGGCGCGCGACTTTTTCATATCAACGCCGTCGCCGAGCGCGATGCCAACGCCCAGTATTTGCTGTGCTTTGCCGAGGAAGAGGTTGTCTCATGAGTTATGCGATGTCCTCGGCGCTGCAGGCTGCCGTATTTCAGCGCCTCGCAGCTGACACGGCGTTGGCGGACCTGGTTGGTACCGCGATCTACGATGCGCTGCCCGCCGGCAGCTTGCCATCGCTTTACGTGGTGCTGGGTCCTGAAGATGTGCGTGATGCATCGGACAAGACAGGTGGCGGCGCCTTGCATGAGTTCACGGTCACGGTCGTCACAGAGAGTGCCGGATTTTCGTCGGCCAAGACGGCCGCCGCGGCAGTCTCTGATGCGTTGGTTGACGCACCTCTCAGCCTGACACGCGGCAGCCTTGTTTCGCTGCGCTTTTACAAAGCCAAGGCGGCGCGGGTGGGCACGGGCGATATGCGCCAGATCAACCTGATTTTTCGTGCCCGCGTTGCCGACGACACTTAATCCAAATGCCTCGAAGGAGTGATGGCCATGCCAGCCCAAAACGGAAAAGACCTGCTTGTAAAGATTGATATGACCGGTGACGGATTGTTTGAAACTGCAGCCGGTTTGCGCGCGACGCGCCTAAGCTTCAACGCCGAAAGTGTGGACGTCACCAGCCTGGAAAGTACCGGCGGTTGGCGTCAGCTGCTGGGCGGGGCGGGGGTAAAGACGGCCTCGATCTCGGGCTCTGGCGTGTTCAAGGACGAATCGACTGACGAGCGTGCCCGCCAGATATTCTTTGACGGGGAGACCCCTGACTTTCAGGTTATTATCCCCGATTTTGGCACGGTCGAAGGCCCGTTCCAGATCACATCAATCGAATATGCAGGCTCGCATAACGGGGAGGCGACCTACGAGCTGTCTCTGGCCTCGGCTGGTGCGCTGACCTTTACGGCGTTGATCTGATGGCCAATCCCTGGGCGGGGCAGGTCAGTGTGGCCATTGATGGCACACCGCGCGAGTGCAAGCTGACGCTGGGCGCCCTTGCAGAGCTTGAGGCGGGTTTGGGGACCGGATCGCTTGTCGATCTGATCCGCCGTTTCGAGACGGGGGCCTTTTCCAGCCGCGACGTCATGGCCGTTATTGTGGCCGGCTTGCGTGGCGGCGGCTGGACGGGCCGGTCCGAGGACCTGATCAGCGCCGAGATTGAGGGTGGCCCGGTTGGGGCCGCCCGGATTGCCGCGACGTTGCTGGCGCGCGCTTTTGCGCTGCCCACATGACCGGTCTGGATTGGGCGGGGCTTATGCGTTCCGGCCTGCATGGTTTGCGCCTGACCCCGGCCCAATTCTGGGCGCTGACGCCTGCAGAGTTGCAGTTGATGCTGGGTCTATCGCCGACGGCGCAACCGATGGGGCGCGACAGGCTGAAATCACTGCTGGATGCCTTCCCCGACGAACCAAAGGATATGAATGATGGATGATTTGGACAGGCTGGACGCGCTTGATAGCGATATCAGCGCGCTGGAGCGTACCTTGGGTGACACGGCTGCGATGACGTCTGCATTTGATGATCAATTGCGCGGCGTCCAATCGACACTTACGGAAACCACCCGAGATCTGGGCAATCTGGAACGTGGCTTTTCGGCCGGGTTGCGCCGGGCGATTGACGGTCTGGTGCTGGACGGCGCCAAGCTTTCGGATGTGTTGGGAGGTCTGGCGCAATCCATGGTGAATACAGCCTATTCCGCCGCCATGCGCCCGATCACCGATCATTTTGGCGGCGCATTAGCAGATGGTCTGAACGCCGCGATATCCAGCGTGATGCCCTATGCCGATGGCGCCCCGTTTTCCCAGGGCCGCGTCATGCCATTTGCAAAGGGCGGCGTTGTCAGCGCCCCCACAACATTTCCGATGCGCGGCGGCACGGGGCTGATGGGCGAAGCCGGACCCGAGGCCATCATGCCATTGGCCCGCGGTGCGGATGGCCGACTGGGGGTCCGCACCCAGGGTGGGTCCAACGTGACCGTGAACATGAATATCTCGACCCCCGACGCGCAGGGTTTTCAGCGCAGCCAGGGTCAGATTGCGGCCCAGATGACCCGTGCATTGGGTCGCGGTCAACGTAACAGATAAGGGGCAGCACGCATGGCGTTTCATGAGATACGATTTCCGGCCAATCTGAGTTTTGGATCTGTAGGCGGCCCCGAGCGGCGCACTGACATCGTGACCCTTGCCAATGGCTTTGAGGAACGCAACACCCCGTGGGCGCATTCGCGGCGCCGCTATGACGCCGGGTTGGGCTTGCGCTCGCTGGACGACGTCGCGACCGTCATTGCCTTCTTTGAGGCCCGGCAAGGCCAATTGATCGGGTTTCGCTGGAAAGATTGGAGCGACTACAAGTCCGCCCTTCCTTCGGCGGAAATCACGCCAACCGATCAGCTGATCGGTATCGGTGATGAGGTCGAGACGGTGTTTCCGCTGACCAAAACCTACCGGTCCGGTGAGAATATCTATCTGCGTCCCATCACCAAGCCAGTGGCTGGAACAGTCCGCATCGCGATTGGCGGCGATCCGTTGCAGGAGACGATTGACTACACCGTGGATCATCTCACCGGGCTGGTGACCTTTCTGCACCCGCCCGATATCGCCGCAGAGGTCCGCGCCGGGTATGAGTTTGACGTGCCGGTCCGGTTTGACACCGATGCCATCATGGCCGCGATCTCGAATTTTCAGGCTGGCGAAGCCCCCAATGTGCCGATTGTCGAGGTCCGGGTATGACGGCTGATGATCTGATCGCCCATCTCGCAACCGGCGCGACGCATGTGTGTAACTGCTGGGCCATCAACCGTCGCGACGGTGTCACGCTGGGTTTCACGGATCATGACCTGCCGCTGCAGTTCGATGGCATTGATTTCATGCCCGAAAGCGGGCTGAGCGCCCGCGCGTTGTCCAGCACCACAGGTCTGTCGGTCAACAACACCGAGACGATTGGTGTTCTGCAGGATGATGCCATCACCGAAGCCGATATCGAGGCAGGCCGCTATGATGGCGCCACCGTTACCACGTGGCTGGTCCAATGGGACAGCATCGACAATCGCGTGGTCCGCTTTGTCGGGACGATCGGCGAGATGACCCGTGCCGATGGTGGTTTTCAGGCCGAGCTGCGTGGCCTGACGGATGCATTGAACCAGCCGCAGGGCCGATCTTTCCTGCGCAACTGCAGTGCAATTCTTGGCGATGCGCGCTGTACGGTTGATCTGGCAGACCCTGCCTATTTCTTTGAGCAGCCCGTCACCACGGTGCAGTCCAGCCAGTTCTTTGGTTTCACTGACATCGCGGGCTTTAACGATCGCTGGTTTGAGGCTGGCGAGCTTCGTGTCCTGTCCGGCGCCGCTGCCGGGCTGTCGGCGGTTATCAAGGCCGATAAGACGGGGCTCGCGGATCGTATGATGACCCTATGGCAGCCCTTGGGCGCTGCGGTGATGCCGGGTGATCTCGTGCGGGTGACGGCCGGCTGTGACAAGCGTTCCAAGACCTGCGCGCAGAAGTTTTCCAACCTGATCAATTTTCAGGGTTTTCCGGATATCCCCGGTGAAGACTGGCTGATGGATGTCCCCCGAAACGATGGCCAGAATACCGGCGGAAGCCGAAGCCGATGACGCGCGCCCTTGTCAATGCCGCGCGGGGCTGGATCGGCACCCCATATATGCATCAGGCCGCGGTCAAAGGCGCTGGCTGCGACTGCCTGGGTCTTTTGCGGGGCGTCTGGGCGGATGTCTTTGGCGCAGAGCCTGAAAAAGTGCCGTCATATACCGCCGACTGGTCCGAGCCGCAGGGGCGCGAACTGCTGTTCGAGGCTGCCTGCCGTCATATGACGCCTTTGACAGATACACCTTTGCAATCGGGGCAGGTGCTGTTGTTTCGGATGCGTCAGGGTGCGGTTGCCAAGCATCTGGGCATTCTGGCCGAAGCAGGCGTCGTCCCGACCTTCATTCATGCCTATGCGGGTCACGGTGTGATCGAAAGCCCGCTTTCCGCCCCGTGGCGCCGCCGGATCGCCGCTCGCTTTGCCGTTTCAGAAGGAACATATTGATGGCTACGATTGCATTATCTGCGGCGGGGATGGCCCTTGGCGGGTCTATCGGCGGATCGGTTCTGGGCCTTTCCATGGCCACGATTGGCCGGGCCGCCGGTGCCATGATTGGCCGGCGCATTGACCAGCAGATCATGGGGGCGGGCAGCGAACCGGTAGAGACCGGTCGGATTGACCGCTTTCGGTTGACCGGTGCCAGTGAGGGCGCTGATATTCAGCAGATCTATGGCCGGATGCGCGTGCCTGGGCAGGTGATCTGGGCCAGCCAGTTTCGCGAAACCAGCAAGACCCAGGGCGGCGGCAAGGGCAGCCCCCCGCAGCCAAAAACGACGACCTATGCCTATAGTGTCAGTATGGCCGTCGCATTATGTGAGGGTGAGATCAGCCGCGTGGGGCGGGTATGGGCCGACGGCGTCGAAGTGTCGCCGGGCGATCTGAACATGCGGGTCTATCCCGGATCGCCAGATCAATTGCCCGATCCGAAAATCGCGGCGGTTGAAGGTTTGGAGAATACGCCCGCCTATCGTGGGACGGCCTATGTGGTGTTCGAAGATCTCGCGTTGGGTCAGTTCGGCAACCGCATTCCACAGTTCACGTTCGAGGTTGCCAGACCGTCCGGCCTTGCCGTGGCGGATGATCTGCATGACACCGTGCAGGCCGTCGCGTTGATCCCCGGGACGGGCGAATATGCCATGGCGACAACGCCGGTTTACCTGTCCCCCTCATATGGCGCGTTTGTCCCGATCAACACAAATACCCCCCTTGGCGGCACAGATTTTGCGGTCTCGATGCAGGCCTTGCAGGATGAGGTGCCGCGCTGCAAATCGGTGATGACGGTTGTGTCCTGGTTCGGTGATGATTTGCGCTGCGCCGATTGTAACGTCCAGCCAAAGGTCGAGCAGAAAGACGTTGATGCGGATGCGATGCCGTGGCGTGTCGCGGGTGTCACCCGCGCCCAGGCGGCCCGTATCCCCTTGCGCGACGGTCAGCCGGTTTATGGCGGAACGCCGACTGATGCCTCTGTCGTCGAGGCCATTCGGGATATGAAACAGCGTGGGCTGGACCCGGTGTTTTATCCCTTCATCCTGATGGATCAGCTTGATGACAACGCCCTGCCAAATCCGTGGACGGGGGAGGTGGGACAGCCCGCCTTGCCATGGCGCGGGCGGATCACGACATCCCTCGCGCCGACCCTGGCCGGAACCGTCGATGGCACAGCTGCCGCCGCTGCCGAAGTTGACGCGTTCATGGGGACCGCCGCGATTGATGATTTTACCATTGTCGGCACCCGGGTGAATTACGCCGGTCCGGACGCATGGGGCTACCGTCGATTTATCCTGCATTATGCGCATCTTTGTGCTGCCGCCGGCGGTGTGCCGGCGTTCTGCATCGGATCGGAAATGCGCAGTCTGACGCAGATCCGGGGTGCGGCTGGATCATTCCCCGCGGTGGCTGCGTTCCGCCAGCTTGCCGCTGACGTTCGGGCGATTCTGGGGCCTGATTGCAAGATCAGTTATGCTGCCGACTGGTCCGAATATCACGGTTACCAACCTGCCGGGACGGGCGATAAGTACTTTCACCTTGATCCGCTATGGGCGGACCCGAATATCGATTTCATCGGCGTCGACAATTATATGCCGCTTGCTGATTGGCGGGATGGGGAGACGCATCTCGATGCCGCTGCGGGGTCGATATACGACCTTGGCTACTTGCAATCAAATGTTGCTGGCGGCGAGGGATATGACTGGTTCTATAGCACGCCCGAGGCGCGGGATGCGCAACGTCGCACCGCCATTACCGATGGTGCGGGGGAGCCATGGGTCTGGCGCTACAAGGATTTTGTCGGCTGGTGGTCCAATCAGCACCATGACCGGATCGGTGGCGTGCGCCAATCCACCCCGTCGCCCTGGTTGCCGCAAAGCAAGCCGATCTGGTTTACCGAGTTTGGCTGCGCGGCGATAGACAAGGGGGCCAACCAGCCCAACAAGTTTCTGGACCCGAAATCATCTGAATCGCAATTGCCATATTATTCAAACGGCAATCGGGATGATTTCATCCAGATGCAATATATTCGTGCGGTACATGCGCATTTCGAGGACCCCGCGAATAACCCGGTCTCTATCGAATATGACGGGTCAATGATCGCAACCGACCGGATGCATGTCTGGGCCTGGGATGCGCGGCCTTTTCCGTTTTTTCCCGGCAATCGCGCCCTGTGGTCGGATTGCGACAATTATGTGCGGGGGCATTGGCTGAATGGGCGGGCAACGAACAGATCGCTGGCCTCTGTTGTGGCCGAGATCTGTTCCCAGTCAGGTGTGACGCAGTTTGATGTGTCCCGGCTCTACGGCGTCCTGCGCGGCTATGGCGTGCCAAACGGCATGTCGGCCCGGGCAGCCTTGCAGCCCTTGATGCTGGCCTATGGTTTTGACGCGGTCGAGCGGAACGGCGTTTTGGTGTTCGAAAATCGCGATGGTCGCACGGATCATGTAATCACCGATGACACGCTGGCCATTGATCCCGAGCAGGATCAATCGGTCGTGCTGACACGCGCGCCCGCGATGGAAATCGCAAGCCGTGTGCAGCTCAGCTACCTCAATGCCGACGGTGATTATGAAACCGTTGCGTCCGAAGCGGTTGACCCTGACGCGGTAAGCTTTGCACTGACGCGGTCGGAAACCTCGCTGGCGCTGACCCGTGGAGAGGGGCAGCATGTTGCGTCGCGTTGGCTGCAAGAGGCGCGCGTGGCCCGTAACAGCGCCAGCTTTGCGTTGCCCCCCTCACAATTGGATGTGGATGCCGGCGATGTCGTTTCGCTGGAAACCGCAATGCATAGCGGCCTCTATCGGATCGACCGGGTCGAGGCGGCTGGTCTGCGTCTGGCTGAGGCAACCCGCATCGACGCAGAGACTTATGAACCGCTTGCCACCGGTCAGGACGAGATGACCCTGACGCCTTTCGTCGGTCCGGTCCCGGTTGAGTTGATGTTTCTCGATTTGCCGCTGCTCACCGGGGACGAAGACCCCACCAGCCCCTATGTCGCGACCGGTGGCCAACCTTGGCCGGGAAGTGTCGCGGTCTATGGCGCCGCGCAGGATAGCGGGTATGTTTTGCAGGACATCTTTGATGCGCCCGCAACGATCGGCCTGACCCAGACCCCGCTTGCACGCGGCCCGGTTGGCATTTGGGATCGGCAGGCCGGATTTGAGGTGCGCATGCTCAACGGAGAGTTAAGCAGTGCGACGGTTGATGCCCTGCTGTCTGGTGCAAACCTATGTGCAATCGGCGACGGGACATCGGATGGATGGGAGATCATCCAGTTTCGTGACGTGATCCCGCGCCCTGACAATCGGTTCCAATTACAGGGTCTGCTGCGCGGGCAGGCAGGGAGTCGCGGCTTGATGCCTGATTTGTGGCCCCCTGAAAGCCAATGTGTGATCCTGGACGGCACCCCCCGGCAGATCACAATTCCGACAGCGGCGCGCGGCACACAACGGCATTTCCGCTATGGCCCCGCAAAGCGCCCGTTCACCGATCCCAGCTTTCGCTATGTCACAGACAGCTTTGCCGGCAATGGTTTGCGCCCCTATCCGGTCGTGCATTTGCGGACCACGCCATCGGCGGCGGGGGTTCGTTTTGATTGGATCCGCTGCAGCCGCATCGACGGCGACATCTGGGCCGATGGCGATATCCCACTGGGCGAAGAGACTGAATCCTATCAGGTCCGCGTATTCCAGAACGGCATCCTTCAGCGGCAGGATGTCGTTGCCGAGCCGACATGGGTTTATGATGACGCTGACCGGATCGCAGAGGTCGGGAATGCGCCTTACCGCGTTGAAATTGCGCAGATTTCTGCACGGTTCGGGGCGGGGCCGCCGGTTGGCATGACGGTCTCCTGAGGCCTCAGATGCGCCATGCTGGACTTGCAGATATAGAGGCGGCGGCCCGCGTCTTGCGCCTTGTCGCACCCGCCGCGCGTCATCAGGTGATCGCGCAGCTTTGCGATGCTGCCGATCTTGCGGACAAATATCGCAAGCGATTGGGGCGCGCCCACCCGGTCTTGGGGCATGGTACGTTGATGTCGGCTGCATATTGCCTACCAATGGCGTCGCGGCCATCTGCCACTGATCCCGCATATCTGGCCTGTTTGCAGGTGGTCACGGGCCATTTGGAGCGCAGGGCGATCCATCACAGGCGCTGATCTGTCATATCACTGCTTTGCACTTGGCGAACCGGCCCAAGCTGGACTAAACCTTAGGTTCCACACCAAGGAACACTGCTATGGCTGACCCACGTCCGACACTGACAGAAATTGACCCGGTTTGGCACCGCATCTGCGAAGAGGCGGAAGCCGCCATTGTGTCAGAGCCGCTGATGGGCGGGCTTGTCCACGCCGGCGTGCTGCATCACGCCACGTTCGAGCGTGCGCTGGCCTATCGTTTGTCGATGAAGCTGGCCTCGCCCGAGATGTCGGAACAGATTTTGCGCGAGATTGCGGATGCAGCCTATGCGGCGGCCCCTGAATTGCCGGCGGCCGCACGGGCGGATCTGGTTGCGATCTTTGATCGTGATCCGGCCTGCCACCGGTTCATGCAGCCTTTGCTGTTTTTCAAGGGCTTTCAGGCGGTGCAATCATATCGGCTGGGTCACTGGCTGTGGGCGAATGACCGCAAGGACCTGGCCTATTACGTGCAGATGCGCGTCAGCGAGACCTTTGGCGTCGATATCCACCCGGCCGCCCGTATCGGGCAGGGGATCATGATTGATCACGCCCATTCCATCGTTGTTGGGGAAACGGCCGTCGTTGGCGACAATGTGTCGATGCTGCATTCCGTGACCCTTGGCGGTACGGGCAAGGAAGATGATGACCGCCACCCCAAAATCGGTGATGGCGTCCTGATCGGCGCGGGCGCAAAGGTATTGGGGAATATCAGTGTCGGGCATTGCAGTAGAATTGCTGCGGGTTCGGTTGTGCTGGAGGACATTCCGCCGATGAAAACTGTTGCAGGTGTTCCCGCAAAGATCGTGGGCGAGGCGGGCTGCGCGCAACCGTCGCGGACCATGGATCAAATGCTGGCCCGCTAGCGCGACAGCGCTGGGCCAGCCAGAAACAGACGCCGCACAAACTGCCGCTGCTGCTTGAGCGTTCGTTCGAAAACGGCCGCAAGCCCCAGACAGATGACCAGCGTCGCGCCAAGCAAGATCAGGTCCGACGCGGGCAGGTCCGCAAAGCTGGCAAGCCATGGTTTCAGAAATTGCAGCAGCGGATAATGGAACAGGTAAATCGTGAAGCTGCACGAGGCGAGGTATCGCACAATGCGCGCGCTGCCCGTTTCAACGCCATCGGCCTTGCAGAGCGCATGAACACCAAGAAGGTGGATCACCGTCAGGCAGGCCAGCATGAAATCCCAGACAGGCGCGTCAGAGAAACGAAGCCCGTGATATTGCGCGGGCGATAGAAAGCCGCGCATGAAGTCTGTCAGGTCGGCTCTGACATCGCTCATCAACAGGGCGATGTAGATCACCGGCGGCAACACCGCCATGACGACGGCCAGCGGCTTTGCGACCAGTCCGGACGTGCCTATGCGCCAGTATAGGTAGACCCCCATCAACCAACACGGCATCAGTAGCAGAACGTTCACCCCGAACAGAACGCACATGGCGGCGATCAACAGCCATCGCACAGCACCTGAGAGAAAGAAGAACACGGCGAACAGGGCGTAATAGGCGGCCTCGTAAGACAGCGACCAATAGGGGCCATTGGTGCCAAGACGCGTCGCAAGACCTGTCCATTCGTTTGCGAAGGTCAAACCGAATGCAAGCTGCTCCCAAAAGGCCAGCGGGTTGTAGAACTGGCCTGCATAGAATTCCGGAAACATGGATGCGCCCAGATTATCGAGCGCAAAGCCGATTAAAACCGCTGGAATGGCCACGGACAAAAACCGGCTTGCCCGCGCGAATGCAAAGCTTCCCAGCGCGGTTTCCTTTGTCTTGGCGCAATAGGTGATGACAAAGCCCGACAGCACAAAAAATATCACAACCGCATCGCTGCCAAGATAAAGATCGCGGATCCAGATATAGCGCCCGTCGGTAAAGCGCGGGTAGGCAAAGTGCGACAGCAGAACCACCAGGGCTGCGGCGGCGCGAATCCCGTCAATATATACCGAAAACCCCCGGTTCATTCTTTGATATCGGCTTTCGGTTCACTTGCAGTCCGACTGTTTCGAGAGATAACGCCAAAGGCGTCTTTGAACGGCACAAGCAAGGCGTCTTTCAGCGATGGATGGGGCTGTTCGATGCGTTGGCCTGCCATGTCGCCAAGGCCGAAACGGATGATCTCTTCTTCCTGCGGGACGTAGAGCGTGCCAAACATCCAGTCCCAGAAGGCAAAGACCTCGCCATAGTTTTTGTTGTAGTGGCGCCGTTCAATGGAGTGGTGGATCTGGTGCTGTGCGGGTGAGATGAAGACATGTTCCAGCACCCGCCCATAGCTTAGCCAGATATGCGTGTGACGCAGATTTGATCCCAGCATGTTGAACAGGAAGTAGAACGCATTGGCACCGAATATCGTGGTCAGCGACATATCCCCGGTAAATGCCGCGACCAACAGACCCTGGGTTGTCCCGATACAGATGGATTTCAGAATATTTGAAAAAATGTCGTAAACCGGATGCTTTCGGTAGACGGTGACCGGGGTCATCACCTCGGCGCTGTGGTGAACCGAATGAAACGGCCAGAAGAACGGGTGTTCATGGTGTATCCGGTGGACCCAATAGACCGCGAAATCAGTGGCCAGCACAAACAAAAACGTGGCCACAATCGGGTGAAGCGCCAGTCCAAAACCGGCGACACCCAGATTAGAGATGATAAGCGCCGCAATCAGCGAGCTGAAAGTTACCAGTTGAAATAGCCCGACCAGTGCAAAGACCCGCCCGATGACGAACAGTTTGATATCCACAAAATGCGATGGGTGCAGATAGACTTTCTTGGGAAACACCCAGGCCCAGAAGCGATCAGCGGGTTTCTTGCGCACAAAAATGATCGCTGCAATGACGATCATTGTCACAAGGTAGACAGGCCACAACCTGCTGCCCCATCCGCCCAGACTATTGCTTAACACATCCAACAAGGCCGGATTCCCCTGATTTCGCCCCAAATCCTTAAGCTCTTGGGGCCGAATATAGGGCAACTATGCAGTTTTTAGGGCATTCATCGACTAAAATCATGCCATCGGCAGTCTGGGCCGATGGCATGAGGTTTCCGTCGTCAGGCAAGCATGGTCATCGGGTTTTCAAGATTGTCCTTGATCGCCTGCAGCAGGTTGGCGCCAAGTGCGCCGTCGATCACACGGTGGTCGACCGACAGGGTGGTCGACATCACCGTGCCCACCGCCAGTTCGCCATCTTCGCCGACGATGGGCTTTTTCACGCCTGCACCCACAGCCAGAATAGCCGCATGAGGCGGGTTGATGATCGCGTCGAAATTGTCGATGCCGAACATGCCCAGGTTCGAGATTGCAAAGCTGCCGCCTTGGTATTCATGCGGGGCCAATTTGCGTTCGCGGGCGCGGCCGGCCAGGTCTTTCATCTCTGCCGACAGCGCTGAGAGCGATTTCATATCCGCGTCCTTCAGCACGGGCGTGAACAAGCCGCCTTCAATCGCGACGGCGACGGCCACATCCGACTTTTCGAATTTCAGCGTTCGGTCACCTGCCCAGACGGCGTTGGCTTCGGGAACCTGCTGCAGTGCAAGTGCGCAGGCCTTGATGATAAAGTCGTTGACCGACAGTTTGACGCCGCGCGGTTCCAACTGCTTGTTCAACTGGCTGCGGAATTTCAGCAGCGCATCAAGGTTGATATCCCGGCGCAGGTAGAAATGCGGGACCGACTGCTTGGCCTCGGTCAGGCGGGCGGCGATTGTCTTGCGCATGCCGTCCAGCTTGACCTCTTCGAAGGGGCGGCCTTCGTAGGTTTTGATCACCACGTCGGTGCTTGGGCCGGCAGCCATTGCAGCAGCTGCTGGTGCTTCGGCTTTGGATGCAGGGGCGGCGGCGCTGGTCTTGGCGCCGGGTTTGGCGTTTTCGACATCGGCCTTGACGATGCGGCCATGCGGGCCGGTGCCCTTGATATCGGCCAGATCAAGCCCCTTATCCGCCGCAATCCGGCGCGCCAGAGGCGAGGCAAAGATGCGGTTGCCATCCTTGGTCGGTGCGGCAGGTGCGGGCTGCGAGGCGGCGGCAGCAGCAGGCGCCGCAGCCGGTTCATCAGCGGGCGCTTTCGCAGGTGTGCCCGCGCTGCCGACATCGCCGATATCATCGGCGCTTTCGCCGTCTTCCAGCAGCACGGCGATCACGTCATTAACCTTGACGCCTTCGGTGCCTCCGGGAACGACGATCTTGCCGATTGTGCCTTCATCGACAGCTTCAAATTCCATCGTGGCCTTGTCGGTCTCGATCTCGGCCATGACATCGCCGGAGGATACCGTGTCGCCTTCCTTGACGAGCCATTTGGCCAGCGTGCCTTCTTCCATTGTGGGTGAGAGGGCGGGCATCAGGATTTCGGTGGGCATTAGGATATCTCCTCGACGCAGACACGATTGAAAGGGGCAGGGGCAGTGGATGCCCCATGTCTTGTGGCAAGTATGTCAGGCAAATGCCGGGTCACCCATTTCTTGCGGGCAACTTCCCCGGCTGTGGCGCCGCAAGCGGTGTCCAGCAGGCTGCGGGGCATGACAAACCGGTATTTGGCATCGCCATCCTTGGCCGTGAACATGATTTCGGCGCCGCCATCCCGGCTGCAAAGGGGGCTGTGTTTCATGGCCACCCCTACCGGTAGGTCACTTGTTTGACGGCAGCAACGACCTCGTCCGTGGTGACAAGGGCGTGTTTTTCCAGGTTGGCCGCATATGGCATAGGCACATCTTTACCGGTGCAATTGATCACCGGGGCATCCAGATAGTCAAAGGCCTGCTGCATGATCACGCTGCTGATATAGCCGCCGACGGATCCTTGGGGCCAACCTTCCTCGACCGTGACGCAGCGATTGGTTTTGCGGACAGATGCAAGGATCGTGTCGGTATCCATCGGGCGCAGCGAGCGTAGGTTGATGACCTCGGCATTGATCCCGTCCTCGGCCAGCTTTTCGGCGGCCTGCAAGGCATATGTCATCCCGATGCCAAAGCTGACAATCGTCACGTCATCACCGGCGCGTTCGATCCTGGCCTTGCCGAACGGGATGGTGAAATCATCCATCACAGGCACGTCGAACGACTTGCCATAGAGGATTTCGTTTTCAAGGAAGATCACCGGGTTGGGGTCGCGGATGGCGGTCTTCATCAGCCCTTTCGCATCGGCGGCGGAATAGGGCATGACCACTTTCAGACCAGGGATCTGCATGTACCACGCCGCATAGTCTTGGCTGTGTTGCGCGCCCACGCGGGCCGCGGCGCCATTGGGGCCACGAAATACCATTGGCGCACCCATCTGACCACCGGACATATACAACGTCTTTGCGGCAGAGTTGATAATATGATCAATGGCTTGCATGGCGAAGTTAAACGTCATGAACTCGACAATCGGCTTCAATCCACCAAAGGCCGCACCAACGCCGATACCGGCAAACCCGTGCTCTGTAATTGGTGTGTCGATGACGCGCTTGGCCCCGAATTCATCCAGCAGACCCTGCGAGATCTTATAGGCGCCCTGGTATTCGGCGACCTCTTCACCCATCAAAAAGACATCCTCGTCCCGGCGCATTTCCTCGGCCATCGCATCGCGCAAGGCTTCGCGGACGGTGGTTTGCTTGACCTCCACATCTGCATCCCAATCGGGGGTTGCATCGGGGACGGGGGCATCGGGGGCCGCGGCGGCAGGTGCTGTGGCCGGGGGTGCATCTGCCGGTTCGGCGGCGGGTGTATCTGCGTCGGCCTTTGGGGCCGTTGCATCAGGCACGTCTTCGCCGTCTTCAACTAGCACAGCGATTGGGGTGTTCACCTTCACACCTTCGGTACCTTCGGCGATCAGGATCTTGCCCACGATGCCTTCATCAACGGCTTCGAATTCCATCGTGGCCTTGTCGGTTTCGATTTCGGCCATGATGTCGCCGGATGACACGGTGTCACCTTCCTTGACCAGCCATTTGGCCAATGTGCCTTCTTCCATAGTGGGCGAGAGGGCGGGCATAAGAATTTCGGTTGCCATGGCTCAAGCCTCCTGCGGGATTTCAGTTGCGTAGATATCTGTCCAAAGTTCGTCCAGGGCAGGTTCCGGGCTTTCCTTGGAGAATTCTGCAGCCTCGTTCACGACGCCCTTGATCTCTTTATCGATCGCCTTGAGGTCATCCTCGGAGGCATGTTTGCCGGTCAGCAGCATTTCGCGGATCTGTTCGATGGGATCACGTTCATCGCGCATCTTCTGCACCTCTTCGCGGGTCCGGTATTTTGCCGGATCCGACATGGAGTGGCCGCGATAGCGGTATGTTTTCACTTCCAGAATGTAGGGCCCTTTGCCCGCACGACAATGGGCAACAGCGCGTTCGCCAGCCTCTTTGACGGCCAATACATTCATCCCGTCAACCTCTTCACCGGGAATGCCATAGGCTGCGCCACGTTCCCACAGCGAAGGCGACTTTGTGGATCGTTTCACAGACGTACCCATGGCGTATTGGTTGTTTTCAATGACAAAAACGACAGGCAGATCCCAAAGCTCGGCCATGTTATAGGTCTCGTAAACCTGCCCCTGGTTTGCAGCCCCATCGCCAAAATAAGCGAAGGTCACGCGGTCATTGCCCTTATACTTGTCCGAGAATGCCAGCCCGGCCCCCAGTGGAACCTGTGCGGCAACAATTCCGTGGCCACCATAGAAATGTTTCTCTTTCGAGAACATGTGCATGGAGCCGCCCTTGCCCTTGGAAAAGCCGCCTTCACGACCGGTCAGCTCGGCCATGATCCCTTTGGGGTCCATTCCGCAGGCCAGCATATGCCCGTGATCGCGATAGGACGTGACCCGCTTGTCACCTTCCTCGGCCGCTGCTTCCAGACCGACGACAACAGCCTCTTGTCCGATATACAGGTGGCAGAACCCACCGATCAGACCCATGCCGTAAAGCTGGCCAGCCTTTTCCTCGAATCTTCTGATCAGCAGCATTTCTCGGTAATGCCCCAATAATTCCTCGGCTGAGACATTGGGTTTCGCGGCGGCCTTTTTGGGTGGCATCAGTGGTCCTCCAACAGCTTCCAAAACTAGTTTAGCGTTAAACTATTTTTTAAAGCATGCCTTTGGCAAAGGCGAGAGTCAAATTGACCCTCAGTCACCCGCTGGGCGCATGTCCGTTTTGTCGCTAGCGGATAACAACTTCGTCCGCGCGGATCAGGCCCAGCACGTCGCGGGCCTGTTCATCAAGCAGGTCCAGATCAAGGAAATTATCTGACAGGCGCGAGGTGAGGTTTTCCATCCGGGCGACCTCGGCCTCAAGCGTTTCCAGCCTTGCAGCCAATGTGGCACCTTCGGCGCGCACTTCGATCCGCTTGAAGATCCCGTAGTCCCCTTGGACAGCGGCAAAGGTAAAATACATCCCAAGCATCAATGCGCCAAGGAAGTAGAAGACCATGCCAAGTGGGGGACGATTTTGTCGCAATGTGATGCCTGCCCGTAATGTCGCGTCTGTTGCGCAACTTTCGACGAGATTCGCATATTTGATTCGGCTTGTGAATCCCTAAAATGCGTATTGGTACGTAAATCGGCAATAGGCGATACGCATCTGCGTGCGTGTCCTGACAGACCCGCGCGCGATGCGTTACCGCAGAGGTTCAGCCGGCCACCGAGGCGGCAAAGACATCTTCGATCGTGGTGCTGAGGGTCTGATTGAAATCAGCGTCACTTTGATCAGCGGACAAGCCTTCTGTCAACGCGCGGGAGAAGCTGGCAATGATGCCGGTATTCTGGGCCAGTTTGGCATTCGCCTCGTCCCGGGTGTAGCCGCCGGACAGGGCGACAACGCGCATCACGTTGGGATGGTCGACCAGTGCCTGATAGATATTCGGCTGTTCGGGCAGGGTCAGTTTCAGCATGATGATCTCGTTTGGTCCCAGCGTGTTGAGATGGGCAAGGATTTCGTCGCGCAGCATTTCTTCGGCGACGGCCTTGTCGGTCATCTTGATGTTGATCTCGGGTTCCAGGATCGGCACCAGCCCGTGGCCGATCACCTGTCGGCCCACTTCAAATTGCTGGGTCACGTTTGCGGCGATGCCGGCCGCGTTGGGCTGGTTGATCACCGACCGCATCTTGGTGCCGAAAATGCCGCCCTGGGCCGCGCGCGGCAAAAGCCGGTCAAGATGATCCATGGGCTTCATCAATTGCACGCCGTCAGTCTCGTCCATCAGACCCTTGTCGATCTTCAGAAACGGGACGACACGGCGGTCTTCCCACAGGTATTGCGCCGACGGTTTGCCGCCGATCTCGCGGTCCATTGTCATCTCGAACAGGATGGCGCCGACGATTTTGGCGCCCGTGAAGGCAGGGGCGTTCACGATCCGGCTGCGCATGGCATGGATCAGGTCGAACATTTCGTCGTCATTGCTGTAGGCGTCGCTGTCGACGCCATAAGCGGCAAGCGCCTTTGGGGTGGATCCGCCACTTTGATCCAGTGCGGCGATAAATCCGTTGCCGCTGCGAACTTGTGTTGTCATTTCCTGTTTCGACATAAAAACCACCTTAATCAATGCATTGCGCGGACCCGAGCGCCCGGATGCCTTGCTTCTATGCGACCGGTGGGAACCATGCAAATATGATGGCGCTAACAGTGCGAAACAGTCTTTTCCATCAGTCGAGGTGTAGAACGTCACCCGGTTTTGATTTGATGCAGAGGAATTTTGAATCTGATCAACCAGCCGCTTCAAGCGATACTGGTCCAAATGTCGGGCAATTCTGACCAAGAGCGGACTTGCATCAAGAGTTTGGCCGACGGCGGCGCTGCGGACAAACCGGACTTTTGCTGCTGTCGCCCGATCGAGGGCCATCAGGCTACGCACGTGACCCCAAAAAATGAAGCAATTTAGTTTGGCGTTGCGATTGCAGTCGCAAAAATCTGGTAGCCGTAAAGCCTTCCGGCAGTCGCGCGGCGCTTGTACTCCGACACGAGGCCGTCAAACAGTGCCTGCCCAATTTCCCCTCTGGCAAGCATCCTCTTCGCGGACTCTTCTACCCAGGGAAGCATCTGGTCGTTGTTTAAGATAGACCGACTGACCAGATCGAAATCGGTCACCACAAAACCTGCTTGCGCGATCAAGTCGCGCAGCTTGGCAACGATATGGGGATCAGTGACAAACTCGCGAACAAAAGCTTTTGCACAAACATCAAGCGGGTCGCAGGGGCTACTACCCAGGCAGGCCTTTGAAAAATCTGCATCGCACACCACAAGGCGTCCGTCTGGTTTCAATACACGCCGTGCCTCTTGAAGCAGACGAAGTGGCTTTTCGACATGCGTGAGCACGGTATGCAAAATCAGGTTTTGGACAGAGCTGTCGTCTACCGGTATCGCGGCCCCATCCGCGACCTCGAAAGACACATTCTTTTGAAGTTGCGTGCGTTCTTTAGCTTCCCTTACGAAACCCGCCGAAGGCTCAAAACCGACAACGCGCTCGGGGTTGGCTTTGGCCGCAACTCGTCGCGTCACTGCACCGGCGCCTGCGCCGACCTCGACTGTCAGGCTGCCACTTGGAAACCGCAATTTCGCAAGATAGTTCGAGACAATGCCCTCCATCACGGGGTCTGCCTGTCGTGCATCCATAGAGTCGGCAAACGCCGCTATGAATTCCTCTCCAGCTGCATCCACATCTTGGAACGGATCGGCCATCAAAAAATGCTCCCACTCTTTTAACAAAACCTGCATAGCAGACATTCGTTGTCCATGCAGCATTGGTGTCTTTGGGCTCAATCCGGTCATCTAGTGTTTCAATCCACCATTGAGAGATTTTCTAGCTGACAATGACGGCAACGCGGACGAAGCTGCCCTTCACTCTGGGCTTCGATTGCAAACCAGTGTATCTCAACGCTCATGATAAAACACATCGCGCACTTTGCCATTCTTATTCCTGACTACGATGCTGCTTTGCGGTTTTTTACAAGCATCGGCTTTGAATGCCTCGAAGACACTCAGTTGGAAGAAGGTAAGCGTTGGGTTCGGGTCGCTCCAAAGGGTAGTCAAACAGAAATTTTGCTGGCGAAAGCAGCCACGAAGAATCAGCTTCAAACAGTAGGAAAGCAAGGCGGTGGCCGCGTCTGGCTGTTCTTAGAGACCGATGATTTCGAGGCTGATTATTCTCTACTTAAAAAAGCTGGCGTCAAATTTGAAGAGCAGCCTAGAACAGAGGCATATGGACGAGTTGTAGTTTGGAATGATCCATGGGGTAACCGCTGGGATTTGATCCAACGTACCTAGGATTGGTAGAAAACCAAATGTCCAACTTGGGCTCTCTCCAGACCTTAGCTGCAAACTGCGTAATGGTCAGCCTTACGGATTTCTCTGAATTTGGGTCAGTGTTGCGAGATAAAGATCAGGGGCGTCTGACGTTCTACGCGAGGGCCGCGACGCCGGGCAGGGTCTTGCCTTCCATCCATTCCAGGAACGCGCCGCCGGCGGTCGAGATATAGGTAAAATCCTCGGCCGCGCCCGCCTGATTGAG
Organism: Yoonia sp. SS1-5; assembly: GCF_038443705.2. Classification (NCBI taxonomy): domain Bacteria; kingdom Pseudomonadati; phylum Pseudomonadota; class Alphaproteobacteria; order Rhodobacterales; family Paracoccaceae; genus Yoonia; species Yoonia rhodophyticola. The sequence goes on along the minus strand of NZ_CP151767.2, from coordinate 850,717 downwards.
GGCCGCAACCGTGTCGCCACCGCCTGCAACGGAAATCAGCTGCCCTGCCTTGGACATCTCGGCCGCCTTTTTGGCGGCTGCATTTGTAGCGGCATCAAATGGTGTGATCTCGAAAGCGCCAAGCGGGCCGTTCCAGACCAGTGTCTTGGCCCGTTCCAGCAGGGCTGCGATATGGGCCACGCTGTCGGGGCCTGCATCGAGGATCATCGCATCATCCGGACAGTTTTCGACCGGCACGGTTTCGTTGTCAGCCCCTGCCTTGAATTCCCTTGCCACAACCACATCGCGGGGCAGCAGGATTTCACAGCCCGCATCAGCGGCCTTTTGAGCAATGGCGCGGGCCGTGTCGGCCAAGTCATGTTCGCAAAGTGATTTGCCCACATTGATCCCCTGTGCCGCCAGAAACGTGTTGGCCATGCCCCCGCCGATCACCAGCGCATCCACCTTGGTCACAAGATTGCCAAGCAGGTCCAGCTTGGTCGACACCTTTGCGCCGCCCACAACCGCCACGACCGGGCGGTCAGGGGTGCCAAGCGCCTTTTCCAGCGCGCCCAGCTCTTCGGCCATCAACCGGCCAGCGCAGGACGGAAGCAGCTTGGCGATGGCTTCGGTACTGGCATGCGCCCGGTGGGCTGCGGAAAACGCGTCATTGACGTAAATATCGCCCAGCGAGGCAAGGCGTTTGGCAAATTCCGGATCGTTCTTTTCCTCGCCCGGGTTAAACCGCAGGTTTTCGAGCAGCAGAACCTCGTCCCCCTCCATGTCGGCCACGGCGTCGGCATAGTCGCTGTTCACCCATGTCACGGGCAGCCCAAGAACGTCTGCAACGGCGGGTGCGATGATTTCCAAGGACATGTCGGGGACAACCTTGCCCTTGGGCCGGCCGAAATGCGCCATCAGGATAACCTTGCCGCCCTTCGCCTGAATGTCATCAACGGTTGGTATGATGCGGTCGATCCGGGTTGTGTCGGTGACCTTGCCGTCCTCAACGGGGACATTGATATCGACCCGCACCAGCGCCCGCTTGCCTGCAAAATCCATGTCATCAAGTGTCTTCCAGCCCATTGTGGCCTCCTGTCATTGCAACTTGCCGCTTAGTTGCGGCAATGGGCCGGGCGCGTCAACCGGTCCGGCTTGGCATTCGCGGTCATGCACCATATGACAGTGCGCAACACAGACACCAAGGAGCGCCCCATGGCCGAGATCAAAGACCCCGAAAACACAATCATCATGACCCTCAAGGATGGCGATGTCACGATCGAACTTTTGCCCGACGTGGCCCCGCAGCATGTGGCCCGGATGAAGGAGCTGGCCCGCGCAGGCGCCTATGACAATGTTTGTTTTCACCGGGTGATTGACGGTTTCATGGCCCAGACCGGTGATGTGGCCAATGGCAACATGGAAAAGGATTTCAACATCGGCCGTGCCGGCACCGGCGGGTCTGATATGCCCGATGTCCCGGCCGAATTTTCCAAGATCCCCCATGCGCGTGGATCCATTGGCGCCGCCCGGTCCCAGAACCCGAACTCTGCCAACAGCCAGTTCTTTATCAACTTCAAGGACAATGATTTCCTGAACGGGCAATATACGGTCTACGGCCAGGTCACATCCGGCATGGAACATGTTGATGCGATCACCCGTGGTGAGCCGCCGATGAACCCTGACCGGATGATCAGCGTGAAGGTGGCTGCCGATGTACAGTAAACTCGCAGCTTGTCTGGCCCTGTTTGCCACGCCCGCATTCTCAACCGGGTTAGAGATCGACATCGCGGGCGAGGCGAATGGGACCATCATTATTGACCTGTTCGAGGATAGCGCCCCTTTGCATGTCGAACAGATCACCGCGATAGCGGCGGCAGGGGATTATGACAACGTGGTCTTTCACCGGGTGATTGACGGCTTCATGGCGCAAACCGGTGACGTCGAAAATGGCGTGGCGGGCGGTGACCTGTCGCGTGCGGGCACGGGCGGTTCCGACTTTCCCGATATCCCGGCCGAATTTTCCGACAAGCCGTTTGATCGCGGCATCATTGGCATGGCCCGCGCACAGAACCCGAATTCTGCCAATAGCCAGTTTTTCATCATGTTTGATGCGGGCTACTTCCTGAACGGTCAATATACCGTTGTTGGTGAGGTCACCGCCGGGATGGATATCGTTGACGCAATCAAGCGTGGCACAGGCCCAAATGGTGCGGTGATCGGCAAGCCCGACCTGATGGCAGCCGTCCGCGTTACCGAATAACGCGCAATAACAAGATGCGCCCCTCCTCTCACATTGGTGCGAGGGGGGTAGCCCGGGCGCCGCAGGCCGGACATCTTGGTGTGACCACCAAGGAGTGACCGATGCGCCTGATGTCCCTGATCGCCGCCTTCTGCCTGTCTGCCAGTGCTGCGCTGGCCAGTCCCGAGTTCTGGAAACATGAATGGTCGCGGACAGATTTCGCGATCACAAGTGTCGAAAGCTGGCTGGAAATTCTGTCGGGCGGACCGCCGAGGGATGGCATTCCGGCCCTCGATGATCCCCGGTTCATTGCCGCAGTGGACGAGACGCGTCTGACCCCGCGCGAGCCTGTCATCACCCTTGAGCTGGACGGGCAGACCCCGCGCGCCTATCCGATCCGGTATCTGACATGGTATGAGATCGTGAACGACACCGTGGGCGAGATGCCCGTCGCCGTGACATTCTGCCCGCTATGCAATTCCGGCATCACTTTTGATCGTCGGACAGACGCCGGCGTTCTGCGCTTTGGGGTATCTGGCAAGCTGCGCAATTCCGACATGGTGATGTTTGACCGCGAAACCGAAAGCTGGTGGCAACAGGCCCTGGGCGAGGCGATTGTTGGCGAATTGACCGGGACCGAACTGACAAGCCTGCCATCCTGGATGGAAAGCTGGGCGGTGTTCCTGGCCCGCAATCCAGATGGTCTGGTCATGGATCAGCCTGACTTTGCCCGCAACTACGGCGCCAACCCCTATGTGCAATATGACAGCTCTGACCGGCCATTTCTGTATTCTGGTGCGTTGCCGCCGCATGATATCCCCGCCTTGGCGCGGGTGGTTCGGGTGGGCGATCAGGCGTGGCCAATGACCCGTCTTGCGCAGGCGGGCAATCTGGTCGAAGCGGGGCTGACCTTTACCTGGACGGCGGGGCAGGCCTCGGCACTTGATGCGGATCAGATCGGGCAGGGGCGGGATGTGGGCAATGTGCGGGTGCGCGATGCATCGGGGGCGGATGTGCCGCATGACGTGATGTTCGCCTTTGCCTATCACGCTTTCTGGCCGGACGGGGCCTGGATGCTGGGCCAATAATCACGGGCTTGACTTGCCCGGGTCCCGCCCGTCAGGTGCGCGGATGGAAAAGAAACCCCATATAGACGCGTTCGGCGCGATTGCCCTGTCGGGCTTTGCGTTGTTGCTGGCTTTCAATCAGGTCGTCATCAAGGTGACGAATGAGGGGCTGCAGCCTGTGTTTTTTGCGGGCATCCGGTCAGTTGGCGCTGTGATGTGCATCTGGCTCTGGCTGAAATGGCGGGGGATACCGCTGCATTTTGCGCCCGGCAAACATCTGGCGGGCTGGGCGGTCGGGCTGACCTTTGCGTTTGAATTCCTGTGCATGTTTGTGGCCCTTGATCTGACCACGGTCAGCCGGTCTGCGGTGATCTTTTATTCGATGCCGGTCTGGCTGGCACTGCTGAGCCATTTTCTGATGCCCGATGATCGCATGACCGCGACAAAGGCCGTTGGTCTGACACTGGCCTTTGCAGGTGTCTGCGTCGCGATCCTGGGCCGTGATGACGGGGCGGGGAATCTGTGGGGCGATATGGCCGCACTTGCCGCGGCCTGGGGCTGGGCGCTGACGGCGCTGCTGGCCAAAGCCTCGCCCTTGGCCCGCGTGCGTCCGGAAATCCAGCTTTTCTGGCAGGTCGCCGTGTCTGCGCCGATCCTGCTGATCGCGGCGCTGTTTTTCGGCCCCTTCATCCGCGAGCTTGCGCCAATCCATATCGCGGGGCTGATGTTTCAGATTGTGATTGTGGTCAGCGCCGGGTTCATCTTCTGGCTATGGCTTTTGTCGATTTACCCGGCATCGGGCGTGGCCTCGTTCAGTTTTCTGACCCCGGTTCTTGCGGTCTTCCTTGGCTGGCTTTTGCTGGATGAGGCCATTGGGCCGGATCTGATCGGGGCCCTGGGTCTTGTGACATTGGGGTTGTTTCTGATCAACTGGCCGGTCAGGTCCCGCAGAATGTCCGCATGAAGCGTTCATCATTGCCGGGTGGGCGGGCAAAACGGGCCGTGGCGTCGGTGATCGGCGCAAAGGGCGCAGTGACCGCATCAAGCATGGCGTGGAACGGGGCGTAGTCGCCATTGCGGGCAGCCGTGATCATTTTCTCGATCCGGTGGTTGCGGGGAATGATCTGCGGGTTGGTTTTTGACATCAACGCGTCCGCATCCGCGCCGCGCCGCAACGCCCAGCGGTCCTGCCAGCGTGCAAACGCGGTTTGATCCAGAAACTGATCCCCGGCCTTGTCCGATCCCAGATTGGCAAAGACATTGGTGAAATCAGCCTGATCCTTGGCCATCAGGTCCAGCAGATCGCTGATCAATGCCTGATCCTCGGCAGCAGGGGCGCTGATCCCCAGCTTTGCGGCGAAAACCGCCAGCCACGCATCTTCATAGATGGGCTGAAACCGATGCACGGCAGCGGTGAAATCTGTGATCGCCGCCTCGCGGTCTTGCATCAACGGGATCAGGGCCGTGGCGAACTGCGCCATGTTCCACGCCCCGATGCCGGGTTGGTTACTATAGGCATAGCGGCCGAACTGGTCGATGGCGCTGAAAACCGTGTCAGGATGGAATGCGTCGATAAAGGCGCAAGGACCGTAATCAATTGTCTCGCCCGCAATCGCCACGTTGTCGGTGTTCATCACCCCGTGAATAAAGCCAAGACCCATCCATTGCGCGATCAGTTTCGCGTAGCGGTCGATGACGGCATCCAGCAGGGCGGCGGGCCCGTCCGCATCGGGGTAGTGGCGCGCGATCACATGATCGGTCAGGGCCTGGAGTGCTGCGATATCCCCCCGCGCGGCAAAGAACTGGAACGTGCCGACCCGGATATGACTTTGGGCGACCCGGGTCACGATGGCACTGGGCAAGACCTCTTCGCGGTAGACATCCTCGCCAGTGGTGACGGCGGCAAGGGCGCGGGTTGTGGGCACGCCCATCGCATGCATCGCCTCTGACACGATATATTCACGCAGTACCGGGCCCAGCCAGGCGCGGCCATCCCCTTGCCGTGAATAAGGCGTGGGGCCGGACCCTTTGAGCTGGATGTCGCGGCGGATGCCATCGCGCCCGACAACCTCGCCCAGCAACACGGCGCGACCATCGCCCAATTGCGGGTTCCAGTTGCCAAATTGATGGCCGGCATAAACCTGTGAAAGCGGCGCGGCCCCATCGGGTATCAGGTTGCCTGCAAAAACCGCCGGGTCGGTGATGGGAAAGCCGATCAGATCGGCAAGGCCAGCATTATGCACAATCAGTTCCGGCGCCTTGACCGGCGTTGGGTGCAGCCGTGTAAACATCTGCGGCGGCAGATTTGCATATGTATTGTCAAAAACGCTGGTCATGATGTGCCCCGATCCTGCCTCGCCGCAGCTATCGTCGGCTTTGCGCCGGGCTGCAAGCGGGCGATGATCACAATCGGGCCAGCCGGTCGGCCAGCAACGCATAAAACCCGTCCGCGTCGATATCCTGCATAAAGGTGGCGTTGGGTGCCCGGTCCGTCACACGCCACCAGTCAGCCACCGTCATGCCAAGGGTCAGCTCCGATGTCGTCTCGATCTCGACATTGATATGTCGGCCTGCAAACAGATCGGGATTGATCAGATAGGCAATGGTGCAAGGGTCATGCAGCGGCGCGCCGTCCGAGCCGTATTTCTCGACGTCGAACCGTTCGAAAAAGTCTGTCCAGGCGGCGACCATATCGCCGACCTTGGTGCCCATATTGCGGAAGGCGTCGATCCTTGGCTTTGTCGTCAGCGCCTTATGGGTCACATCAAGGGGCATCATGGTGATCGGCACGCCTGCGGCAAAGACGATCTGTGCGGCCTCGGGGTCAACATAGATATTGAATTCTGCCGCGGGGGTGATGTTGCCCACCTGAAAATAGGCGCCACCCATCAGAACAATTTCCTGAACACGCGGAATGATATCGGGGGCATCCCGAAAGGCCATCGCGATATTGGTCAGCGGCCCGACAGGGCAAAGCGTGACCGTGCCCGGCGGCTCTGTCCGCAAGGTTTCGATCAGAAAGGCGACGGCATGCTGGTCTTGCAATGGCATCGTCGGGTCATCCATCGGTGGGCCATCCAACCCTGTCTTGCCATGCACATGTTCGGCCGTAATCAGTTTGCGCGATAGCGGGCCGTCACAGCCAGCAAAGACCCTGATATCCGGCCGACCTGCCAGTTCGCAGACGATGCGCGCATTCCTTTCGGTCAGCGCCAGCGGTGCATTGCCGGCAACCGCAGTCACCCCCAAAAGCTCAATTTCTTGCGGCGATGCAAGGGCAAGAAGAATCGCGATGGCGTCATCCTGGCCCGGGTCGGTGTCGATAATGATCTTGCGGGGGGGCATGGCGGCTCCATCCTTTTTTGTCGCCCGCCAATTTGTCCTTTCCCATGCGTCAACGCAAGAGATCAGAGCCGCCCGTGTCGCTGCAGCCGATCATGCAAGGCGCCTGTGGCCTCATGCGCCTGTTCAAGGGCAAAGATATAGGCCTGCGTCAGAAAAAAGCATGATGCATCCAGATCGGGGGCCGCGTCGGCTGCTTGCGCATAAAGGGTGACCAAGGCGCGGCGGTCGTTACGCGCATGCGCATCAAGCAGGGCCGCGTCGAGGGTCATGCCCCCTGCGCATCGGCAGATAACTGGCTGGCGACCCAGGCATGAAAGCAATGGGTTGGACCGTCCATCGCGGGGCTAAAGCGCCCGCCATCAAATTGTGGGGCGCGGCGGCCCTTTTGCATGCCTTCGACGACGGAAATATCCTCTTTAAAGACCTCTTTCCATTGGGCGCTGTTGCGTGCGCGCAAGCTGTCATCTGTCTGTGGGGCGGCATAGTAAAGGTGCACATGCTCGGTCGTGTGATCTAGCGCATGTGGTTCAAGAATGATGACAAAGGCATGGTCGCGCTGCACCCCAAGCAGCACATTGGGATAGAGGCAGATATATTCTCCCCCCGCGATCCAAGCCGCCGAAAGCCCGGCAAAGTCGGGAAAGGTGGTCTGATCATCACCCTTCAATTGCCGATACACATGTGTGCCCTGACCGGAAAACGCGCCGGGTTCGATGATGTGGTAGTGGTCTTCCAGCCGGGAATAACTGTTCAGCCCGGGGTGAACCCAGGGCAGATGATAGCTTTCGGCGTAATTCTCGACCGCCAGTTTCCAGTTGGTCCGGACGTCCAGAGTAAAGCGGCTATCCGGCCCGCCATGATAGAGGGGCTGGTCAAAGGCAGCCCAGCGATCCAGCAAGGTGGCATGCTGCGTGGCAAAGGGTGGGGCCGTGCCGTCCATGTTGATAAAGACGATGTCGAACCAAATGTGGCTGCGCACTTCATTCAACCCCAACAGATCCTTGTCGATAGCCGCATGTGTATTGTGGCCGGGGCCGCCGACATGCGGGGTGGACACAAGCTTGCCATCGGTACTGTAGCACCACGAATGATAGGGGCAGCGAATGGCGCCTTCGATCTTGCGGGGGGCGTCGACAAGGATCATGCCCCGGTGCCGGCAGATGTTTTCGAACACGCGAACCTGTCCGGCCCGGTCGCGGATCAGCAGCAGTGGGATACCCAGAAAGCTGATCGGCTTCGCATCCCCCGGCGCAGGGACATCAGCGGCAACCGCAAGACCGGCCCAGTTGCGCAGCAAAAGCGCGCGGTTCTCGGCCGCGAAGACGTCCGGGTCCGTATAATGTGCGTTGGGCAGGCCATGTGCGACCTCTATGGGCTGCTGCACCGCGTCAAGACCGGTCCGAGGTATATCCTTTGCCATGATATGCATCCTCCTTGCGCCAATTGTCCCATGTCCGGTGCCAATTTGCTGTGCTGCGGGCGACTGCGGTTTTTCTCACAGCGACATCATATGGCGCCGGTCTGCCGATTGGGCTGATCAGGATCGGAGAGGATTTGCCGGTTCCCGCGGTCCCGCAATGGTCAGCGTTGTTTGGCGCAGTCCGGGTGTGGGATTTGGCGCGGTGGCGCTGATTTTTCTTTTCTTTTCAGCAAGGCATGGAAAGGGCCGCCTGATGCCTCCATCTAGGGTGCAGAAGGGATGACCCCTTCGCATATGTTCATAAATGGAGAACGAAAATGACCCATACGACAAAGCTGCTGACACCACTCGCCCTTATCGTTGCAATGGCTGCGCCAGCTTTTGCCCAGAACGCTGAAATCGACGTGAATGGCGATGGGATGTACAGCTTTCCTGAACTGCAGGCTGCCATGCCTGAAATGACAGAGGACGAATTCACAGCGCTCGACAGCACAGGCGATGGCCTGCTGGATGCTGACGAGATTGCTGTCGCAACAGAAGCTGGCCTGCTGCCAGCCTAAAGTGGTCTTGATCGGGCCAGCCCATTGGCCCGATCAGCCTCGCCCCCGCATCCTGCCCCAAAAGGATGCGGGGGTTTTTGGTTGGCGCACAGCCCCAATCATACCCATCCAAAGTCCAATTCATGCCGCGATTTCGTGGCGAAGCGAGCACCGACAACGTGCTAGCGTTTGTCGTGCTTTGAGGGGCTTGCGCCGGCGCGAGCACTTTCACCGCAGCAAGCCCAGTGTCTTGGACAGGATTGGCCGGGGTGTCTTAACCCCTGGCTGCATATGGCGGGCTAGGCTTTGTCGCCGGGCAGGGGGGCAGCATTCCGGTCCACTTCAGAGGACGGCGCATCCGACACGGCGATCCGTCCCGCATACCAGTTTGATAGAGGTGCCGCAGTGATCCCATGCAGTAATGCGCTGATCCAGACGGTGTTGACGGCCAGATGCAAAATGGTCTCACCCAGCGCATGCGGCACCTCGTCGATGACCAGCAATGCAAAGAGCGCCGTTGCGAGCCCCCGCGGGCCAAACCAGCCAAAAAACAACCGGGTCAGAAACGGGGCATCTGTTCCGGCAAGCGATAGCCAGATCGCAAGGGGCCGGACGATGAAAAGGCTAACCAGGATCAACCCGAACATGGGCCAGGTCAGATGCGCGACGGCCTCTGGCACCAGGGCGATCCCCAGCAAAAGGAACGAGGCCCAGACCAGTAGCTGGCCTTCACTTTCAGTGAACTCATAAACGAATTTGCAGGCCCCCTTGATCATGGCCCCAAAGAACAAGCCTGCCACAAATGCGGCAATAAAGCCGTTGCCCCCGATCAGTGTTGCGCTGAGATAGGCCGCCCCCGCCATCGCCAGCGCACCAACACCTTCATAGATATCGGCAGTTGTGCTGTATTTCTTGGCCCGCAACAGGATCCAGCCGCCTGCGGCACCAATCGCCGCCCCCGCCAGCGGACCCAAGGTAATCTGCTTGGCGGCAAACAGCACCCAGGCGCCGCTGCTTTGCATTGTCGCGGCGGTCAGCCCCGCAAAGAACAGCACCGCAGGCAGCGCAAGCCCATCGTTCAGGCCGCTTTCCACCGTAAGCGCCCGGCGCAACCGCACGGGCAATTTGGGATTTGATACAACGGCTTGCCCCAATGCGGCATCCGTCGGGGCAAGAATGGCCGCAGCGAGTATGACCGCAACGGGTGTCCAACCGCTCAGGAGCAAAAAACCGGCCAGGCTTCCGAATACGATCGTCAGCGGCAGACCGATCAGCAGCATGCGCAGGGGCCACACATGCCGTTGGCGCAGCGCGCGCAGGTCAACTTGTGCCGCGTCCAGAAACAGCAAGACGACAAGTGTGATTTCCGCCAGCGGGTGCAATAGCCGTTCGCTGGTTGCATGATCCACCATACCGGTGACCGACAGGACAGCCCCGGCCCCTAGAAAGACCATCGGCGCGGTCAGGATCGTGGTCTCCAGACGTTTGGCGATCATCGCATAGCCCGCGGTCAGCATGCAGATCGCCAAAAAACCAGTCATTTCACACCCTCATCTTTCCAAACACGGCCCGGGCCACTCTGGCGCGCTTTGGCTCGATTGTCATGACGCTCCGGGCGTTTGGGGCGGTGGGGTGGCAAAACTTTACGTTACTGGCATCCTTTGCAAGCGGCCAGTTGGGCGTCAGCGCCGGTGGGTCCAATGCGGTCAATTTGCGAAAAGCGCGTGTGCTGCGCATCGTACCCATTGCGGAGTGGACGATCAGAAAGAAGATGTTTTTCGTTTGGTTTGAACCGCGTTTGGCCGTTTCGTAAGTGGATATCGCGCTCGGTCAGGCCGCGACCCGGCTTGATGGGCGAGAGCTGCCTTACGGTGTTGTCTGGCTGCGGGTTAAGAAAAACGAGGTCGTGGCCGAGATCAGACGGTTGACCGCAATTTGGTCAATCCCGACGATTGACGAAATTGAAGCGGAGCTTGCGGCCAAAGACGTACGGTATCAACAGGTGTGACGGCAGGAACGCGGACAGGGTGACAATTACCTCGGAGCAATCGCCGACTTGGAAATCCCCGATTGGCGGCTCATTTATATTTGCAGTAGGACGCGCACCGCCCCCTACTTTCTCAGGCAAGTGTTGAAGTTCATTCCGGGGTACCAGACCCTTGCCGGCGTTGTTGCGTCCCGCAAGAATGCGCCTCGTCAGAACAGCATAAGTTGAACACAGCCATGACCAGATATTTGATCACCTTTTCCGTCGGCCAAGACAGCGATGTCTCACAGGACGCGCTGCACGACATCTTGGGCCGTTTAGAGACCGTGCGCCGGGATGGCGGCGGATATCACCATCGCGATGGCGCATCATTTGTGCCCAAAGCTGATGGCGTCTCCTTTGATCTTGCGGCTGAGGACCGCCCGCTTTTTGCCGCGCTGTCTGATATCTACGCAGCACTGCACCCACAAAAATGGGGCATGTCGTTTGCCTTGTTGGAGCGCGATGACTTGCAAGAGGTGACGCTCTTTGGGGGGCTTTCAATCGAAGGCGATGGCATCTTTGCGGGTCAAACAAAATATGTTGCAACCGATGAGGTGCTCATCTCGGTGGATGTATTTGTGGTGACATGGCCGCGGCTGTTTGTCCGGTCTGATGACGAGCCAGTCGGCGCTGATGGGGATATCACTTATGATACTGTATCGGTGCCTTCGGTCGCGCCGTTGCTATTTTCTTTGCCGTTACTGGCGGTGGCGGCAAATCAGGATCAGGAAGAGCTGATCGTGATTCTGCCCGATGCAAATTTGTCTATTGAAGCTGCGATGGGCGGAATCATAGGGACGGATGCAGCCGAACAGATCGACGATGGGCACCTCATGCTTGTTGATCCCGATGGCGAAACCAAGGCCGAAGCCCTGACTTTCAATTCAAACCGCGGCCCGGTGATCGAGCTGCGCATCCAGGTCCCTGACCGGTCGAGTCCTGCATTTCTAAGCCTCTTGGCCAAGCGTATAGCGACGGTAACGCGCGCCGCTGCTTTGCTTGTGGTGGAAGAAGATTTCGAGACGTTCACCTTCGATGTTCGGCCCGTGCAGCATGACGGTGCTTTGGGTCCGGCGGAACGGATCATCTTTGACCTCGACTGAAGCGTTTCCGTTTTAATGGGGTGGTCTGCCAGATATTGCGGCGTTCAAGCTGACAACGGATTTGATCATCGCGGGAACAGCCCGTAGCCCTGAGGCCAAACCCCGCCGGGATTGGCCTGCCACCGTAAGCATTCCGGACCGTCTGCACGATGGTGTTCAAGGCAGAAGGGCCGTCACGCTGGATCAGGACGAAAAGCCAATGGCAGTTGTCGCAAGCCGACAACCGTACCCTTGGCGCAAAGGTCGCGGAAATGCCTGGCTATGGGGTGATAGGGCGTAGCCGGTCCGCCGAGTGATCCGGAAAACGGGTCGCACCAGTTGAACGATGCGCGGCCATAGTCATTTGGGGCGGTTGCCGTCAGGCGGCTGATTTGTCGCGTAGTCCGGACAGCGTTTTGGTGAAGAACGCGTTCTGCCCACGCCGCAGCATGTATTCGCAGATGACGCAGGCAAGGTCCCGGTGCCCCTGCGCGACCAATTGCCGGGTCAGGTTGCGCATATAGGGTTCGTCATAGCGACGGGCCCGCAGCAATTGGGCAAAGCGTTTCTTGTCAAGTGATCCGTCCATTGCCAACTTGATCATCACGTCATGAATGCCCATCCGGTCAAAGCTGCGCGCCAATTGGCGGCCCAGCAACGGGGCAGGCATCAGGGCGACATTGCTGTTGCGAAACAGGCCTGCATGGATGGCATCCATCGGCTCGTGCGGATCATAGGCGATAAAGACCGCGTCGGCCCCTTCGACCATATCGGGGGCGTAGCCATAGCGGCTTTGAAAATCGAGGCGGCGATGCGCGCGATACCGGTGGTCCCATCCGGCCACGCTGGCATCCAGGGTGGCTTGCGGGCTGAGGGCGATTACGGTCGCACCGGGGGCCACAACCGAAAAGGCCGCCGCGGCATAGCCACATTCATTTGCCCCGTGAAAAACGACTGTTTCAAAGTCTTCAAAGAACGCGTCATCGCTGAGCCGGTCAAAGAAGTCATAGACGGCCCGATCACGGAACCAACTGCGCGACATGGAAAAAATCGCCAGATGCGACCAGCCGTCATGGCGGGCATAGGCAAAGCCGCGCGGCTCTGCATCGGGGTTATGGGCGCGGATGTCTTCCACATTCTCGAAAGTGACCAGCAGCTTGTTCCCGGCCTCCAGAAACCCTGCGAAATGTGTGCAGCCCAATTGCTCGAAAAAGCCGAAATCCTCGCAGATATCATCAATTTGCGCGAACCAGTCATTTGGGGACAGGTCCGTCAGATCGGTTTCGATGGTCAGTTGGGGGTCTTTCATTGGCGCAGCTCCGGACGGGCCGGGGACATCCCGGCGGTCCAACCTACCTATGGGACGTTTGCGGCGGAAATGGGCAATATTGGGGCTCTATTGACCCTGCATGCGGCCTAAAAGAATGCCTGCAGCCCGGTTTGTGCACGGCCTAGAATAAGTGCGTGCACGTCATGCGTGCCCTCGTAAGTGTTCACAGTCTCCAGGTTGACCATGTGCCGCATGACCTGAAATTCGGCGCTGATTCCATTGCCGCCATGCATGTCCCGGGCGGCGCGTGCGATATCCAGCGCCTTGCCGCAATTGTTGCGTTTCATCAGGCTGATCATCTCGGGCGCTGCGGTGCCGTTTTCCATCAAGCGGCCCAGCTGCAGTGCAGATTGGGTGCCAATTGCGATCTCGGTTTGCATATCGGCCAGCTTCTTTTGGAACAGCTGCGTTTGCGCCAGCGGCTTGCCGAACTGCTTGCGATCCAGCCCGTATTGCCGCGCGGCGTGCCAGCAGGCTTCGGCGGCCCCCATGACCCCCCATGCAATGCCGTAGCGCGCCCGGTTTAGACAGCCAAATGGCCCTTTGAAGCCCTGCACACCGGGCAAAAGCGCGTCTTCACCAACATGCACATTGTCCATCACGATCTCGCCCGTGACCGACGCGCGCAGCGACAGTTTATTGCCGATCTTCGGCGCGCTGAGACCGGGCATCCCCTTGTCCAGCACAAAGCCCCTGATTTTGCCATCATGTGCCTCGGACTTGGCCCAAACCACAAAGACATCAGCAATCGGGGCATTGCTGATCCACATCTTGGACCCGCTCAGAACATAGCCGTCATCCGTTTTTCTGGCGGTCGTCTTCATCCCGGCCGGATCGCTGCCTGCGTCCGGTTCTGTCAGGCCAAAGCAGCCAATCAATGTCCCCGCCGCCAGCCCGGGCAGATATTTTGCGCGCTGCGCGTCGCTGCCATAGGCATGGATCGGGTACATCACCAGCGAGGACTGGACCGACATCATGGATCGGTAGCCGCTATCGACGCGCTCGATCTCGCGGGCGACCAGCCCATAGGTCACATAGCCCGCACCAAGACCGCCATATTCCTCGGGGATCGTGATCCCCAACAGCCCGGCCTGACCCATCTGCGCAAAGACTGACGGGTCGATCGTGGCGTTCTGATAGGCGTCGGTGACTTTCGGCTGCAGCACATCGGTGGCGAATGTCCGGGCGGCATCGCGCAACATCCGCTCATCCTCGGTCAGCTGGTCCTCCAGCCGCAGCGGGTCGGCCCAGTCAAACGGGCCCAGATCAGGGCCAAAGCCTGTCGTCTTGATTGGTGTGGAATCATTCATGGTGCTGTTCTCCCGACGTTGTGGGCAGCCTAGGCCTTTGGTCCAAGACGGGCAATGTCGCCTTGACGCGCCGGGCGTGGAATGCAGTTGTTGGCAGGCAAGGGGAGGCAGCGATGAGCTTTGCTGATATCGACGAGGTGCAGGCACGTTTGGGCGCGCAGGACTATGTCTGCGGTCGCGCGCTGGCGACTGTGGTGTTTCTGGCTCAAAAGCTGGGCCGCCCCTTGTTTCTGGAAGGTGAGGCAGGCACCGGCAAGACAGAAATCGCCAAGGCGATTGCGGCAAGTCTGGGGCGCCGCCTGATCCGGCTGCAATGTTACGAGGGGCTTGATTCCAATTCGGCAGTCTATGAATGGAACTTTGCCGAACAAATGATTGCGATCAGGGCAGCAGAGGCCGCAGGCGGGGCAGATCGCGACGGGCTGAAGTCAGAGCTGTTTACCGAAGACTACCTGATCGCACGCCCTTTGCTGGAGGCAATGCGCCCCCAGCCAGGCGGCGCGCCGGTTCTGTTGATTGACGAGCTGGATCGGACAGATGCCCCTTTCGAAGCCTTCCTGCTGGAGGCCCTGTCGGATTTTCAGGTGACCATCCCCGAGCTGGGGACAATCCGCGCGCCAGAGCCGCCGATTGTCATTCTGACATCAAACCGCACCCGCGAGGTGCATGATGCGCTGAAGCGCCGCTGCCTGTATCATTGGGTCGACTACCCCGATTTCGCGCGCGAAATCGAGATACTCGGCGCCCGCGCGCCCGAGGCTGCCGCAAACCTGTCGCGCGAGATTGTCGCCTTTGTGCAGCGTTTACGCGGCGAGGATCTGTTCAAGAAACCCGGCGTCGCCGAAACCATTGACTGGGCAAAATGCCTGTTGGCCCTGGATGTGATCAACCTGTCGCCCGAGGTGATCGCCGATACGTTGGGTGCGATCCTCAAATATCAGGACGACATTCAAAAGCTCCAGGGGTCCGAGGCCAAGCGCATCCTGGATGAGGCAAAGGCCGATCTGGCGACGGTCTGATGGTCAAGCTCCCCGAACTCAGCCTGCCTGATGACCCCAAGCTGGCGCAGAACATCACCCATTTCGCCCGCGCCCTGCGCAAGGCTGGGCTGCCAATCGGACCGGGCCGGGTGATCGACGCCATTCGCGCGGTTGAGGTGGCTGGGTTCACCAAAAAGCGGGATTTCTATTGGGTGCTGCATGCCTGTTTCGTCTCCAAACCAGAAGAGCGTGCAGTCTTCGGCCAGATGTTTCGGCTTTATTGGCGCGATCCGCAATATATGGAAAAAATGATGGCCATGATGCTGCCCGCCGTGCGCGGTGTGCAGGAAGAACGCACAGCGCAGGCCGCCGAAAAACGGGCGGCCCAGGCATTGCTTGATGGCCAATTGCCCGATCTGCCCGCCCCGCCGGACGCGGATGACGCCGTTGAAATTGATATCGACGCGTCGCAAACCATCTCGGCGCAAGAACGGCTCAAGACACTTGATTTCGAGCAGATGAGCACTGCGGAAATGGCCGCTGCAAAGCGGATGCTTGCAAGCCTGCGGCTGCCTGTGTCGCCGGTGCTGAGCCGCCGGACCATGGCCCGCCCGGGCGATCTGGCCGATTGGCGCCGGACCATGCGCGCCGCGATCCGCCGGGGCGGCGAAATCAATGAATTTGCCACCCGCAGACGCAGGCCGCGTTATCCCAATCTTGTGGTCATATGTGATATTTCCGGATCAATGGCGTCATATTCACGTGTTATCTTGCACTTTCTTCACGCCGTCGCAAATCGCGAAGGGCAGGGATGGGCGCAGATACATGCCTTTACCTTTGGCACAAGGCTGACCAACATTACCCGGCATTTGCGCAAGCGTGATGTGGATGCAGCCTTGGCCGCCGCAGGGGCCGAGGCGCAGGATTGGGAAGGCGGCACCCGGATCGGTGAATGTCTGACGCAGTTCAACAGGGATTGGTCGCGCCGCGTGATGGGGCAGGGTGCGGTTGTGCTGTTGATCACCGACGGTCTTGATCGTGACCCGGGCGCGGGGCTGGGCGCTGCGATGGAGCGTCTGGCCCTGACCGCCCGCCAATTGATCTGGCTGAACCCCCTGTTGCGTTGGGACGGGTTTGCGCCCAAGGCCCAGGGCATTGTCGAGATGCTGCCCCACTGTTCAAGCTTTCGCGCAGGTCATAATATCGAGGCGCTGGAGGGGCTGGCCGCCGCATTGTCCAGCCCGGATGACGTGGGGCAAAAGGCGCGTCTGATGGCGATGATGGAATGAATATGCACCGGGCGGCAGGGTGAGGGAACGACCATGACTGAAAATATCACGGATCTGCCCGCGCTGGCGCTGAAATGGCATAACGGTGGCCGCGCGGTGGCGCTTGCGACGGTCGTGCAGACCTGGGGGTCCGCCCCGCGCCCTGTTGGCAGCCAGCTTTTGATTGATGCAGACGGGATGATGGAAGGGTCCGTGTCGGGTGGTTGTGTCGAGGGTGCCGTCATCGTCGAGGCGATTGACGCGCTGGCCGATGGCAAACCCCGTATTCTGGAATTTGGTGTCAGCGATGACGAGGCATTCGCCGTGGGGCTTGCCTGCGGCGGCGAAATCAAGGTTCTGGTGGAACCTGTGGGGACAGCTTTGCCTGTCTCGGTGCTTCGGGCGCTGGTGGACCATCGGGCAAAGGCCGAACCTGTCGCCTATGTGACCGATCTGCAGGCCGGCAACCCGGAACTGCGCGGCCCTGCCGACTATCCTGACCGGTTCCGCATGGACCAGTCGGGCGTTGCTGAAGATGGGCGGACATTTGTCGCGATCCACAACCCGCCTTTGCGGTTGCTGGTGGTCGGTGCGGTCCATATTGCCCAGCCGCTGATCGCCATGGCCCGCGCCTGTGGCTATGCGCCGATCTTGATTGATCCACGCGGGGCGTTTGGATCTGCCGCGCGCTTTCCCGGCGAGACCATCGTGGATGACTGGCCGGATGAGGCCATGGCGCAGTTGACGCCGGACGCAAGGACAGCGGTTGTGACCCTGACCCATGATCCAAAGCTGGATGATCCGGCCATCATGGCCGTCTTGCGCAGTGATGCGTTTTATCTGGGCTGCCTTGGGTCGACCCGCACCCATGCAAAACGGGTCGCGCGCCTGCAGGCGGCCGGTTTTTCCGCGGCCGAGATTGGCCGCATCCATGCCCCCGTGGGCTTGGATATCGGGGGGCGTCAGCCGGCTGAAATTGCCGTAAGTATTATGGCGCAGATCATCCAGACCCTGCGGCAGCGCACATGATCTTTGGCGAGGTGCCGATTGCAAAAGCGGAAGGGGCCATTCTTGCCCATTCCGTGGCCTTGCCAAAGGGGCGATTGCGCAAGGGGCAGGTGCTTGCGGCGGTGGATATTGATGCCTTGCGCGATGCAGGCATTTCTGCGGTCACCGTTGCCCGGCTGGGGCCCGACGATCTGGCCGAAGATCCCGCTGCCGCACAACTGGCGCAGGCGCTTGCCGGTCCAGGGCTGCGGGTCGGACAGGCCGCAACGGGCCGGGCCAATCTGTTTGCGCGTGCTGCGGGTATTGTCAGCGTCGACCGGACGGCGATTGATGCGTTTAATGCGGTCAACCCGATGATAACCGTCGCCACGTTGCCCCCGTTTCAACGGGTCACGGAAGGCGCGATGGTCGCGACCATCAAGATCATTTCCTACGCGGTGCCAGCGGCGGATGTGCAACTGGCAGCTGACAGGGGCGCAGAGGCGATCAGCCTCTCAGAGCCCGTCGTCAAAAACGCTACTTTGATTGAAACCCGGATTGGCGACATGCCCGCCATCAAGGGCCGGTCCGCGCTGCGGACACGACTGGATCGGTTGGGGGTTGATCTGGATGGGCGGGTTGTGGTGGATCACGATACTGCAACGCTCGGCGCGGCGATTGCCGCGGCTGCCGGCGATATCGTCTTTGTGCTGACCGCATCGGCGACGTCCGACATTGATGATGTGGGGCCGGCTGCGCTGCGTCAGGCCGGCGGTGTCGTAACCCAGTTCGGGATGCCTGTTGATCCGGGAAACCTGCTGTTCCTCGGTCGGGTGGGTGACAGACCGGTCATCGGTCTTCCGGGTTGTGCGCGGTCCCCCGCCCTGAACGGGGCAGATTGGGTGCTGGAACGGGTCATATGCGGCGTCGATTTGCAGGCGGCGGATTTTGCCGCGATGGGCGTGGGCGGTCTGCTGAAGGAGATGCCGACACGGCCACGGCCACGGGCAAAAACGCGCGACGACAGCGTTTGACGAAATGCCTGATGCAGGTTTTTCGAAGATCGCTTTAGGCCGCGCGTTTGAAAATCTACTTTGCCAATGGTCCGATCAACATCACCATCTGGCGACCTTCCATCTTGGGGAAGTTTTCGACCTTGCCGGTTTCCTTGGTGTCTTCTGCGACACGTTCCAGCAATTGGCGGCCAAGCTCCTGGTGGGCCATTTCGCGGCCCCGGAAACGCAGGGTGATCTTTACCTTGTCGCCGTTTTCAAGAAACTTGAAGACGTTGCGCATCTTGACGTCGTAATCATGATCATCCGTGTTCGGGCGGAACTTGATCTCTTTGATTTCGATTGTCTTTTGCTTCTTGCGCGCCTCGGCTTCCTTCTTTTGGGTCTCGTATTTGAATTTGCCGTAATCCATGATCTTGCAGACAGGCGGATTGGCGTTGGGTGAGATTTCAACCAGATCCAGTCCCGCTTCGTCAGCCATCGCCATCGCGCGTTCTGGTGAAACGACACCGACATTTTCGCCGTCGGCCCCGATCAGGCGGATCTCAGCGCCACGAATTCGGTCATTGATGCGGGGGCCTGTGTCGCGCTGCGGCGGCGCGTTGTGGGGTCTGCGTCCTATGGTCTTTATCCTTGAATCATTACATATTTCTGCGATGGAAAGTAACCATCCGGCCCGCCGTCTTCAACCCGGAAAACGGGCGGTTTTTGGCCAATTTGGTTGTCTTGCCGACTTTCCCTTGCTGCCAAGTTCTGACATATGCAGCTGCAAGGTCCAGTATGGGCCAATCGCGATTTAATTGGAAAGGATATGACCAATGCGCGCCATCATCATATTAGTCATTCTCGGTATTTTGGGCTTTTTCGGGTACGAATACGCCGCGAATGGCCGCACGCCGGGGCAGGCGATCAGTGTTTTGACCGGACAAGCCGCTGCTGAGGCCGAAGCGGCCGCTGCTGCCGCCGAGGAAGCTGCCGCTGCCGCCGCCGCAGAGGCCGAAGCTGCCGCTGCTGCTACTGAGGAAGAAGCCGCTGCTGCCGCCGCAGAGGCCGAAGCTGCCGCTGCTGCTGCCGAGGAAGAGGCCGCTGCTGCAGCCGCTGAAGCAGAAGCTGCCGCTGCTGCTGCAGAGGAAGAAGCTGCCGCTGCCGCCGCTGAGGCCGAAGCTGCCGCTGCTGCTGCCGAGGAAGAAGCTGCTGCTGCCGCCGCTGAGGTAGAAGCTGCCGCTGCTGCTGCAGAAGAAGAAGCTGCCGCCGCCGCCGCTGAGGCCGAAGCTGCTGCGACTGCTGCGACGGAAGAAGCCGCTGCTGCCGCTGAAGAAGCTGCAACCGCAGTGACCGAAGAAGCCGAAGCTGCCGCCGCCGAAGCGGAAACCGCCGTAGAGGACGCAACCGCCGAGGCCACAGAGACAGGCACTGACCTGATGGCGCAGGCGGGCGAACTGCTGACAGTGGATGGTTTCGACGCCGAGCAGGTTCTGTCGCTTCTTGACAGCACGGATTTGTCCGCTTTGGAAAAGACCACGCTTGGCAATGCGTTGAACGCGGCAAAGGACAATCCTGCGCTGCTCCAGCCGGTGCTGGACAACATCAAAAGTGCGCTTGGCCTCGAATAAGCTGATCGCTTGAAACGACAAAGGCCGCGCCATTCCAGCGCGGCCTTTTTTTGTCCTGCGAACCTGACTGCGTTAGTCGAGGAATGCCTTTTCCACGACGTAATGCGCCGGTTTGGAATTCGCACCTTCTTCCAGCCCGTAGCCTTCGAACATCTCTTTCAGTTCCAGGTTGAAGGCCAGGTTCCCGCAGATCATTGCCCGGTCGCTTTCCGGGTTCAGGGGCGGCACGCCAAGATCGGCAAATGCTTCGCCGGATTTCATCAGATCGGTGATCCGGCCCATCTTGGGGCTCTCTTCGCGGGTTGTGGTTGGGTAGTATTTGATCTTTTTCCAAAAGCCTTCGCCGATCACTTCGTTCAGCAATTCGTCGTGCTTGAGGCTTTCGATCAGGTCACGCCCATAGGTCAGCTCGCCCACTTCGCGGCAGGTGTGCGTGATGATGATCTCATCATAGTCTTCGTAGGTCTGCGGCTCGCGCAGCAGGGACGCAAAGGGCGCAAACCCTGTGCCGGTAGCAAAGAACCAGATCCGTTTGCCGGGCAGCAGCGCGTCATGCACCAATGTGCCAACGGGCTTTGGTTTCAGGATCAGTTCGTCACCCGGCTGGATGTGTTGCAGTTTCGATGTCAGCGGTCCGTCTTGGACCTTGATCGAATAGAATTCCAGCTCTTCATCCCAGGATGGTGACGCGATGGAATAGGCGCGCAGCAGCGGTTTCTGCTTGCCGGTTTCGGGGTGTGGGTCGCCCATCAGCCCGATCATCACAAATTCGCCTGACCGGAACCGCAGGGATGCGGGGCGGGTCACGCGGAAGGAAAACAGCCGGTCGGTGTAATGCTTTACCTCGGTCACGGTCTGTGCGTCGGGAAGGGCGGGAACGGCTTTGGCGGTGGCGGTTGTCACTGGTGTTTGCTCGGTCATATGTATCATGGCGCACCTGTTAAGATGCGCCCTCCGTTTCGTCTTTGATATGGATCAGGGGGAAAGTCTAGCCGCGCAGGCGCGACTGATAGTCATGGGCGTGCCAGTCAGCGCGGAAGAGCCACTGTTCTTCGGGCTGGCGCGCGGCAAGGGCATCGTCGATTTCGACCTCGTCAAAGCCGGACCGGCGTGCCATGGCATATTGGTCCGCCAGCACGTGGCCTTTGGCCCGCAGCCGGCCCTTATAGCCGGCTTTGCGCAGCATGGAGGCAAGCGTGAACCCGCGCCCGTCAGCGGATGACGGAAAATCAATGCGGATCATGGGCGCGTTGTTCAGCCCTGCCAATGCCTCGGGTGCTGTGTCAGAGGGCAGGTCGATGCCGTAGTCGCAATCATTTGCGGCGGCCTCGTCCCGGGTGACAAACCCACAGTCGAAATCATCGGTCTGAAAACCGCTATCGGTGACAATCACGCTCATGCTGCTTTTCCTTTGCGTGGGGCATTGTGGATGCCGCACTCTGTTTTTTCGCTGTCACGCCAGCGGCCTGCACGTGGATCTTCAAGTACGTTCGCCCGTGTCGTGCAGGGCATGCACCCGACGGATGGATAGCCTTGGGCAATCAGCGGGTGCCGTGGCAGATCATGTTGGTTCATGTAGTCGGCCACGTCTTGGGCTGACCAATTGGCAAGCGGGTTGATCTTGATCTTGCGATCTTCCTTTTCGAACAGCGGCAGTTGTGCACGTTGCCCACCCTGATAGCGTTTGCGCCCGGTGATCCAGCCGCCAAATTCGCCAAGCGCCTTTTCCAAAGGCCGGGTTTTGCGCAGGTCGCAGCATGCATCGGTATCGGCCTGATGCAGGATGCCATCGACATCTTGTTCCAGAACCTCGCTCCGGTCCGGGCCAATGACGCGCACGTCTGTTAACCCGAGCTTTTCCGACACTTCACGCTGATAGGTCAGCGTTTCGGGGAACAGCATTTCGGTATCGATAAAGATCACCGGCGTGTTCTTGTCGATTTCAGAGACCATATGCAGCAGCACGACCGCCTCTGCCCCAAAAGAGGACACAAGGGCGACCTTGCCGATTTGCACGTCTTCCAACGCGTGTTTCACAATGGTCTGCGCATCGGATTTCCGGTGCAGGATGTTGCGGCGCTCGGCCAGTTCCTTAAGCGGCATTTGCTTTATCCTCGGCTGGGTAAAGGATGGCTTTGAAAGGGGCCATGCCCAAACGGCGGTAGGTTTGCAGGAAGGTTTCGTCGGCGTTGGTGCGCAGGTCCAGATACCCGGTCACCAGACGTTCAATCGCAGGCACGATTTCATCGGCGCTGAAACCGGGGCCAGCCCGTTCACCGATGGATGTGGTCTGTGTGCCGTCACCGCCCAGTGTGATCTGGTAGTTTTCAACGCCAGCCCGGTCGAGACCAAGGATACCGATGTGACCCACATGGTGGTGCCCACAAGCGTTGATGCAGCCCGAGATTTTGATTTTCAGCTGACCGATGTCATGTTCGATCTTCAGCTCGTCAAACCGTGTGGCGATTTCCTGCGCGATGGGGATCGAACGTGCTGTGGCCAGCGCGCAGTAGTCCATGCCGGGGCAGGCGATGATGTCAGACACCAGCCCGATGTTTGCCGTGGCAAGGTCTGCTTCGCGCAGAGCGGCATAGACTGCGGCCAGATCGGATTTATGCACATGCGGCAAGATCACGTTCTGTTCGTGGCTGATCCGCAACTCGTTGTGGCCATATTTTTCAGCGAGGTCCGCCATGACGCGCATCTGGTCAGATGTCGCATCACCGGGGGTCGCCCCATGTTTTTTGATGCTGATCGACACGATGGCATAACCGTCGGCTTTGTGGGCTGACAGGTTTGTGTCAGTCCATGACCGAAACGCAGGGTTGGCCAGACGAGCGGCTTCATACCCGTCCGTAGACTTTTCCACGTAAGCCGGTGGCGCAAAGGCCGCTTCGATGTCTTTCAACAGCGCTTGGTCATGGCCAGAGAATGTTTCGCGGATTGATGCAAAACGCTCTTCCACCAGCGCCTGGATCTTCTCAAGCCCGTTTTCATGCACGGTGATCTTGATCCGTGCCTTGTATTTGTTGTCGCGACGCCCCAGCAGGTTGTAGACGCTGACGATGGCTTCGCAATAGGGCAGCAGATCGGCCTTGGGCAGGAACTCGCGAAGGACCTTGCCCACCATTGGGGTTCGGCCAAGGCCGCCACCAACGATGACTTCGAAACCCGGCTCACCGGCGTCGTTGCGCACCATGCGCAGGCCGATGTCGTGGGCTTTGGTCACGGCGCGGTCCTCAGTAGCGCCTGTTACGGCGATTTTGAACTTACGCGGCAGGAATTGGAATTCCGGGTGATCGGTGGACCACTGGCGCAGCAGTTCGGCAATCGCGCGCGGATCTTCGATTTCATCCGCAGCGGCACCAGCGAAATGGTCGGCCGTCACGTTACGGATGGTGTTGCCGGATGTCTGGATCGCGTGCATTTCCACGTCGGCCAATGCTGAGAGCATATCAGGCACATCAGCCAATTTTGGCCAGTTGTACTGGATGTTCTGGCGGGTGGTGAAATGGCCATAGCCCTTGTCCCACTTGTCCGCGATATAGGCCAACTGGCGCATTTGACCGCTGTTCAGCGTGCCATAAGGCACGGCCACCCGCAGCATATAGGCGTGCAGCTGTAGATACAGACCGTTCATCAGGCGCAGTGGCTTGAATTCATCCTCGGTCAGGGAACCGTCGATGCGGCGTTCAACCTGACCACGGAACTGGGCCACACGGGAACGGACAAAACCTTCGTCAAAGTCGTTATACTTATACATCTGAAAGCTCCACTTGCTTGCCATGGGCGTAGTTGGATGGGCCGCGTGTGCGGAAGGTTTCGCGGAAATGCGTCGGCTCTGGGCCGTTTTCGCCGGCCTTTGCGTCGGCCAGATAGGCACCAGCGATTTCGTCAGCGCGCGCTTGCGCTTCAAGCAGACGCAGGTCGCCATGCGCTTCGTCTGTGATCAGCTCAGCCTCGCGGATGTCACGGCTCCAGCGGTTGTCTTCAGTCAGCCAAACAGCATCGCCTTCGAGCAATGCATTGGCGGTCACGACTTTGGGGGTAAACGCACGGGACATTACGCAAACTCCTTGATTTGGTGTGAGTGGGCCACGGCGTCGCGGGGGGCGAGACCGTAGAATGTGATGGCGGGCCCTTGCAGGTCTGCCCGCGTGAGGGTGGGTTCGAGTTCGGCGAGTGTTGTCGCGATGATCTGCTGATCGGCGCGGCTGACGTTTTCGATAATGGTCACAGGTGTTGCCGGATCGGCGCCATGCATCAGCAGGCGCCCTTGGATAAAGCGGGCGGATTTCTTGCCCATGTAGATCGCAGCAACTTCACCGGGTTGGGCGAGCGCGTTCCAATCATGATCGGCGTACCCTTTGGTGTCGTGCCCGGTGATCAGGCGCACGGCAGAGTTCCGGCCACGTTTTGTCAGGCTTTGCCCGATGTTGGCGACAGCGGCAGAGGCGGCTGTGATGCCCGGGATCACGCGGTAGCTGATATCATGCGCTTCGATGGCTTCGATTTCTTCGTCTAGGCGGCCAAAGACAGTGGGGTCGCCTGCTTTCAGGCGCACAACGTGATGTCCGTCCAACGCGTGCTGAACGATCAGCGCGTCGATGTCTGCCTGTTTCATGGAGGGGCCAAAGCCGGTTTTGCCCGCGTCAATGATGATCGCCTCGCGCCGGGCGAGTTCGAGGATTTCACCGGTCACCAGACGGTCGTGGATCACTACGTCAGCCTTATCCAGCGCGTTGCGTGCTTTCAGTGTCAGCAGTTCCGGATCACCGGGGCCAGCGCCGACCAGATCGACATGGCCGTCTTTGGCTGTGGTGGTGATGTGATCATCAAGCAGCGTTTCCAACGCAGGGATAACGCCGGCTTCGCCTTTGTCCTCAATCGCTTTGGGGCCGTTGTTGAAATAGAAGGCTGACCAGAAATCGCGGCGTTTGCGGCCCATTGGCAGGACCTCAACCGCGTGGCGGAAGGTTTTGCCGATGCGGGCCAGCACGCCAAGCTGTGTTGGCAGCCGCGCCTCAAGATCCGCTTTAATCGCGCGGGCCAGGACGGGGGCCGCACCTTCGGTGCCGATAGCGACGGTGACGGGATCACGATCCACGATGGCAGGCGTAATGAACTGGCTGTCGGCGAGGTTATCAACGATGTTGACCAATGCGCCCTCAGTATTGGCGATGGCAGAGACGCGGGCATCTTCTGCGTCATCTTCGTTTGCGGCGTAGAATAGGGCGGCGCACAGCGCATCGCCGGGTTCCATCGCACGTTCAATGATCCGCAATTTGCCCTGATCGGCCCATTTGCGGATGTCATCGGCGATATCATCCGCGATGACGGTCAGATGTGCTTCGGTCTTCATCAGCAGGCGCAATTTGGCCATGGCAGCATCGCCACCGCCCGAAAGGACGATGCGGCGGCCTTCGACGGCCAGGAAGATTGGAAAATGCTTCATAACGCATACCTCTGATTTCTTGGGTTCAATATAGAATAATGTTCTTCCCGTTGCGCCCCCTTGGCGCTAAGTAAGGACGCATGTTCCGGGTTGAGGCCATTTTGGACCGCCCGTCCTCAATATGCGGAGAATGCAGAATGGCGGTTCGGATTGATGCCACAGACCGGAAAATCCTTGCAGCGTTGCAAGCGGATGCAGCCCAGTCACTTGACGAAATCGCGAGGTCGGTTGGGTCGTCAAAGACCCCTGTGTGGAATCGCATAAAAAAGATGCGCGAGGCCGGAATCATTGGCCAGCAAACTGTTTTGCTGGATGCCGAAGCACTGGGGTTTGAGGCCTGTTTCTTTGTCCTGATCCGCACGTCCGAGCATGACGCAGAATGGCAGGGCAAGTTTCTGCATGCGCTGCGGTCGCGGGCAGAAGTGCAAGAGGCGCACCGGCTGGCGGGGGACATCGACTATATCCTGAAGGTCCGTGTGCAGAACGCGCGGGCCTATGACACGTTTTACCAAGCGCTGATTTCAGAGGTGAAAGTACACAACGTCACCGCGCTGTTGTCGATGGAAGAGATCAAATCGACGGTGGCACTGCCACTCTAAGTCATTGATTTCCATAAATCTCTGAAATAATATGAACTACGTTCAACATTTTTATTGACGGAAGGCGGCGCAGTCTCTAAATAAATTGAACAATGTTCATATTTGGAGAAAGATCATGTGTTTCAAGAAATTTGCCGGATCAGTCGCCTTGCTGGGGGCCGTGGCGGCCTGCGCCACGCCAAGTGCACAACACGCCACAGACTCGGTCGATCATAGCGCGCAGGCAACCGGGCATGGTGTTGCCGCCGTTGCATCCTCGACCGCGACTGTTGCGGCTGTTCCGGTCATTGCCGTGGGGTCGGCGCTGGCCGTCACGGGTGCGGCGCTGGAAGAAGTCGGAACCGGGTCCGCGACTGCAGGATCAGAGGTTTTTGCCGCAGGGGTCACGCCCGCGGAAACAGCCACATGCCAACGCGAGCGGACCTGTGTGGTCGCTGATGGCCCGCCGCAACTGAACTAGAGGATTTGACCATGAAACATTTGATAAAGGCTATTTTTCTGGGTTTCCTCATCTGCTTTTCCCATGCGGCAGTTGCAGGCAGCAGCTCTGCCGCCAATCCTGTCTTGCCTGCTGGCGAGGTCGCAAATTTCGCCAATCGCGTGCAGCATGATCTTGCATCACGGGGGGCCAATGTCGCGATTGTCGCGCGGGTGGGGCGCGATCCGGCCCTGTTGCCTGACGGTATCCAATACACCCATGTGGCGTTTTGGGTCTATTCGCAGATCACGCGGGCCGATGGCAGCCGCGGCATGGGCTATCGCATCTACAACCTGTATCAGACCCAGGGTGACCTGACCCGCAGCCGTCTGGTACAGGACAGTCCGGCGGATTTTTTCGCAGGCGCGCACAAGCTTGATGCAGGCATCATCATTCCTGATGCCCGATTGCAGCGAAAATTGTTGGACGTGATTGCAAGCCCGACCTATGCGCAACTGCATAACCCGTCCTATTCCGTGCTTGCCAATCCGGGGTCTCGGCAGTTTCAGAACTGTACCGAGCATACATTGGATGTGGTGATGGCGGCGCTCTATGACACGGATGACCCTCGTCAGATCAAGGCCAATATTGCGGCGCATTTCACCCCGCAACGCGTGCGATTGAACGGGTTGCAGCGCCTTTTTGGTCCGGTCGCATCACAAGCGCTGACGACAGCTGATCATGGCGATACCGTTGGCACCGCGACCTTCGGATCAATCGCGCGTTTCATGCAGACACATGATCTGGATACGGCCACATATCGCATCACGCCAGATCGTGTGTCCCGGTTCTAGGGTCAGCCGCGTGCGGCGGGGAAGATCTCGCCATCAAGCAGCCGCATGATGTCCCCGAAATAGCCGCCGCTGCGCGCCGGGCGCAGCGGATCAGAGGTGATCGCGACCGTCAGTCCCAAGCTGGGTGCGATGCAGATGATCTGGCCGCCATACCCGCGCGCCAGCGCAAAATCATCACCGCCTGCGCGCCCCAGAAACCATCCATATCCGTAATTCAGCCCTGAAAACGGTGATCGTGTATGGGTTTGCAGTGATTGCGCCACCCAGCGTTCGGACAGAACCTGCTGCCCGTCGAAGCTGCCATTCTGGCGATACATCTCGCCAAAACGGATCATGGCAGGCAGGCTGAGCGACATTTCATTGCCGCCCAGATAACGGCCCTGCGGATCGCGGGTCCATGCCGGGATATCAATGCCCAGAGGGCCACCCAGACGTTCGCGGGCCAGTGTCAGCAGGCTTTTGCCCGAAACCTCGGCCAGGACTGCGCCCAGAATGTGAAAAGACCCGGTTGAATAGAGCATGCGCGCACCCGGTGTGGCGACAAAGGGGCGTGACAATGCGTTGGCGACCCAGTTCGGGCTATTGACCCAGCCGCCGTAATTGGCGCCCGATGTCCGTTCCAGACCGGCCTGCATGGTGACCAGATCGTCGATGGTGATGGTGCCTGCGCGCGGGTCGGCGCCGGCCGGGATCAGTTGTGGGGCGACATCCCCAAGGGTCGCTGTCAGTGACGGCAACTCGCCCCGTTCAAGTGCCGCACCGGTCAGGGCGGCAACAATCGTCTTGGAGACGGATTTGACAGGAACCGGGCGGCCAATGGCAGGGCCACGAAATGCGGCGCTGACAATCTCGGCCCCGTCGATATGCACGGCAAGCGCATGGCATTGTTCCAGCGCACGCGCCCGATCAAGGACCCGGTCCCAATCGGTCGCAACGGCAGCGGCGGGCGATGCCGCCATGATCATCCCGCTTGCCACGAAATGGCGGCGGGTCAGGTGATTTCTTTGCGTTTTGGCCATATGCCCCCTCGATGTCTGGATGTGACCTAAGCGGTGCTGATGGTTTTGCAAGCCTCAGCGGGCCACCAGCAGCTGTTCCAGACCGTGGAAATGGTAGAGATCCGCATATTTCGGGGAGCCTGCCAAATGCAGCGAAGGGCAACGTTCAAAGAGGGTTTGAAGGGCGACGCGCAGTTCAAGCCGCGCCAATGGCGCACCCACGCAAAAGTGAATGCCGCCCCCGAAACTGGCATTCTTGGGGCCGCTGCGCGTCGGGTCAAACCGGTTGGGATCGGGGTAGGCATTGGGGTCGCGGTTTGCAGCCCCCAGCAGACAGGCGATCTGATCACCGCGCTTGAAATGGTGACCGCCGATCTCAAGGTCCTCATAGACCCAGCGGGTGAACATATGCAGCGGTGGGTCGTAGCGAATAATCTCTTCCACGGCGGCATCCGTGATCTGCGTCACACCGCGTTCCAGCAGGGTCTTTACCCCATTGCCCAAGGTATGCACCGTGGCCTCGTGCCCTGCATTCAGCAGCAGGATACATGTGGTGATCAGCTCTGCTTCGCTTAGCTTTTCGCCGGCCTCTTCAGCCGCGATCAGGGTCGATATCAGGTCATCGCCCGGTCGTTTGCGGCGTTCGGCGATATAATCGCGCAGAAAGGCCGCGAATTCCTGGCTGGCTTGGGCTGCGGCATCTTCGATCTCGCGGGTTCTGCGGGCCTGATACATGGCGACCATGGCGTTGGACCACCTGAGCAAATCAGGGGCATGCGCCTCGGGGACGCCAAGAAGCCGGCAGATGATGATCACAGGCACCGGTTGGGCAAAGGCGGTCAGCAGATCAAAGGGCCCGTCATCAAAAGTGTCGATCAGATCATGACAAAGCTGCCGCATGGCAGGTTCCAGATTGCTGATCGTGCGGCTGGTAAAGGCGCGCAGGACAAGGGACCGCAACCGGGTGTGCCGGGGTGCTTCGAGTTCCAGCATCGAATGGGCTTCGATGTCATAAAATGGCTGCTGAAGCGGGGGGATGTCGGGCGCCCGTTCCGAGGGTACTTGGCGGCCCATCCGGCGATCCCGAAGAATGGCATGCACCATCTGGTGTGAGACGGCGCAGGCCATCTGATAGTCCTGCCAATAAAAGAAATCACCTTCCATGCGGGTCTGATCGTAGAACGTATAAGGGTCCTGCAGAAAGGCGGGGTCGGTCGGGTCTTGGCTGTAACGCTTCATGACGCAGCATTGGACCAGCCATCTGGCCATTGCAAGCCGGGCTGATTAAGCTGGTGCATTATGCATGTTTTTCTTCGTCCCCGCTTGTTTGTGATCATCGCATTTCTGTTGGCTGTCGCTGCATTTTCGGCGGGCGTGTGGTGGTACGGATACCGGGTTGCGCTGAACCAGTTGGAGGATCGGGCCAAGTCCGATCTGGCGCTGGCTTCTGACACCTTGACCAGCGAAGTGCGCAGGCTGCGCGAGGCGGCAGTGCTCATGGCCGATCATCCCGCCCTATTGCCCATGCTGGCCGGACAATCCGCCGACGATACGGCGATACAGGCCATCTTTCAGGAGGTTGCCGACAAGACCGGGGCAATTGACATCATGTTGCTGGATGCGGATGGGCAAAGGTTGCTGGGCACGGTTCAGGCCGGTCTGCGCGACCACGCCAACCGGCCGTATTTCGAGCGGGCCATGGACGGGGCCTTGGGCTCTTACAACCTTTATAGCGCGCCGTTTGGCCGCCGGGCTTTTGTCTTTGCCGCACCGGTTTTTGCCGCCGAGGGCCCGGTCATCGGCGCGGTTGTCCTATATGCTGATGTTGCGGCTATCGAGGCATCCTGGCGGACCGGTGCATCAACGGTGTTCTTTTCGGATCGCAATGGTGTCATCTTCGTATCCAACCGCAGCGAAATGGTTTTCCGGTTGCGACTGGATGACCTGATGCAGGCCGCAAGGGCAGGGGCATACCCGATCGAGCGGCTGGCCCCCTTCGTCAACCATGACAGCGTCAATGTCTCGGGCCATGATTTGTGGCGCGTGGATGGGGGGCGATATCTTCCGGGTCGGGCGCTGCATCTCACCCTCGATCTTCCGGTGATTGACATGACTGGCGAGGTGCTTGTTGACGCAGGTCCGGCCCGCGAATTGGCCAGCCTGCAGGCGGCTGTTGTTGCGGCTGTTTGCCTCGCATTCGGGCTATTGTCATTCATCACCACCCAACGCCGCCGCACGCTGGCAGTCCTGAATGCCAAACTGGAACGGCGTGTGCGTGACCGGACCGCAGCACTGCAGACCTTGAACGCCGATCTGCGCCGCGAGGTGGCCGAGCGTACGGCCGCCGAACATCGTTTGCAAAAGGCGCAGGATGATCTGGTGCAGGCCGGAAAACTGTCGGCCCTTGGTCAGATGTCCGCCGGGATAAGTCATGAATTGAACCAACCCCTGATGGCGATCCGGTCTTTTGCCGAAAACGCGCAGGGGTTTCTGGCGCGTGACAAGCCCGACGTGGCGGCCAAGAACCTCGGGCGCATCTCGGAAATGGCGCGTCGCATGGGGCGGATCATCGGCAACCTGCGGGCCTTTGCCCGGCAAGAGGACGAGCCGCTGAAAGATGTTGATTTGGTCAGTGCGATAGAGGCCGCGCTGGAAATTGTTGGCCCGCGTGCCAAGAATGATGATGTTGAAATAAACTGGGCCAGGCCATCCGCGCCAATCTGGGTGCGCGGCGGCGAGGTTCGCCTGCAACAGGTCATTCTGAACCTGATTTCCAATGGCATTGATGCGATGGAAGAAAGCGCGCCCAAAGTGCTTGAGATTGCAGTGTCCGAGACCGGGCAGCGCGCTGTCTTGTCGATCCGCGACACCGGGCCGGGGATTGACGCGCCCGAGAAAATCTTTGAACCGTTTTATACGACCAAGGCGATTGGCAGCGCCGAAGGCATGGGGCTGGGCCTGTCGATCTCCTACGGTTTGGTTCAAAGCTTTGGTGGTGACATCCGCGGACGGAACCACCCTGACGGTGGTGCAATATTCACAATTGAACTGGATGCCGCCGCCAAGAGGATCGCCGCATGAGCACCCGGGTCCTTTTGGTTGATGACGATGCCGATATTCGCGAAGCGCTGGGCCAGACGCTTGAACTTGCCGACCTCAACCCGACGGTTGCGGGATCCTTCGTTGCGGCCAAGGACTATTTGACCCCCGGATTTGACGGGGTGGTGGTCTCCGATATCCGGATGCCCGGGCGCGACGGATTTTATCTGTTGGATTATGTCCGCGAGGTTGACCCGGACCTGCCGGTGATCCTGCTGACCGGGGAGGCGGATATCCCCATGGCCGTACGCGGGATGTCTGCGGGGGCTTATGACTTTCTGGAAAAACCCTGCGCCCCGCAGGATTTTGTAGCCACCGTCAGACGGGCGCTGGCGGCCCGGCACCTTGCGCTTGAAAACCGCAAGCTCAAGGCGGCACTTGCTGCCTCTGACGCAGCGGCGCGCCTGCTGCCGGGGGGATCACGCCCGGCAGAGGGGCTGCGCGGTCAAGTGCGGCGTGCTGCAAGGATGCCGGGCGCGGTTCTGATCACAGGTGTCCCCGGCGCTGATCTGCAGACCGTGGCCGAAGCACTTCACGCCTTATCGGATGGATGCAAGGGGCCGTTTCTGACAATCTCTGCCGCTATCTGGGATCAGGATGTCTTTCAGGCGGCGGCAGGTGGCACCCTGTTTGTCGATGATATCGCCAGTCTGGACCGCGCGGCGCAGCTTTCGTTGCTTGGAGCGCTCACCGCAGGGGCGTCAACGCGGCTGGTCGCGGGGGCCTATTCCGATCTGGCACAGAACGTGGCCGATGGCGGGTTTGACGCGGCGCTGCTGCGTCACCTTGAAATGCACCAGGTGCGGTTGCCGCCACTGCAAGACCGGATACCGGATATTCCGGTGCTGTTTCAGCACTATGCGCAGATCGCCGCAGATGGGTCGGGGGCGTCCGTGCCGGATGTGCTGCCCGACTACATGGCCCATCTGATGATGCAGGACTGGCAGGGCGACGCGCTGGCCCTGAAACATATTGCGACGCGGTTCGTCAATGGTATCGAAGGGGAGGCGGCTGAGACGGGGCTGGGACTTGCGGATCAAATGGCGCAGATGGAACGCGCGTTGCTGGTGGCGGCCTTGCGCCGACATCAGGGCCGGGCCACACAGACCGCTAAATCCCTGCAGCTGCCGCGCAAGACCTTTTATGACAAGCTTGCCAAACATGGGCTGCGCCCGGATGCGTATCGCCGCTAAGCTGTCATCAGCGTGATATGACGCGCTGAAGGCCACCACCGGTTTGCCGAATGCCGCATCGCACAGCAGGGCCGCTTGAAAATTGGGCAGTCCGCGACCTTCTGACGCGCCCGACCGTGCACGCAAATGTGATATGGCGATGGGAACGAGATCAGTCAGAAGCGTTTCGCCATCGCCATAGCGCTGATTTTGGGTGTCAAATAGGGAGGGGCGTTCATGGCCCGCGTGCCAATGGACGACGGAGCGTTCGATCGCTCTGAGTATGACAAAGCTGATCAGCAGTTTCGATTGGCCGAACAAAAACTGCCCGCGACCGCTGTGCAAGCGCTCGCGAGTGAGGTCGTGAGGCGATTGGCGTTCCGGATGCCCAGAACTGTACGCAAGGAAGATCTACCCACCAGCAGCGAAATTGATCTGCTATGCAGCGCATTGCTGTCAGCTGACGAGGATGCCGCCGACCGGATCATCCTTGCGGCCCGGCGTGACGGCGTGAATATCGAGACGATCTATCTGGGATATGTGGCAGGTGCCGCCACCAAGCTGGGCGTGATGTGGGAAGAGGATCAGGTCTCTTTCGTGGATGTCACGCTGGCGTCCGGCAGGCTGTACCGGATCATCCGCGGGCTGCGCCATATCGTGGCATCCAGCCTGATCGACGGGCGTGCAATGCGCCCGGCCCTGTTTGCCCTTGTCCCCGGCGAGACCCACACGCTGGGGATTGAAATGGCAACCGATCTGTTCCGCCGCGAGGGCTGGGATATTGATATGGCGGTCGGCACATCGCATGACGCGCTGATCGAACAAAGCGAGGATCGGCACTATCGCGCGATCATTCTCGTTGCAAATTCCGATCGGATGATCGAACCGCTGACTCGTCTTGTTCTGGCGTTGCGTATCACCCAACCATTGGCGCATCTTGTCGTGGCTGGCAGCATCCTGCAGCACTACCCGGACATTCAGCGTCTGGTCGGGGCAGATGCGGTGATGAAAGACATCAAAGGTGCCATGGCGACATTGCGCAGCATTCTCACCGAAGACCCAAGCGAAGACGACTAGCGGCCTGACCCCGGGGATTCCCGGGTCTGATTGCGCCAAAACTGTGTGGGTTTCCGCCCGTTTTGCAATGCGAGACAGGACGCGCCATCAAAAATATTCAATAATTCCAATATTTTGCGCCTATTCTTTTTTCGGCGAGACAAGTCTATTGCAGCTTGACTTTCATGCCGCTTTGATAGGCTCTGTTAGCCTGTCTATGGCAACAATATTCTTCTGGGAGGAGACCTGATGAAATTTCTAAAAACGGCAGCCGCATTGGCTGCGATGTCCGTGATCGCCACATCTGCGCAGGCAGACAGCCATGCCGCGGGCTGCGACGATGGCGAGATCGTCGTCAAATTCAGCCACGTGACAAATACAGACCGCCATCCCAAGGGCATCGCGGCCTCTTTGCTGGCGGACCGGGTGAATGCCGAAATGGACGGGTCGATGTGTATGGAAGTCTTTCCAAACTCGACCCTTTACAAAGACGAGCAGGTGATCGAGGCGATGCTGCGCGGCGATGTTCAGCTTGCCGCCCCATCATTGTCGCTGTTTGAATCGATCACAAAAGCCTACCGTCTGTTCGATCTGCCATTCATGTTCGAAGACATCGAGGCCGTTGATGCGTTCCAGTCATCCGAGGCCGGGCAGGCGATGAAGGACAGCATGCAACGTCGTGGGCTGCAGGGCCTGCAATTCTGGCATAACGGCATGAAGCAGATCAGCGCGAATGTTCCGCTGATGGCGCCAACCGATGCCTCTGGGCTAAAGTTCCGCGTGCAGCCATCCGACGTTCTTGTGGCCCAGATGGAAGCACTGGGTGCATCACCACAGCCAATGGCCTTTGCCGAGGTTTACGGCGCTTTGCAAACCGGCGTTGTGGATGGGCAGGAAAATACCTGGTCCAACATCTACGGTCAGAAGTTCTTTGAAGTGCAGGACGGCATCACCGAGACAAATCACGGGATCATCGACTATCTTGTGGTGGCATCGGTCGACTGGCTGGACAGCCTTGATGCGGATGTCCGCGATCAGTTCCTGACCATCCTCGCCGAAGTGACCGAAACCCGGAATGGTGAATCCGCCAAGGTCAATGCAGAGGCCAAGCAGGCCATCATTGATGCAGGTGGCGAAGTCCGCCAGCTGACAGCCGAGCAGCGGGCCGAATGGGTTGCGGCGATGAAACCTGTCTGGGCAAAATTTGCCGAAGAAGTCGGGCAGGAGAATATCGACGCGGCGCAGGCGATCAACGACGCCAACTAAACGCGCGGTAACGCATGTGCTGGCCCGGTGTCTGACCGCCGGGCCAGTATGAAAATCCAAAAAGGGGGGACAGACATGGCCGCGAAATATGAACCCGCAGGTCCCATCGGCCGCGCCGTTGATACGTTCGAGGAAACCGCGATAGCCGTTCTTTTGGGGCTGATGACCCTTTTGACCTTCGTGAATGTGGTTTTGCGCTACGGTTTCAACCTGTCCATCATCTGGAGCTTGGAGGTCGTGCTGGTCATGTTCGCATGGCTGGTGCTTTTTGGAATTTCCTACGGCTTCAAGATCACCGCGCATCTGGGTGTTGATGCCATCACCAACCTGTTGCCCGAAGGCGCGCGCAAGGTGCTGGCACTGATTGCCGGTGCGTGCTGCATTGCCTATGCCCTGTTGTTTCTGAAAGGCGCCTGGGATTATTGGGCGCCATTTGCGGATCTTCCCCCCACAACAGGGAGTTGGTTCCCGACCGGTTTTGACACAGCCGCCAGAGGCCGCAGTTTCTTTGAAACGGATCAGATCCCGATGCCTGAATGGCTGCGCTTTCTGGAAGACTGGATCAATTATGGTGAGCGTTATTCGAAAATGCCCCGGATGATCCCCTATACGATCCTGCCGATTGCGGCCCTCTTGATCCTGTTTCGGATCTGTCAGGCGGTCTGGCGCGTGTGGACCGGCGCGGCAAGCAGCCTGATCGTCAGCCACGAGGCCGAGGACGCGGTTGAAGAGGCTGCAAAGCTGAACAAGGGGAATGAAGCGTAATGGAAGTTGTCATTCTTTTTGCCCTGATTATCGGTCTTTTGCTGATCGGGGTGCCGATTGCGGTCGCACTGGGGCTGGCCTCGATCATCTTTCAACTGGCGTTTTCTGATACGTCGCTCGCCTCTGTGGCGCAGTCGCTCTATCAGGCCATGGCCGGCCATTATACGCTCTTGGCGATCCCGTTCTTTATTCTGGCTTCGTCTTTCATGTCCACGGGCGGGGTGGCCAAGCGGATTATCCGCTTTGCCATCGCCTGTGTGGGCCATTTGCAAGGCGGATTGGCGATTGCGGGTGTTCTGGCCTGTATGATGTTTGCGGCCTTGTCCGGCTCTTCGCCGGCAACGGTTGTGGCGATCGGGTCCATTGTGATCGCCGCAATGACACAGGTCGGCTATTCCAAGGAGTTTGCAGCAGGGGTCATCTGTAATGCCGGCACATTGGGCATTCTGATCCCGCCATCCATCGTGATGGTTGTCTATGCGTCTGCGACGGATGTTTCCGTCGGGCGGATGTTTCTGGCGGGCGTCATCCCAGGCATTCTGGCCGGGACGATGCTCATGGTGGCGATCTATATCATCGCCCGGATGCGGAACATGCCCAAAGGCGAATGGCGCGGCTGGGGCGAGATTTTTGACAGTTTTCGCGATGCGGCCTGGGGTTTGTTGCTGATCATCATCATCATGGCTGGCATCTACGGCCATCCTTGGGTGCGCTTTGACGGCGGCAGCTTGATTTACTGGCGCGGGGGGGCCTTCACCCCGACCGAGGCGGCAGCGGTTGCCGCGGTCTACGCATTTATTGTCGCCTCGTTCATCTACCGGGATATGGGGCCGCTGGCCACGCCCGAGGGGGAACGCCCGATTTCGCTGTTCCGCAAGCCCTGGGCGCTGGTGACGGCCTTTTTCCACAATGACACGCGCAAGACCCTGTTCGAGGGCGGCAAACTGACTGTCACGCTAATGTTTATCATCGCCAACGCGCTGATCCTCAAACATGTGCTGACCGACGAACAGATCCCGCAACATATCGCCGAGGCGATGCTGGCCGCTGGTCTTGGACCTGTGATGTTCCTTGTGGTGGTCAATGTGATCCTGCTGATCGGCGGGCAATTCATGGAGCCATCCGGCCTGATCGTCATTGTGGCCCCGCTGGTCTTCCCGATTGCAATCGAGCTGGGGATCGACCCGATCCATCTTGGCATCATCATGGTGGTGAATATGGAGATCGGGATGATCACACCCCCTGTGGGCCTGAACCTGTTCGTGACATCCGGGGTCGCTGGCATGCCGATGATGGCCGTGGTCAAGGCAGCGCTGCCATTCCTGGCCGTGCTGTTCGTCTTCCTTCTGATGATCACCTATATCCCGGCGATCTCAACATTCCTGCCGATCACCTTCATGGGGCCGGAAATCATTGTGAACTGACGATACCGCGTGACCCGCGTCATTGGCGCGGGTCCCCGGCATTGCGATACCTCAGCTTGCTTCCAATGCGCTGATGATGGGCGAAAAATCAGCCGCCTTCAGGCTTGCGCCGCCAACCAGCGCGCCATCGACATTGGGAATGGCAAAAATCTCGGCCGCGTTGCTGCCTTTGACAGAGCCGCCATATAGGATGCGGAACTCTGCGCCGTCGCTGAACCTGTCTGTCAGACGGGCGCGGATATGGGCGTGAACTTCTGCAATCTGCGCGGCTGTCGGGACTTTGCCGGTGCCAATGGCCCAGACAGGCTCGTAGGCGATGACGGTATTCCGGGCGGTTGCCGCATCCGGAACCGAGCCCGCCAATTGCGTGTCGATCACGGCAAGTGTCGTGCCGCCCTCACGTTCGGCGAGGGTCTCGCCGATGCAGATCACGGCGGTCAGCTCGGCGCCATAGGCCGCCTGTGATTTTGCCGCGACGATTGCATCGGTTTCGGCGTGATCGGTGCGGCGTTCCGAATGACCGGTCAGCACATAGCTGGCACCGGCATCGGCCAGCATCGCAGCGCTCAGATCACCGGTATGGGCGCCCTTGGCATTTGCATGACAGTCCTGGCCGCCAATATCGAACAACGTCCCCTGT
The DNA here is from genome assembly GCF_038443705.2 of Yoonia sp. SS1-5. Lineage (NCBI taxonomy): Bacteria > Pseudomonadati > Pseudomonadota > Alphaproteobacteria > Rhodobacterales > Paracoccaceae > Yoonia > Yoonia rhodophyticola. The sequence goes on along the minus strand of NZ_CP151767.2, from coordinate 812,767 downwards.
GCCGCCCCGATCAACGTGGCGGGGGGACAGATCAGGATATCAACCGTCGCGTCAGAATGGGCTGAGGCGAGCGTTTCCAGCTCGGACAGATCAGCACGCAGCCCGTTCATCTTCCAGTTTCCGGCGGCAAGTTTGCGAGGCATGTCAGCGATCCTTTGTTCTTCGGTTCACCCTTTGCTATCAACTCCATAGCAGAACGGAAAGGGTGGCCATGACTGATCCCACGATCCCCCGGATCGACGCCAAGGCGTTGTTGGCAGGCGCGCGTGACGTCGAACAGGTTGTCGCGGATGCGGCCAGCGATGTGGGGTTTCTGATCATCGAGAATACGCCATTCTCAAAGGCGCGCATGCAGACCCTGTTATCGGCTTATCACCAGTTCTTTACGCTGCCATCAGCGCAGAAAGAGGCGGTGAACATTGCGCGCACCGGATCAAACCGGGGCTGGGGGGCGTCTGGCGCCGAACAGGTCGATCCTGACGCGAACCCCGACTACAAACAGTTTTTCGATTGTGGGCTGGAACTGCCGGCGGGTGATCCGCTGACCGCGTTAAGCTGCTATGCGCCAAATCAGTGGCCGGAAATGCCGGACGGGTTTGCGGCATTGCTGCAGACCTATTTCACCGATGCCTGCGCCTTTTCGCTTGATGTGCTCTGCGCCATCGTGAAGGCGATTGGTGAAGATCAGGGCTATTTCCGGGACAAATTCGGCACGCCCATGGCGCTGCTGCGGGGAAATTACTATCCGACCCGTCCTGCCTGGGCCGGCGCAAAGGATTTCGGAATTGCGACCCATACCGATTATGGCTGCCTGACATTGCTGGCCACAGATGGATCGGACGGGCTGGAGGTGCGCAAGCGTGGCGGCGGCTGGATACCTGTTGCCGCAGCACCGGGCGCGTTCATCATCAATTTTGGCGAGATGCTTGAGATGTGGACCAATGGCCGGATCAAGGCCACGCCGCACCGGGTAGTGGGCACATCTGCTGAACGGATATCCATTCCGCTATTTTTCAATCCTGATCATGATGCAAATGTGGCGCCTCTCGGCTCGGGCCGGGTGATTGACGCACGCACGCATCTCGATGCCCGATACGCGGAAACATACGTGCATCTCAGCACCGTTTAGTCCTGCTGCAGAAACCTGATCGCCCAGCCGCAGGCCTCGGCCGGTTGATCCAGCGCGTCATCCGGCAGGGACCAATAGGGCATATTGTGAAATTGCGCAGAGCCTTGTTCGGCAAGCGCCTGTGCCATGTCAGGCGTCGTCTTGACATAAATACGCCCTTCGCTGCTGACCAGCGCAAAGATCGTACCGGCGTGATACAGGCCCAGCCCGCCGAACATCTTGCGGGTTGTGACTTGACCCAGGTCACTGAACAGATCCGTAGCAAAGGCAATATCAGCGTCAGAGACGCTCATGATTTTGCGGCGATGCTTTCATCGAACTTGATGGATTCACCGCAGCCGCATGCATCCACGACATTCGGATTGCGGAATTTGAAACCAGCCTCAAGCAAGGACACTTCATAGTCGATTTCGGTGCCGAACAGGAACATCTGCGCCATTGGCGCAATCATGACGCGGGCACCGTCGGTTTCGACAACCTCGTCATGCGGGTCGACTTCGGTCACGTAGTCCATGGTATATTCCATCCCCGCACAGCCGCCTTTCTTGACGCCGATGCGCAAGCCCTGATGGCCATCCTTTTCCATCAGCTTGGCGATCTGTGCCGCCGCCTTTGGGGTAATACTGACGGCCTGCTTGCCGGGAATGCCGAACATATCCAATCTCCTTTGCCATGTAATTAGGGCAGGGTGGGCACCCGCACAAGGGATCGCGCGCAGATGTGACTATCTGCCTGCCGGTTACCGGCGCGGTGTGACCAATAGCGCGGGGCTACATGAACCCCAGTTCAAGGCGGGCTTCGTCTGACATCATGTCCATGCCCCATTGCGGCTCGAACGTCATTTCGACATCCACCATCTTGACCCCCGGCAAGGGCTCGATCGCATCCGCGACCCAGCCCGGCATTTCGCCTGCGACCGGGCAGCCCGGTGCGGTCAGGGTCATGATGACATTCACGGCGTTATCTTCTTTGATATCAATCGTGTAGATCAATCCCAAATCGTAGATATTCACCGGAATTTCAGGGTCATAGACAGAACGGCAGGCCTGCACGATATCCTCGTACAGCGGATGATCGGTGGTCGAGGGCGCAATCAGCGGCGCACCTTCCATCTGGGCATTCGTCTCGGTCATGTATCCGGCATCCTTATTCCTGAGTGAAGATATAGGGATTGCAGGGAACGGCGTAAAGGGGAGGGGCGTGTCGCGTTTCGTGCTCAGCGCGACCCGCGCAGGGCTGCAACCGCCTGTGGCGTCGTTGCCCATACGCATCCGGCAGGGGGTGGAATGGGTGCAACCTCTTGCCAGTCAGCCGGGCTGGCCGTGCCCCATGAGGGGTAGAAGTCCTCAGGTGCGGCTTCGATCCAGCCGCGCCAATGGCCAAAGAAAGTAGCGTCGTCCAGGATGTCGCTGGTCCAATGGCAGGGCGGTCCGGCCAGTCCCATGGCTTGTGCAAATGCCGTCTGGCCCTGAACGCTGCCATCCGCAAACACAGTGCGCCAGTCAAAACCCCGGCTTTGCGGATCAATATGGCGCAAATCAAGGTTTCGTAACGCGCCACCCAGATGGATGCTGCCATTCAGCCGTGCGTTGGAATAGAGATGCCAAAGGTCCCCCCCATCCAGTAGCGTCTTTTCGATCAAGGTTTGTTCCAGACTGGCATGGGCAAATACTGCCCTTTCCATGGAAAAAGAGGACAGGCGGGCAAGCTGCAGGTCGGCGCGGCCGAAATCGGCATCCGTCAGATAGCTGCGGTCAAAATGGGTCCAGCGCAGTTTCGCGCCATGAAATGACGCGCCGCGTAATGCCGCAAATTCCAGCATCGCACCGCGCAGATTTGCACCCCCGAAGAAAGCGCCTTGCCCCTCGACCCGGTTCAGACGCGCCCAGTGCAGCGCGACATTTCGCAGATCCGCCTGACGCAGGTTTGCCCAATCCAGATCAACGCCTTGCATCTGCGCAGACCCAAGATCGGCCAATCGCAGATTTGCATCGCGCAGATTGGCGGCCTGCAATTCGGCGTTGCGCAGATCGGCCCCTTCCAGATTAGTCTGTGACAAATCCAGCCCTGCCAGAAAGGTGCTGCGCAGGTTGGCACCACGCAAATCAGGTTTATCGCGGCCGGGCCGGTGCCATTCGGGTCGTCGTAGGGGGGCCAGCACCGATTTGCGCCTGTCCCAGAACTCTGCATTGAAATCCCGATCATATTCGCCCGTTGTCCCACAGCCCGGCATAGTCGATTTGCCACACCAGTCGCGCAGCGCCTCAGCGCGGACCAGATCATAGGGCAACCAGTCCCGTGGCCGCTCGACCAGTTCCTCGCCTTCAAGATCAATCTCGGCCAGCGTCCACAGCCGGTCCCAAAGCGGGGATGATTGCTGCGCATATGTCGGGACCGCGCGCAACTTCCTGACCATGCGGTCGCCATCGTCGCTGCGCACCTGCAGCTCTGCCAACTGGGTCATCCACGGGGCTGGATCGGTTGTGCGGAAATAGGTCGGGGCCGCAAGGGCCAAAGCGATCAGGACGGCAACGGATCCGGCCAGAATGGGCCGACCGGGCGGTTGGTTTCGCACCATCCGATGCCACATGGCCACAAGGCTGGCAATCGCCGTCAAGGTCATGGCGGCAAGGGCCATGGCAGCCAGACCGGTCATCATCAGATCCCGGGCCACCGCCGAAAGCCACCAGGCCATCACACCAATCACAAGGCCAAGCCCCCAGGTCAGCAGAAAGTTCAGCAAGGCGGCCAGCCCTTCCAATGGGCGCCGGTCTGTACATCCATCCGCGCGCCGCTGGTTGCGCAGCCACAGGGCGGCATCGACCACCAGCCAGGGTGGGATGGCACGGCCAAGCGGGGCGCCTTTGACCTGTGGGGGCGCATCGCCCAACGCATCCCAAAGCCTGATCAAATAGAGGTGAAAGTAAATGTAGTTGGCCGCCACAAGGATCGGAGCGGTCCAGAAAAAGAAGCGGGTCGGCACCGACACGCCGATCAGGGGCAGTTGGGTCTGTCGGTCATAGCCGTAAAAGTCGATATGGTCGAACCCCAACAGCGTGACACCCACGAACAACAAAACACCCAGCAACGAAAACCAGGTCGTGCGGGTGTTCCTGGTCAGTTCGGCAATGCGGGCAATCGCATCTTCCGCCGAAACCTGCGGGGTCGTAGCATCATCGCTCATACCCGGCAGGCTGAACCGCCAAGGGCGTCAAGGCAAGTAGGGTGATCCAGACTGCCGATATCCGTGATCAGGGCGGCCCTATTCCAAGACGATGATTTCCAGCGGCTCATCATACCAGACGCAGCCATCGGGCGGGGGGATGGGGGCAACATCGCTTGGCAACAGGTCATTGAAGTTCACGACATTGAAGTTCGAGACATAAATGCCGTCGTCATATTCGATGGCGGTGTTCATCCAGCCTGCCCAACGGCCCCGGAATGTCTGGTTGTCAAGCACCTCGTCCGCCCATTGGCAAGGCGGGGTATCCAGGCCGAGTGCGTCCATCAATCTATCGCGGCCCTTGACGCTGCCATCAATAAATACATTTCGCCAATCCAGTTGACCCATTTCATGGATTTGTGACAAATCAATATTGCGCAATGCTCCGGCGTGGCGGCTGCCAGTCACGATCGCATCGCGCAGCGGTTCTTCGCCTGCTAACGATGGTCCGGAGATGTAGGCGATGCTGAAATCGGCGCCGGTCATATCAGCGCCTGCGAAATCGGCGCCTGTGGCCTGAATACCTGCAAGGTTCGCGCCGGCCAGATTGGTATCATGCAGGACTGCCCCATCCAGAACGATCTCTGACAGATTGGCGCCCGCCAGATTGGCCTCGGCAACCGATCCATTGCGCAGGGTGGCATAAAGGAAACTGACGCCGCGCAGGTCTGCTTGGAAAAAATTCACCTCGTCCAATTCGGCGGCTTCAAATGTACTGCCGGTCAATATGGCCCCATCAAAGCGGGCATCCCGCAATTTGGCGCCACCGAAATCCGCGCCGGTCAGATTGGTAGGTATAGATTGGTCGAAACCAAGAAGACTCTTATCAAAAACGGCTTGTTCCAGGGTTGCGTGTTTTAGATCTGCATGTTGCAATCCGGCACTGGCGAACCGGGCAAGGGAAAAGTCAGCATCGCTGAAATTGGCCCCCTGCGCGTCGGCAAAGTCCAACTCTGCCTCCAGCCCGGTCGTGGCGCGAAGGTCGGCCGCAACCAGCACGGCAGAATTCAGTCGTGCCGCATCAAGCCGCGCGCCATTCAGATTGATCCCGGCGAGAAATGCGCCGGTCAGGTTGGCCCCGCGCAGGTCGGGTTTGCGCCGGTCTACGCGATGCCAGGTGGGCCGTTTGAGGCTGGACAGGGCCGCGCGTTGCCGGATCCAGAATTCATCGTTCATCTGCTTGGCTTGTGCGGGGCTATAGGCGCAATCGGCCACCCCTTCGGTCTTGCACCAGTCGCGTTCAAAATCGCGCCGTTGCAGGGCGTATGGGACCCAGTTGCCGGGGCGCTGCACGATGTTTTCGCCTTCCAGATCAATCTCGGCCAATGTCCATAAACGTTCCCAAAGGCTGGATTGCCGCGTCGCGTAAAAATAGCCGTACTTTTCCCAGGCGTCTCCTTGCGTGAAGGTTTCCGTTCCGTCCTCGTTAATGATTATGGCGGCGGAGGAGGCGCTTTCGATGACCCCGTACGTCCAGGGCGCCGGGTTGACGGTGCGGAAATAGGTGGGGCCGATCAGCATGATCGCCACAACAGCTGAACAGATCGTGGCTGACACAGGTTTTACCGGCTGCTGATTACCGCCCATCCGATGCCACATCGCCATGAAACTGGCCACTGCGATCAGCGTCATGCTGATGACGGCGATCACCGCGAGGCCTGTCATCATCCAGTCGCGTGCGACGGCTGACAACCACCAGGCCATCACCCCGATCCCCAGGCCCAACCCCCATGTCAGCCCAAAGATCAAAACAGCGGCCAAGCCTTCGAGGGGGCGCATATCTGTACTGCCATCCACCCGGATCCGGTTGCGCAACCAAAGGGCCGCATCCGTGACCAGCCATGACGGGATGGCGCGGCCCAAGGGCCGGTCCTTGACCCGTGCGGGGGCCTCGCCCAAGGCATCCCAAAGCCGGATCAGATAGAGGTGAAAGTAGATGTAGTTGGCCGCAACCAAAAGCGGCGCGCCCCAAAAGAAGAACTGCGTTGGCACAGCAACACCGACCAAGGGCAATTGCGTCTTGCGGTCATGGCCATAGAAATCCACATCCTCGACCCCAAGCAGGGTGATGCCCAGAAAAAGCAGGACACCCAGCAGGGAAAACCATGTGTTCCGCGCGTTATTTGTCAGCGAGGCGATCCGCTTGATCGTGTCCTCGCCAGACGGCTTGCCAGCGGCTGCAACCTTTGCGGCCGTCAAGGCGGGCCTGATCCGTGATTTACTCATAAGACGCAACGTGTACCGGGGGTTAACGCTTGGCAAGCGTTTCGTTGACGTAAGGGCAGTTTTGCGGGTCCGTCCGGCTGTCTCAGGGGGTAAGCGGGCCGGTTGCCCATGCGCAGCCCGGCGGTGGGGGGATGGCGGTTACATCTGCCCATTTTGCAGGGGCGATCCCGGCCCAATTGTACATCAGATCGCTGGTCGGATCGGGGTTGAGCGCCAGCCAGCCACGCCACCGGCCATAAAATGTGGCATCATCCAGAACCGCATTGGTCCATTGGCAGGGGGGCGTGGCAAGCCCCATGGCGGCGGTCAGCCGATCCTGACCTGTAACGCTGCCATCGACAAAAGCATTGCGCCAATCAAGCCCGGCGATGACCGGGCCAGCGGCAAAATCGACTTCTCTGACCGCACCGCCCTGATTGCGTGTTCCTGTGATGGAATGTTCAGCCTGCAGAATATCGGCTTGTGGCCATCCGCCGCCCGTCTCTGGGCGCAAGATATCAAATGGTGCGATCGAAATGCCCTCTATCCACGAGAAACTCAGATCCGCGCCGGACATGCTGACGCCGTTCAGCACGGTGCCATCAAGCCGCGCCCGGTCAAGATTTACGCCCGCCAGCTTTGCGGAACTCAGATTGGCCCGTGTCAGCACCGCATTTCCAAGCCGCGCGCCGGTCAGATTTGCCGCATAAAGCAAGGCATCTTGCAACTCCGTGCTGGCCAGATTGGCGTTCTGCAAATTGGCGGTGCTCAAATCGGCATTGGACAGGACGCTATGGGTCAGGTTTGCGTCTTGCAGATCGGCAAACACCAGCGTCGCGGCGCGTGCGTCAGCCTCGCGCAGATCGACAAGCTGCATTTGCGCCCCCGAGACATTGGCGCCCCGCAGATCGGCCCACTGAAAATTCGCCCGTTGCATGACCGCGTCTTTCAGCGATGCAGCGCGCAGGTTGGCGCCTGCAAGGTTTGCAGCCTGCAAGCGCGCATTGTCCATGACCGCCCCCCAAAGCTGCGCATCCGTCATGTCCGCCCCGTTCAGCGAGGCGTCTTCAAGGTCGATGCCCTGCAATGCGGCTTCTTCCAGTATGGCCCAATCCATGATGGCACCGCTCAGGTCTGCGCCACGCAATTCCGCCTCGCTCAGATCTGCGCCGTGCAGCATCGCGCCATCCAGATCAATGTCAGCCAAGAAGGTCTCGCGCAGGTTCGCCCCGCGAAAGTCCGGCTTGCGCTGACCGGGGTTATGCCATTGCGGGCGCTTCAGAAACGCCAATGTGGAATCCTGCCGGTTCCAGAACTCTTCGTTGATGGCGTCCGCATGTGCCCCCAAAACCGCGCAATCGTCGGGGGCTTCGCGCGCGCACCAGCCGCGTTCGAACTCTGCCCAGACCAGCCCGAATGGCAGCCAGTTGCCCGGCTTTTCGACGATGTTCTCACCCTCAAGATTGATCTCGGCCAAGGTCCACAGCCGGTCCCACAATGGCGTTTCGTGATCTGCGTAGATCGGGGTGACAATCTCGGCATCGACCAGTTGCCCGCTTGCTGCGTCCCAGACCCGCATCCGTTCCGTTTCCATCATCCAGGGTGCGGGATCGACTGTGCGGAAATAGCTGGGTGCGGCAAGGCAGAGGGCGGTAAAGAGGGCCGCAAATGTGGCGCCCACCGGACGCCCGGGCATCCTGTCCCTGACCATACGGGACCAGAGCCCGGCAAAGCTTGTCACTGCCGTCAGCATCATGCCCGACAATGCCAACGCGGCCAGCCCGGTCATCATCGCGTCCCTTGCCACGCCTGACAGCCACCAGGCCATGCCCCCGATCAGCAAGCCCAGGCACCATGTCAGGGCAAAGTTCAGCACGGCGGTCAGACCTTCCAGCGGACGCGTATCGGTGCAGTCATCCCCCCGCGCCAGATGTCGCAGCCACAATGCGGCATCCGTCACCAGCCAGGGCGGGATCGCCCGGCCAAGAGGTTCGCCCCCGATCCGCGCCGGCGCGTCCCCCAGTGCGTCCCACAGGCGGATCAGATACAGATGAAAATAGACGTAGTTGGCCGCAACAAGCAGCGGGGCGGTCCAGAAAAAGAAGATCGTCGGCACCGAGACCCCGATCAGCGGCAAGGCCGTCTGCCTGTCATAGCCGTAAAAGTCGATATGCGCGAACCCCAGCAGGGTCACCCCGACGAAAAGCAGCACACCGAGGAGCGAGAACCAAGTCGTGCGCGCATTCTTGCTTAACGCTGCAATCCGGCCCAGATGGTCCGGCGACTTGCGGTGATTGGGCAGGGTGGGCGCGGGCCGTAATCCTGCCGGGCGGGTCCGTTTGATTGGCATGGATGAAACCGTGGCGGCGTGCAGGTCTCTTGGCAAGTGGGGGATTTTGTACCATGAGGCGCGTCATGAGCTTTTCATTTGATCTGCGCGCCACTGATGGCGCCGCCCGTACCGGGACTATTCATACGCCGCGTGGCGATATCCGCACCCCTGCCTTCATGCCAGTGGGGACGGCTGCAACCGTCAAGGCGATGATGCCGGAAAGCGTGGCTGCCACCGGCGCTGATATCCTGTTGGGGAACACCTATCACCTGATGTTGCGTCCCACTGCCGAACGGATCGACAGGCTGGGCGGGCTGCATCGGTTCATGAACTGGGACAAGCCCATCCTGACCGACAGTGGCGGTTTTCAGGTCATGTCGCTGTCATCCCTGCGCAAATTGACCGAAGAAGGGGTGACCTTCAAATCGCATATTGACGGGTCAAAACACCACCTGACCCCCGAACGCTCGATGGAGATCCAGAAGCTTCTGGGGTCCGATATTGTCATGTGCTTTGACGAATGCCCGGCATTGCCCGCTGATCGCGACCGGATCGCGCAAAGCATGGAATTGTCCATGCGCTGGGCGCAGCGATCCCGCGACGCATTCGGGGACAGGCCCGGGCACGCGCTGTTCGGGATCCAGCAGGGCGGGCTGGAGGAAGACCTTCGGGCGCAGAGCGCGGCAGCCCTGCGCGAGATTGAATTTGATGGCTATGCGGTTGGCGGTCTGGCCGTGGGCGAGGGGCAGGAAGCGATGTTCAAGGTTCTGGACTTTGCGCCTGCGCAGCTTCCCGTTGATAAGCCGCGCTACCTGATGGGGGTGGGCAAGCCCGACGATATCGTTGGCGCCGTCAAGCGCGGCATCGACATGATGGATTGCGTCTTGCCAAGCCGGTCGGGGCGGACCGGTCAGGTCTTTACCCGGCGCGGGGTGGTCAACATCAAGAACGCACGACACGCCGATGACCCGCGACCGCTGGACGAGGCCTGCACATGCCCGGCCTGTGCGCATTATTCGCGGGCCTATCTGCACCATGTCTTCCGGGCGCAGGAGATGATTTCCGGCATGCTGCTGACATGGCACAACCTGCATTACTTTCAGGAGATCATGGCAGGGATGCGGGCGGCGATTGCGGATGGGGCGTTTGCGGCGTGGGAGGCGGATTTTCACGCCGAACGTGCCTTGGGTGACATCGCACCCGTCTAATATGCCAATCTGCGATTCGCAGCATATGCGCCGCTTTCACCAGCGACCGACGCCGCGACGCAGCTTGAGGATGCAACGCGTAAACCACAACGCGCCTTGCGTGTTTTACAGGGCGTTAAACGCAAATATCGGAACCAAAAGTGCGGAAATCCCCACCTGCGCCGCCGAAAATGTTCCCCTAAGGTCAAGGTATAAAGAGTACCGTGAGTGACACATTGGTTAATTGGTAACGGTGACAAGTGTGAGCGGCCAGCATCTGTCTGGTCGCTCATTTCGTTCTTTTTTGCCTGATTTCGGGTCGCCTGACCGCGACAAACCGTATCAAAGCAGCAGAATCTTCATATTTTATTGTTTGTTTGCTTGCGGTAGATGGCGGGGCAGGGGCAGGCTGTCGGTAAAACGCTGATGTTTGGTTGACTCGCTGCATCACCGCCCCCACATGTTGATGCCAAGCGGAGATGCATCATGTTGCTGCGAATGCGGGACAGGCGCATCTTGCCAAAAAAGGAAAAAGAGCATGCAAGAACCGTTGAGTTCATCCTATCCCGTCCTGCCGCTGCGCGACATCGTGGTGTTTCCACATATGATCGTGCCGCTTTTTGTCGGCCGGGAAAAGTCGGTCCGCGCCCTCGAGGAGGTGATGCAGGACGACAAGCAGATTTTGCTGTCAAGCCAGGTTGATCCCGGTCAGGACGACCCCGATCAGGACGGAATTTACAAGGCAGGCGTTCTGGCCAATGTGCTGCAATTGCTGAAACTGCCCGATGGCACGGTCAAAGTGCTGGTCGAAGGGCGCAGCCGTGTCCGCATCACCTCGTTTATCAAGAATGACAGTTTCTTCGAGGCCTCCGCCGAATACCTGACCGAACTGCCGGGCGAGGCAACCGAGGTCGAGGCGCTGGTCCGCAACGTGTCGGCGGAATTCGAGCGCTACGCAAAGATCAAGAAAAACATCCCCGAAGAGGCGATGGCCGCTGTCGGCGAAGCGACAGAACCTGCCAAGCTGGCCGATCTTGTGGCCGGGCATCTGGGTATCGAAGTAGACCAGAAACAGGGTTTGCTGGAAACGCTGTCAGTATCGGAACGCCTCGAGAAGGTTTTCGGCATGATGCAGGGCGAGATGTCGGTGCTTCAGGTCGAGAAAAAGATCAAGACACGCGTCAAGACGCAGATGGAACGCACACAGCGTGAATACTACCTGAATGAGCAGATGAAAGCCATTCAGAAAGAGCTGGGCGATGGTGAGGACGGCCAGAACGAAGTGGCCGAGCTTGAGGCGAAAATCGCCGAAACCAAGCTGTCCAAGGAAGCCAAGGAAAAGGTTGATGCAGAGCTTAAGAAGCTCAAGAACATGTCGCCCATGTCCGCCGAGGCGACAGTTGTGCGCAACTACCTAGACTGGATATTGGCTGTTCCGTGGGGCAAGAAATCCCGCACCAAAAAGGATCTGAACAACGCGCAAAAGGTGTTGGACAACGACCATTACGGTCTTGAGAAGGTCAAGGAACGAATTGTCGAATATCTGGCGGTGCAGCAAAGGTCGGCCAAGCTGAAAGGCCCGATCATGTGCCTTGTTGGACCACCCGGCGTTGGTAAAACATCGCTTGGCAAGTCGGTTGCGAAAGCCACGGGGCGCGAGTTTATTCGCATCTCGCTTGGCGGCGTGCGCGATGAAAGCGAAATTCGCGGTCACCGCCGGACATATATCGGATCCATGCCCGGCAAGATCATTCAGGCATTGAAAAAGGCCAAGACCACAAATCCGCTGATCCTGCTCGACGAGATCGACAAGATGGGTCAGGATTTCCGTGGGGATCCCGCATCGGCCATGTTGGAAGTGCTTGATCCGGAACAGAATTCGACCTTTGTCGACCACTATCTCGAGGTTGAATACGACCTGTCGAATGTGATGTTCCTGACCACGGCAAACTCTTACAACATGCCGGGCCCACTGCTGGACCGGATGGAGATTATTTCGCTCTCGGGCTACACCGAGGATGAGAAAGTCGAGATTGCCAAGCAGCACCTGCTGCCGAAGGTCATGAAAAATCATGGCTTGAAGGACAAGGAATTCAGCGTTGCAGATGATGCCCTGCTGTCGATGGTCCGCGTCTATACCCGTGAGGCGGGTGTGCGGAACATGGAACGCGAACTTGCCAAGGTCGCACGCAAGGCCGTCACCAAGATCGTCAAGAAAGAGGCGGATGTCATCGCGGTCACCGCGGCCAATCTTGATGATTTCCTGGGCGTCGAAAAGCACCGCTTTGGTCTGGCCGAGGAAGAGGATCAGATTGGCGTCGTGACCGGTCTGGCCTGGACAAGTGTTGGTGGCGAACTTCTCAATATCGAGGCGTTGCGGTTGCCGGGGAAAGGCCGAATGAAAACAACCGGTAAACTGGGCGATGTGATGAAGGAATCCATTGACGCAGCCTCCTCATATGTGCGTTCGATTGCGCCGGAAATTGGTGTGAAACCACCAAAATTCGATACGATCGACATTCACGTCCACGTGCCGGATGGTGCGACACCCAAGGATGGCCCCTCTGCCGGTTTGGCGATGGTCACGTCGATTGTGTCTGTGCTGACGGGCATTGCTGTCCGCAAGGATATCGCAATGACGGGCGAGGTGTCCTTGCGCGGGAACGCGATGCCAATTGGCGGTCTGAAGGAAAAGCTGTTGGCTGCATTGCGCGGCGGCATAACAACCGTGCTTATTCCCAAGGACAATGCCAAGGACCTGCCGGAAATTCCCGATAACGTGAAAGAGGGTTTGACGATTATCCCCGTTTCGCACGTGTCCGAAGTGTTGGAACATGCGCTTGTGGCCAAGCCGGAATCGATTGATTGGGATGAAGCGGCCGAAGAAGCGGCAGCTGCCGCAGCGCTTAAGGCCGGTGCAGAGGGCGAAGGCGCCCGCACGCACTAACAACCGCCCCATGAAAACCAAAAGCGCGCCTGTTCACAGGCGCGCTTTTTTGTTTCGTGGCATCATAGCAAAACACTGCATCTAAACCGATTTGCAGACGGCATGCGGCAACCTATCAGGGCGTTTACGTGATGATCCCGCGCCGTTGCCCCAAGGCGTCAGCGCCGGCATGCGGCCCGTTAGGCGGCCGACAGTTGTCACCGGTCCCCAATACGCACGGGGGTCAATATACCATCCGCATGTGCCTTTTCGATTTTTCTTGCGTTGGTTCTGGTAACAGAACGGCTGTTATGGGTTGGGTCCGGCTTTTGCGCAAACCGTTTGATCATCTCAATTTGAAAGGCAAGTTCATGCGCGCGGTCAGCCAGTTTTGACCCGAAAGTTGCGATTGGCCTGCTATCCTGAAACAGGCCGACGCGGGCTGCATCGCAAATATTCAGGATCGGCAACGACAGATCCGACAACACAAGCGCCGATATCCGTTCACTGTCGTCAGCCAGGCTGTGGCCAAATCCGACATCGCGCTGAAACGCATTGTTGACGCCGCCCAGAAAAAAGCGAAAGCGAAACAGGATATTACAAACCTGTCCGCCATTCTGGGTTGCAACGATTTGCGCGCCCGACAATGTGATGCCCGGCGCCTCGATCACGAAATCGGGCAAGGACAGGATCTGGATCGGATCCTCGCGATCTCGAAGACAGGCGCGCAACCCTTCGGCAATTGGGGCCACAAAGACATCTTCAATTGTAACGCCACGCCCGAAAGACGTCCGGTTGCGGAACCGACTGCCGATGATTTCACATGACCGGACTTCTGGTTCGCGCTCAGCCTCCAGGTGCAGGTTAATCATGAATTTGCGCGGGGTCGCGTCCCCGATCGAGCGGTCCTGCATCATTGTTATTCTACGCTCCGCGCACAGTTTCATGTTTGCGGTAGATACTGGGATAAAGACGTAAAATAGCCGTAAAGGCGGAAAACGGAGCGATTAACAAAACCTGAATGAATGCGCCCGAATGCAGGGGGCTTTTGGCACAAATGTCTTGTATCCATCACGCAACAAGGAAAAGTTTTGGTGCGATGGAACAATCTACCATAAGTTGCAGTTTATAGAGTGTAACGACGCAGAGCGGTTGGGGCAGATGAAAGATTGTGACGAGCAGCTGACAATTATCGGGATCGGGTCGTCAGCAGGCGGGCTGGAAGCCATCCGCGAGCTGGTGGTGACCCTGCCATCCGAATTGCCGGTGTCCTACGTGGTTGTTCAGCATATGGCACCGCAACACAAAAGCCTGATGACAGAACTGGTCGCGCGTCAGACCAATCTGAAAGTGATGGATGTCGTTGACGAGGTCGTGCCTCAGCGCAATGTGATCTATATCACGCCACCCAATACGGATGTTGTTTTCGAAGGGGGCTGTTTGCGGCTGCGGTCGCCGAGCGAGAAACCCGCCCGCCCCAAGCCTTCTGTCAATCGTTTTCTGGCAAGCCTGGCCGAAAACCACGGTGCGAAATCAATGGCAGTCATTCTGTCCGGTACAGGGACGGATGGTGCGTACGGTGTTCAGGCGATCCGCGAGGTCGGCGGGATCACCATCGCGCAGGATGCGGAGAGTGCCAAATATGACGGCATGCCGCTTGCCGCCGCGCAGACCGGCTGCGTTGACCTGATCCTGCCGCCCGCCGAGATCGGGCAGCGATTGGGAAAAATCCTGTCCTCGGCGCCGGATTTTCCGGCCTTCCGGTCTGATTCCTACCAGACCCCGCCACATTCGGACCTGCTGCAAATTCTGTTGGCCCGGACCCGGGTGGATTTCCGCGAATATAAGAATTCGACAGTCAGCAGGCGGATCGAACGCCAGATGATCGCCTCGGGCATCACTGATCTGGCCGAATACACACTGCATTGCCGCAATAACCCACACGCGGTTGACGCGTTGTTCAAGGATTTGCTGATTTCTGTCACCCGTTTCTTCCGGGATCAGCAGGAATTCCGGCAGCTTGGGCGGGCCATGGATGGGGTCCTGAAAGAGGCCAAGGGCAACAAGCTCCGCGTTTGGGTTGCGGGTTGTGCAACGGGCGAGGAAGCCTATTCCATCGCCATTCTGCTTGCAGAGGCGCTTGGCGGGCCAGATGTTGATCTGCCGTCCAAGGTGCAGATCTTTGCGACGGATATCGACAAGGACGCGTTGAACATTGCGCGCGGCGCGGCTTATCCGATTGCGGCGTTGAACGATATTCCCGCGGACCTTGCCGACAAATACGTGGTGCAGCAGGGCGAAAGCATCCGCATGATTGATAATCTGCGCAAGGCGATCCTGTTCTCGGACCATAACGTCTGTAACGATCCGCCGTTTCAGCGGGTTGACGTTGTGTGCTGCCGGAACCTGCTGATCTATTTTGACCAGTCCTTGCAAAAGCGGGTGATCTCGCGGTTCCACTACGGAATGACGGAACACGCGATCATGTTCCTCGGCACCGCCGAAAGCGTTGCGGGGTCGGACGAATGGTTCGTGCAAGATCGCAGCGCACCGCATATCTTCCGCAAACGGCAATTGGGGGCTGATCGGGCACGGCCCTATTCGCTGGCTGACGGGTCGCGGTTGGTGCGCGGCCCGGTCATGACGGCGCCAAGCCCCTCAACGGATCGCAAATTCTTTGACGCGCTGGCCCAGTCACTTGGGCAGAACTCCATCCTTGTCTCTGACGATTACAAGATCGTCCGGGTTTACGGCGATGTGTCGCGATTTGTGGAAATCAGCGAAATGTCGAAACTGCAGATGCATCTTGGGCTTCTGCGCAGTCCTTGGCGGGAAGAGGCGCGCAGCCTTGTCACAATCGCCCTGCAAAGGGGCGTGCACCGGACAGGGGTGCGGCACCTGCTGTCGGACAATGGCGACGACGAATTGCGGCTGGACGTCTATCCGATCATCGCAAAGGGCATCAATGAACGGGTTGCGCTGGTCGTCTTTACGCCGGTTGAAATCGACAGATCGGTCCGCCAAATCGAAGAGATGCTGGATGGCGAAGATGCAGAACTGTCCTCACGCGTGCGGGCGCTGCAATCAGAGGTCGACACAACACGCGAGGCGCTGCAGCAGACAATCGAAGAGCTTGAGACCTCGAACGAGGAAATGCAGTCGCTGAACGAGGAAATGCAGTCGACCAATGAAGAATTGCAGGCGACCAACGAGGAACTGGAAACCTCGAACGAGGAACTGCAATCCACCAACGAAGAGCTGATTACCGTCAACGAGGAACTGCAGGTCACGGCCACGCAGCTGCGCGGGCGCACGATAGAGCTTGTCTCGGTTCTTGAAACAACGCCCTTGGCGATCATTGTGCTGGATACGGCGCTGCAAATCGTGCAGGTGACGGACCCCGCATTGGACATGTTCGAAATCAAGCGGCCCGTTTCATCGCAACATATCAGCCAATGTGTGCTGCCCGTAGGCTTTCCGGTTCTGGCGCCGATCTGCAGCGAGGCGCTGCAATTGGGCGAACCTGTGATCCGAGAATTCGCATCAGAAGGTGGCCAAATAAAGCTGACAGTGGCCCCATATTTTGAAGAAGGCGGGCGCGTGCAGGGCGTGACGCTTGTTGTCTCGGATTTCCCCGGCCTGGCCGAAGAAATGGAGATGATCCTGAAAACAGACCATATCTATCTGATGCACCGCAACCGCGATGGTCAGGTATTGCGTATCAGCAATGCCTCTGCCGCGTCGATTGGCATAACACCCGAGGCCGCGATCGGGCGGCGGCTGGATGAACTTGTCGACAAGGATGCAGCCGAGCAGGTTCTGGCGTCCGACAAGGCATTCCTGGAAGACGGCGAGACGGCGGGACGCGAAGTGGTCAAGATGCAAACGCCGAACATGACAGCGCCGATCTGGCTGGAACTGAACCGTTATGCCTATACGCCTGCGGGGGCTGATGGGCCGACGGTATATTCAGTGGCAACCGATGTCAGCGAATCCGTCATGGCGCGTGATGCGGCCCAAGGCCTGCTGGAACGCATGCGCGCCCTGCAGGATTTTGCAGGTGTTGGCTATTGGGAAATCGACCTGACGGCCGAGACGCTGATCTGGTCTGACGAGGTACATCGCATTCACCGGACAGACCCGGCAACCTTTGTGCCGGTTCTCGAAACCGGCATCAATTTCTATCATCCGGATGATCGCGATGCGGTCAGTCAAATGGTACAGGACGTGATTGAAAACGGCGGCAACTTCAAATTTCAGAAACGGTTGGTTGCCACCGACGGGCAGGTTGTCTGGGTCGAGTCCCACGGGCGCGCGGTTCTCGGCCCCGATGGCGATGTCACCGGGGTTATTGGGTTCTTCCGGGAACTGGGCGAGACCGAAGTCGATGCGATCTTGGCGATGGACACCGAAGCGGCCGAATAGGCGCCTCGGTGCTCAGGCGGCGCTGACACCGCCGCGCGACAGGGCTGCAACACCGGTCCGGGCCAGTTCCTGCAGGCCCAAGGGTTGCATCAACTCGGCAAATGCGTCGATCTTTTCCGGGGTGCCGGTGATCTCAAATACAAACGATTCCAATGTACTATCAACCACACTTGCCCTGAAAATATCGGCAAGGCGAATGGCCTCGATACGGTGATCGCCCGTACCGGTCACCTTGAACAATGCCAATTCGCGTTCAACCGATGGCCCCTCGACCGTCAGGTCATTGACCTTATGGACGTCCACGATACGGCCAAGCTGTGCCTTGATCTGGTTGATGATCTGCGGCGTTCCGGTGGTCACAATGGTGATGCGCGACCGGTGACCCAGATGGTCCACTTCGGCCACGGTCAGGCTGTCGATATTATATCCGCGGCCAGAGAATAGCCCGATAACGCGCGCCAGCACACCGGGCTCGTTCTCGACCAGAACAGCAAGTGTATGCTGTTCTTCCTTGTCCGAGAATGTGGGCCGGAGGTCGTAGGCGGAATGGCTTGTGGCGCCTTTTTTGATTTTGAGTGGTGACATGTGATGTCCCTCGGAATTTGTCTTATTTCATATGAAGCGGCCCGGTTGTTCACCAGACCGCTGATAGGGACGGGTCGTTAGACCATCACTGCGCCATCGGATTTGATCGCGTTGGCCACGTCTGCGTTTTCGCCCAGCAGCATTTCGTTATGCGGTTTGCCGGACGGGATCATCGGGAAGCAGTTTTCGTGCTTTTCAACCAGACAGTCGAACAGGACCGGCCCGTCATGAGTGATCATTTCCATGATCGCATCATCCAGCGTGTCGGGATCTTGGCATTGGATGCCCTTCGCCCCGAACGCCTCGGCCAGTTTCACGAAATCGGGCAGGCTTTCGGACCAGCTGGACGAATACCGTTCCCCATGCAGCAACTCCTGCCATTGGCGGACCATGCCAAGGCGTTCGTTGTTCAGGATGAACTGTTTGACGGGCAGGCGGTACTGCATGGCCGTACCCAGTTCCTGCATGTTCATCAACCAGGACGCTTCGCCAGCCACGTTAATGACAAGCGCGTCGGGGTTGCCCATTTGTACGCCAATCGAGGCGGGGAAGCCGTAGCCCATCGTGCCCAGCCCGCCGGACGTCATCCAGCGATTGGGGTCCTCAAACCCCAGATATTGCGCGGCCCACATCTGGTGCTGGCCCACTTCCGTGCAGATGTAGCGGTCGTGCTTTTTGGTCAGTTCCTCAAGCCGCGCCAAGGCGTATTGCGGTTTGATCGTCTTGCCCTTTTGCTCGAACTTCAGGCAGTCGACTTTTTTCCATTCGTTGATCTGGTGCCACCATTTGGTGACCTCTTCCTTGTCCGTTTTCCGGCCACGGGATTTCCAGACGTTCAGCAGGTCTTCTAGCACATGCGCGCAATCGCCCAGGATCGGGATATCGACCTTGATCACCTTGTTGATTGAGGATGCGTCGATGTCGATATGCGCCTTTTTGGACCCGGGGCTGAAAGCATCCAGCCGCCCGGTGATCCGGTCGTCGAACCGCGCACCGATATTGATCATCAGATCGCAGTCATGCATGGCCATGTTCGCCTCGTACAGCCCATGCATGCCCAGCATCCCGATCCAGTTATCGCCGGATGCGGGGTAGGCGCCCAGCCCCATCAGCGTGGAGGTGATCGGAAAGCCGGTGGCGGCCACCAGTTCGCGCAGCAATTGGCTGGCTGCAGGGCCGGAATTGATCACGCCGCCGCCGGTATAGAAAATCGGGCGTTTTGCGGTTTCCATCGCCTTGGCCAGTTCGGTAATCATTTCCAGATCACCTTTGGTTTGTGGGTTGTAATGAGTTTCGACTTGCCGCGCCTCGGTATATTTGCCGGTTGCAAACTGCACATCTTTGGGGATGTCGATCACAACAGGGCCGGGGCGGCCGGATGTGGCGATATGGAAGGCCTCGTGCAGGGTCGGGGCCAGCTTGTCGGTTTCCTTGACGAGCCAGTTATGTTTCGTGCAGGGCCGTGTGATACCAACGGTGTCAGCCTCTTGAAACGCATCTGACCCGATCATGAAAGTCGGCACCTGACCGGTTAGAACGATGATCGGGATGCTGTCCATCAGCGCATCAGTCAGGCCCGTGACCGCATTTGTGGCACCAGGGCCGGAGGTGACCAGCGCCACACCGGGTTTGCCGGTGGAACGCGCGTAGCCTTCGGCCGCGTGAACCGCACCTTGTTCGTGGCGCACCAACACGTGCTGGATGTGGTTTTGCTGAAAGATTTCGTCATAGATCGGTAGGACGGCACCACCGGGGTAACCAAAGACGACGTCCACGCCCTGATCAATCAGTGCTTGTACGACCATTTTTGCGCCCGTCATGGCTTTTGTCATTGTTCTCGCGTCCTTCGCGTATCAGTTTCTCTTGCTCACAAAAAAACCCCCGAGGATGTCGGAGGCGCATGGGATCGTTATGGTCTTACCGTCACCGGCCCATGCGCGCATTTCTCACTACTAGTACGACCTTGGTCATCGGGGTTCCTTTTGTTGGTCGGACTTTATGCCGGGCTTTTGGGGGGGTCAACAGCTACAAGGCATAATAATCTGACCTTGGGGGCAATATTTTGGCAAGTTCGTTGCGTATGGGCAGATATTTGCGCAGTTTTCCACAAACGTGCTTGTCTATTTGGGCAATCGACGTGGGCCCGCAACCGCGATCTCAATGACTTGCATGCAAGCGTATTGAAAGAGCCGGCGGGTTAGCCTCGGGGCATTGTGCCTCGGTTATCGCCTAAAGCGGCTTTTTCATGCTGCCGACAACGCTTTCGGCCCGGTTGGCCGATGATTGAATCTGCTCGGCCAGTTGCCGGACCTCGGTCGCGATGATGGAAAAGCCAGCACCTGCATCGCCGGCACGCGACGCCATGACGGCCGTGTTCAGCGCGATCATCCGGACGGCGAAGGAAATACGTTTGATATCGCCCAATGTATTGGTCAGCGTATCGCGCAGCTTGTCCAGATCGGCCAGGGCATCGGCCTTTTGTGCATCAAGGTCTGCCCAGAGATCCCAGATCATGCCGGTCATCTCGTCGCGCACAGTGACCCAGTTGTCTTCGTAGAATTTGCGGGCCTCCTTGAATGTGACTGCGCCGCCGCCGTTCAACCGGTCCTGCGCCGCCAGAATGCGTTTCTGGACAGCTTTCATCTTTTCGCGTCGCTTAGGCGCACGCGCGGCAATCTTGCGGATCCATTCCAGTTGCTTCGTCGGGACACCATCATGCGGGCTGGCCCCATAGAGAAGGTCCATATTCGTCCCGAACTGCGCCGCCATCGCATTGAACTCTTCGCGCGGTGATGCCGCACTTTCATCGTCAGGGGCCGCGGCAATCGACATGATCCGCAGCGACATCTGTATGGTCAGCCCGCGGGTTGTCGCGATCTCATCAATGATCACGCGAAGGCGGTGCTGTGTGCTATCCTCCTTAACAGCCTCGGGCTCGTAATAGGCCGGGGTCGTTTGATGATTGATCGAAAGCTGCAGCATCTGTCACCATCCTTGGGCGATTGTTCCTTATCATCGCTCAAACCACGGCTGCCTTAATATTTCGAAAATTTTACAGCAGCTTGAAACCAAACCTGACGCTCAATCATCCGCCGCCTTGCTGATATGCGGATAACGTACCGTCTGGGAGCCCTGTGATCTGCGCCCGATATAGGGGTGGCCCACAGGCTGCTTGACCGAGAACGCAAAACGGCGGGCAATGTCGCGATATCCCAAAAACAGGGTGTTTTCGTTTGCCGTTAGATATTGCTGCCGCCGGTCCGCATATAGGGCGGGCAGATCATACCATGCGGTCCGCGGGCTGGCATGATGTACGATATGCAGATTGTTATTGAGGTAGAGCAGGGCGAGCAGGGGATGTGCCTCGACAATGGCTGAGCGGGCGCCGACATTTTCCGCCGCTTGATGTTCGGCATAGGCACGCATCGCTGTCAACGACAGGGCAGGGTAAACCACAAAGATCGCATAGACCCATAGGGGCATCCCAAAAACCAAGGTGACAATCGCCAGCACGCCCGCGACCCCCGGAAGATGCAGGACCCAGGCCAACCGGACGCCCGGTTCATTCCGGGCAAGGCGCCGCGTCTCGGTGCGGGCAAAGCCGATAATGGTCAGCAATGGGCCGATCACCATCCGCCCGACAAATGTGTTGTTGAGCGCAAAGACATGCCGCTGAAAATCTGTCATTTTCCGGACGTCGGCTTCCGACCAGAAATAGCTTTCAGGGTCTTCGAAAGGGTCGGTCAGATGTTCGTCGCGGTGATGCTGCAGATGCAGGTCGCGGTAGCGTCGATAGGGAAAGATACAGGCAAGGGGCAGGCATACCAATGCCTCGTTCAGGGGCGGCCAGCGTGTCGGGTGCCCATGGATCGTCTCATGCTGTAGTGACGTATGAAAGGCGGCCAGAACCGCAAGGATCAACAGGCCCAGCAGCCAGAACGGTGTTGCCCAGACCAATCCGGCGATCAGCCAGCCTGCGTAGCACATCAGGATCAGGGCAAACGTGCCCCACTCGGTCCGCAATAATCCTGCCGTCAAAACCAGCCTTTCCAGCAATGTCAGGGAATCGTGCAGGCAAAGCTGATCACGACTGCTGCATCGTGCGTGCGCAAGCTGTTTGGGTCAAGTTTTTTGCAGCGCCTGCCGGGTGCGTCCGCTAAACCGGATGGTCATGTCGCTGCCTACTAAAACCAGATGCGCC
Source organism: Yoonia sp. SS1-5 (assembly GCF_038443705.2). Lineage (NCBI taxonomy): Bacteria > Pseudomonadati > Pseudomonadota > Alphaproteobacteria > Rhodobacterales > Paracoccaceae > Yoonia > Yoonia rhodophyticola. Next base: position 790,554 of record NZ_CP151767.2, on the reverse strand, counting down.
ACGATCATCACGGCCAACAGCACAAGTCCGTAAACCTCAAGTATCTGGATCATCGGCACCTGAAAGTTCAAATGGGGCAGGTTCGCAATGACAAGGGGGGCGTACCAGGACACGAATGACACGATCCCTGCGGTCACAAATGCATGGCGTTTGCGTCGCGAGATGCCTTGCAGCATCGGCTCGCCGATCTGGCGGTAGATGAATGGAATGATGGTGCGGTGAATAAAGACGCCATTGATCGTCAGGATCGCCACGATAAGCATCTTGGCCCAGACTTTTTCATTCCCCAGTTTCACGGGTTCAAATGCCCAGTAGAAGGCCAGAAACCCCAGCCCCGTGACCCATAGCAGCTTGAGCCCGACAGCAACGAAACCCGACAGAAAGGCGAAAATATCGTAGTCGCGCTGGGTCATGACGCGACCCCAGAAAAACCGCAATGTCATCAGGTCAAGCAGCGTGGCCGCGCCCAAACCCAGCGCCAGCCCGATAAAGTGGAAAATCCGCAGGATACCACGGGTCATCTGTTCCGGATCGCTGGAGAGGGCGGCGAGAATTTCAGCCAATTGCATGGGTCTTGCGTACTTTCGATTTGCGTGCCCCACACACGGCATGATTTCCATGAATATGGCGAATATATCCGCCGTATATCGTTAGTAAGCCCTATTGTGACAATTGGCTCAAGCGTTCGGAATTTGGCACGTCCAGCTTGGCAAAAAGTTGCTTGGGTCAGGTTTCACTATCAGCTGGCTTGATCTTGTCCCAGGTCTGCGTTTCGAAATCCGATGCCGCGTGCCGTTCGCGCAACTGTTCATTGTCGTCGCCCCAGGCCCTGTTGACCATTTTGCCGCGTTTGAATGCCGGGCGTTCAAAAACTTCGTCCGTCCATCGGTTCACGTGCTTATAGGAACTGACGTCAAGAAATTCGCCGGCATCGTAGATCAGGCCCTTCACCAATGTGCCGTACCACGGGGCCGTCGCCATATCTGCGATCGTGTAGTCATCGCCGGCCAGAAAGCGGCGATCTGACAGGTTGCGATCAAGCACATCAAGCTGGCGCTTGGCCTCCATGGCAAACCGGTTGATCGGGTATTCGAACTTCTCAGGCGCATATGCGTAAAAATGCCCAAAGCCGCCACCAAGATAGGGCGCGGATCCCTGCAGCCAGAACAGCCAGTTCAGGGTTTCGGTGCGGGCCTTGATGTCGGTGGGCAGAAACGCCCCGAATTTTTCAGCCAGATAAAGCAGAATATTGCCGCTTTCAAAGACGCGCACGCCATTGGACTGATCCAGCAGGGCAGGGATCTTGGAATTGGGGTTGATATCGACAAAGCCACTGCCGAACTGGTCGCCATCCTGAATGTTGATCAGCCAGGCATCGTATTCGGCATCATGACCAGCGGCCAGCAATTCTTCGAGCATGACCGTCACCTTGACACCGTTTGGTGTGGCCAGTGAATGCAGTTGTAGGGGGTGCTTGCCAACGGGGAGGGTCTTGTCATGGGTCGGCCCGGCAATGGGGCGGTTGATATTGGCGAATTGCCCGCCATTTTCGGCGTCCCATGTCCAGACTTTGGGGGGTGTATATTCGGTCACTGCGCTGCTCCTGCTTGTATACATCGACAGACGTAGCGCGACCGGCGCCAAGGTGCCAGTCAGATGTCTGTGCGTCAGGGCGGGAATGCCTGTGTAACGATCGGGGAGGGCTATAAGAAGTAAGTCCCCCCTGCCGAATTATGCATCCTGGCGGATGTTCTGTTTCCTTGGCTTCCGCATGACTAAGCATGCTTGGTTCGATTTCCGGATTTTCCCGGGGCGATGAAAAATCCGCTCTGTTGGTATCGTGCTAACCAAGTCGCTTGCCGGTATTTGGGTTGCTGCGTTTGCGCGGATCATTTCGGCACCAACGACACCGGATTTACAGCGTTTTAACCCAAGGTGCGGGCCGCATGACCGATGACCGGCTGCGGTACAGGGGCTGCGATGCAGACCTCGGTCAGCTGATAAAGGCCTGAAGGTGAAGGCGCCCGATACGCTGGTCTAGATCAGGAAATCGGAGGCATCCAGCAGGGCAAGATCAAAGCGTTCGATCAGTATCGCATTGTCGGTGTCGAGCTGAATCAGAACATCACGTCCGCCAGGCCCACGCGCTTGGGCAAGGGCCAGCACGTCCGCCTCGGTTGCAAAGCCAAATGCGGATACGTCAATGAGGTCCTGCCCAGCGAGGCTGTCCTCAAAATCGACGATTGTATCCACGCTACCTGTATCAGAAAAGACAAACGTGTCATCCCCAGCGCCGCCGGACAGGCGATCACCGCCACCGTTTCCGATAATGGTGTCGTCACCGGCTGCGCCGAACAATGCCTCGGCTGTGTCTTGACCGACAATTATGTCACCGCCGGCACTGCCGATCTGGGTTGCAGCACCGGTGAAGTCGCCGCCGAAGACAACAAAACTCGTTCCCGATTGGTCAAAAATATCGTCTCCATCAGGGTCACCCTCGGGGGCGCCGATGATCAAGTCGTCGAAGCCGTCGCCGTTCACATCGCCTGCACCACTGACCGATACGCCCGCGTTGTCAGCGCTTTGCGCAGCTGTAATCACGAACCCGCCGATACCGGCCTCAATGTCTGCTTGCCGAACAGCCGCACCGTCAGCCTTCCCAAAAACGACAAAGGTCGTGTTTATTCCAAGGCCGGTATCACCAGAACCAACGATGAGGTCGGCAAACCCGTCACCATTGACATCGCCAGCGCCGCTTACCGACCTGCCCAATTGTTCGCGAGCAATGGTTCCTTCGAAGGCAAAGCCACCGTTACCGGTCACGATATCGGACAATTCAACGGCTGCGCCATCTGCCTTGCCGAACACGACATAGCTTGACCCGCTCAGTGATCCAAAAAAAGTATCGTCCAGATCGGCAAACGGCGCCCCGACAATCAGATCGTCCAGGCCGTCGCCGTTGACATCCCCGGCGCCGCTGACCGACAAACCGGAATTGTCGGCCGCGGCGATGCCATTAATCGCAAAACCACCTGTCCCCAATACAACCTGTGACAGCGCGACTGTCGTGCCGTCTGCTTTTCCAAACACGACATAGCTTGCACCTGAAGCAGACCCATTGGGATCGGCGAATCTGGCACCGATGATCAGATCATCCAAGCCATCACCATTCACATCGCCGGCATTACTCAAAGACGTACCCAGTCGGTCGTCGTTGTTGGCGGCTTCGATATAAAAGCCGCCTATCCCAGCCTCAATATCATCAATCTCCACTGCGGCTCCGTCGGCTTTGCCAAAGACAACATAGCCTGCGCCAGCGTCATTCAGGATGCCCCCGCCGGGTAATCTTACTTCGTCACTTCCGACAAACAGATCATCCAGGCCGTCGCCATTCACATCGCCCGCACCGCTGACAACTTTGCCAACTTCCTCACCAGCCGTCGATCCGTTGATAACAAAACCGCCGATGCCCGCTTCGATGTCTGACAAATCAACCGCTGTTGTATCAGTTTTGCCAAAAACCACATAGCTTGCGCCTGACCCCCGACCGCCGGGGTCTGCGTCCGCCAGACCGATGATAAGGTCGTCGAGGCCGTCGCCATTTACATCTCCGGCATCGCTGACAGAGGGGAAGCTGGTACCTGTAAATAGGTCTCCGTCAAGAACAAAGCCGCCGATACCATTGATGATATCCGAGAGTTCAACCGGGGCGCCATTGCCCCGCCCGAACACGACGTAGCCACCACCTGCGATTTGCCCGTTGGTGGCACCGATGAACAAGTCGTCAAAGCCGTCGCCGTTGACATCACCTGCCGAACTCACGGATCGCCCGGATTCAGAGTTGGGCGCAGCACCATTGATCACAAAGCCTGTGTCGTCGCTGGCAAGGGCGACGTCAGCAAGGTCAACAGACGCAACAGGATCGAAGGTGCCGGTGATGACAACATCAAACGCCCGCGCATCAAGGCCGCCATCGCCATCATCAATTGTAATTTCGTAGCTGATTGTAATCTGATCACCTGCGCCCAGATAATCAAAAGCGGTTGACGCCGCGCGAAACGATATGTCCACGGCGCCTGTCGTTTCGTCTGTTTCGCGTGTGACGTCAAACGTCAGCGCTGCTGCAAGCGCGGCATCGTCCAGGGTAAGCCCCGCCAGATCACCACGCGCGCTTACCGCGGTCACAGTGGCGGTGTGTCCTGTGTCACCCAGATCAATATCCGTGAACGTCGCGCTGACATCACCGACAATATCCGCTGTCCCGGTTGTTTCAGTGATATCGACCTGCGCGATAGGTGAAATAACGGGCGCATCGTTTACGGGTGCAACTTCGATGGCGATCGTCACAATTTCCGGCGCCGCACCGTCCACACTGACACTATAACGAAAGCTGTCCGTACCGTTGAAATCGTCAGGTGGCGTGTAGGTAAACATGCCATCCGCATCTATTGCCATGACGCCGTTGTCAGGGCCTGTCGTCAGCGCAAAAGCAAGGGTGGTCGCACCGGGATAGCGGGCCGCAAGATCCCCCGATACGGTGTCGTCTTCGTCAACGGCAAGCCTGACATCGACCGTGACGGTTTCGATGGTTGTCCCACCATTGCCATCGCTGACACTGTAACGGAAACTGTCCTGCCCAAGAAAACCGGACGCGGGCGTATATGCGAAATTGCCGTCGCCATTGATGACGACAGTCCCGATCTCGGCAGCACTGACAAGCGAAAACGTCAGGGCGTCACCTTCGATGTCAACGGCCGACAACATACCGGATAGCGGGGTGTCGCCAGCGGCTGTCAGCGTGTTCGTCAGATCGCGCGGGGCGTCGTTTTCGGGGCTGACGGTCAGTTCGACCGTCTCGTAGACCACGGTGCCGGCAGCATTGGTGAACGAATATGTGAAACGGTCCACACCGTTGAAATCGGCAAAAGGCGTGTATGTGTAATCGCCATTCGCCGCGACGCTGACGTGACCATTTTCGGCGTCCAAAATCAGGCAAAAGTGGTCCGCAGCGGCGGCACCGGTCCCAGCGAGGCTCCCTGAGGTCGCGACATCTTCGGTGCCGCTGTCGCTTCGCGCGGATGTCACCAGGATGATATCGTTTGCGTCCAGATCCGCGGTCGCTACGCCCAGGATGACAAACTGCGTTCCTTGATCACTGAATGTTGCGGAACCATCGACATCGGTGAAGTTATCCAATGCTTCGATGCGCGACGCATAGCCGAAGTCAGTCAGCAGTATTTTGTCTATGCCCGATACGAAATCGGGCCCGGTGATCCGCGAATTTGTTGAATCCTCGAAATCATAAAAAAACCGGGCGATCAGGTCGTCGCCGTCATTGGTTGAGAACACGAACAAATCGGCGGCTCCGCCACCTTCGATGAGGTCATCGCCTGCACCACCGATAAGAATGTCCCTCCCCGCAAGAAAGGTCGACACATCGCCCTTAAGGAGGTCATCACCGTCATTTCCATTGATGATATCGTCCTGATATCCACCGATCAGGAAGTCAAAATCATCCCCTCCGGAGATGATGTTGCTTCCCGAAATCGCGACAACAAGATCGCGTCCGTCCCCGCCTGAAAGGATATCGCTGCCACCGGCATTAAGGATCGTGTCGTTGCCCCCGTTTCCGCGGATATATTCATCTGCGAACGTTCCTCCCAGAAATTCGGATGTATCGTCGCTCTCGATCAATTGCCTGTCGATGTCGGCGGTGCCAGTCGCGACACGTGCGAATTCGCTTTGAACGATCCGTACGGTTTCAGGCTGTTGATCGCTGCCTGCCAGGGGCGCCTGTTTCGCCGTGGAAGGTAGCGGTGCAACCGGTGTGGGTGCTGCTGCGATGTCCGTATTGACCTCGGTTTTCTTGATGGCGCCTGCATCATGCGCCGGCGCCCGGTCTGCTTGCGCTGCGCCATCGTCACTGTCCGGGATATCAATCCGCGTGCGTGCCAGGTCTGTCTGGCCGTTGTCACCGTCAGCATCCGCGGGCACAAATTCCAGATCAATATTGTTGTCGGCGGGGCCAGTTGTGTCGACATGCCAATCATACTGCGCCGCCGCCGCATCGACGGACCGAAACAGAAGGGCAAAAAGTGCAACATGACGTTCGTCGCCATCATCGAAGAAGGCGGTGGATACGTCATCATCCCTGCCGGTAAACAAAGGCGCGTGGTCTAGGGACATATGTAACTCGCTATTTTCAATGTATCGGTCATGCACAAGCTATTGCTCGGCCAAGAAATCGCCAAATATCACGACGGCGCCGTCCGCGGTGTCATCAATGATCATCGCGCCACCTGCTTCCGTCGCGGACGGCCCGAAAATGGCCCCTTCAAATGCGACACTTGCCGTGGGTCCCACTGAAAACTCAGAAGACGTCACCGTCGGCGCACCACCCGAAAAGGATGATCCATTCAACACGGACCCGGTAATCTGGATGTCTGCAACATCCGTCACCGCGACCGAATTCGATATGCCGTTTGTCACCGTTCCAAACAGATTTTCTATGGTGGTATCAACCGAACCGCCGCCAAAATCACCGGTGACGGTGACGTCACCCGCAAGCGTGTAGAGGTCGGTACCGCTTTGCACGGAAAGCCGGGCATCGCCGTTGTAAGTGACTGTACCGCTTGGCAGGGCAGAGACAGGTGCCACGGCACCCGCAATACCAATCAGGCGATTTCCAGTTGCGGGATCAGCCGTAAATCTGACAGCAAACCGATCATCCTCAGGCAATAGCGTGACAACGCCGCCGGATGTAATCGCGATTTCGGTGCGTTCTTCGTTGATGCTGCCGGTCTGGCCGGCGACGCTCGCTGTGTCAGCAGAACGATCTATTTCACCATCAAGTGTCTGGATCGTCCTTGCCGTGGCATCAAACGAAATACTGCGCAGCTGATCAGTCTGTGTTGATGCAAGATCGGCAAAAGCTGCCGCCAATGTACCAGAATTGTCTGAAACACCCGCGCTTCCGCCACAGCCTGCACATAAAAAGATGGTGCCCATCATCGCGCGCGCGCGAATGGCCTTCGCCTTCATTAACTTTGTCCTACCTACACGCCACCAACCACCCCAATTGAGTATGACGCAACCAATCCGATATCAACCGGCATTCCTTGCGATCTTAGGTTATGTGCCCGCAGTAGCACAGCCGACGACCACCGGCCACAGCCGCCCCTGCGCAAGTAGTCCGACACTTGTTTCGCGCTGTCAGAAAGACCCTCAAACCGTTTCGAAGCGGTTTTTGGTTTCTGTGACCGGTACGGTTGCCCAGCGATTAGGCATTTCGCGGGCACGCCCGGCTCAACCACCATTTGGACCTTGCTATTGCCCGCTTCTGCTTGGAAGGTCCCGTATATTGAAAATCAGGTCCTGTATAAGGATCGCCTCAATTGGAGAGATGCAATGATGACTTTGAACCGATTAGCTGCCTGTGCAGGTGCTTTAGCGATGTTGGGCCTTGGGGCCTTGTCGGCATCGGCTGACGCGCTGGATGACATCAAGGCTGCGGGTACGATCAATGTTGGTATTTTTGCTGACTTTCCGCCGTTTTCGTCGGCAAGCGCTGATCTGAGCATTCAGGGCTATGATGTCGATGTGGCAAACTTCATCGCGGACAAGATCGGTGTCGAGGCCAATCTGGTAAGCGTGACGGGGCAGAACCGTATCCCGCTTTTGAACGATAAACGCGTCGATATTCTGCTCAGCGTTGGATATAGCGACGAACGGGCAGAGGTCATTGATTACGCCGCCGCCTATGCACCCTATTATATCGCGGTGATCGGGCCGGAGGCCATGACCGTCGAGGGACCCGAGGATCTGGCCGGCAAGACCGTTGCGGTCAACCGCGGCACGCTGGAGGACACATCGCTGACCGAAGTGGCCGCAGATGACACCGAAGTCCGGCGTTTTGACAATTACAGTGCGGTCATTCAGGCCTTTATCTCGGGGCAGGCAGACCTGATGGTTGTCGGCAATGATGTGGGGGCACAGGTTCTGGCCCGGCAAGAGGCATTGGCCCCCGAACAGAAATTCCAGCTTTTGACCTCACCATCGCGCGTCGCGCTCAACAAGGATGAGGAGGCGCTGAAGGCAGTGCTGAACGAGGCTGTGGCAGAGATGCTGTCATCGGGCGCGCTGAACGCCTCATCCGAAAAGTGGCTGAGCACGCCGCTTGATCCTGCAAACCTGGAAGCAGAATAATCTGAAAAGGGCGCTGCCTTGACATCAGAAATGTTCTGGGAGGCGCTGGCGGCCATCGGTCGCGGCGCCTCGACCACGTTGATGCTGATCGGGATCACCGCAATTGTCGGATTGTTCCTGAGCATCATCGCGGCGGCTGCAAAGCGCAGCGGGATCCGCGTGCTTCGCGCGGCCGTGATTGCCTATGTCGAACTGATCCGCAACACACCCTTTCTGGTGCAGCTGTTCTTTGTCTTTTTCGGATTGCCCGCGTTGGGGCTGCGGCTGGACCCGATTACCGCGGCCCTGCTGGCGATGATCCTGAACATGACCGCTTACACGACCGAGGTGATAGGGGCGGGGCTGGATGCGGTGCCTGACGGCCAGCATGATGCGGCCCGCGCCTTGGGGCTGCGACCCTATGTTGCCTTTCTCAAGATCATCCTGCCGCAGGCGCTGGTGGTGATTTACCCGGCACTGGTCAGCCAGATCATCATCATGATGCTTGAATCGGCAGTTGTGTCGCAAATCGCTGTGCGCGAACTGACGCACGAGGCCGAACTTTGGCAGGCCCGTACCTTCCGCGCGTTCGAGACCTATTTCGTTATCGCAATGGTTTATCTGGTGATGTCCATCGCATTGCGCCGCGCGCTGGTCTTCTTGGGCAAGCGCTATCTGGCAGCAGGTATCACATGATCGAATTCAGTAATTGGGACATCCTGCGCAACCTTTTATTTGCGACCCGTTGGACGATTGCATTGTCGCTTGTCGCCTTTATCGGTGGCGGTGTGGTGGGGCTGATCATTATGTCCATGCGCATCTCGCGGCGCAAGGTGCTGCGCAACTTTGCGGCGGCCTATATCGGCCTGTTTCAGGGCACCCCGCTGTTGTTGCAGCTGTTTCTCATCTTCTTTGGCTTCCCCATGCTTGGGTTTCGGATCGAGGCATGGACGGTCGCGGCCCTGGGGCTGACCTTTTATGCCAGCGCGTTTCTGGGCGAGATCTGGCGCGGCGGCGTCGAGGCTGTGGACAAGGGGCAATGGGATGGCAGTGCGGCACTTGGGCTGCGCTGGATGCTGCAAATGCGGCTGATCATCCTGCCGCAGGCCTTTGCCTATGTGCGCGCCCCGACGGTGGGCTTTCTGGTGCAGTTGATCAAGGCAACTGCCGTGACCTCTATCATCGGCTTTGAAGAACTGGTGCGCGTCTCGGGTGTTATCAACAACGCCACATTCGAGCCCTTCAAGGTCTACGGAATTGTCGCCATGATCTTTTTCTGCATCTGTTTCCCGCTGACCTGGTATGCGCGGGTGCTGGAACGACGCTCAGAGGCGTTCAGATCACATTAGGGTCAGGACCCATTCATTCCACGCCGCCAGTTTGACTGATTTTGGTCGTGACGAGGCGCAGCCCCGCCGTAATAGTGGTTCTATTTCAAGGGGATGTAACGCTGCTCACGGCCAAAATCAGCCAAACCCTTCGGGCGCGGACTTCACTTCATCTTAGCGGCGCGGGCCGCTTGCCCGTAGAACAACTATGGCCTGCGCGTCCCAAACCGCTGATATTTCGTGAAATCTGCGCTGGCGACATGGAATTGATGGGTCCTGACCCTAGGGTCCCGTGACCCTAGCCGCCGCGAAGAATATCCAGCACCGCAACATTCTGCATTGGGGTCCCCGTGATCCTGAGGATGTTCCTTTTGCCGGACAGGTCTGCAGGGGAAATCGCGCTCATAAGGTCTGTCAGCATGGTGACATCGGTCAGGTGGCCTGCGGCATCGGCAGCCTTCATATCGGGTGTGAAACTGCGGGTCAGATCATAGTCAAAGAACACCTGCACATCATCGCGGCTATAGACATCACCCGCGATTTCGCCGGTCTGCGATGTTGTGCAGAGTGACGCAAGCACACCGCCTTCCGGCATTTGGCTGATCGTCCCTGCATCGACCAGATGGGAGGTGGTATTGGTCATCATCAGCACCGTGTCATATCCGGTCAGCTCAAGCGCTGGCTGGTAGGTGGCGTCAACGCCAAGTGCTGCGCAACGACGCTCAAAACTGTCGGGTCGCGCGGTGCGGGCGTGATAATCCAGCGATGCAAGATCAGGCAGGAAGTGTTTGAGATAGCTAACCGTTTCGGTCGCCAAGGTACCTGCGCCAACCAGCAGAATGTTGTGGGGCCGATGGCCCAATGCCGCAAGAAAGATCCACACCATTGCGGCGGTGCGTTCCTGAATCTGATCCTTGATGTTGCTCTCAAAAATCCGCTCACCGTTTTCGTAGATGCGCCCCACGGTGGCATAGTTGTTGCTGACAACGTCATAGGGGCCGGAGACTTCGTAGATCAGTGGCGGCTGCCCCTCGCGCAGCAGAAAGCTGGTCTCGAACACGTTGTCACCAAGAAACGCACCGGCCTGATCCGTGAACTCTGCCAGCGCGCGTTGATAGCGAAGCTTGCCTGCATTTTTCATGTTGGCACGAATGCGTTGAACCAGCATATCTTTGTCGAGTGGGGTATTTGTCATGATGGGTCCTTGAGGCCTTGATGCCGGAAACTGCGTGTAGCGTGATGCGACAACCGGGGCGAGGGGGCCGCGCAACTGATGACACGGTTACACCCCGTATCGCCCCGAAGTTCCAGACCACATTCGCCATTCTGCAAGAGGCGTTGCAAAGACTTGGCCGGCCGGAACAGGGCCGCTAAATGCCTGTTCCCTGCAATACCCCATGTTCCAGCGCATAGCGGGTCAGCCCGGCGGTAGAGCTGATCCCAAGCTTGCGTTTGATATTGTTGCGATGTGTCTCGACCGTGCGCACCGAGATATTCAATCCAGCGGCCACCTGCTTGTTTGATTTACCCTGGGCCAGTTCCAGCAGGATCGTCTGTTCGCGGCTTGTCAGGGCTTCGCGCCCATCGCTGATCTTGGGGGTTAGCGAGCCCTTGGCCCCGGTGCACAGATATTTCTCGCCCCGCATGACCGTTTCAATAGCGGTCTGAATTTCATCGGTTGGCACATCTTTCAGGACATAGCCGCGCGCGCCATGGCTAAGTGCGGTCGAGATATATTCCGGGCTGTCATGCATCGACAGGATCAAAATCCGCGTTTCGGGGCGTTTTTCGAGGATCATCTCGGTCGCGTTCAGGCCGGACAGGCCGGGCATATTGAGGTCAAGAAGTACAACATCAGGGGCCATTTCCGTAATTTTATCAACAGCCTCTTGGCCGTTATTCAACGTTCCCACAACGCTGATATCGTCATAGGTTTCCAAAATGGCCTGAATGCCTTCGGTGACCATGGGATGATCATCCACGATCAAAACGCGGGTCGTCATGCGCTTTCCTTTTTCTTTTGCGGGCTCAGCATATGGGTCAGGGGGACCTGGGCCTCGATCACGGTGCCTGAGGTTGATGACAGAATGCGCAGCGTCCCACCCAATTGCTCGATCCGCTCTTGCATGTTGCGCAGGCCAAGGCCTGTCGTCTTGCGGGCGGATTGCGGCCAAGGCATCCCGCGACCATTGTCGCTGACCCGCAGCATCGCCCCGCTGCGATGGCCTTTGAGGCTGATATCAACATGGCTTGCGCCGGCGTGACGTTCGACATTGGTCAGGGCCTCCTGCGCAATCCGGTACAAGGCGATGCGCGCCTCTTCGTCCAGGCGGTTGCGGAAGACGACGGTTTCGAATGCGGTGGAAATATCCGTCCGGGCCATGAAATCTTCGCTGAGGGTCTTGATGGCGGGGCCGAGGCCCAGATCATCCAGCGCGCCGGGGCGCAGGTCGCGGCTGATCCGGCGAACCTCTTGTATGGCCGACCCAAGCCCCGCGATGCCCTTGTCCAGACTGTGGCCGGTATCGCCCATCTTGCGGCGGGCCAGTTCCAGCGCGTAGCGAACGCCTACCAGCATCTGACTGATCCCGTCATGCAATTCGCGCGCCACGCGCCCGCGCTCTTCCTCTTGGGTGTCGATAATGCGCTGGGTGAGGTCCTTGAGCTTTGCATCTGCCAGCCGCCGCTCGCGGATGTTCAGAAACATGCCGGTGGTGAAGACGGCCATGAGGGCGGCAACCGTGATCCCGACGATATAGTAGGAGGTCCGGGTGATCCGGGCCTCCACGTCGGCCCGGGCCGCAGCCACGTTTTCCAACACGTCGTCGATAAAAACCCCGGTGCCAATAGCCCATTGCCAATCCTGCAGGCCATTGACGTAGACAACCATGCGACCGGTTTCCCCGGTCGATGGTTTGGGCCAGTCAAAGCTGTGATAGCCACCGCCGGTGCGGGCAATACGGATCAGTTCATCGGTGATGGGGATGCCATTGCGGTCGGTTAGGCCGGACCAGTTGCGCCCGATCAGATAGGTCTGGCGGGGGGCCACAAGATTGTTGCCATCATAGTCAAACACAAAGAAATAGCCGTCCTGCCCGTAGAGCATCGCAGCCAATTCGCGCGTGACGGCAAGTTTGGCCTGCGCATCATCGGGTGCGGCGCGGCCATAGGTGTTCACAAAGGCCGTGCGGGCAATTGACAGGTAGTTCCTCAACTCCTCCCGCTTGGTTTCGATCAACTGGGTCTCAAGGGTCTGGATCTCGCCCTCGGCCAGCTGTCGGGATTGATTTGTAACCACAAGGAATATCAGGAAAACCGCTGCAATCAGGGGGAGTGTGGCCAGAAGAAATATTTTCTGTCCATAGCTGATTGCAAGCCTGTCGCGGAGCCGGGAGGTCACTCTGGTCATGCGCAGAATCGTTACGCGGGAATCAGCGTCGAATCAAATGGCATTCCGCAGTCTGATTCGACAGCACGCGGCTGTTAGCGCCGCAACTGGGCCTCAAATTGGTCAGTAAATCTGACAAAAGCCGGGTTTCTACGCAGAACTACGTATTTTACATCACCCATCCTCGCGTTAGTGTCAGCGCTACGTAACGATCTGTCGTGCGCCTGCGCCTGCGGGCCCGACACGCAAAATATTTGGGAGGTTTTTAATGGATCGTCGTTCTTTTCTGAAAAATTCCGCGCTTGGTGGCGGTGCAGCAGCGGCAACGTCACTTGCCGCACCGGCATATGCACAGGGCAACCGGACGCTGACACTTGTGACCACATGGGGCCGTGGCCTTGCCGGTGTGCATGACGCCGCACAGCGCGCCGCCGACACGATCACCGCGATGTCCGGTGGATCACTGACCATCGACCTGAAAGCCGCTGGCGAACTTGTTGGCGCATTCGAAGTGTTTGATGCGGTCACATCCGGTCAGGCCGACATGTATCACGGTGCGGACTACTACTTCATCAACCAGCATCCTGGTTATGCGTTCTTCACATCTGTGCCGTTCGGCATGACCCCACAGGAAATCAGCAACTGGTATTATCACGGCGAAGGGCGTGACTTCCATGACGAGCTTGGGCAGATCTTTGGTCTGAAATCCTTCCTCGCCGGGAATACGGGCCCGCAGGCTGGCGGCTGGTTCTCGAAAGAGATCACAGGCCCGGCAGATTTCCAGGGTCTGAAGTTCCGCATGCCCGGTCTGGGTGGCGAAGCGCTGGGTAAGATGGGCGCATCGGTGCAAAACCTGCCAGGTGCAGAAGTGTATCAGGCGCTGGCCTCCGGTGCGATTGACGGCACCGAGTGGATCGGCCCATGGGCAGACGAAAAGGCCGGTTTCCAGGAAATCACCAAGTTCTACTACACTGCTGGTATGCACGAGCCGGGTGCGGCCCTGTCGCTGGCCACGAACCTTGAAGTGTTCGAAAGCCTCAGCCCCGAGCATCAGAAGATCATCGAGATCGCAGCAGGCGAAGCGCATCAGTGGAACCTGGCCCAGTTCATGGACAGCAATGGTGCAGCCTTGCAGCGTCTGCAGGCTGGCGGCGTGAAGGTTCTGGAATTCCCTGACACTGTCTGGGATGCGATGGGCTCGGCCGCACGTGAAACGATGGATCAGTACAACGGCGACGACATCTATGACCGTCTGCGCGCCTCGTATAACGCATCCATGGCAGCCTCATCCGGCTGGATCACGCAATCCGAGGGCGCTTACCGTGCTCAGCGTGACCGTGTGATGGGCTAAGCCTGCGCAAATCATCAAGATTTTGATGATCTAGATCAAGGCAAGAGCGCTTTGCATGGTGCAAAAGCGCTCTTGCCACAAAGGCGCGAAGGGGGAGATCGCGTCTTGCCTACGACAAGAAAATTGGGGGGACATTCCATATGGGCTTGGTAGATGCATGGGGCGGAACGGCTGTTGGCTGGTTCTTTGCGCACCTGATCGAAGCATTTTACAATTTGTTCTATGCGCTCTTGCACCCTGACCTGTGGCTGGCCTGGCTGCCATATACCAACGGCAACATGCCCGAGGTTGAGATCAAAGAGGCGCTGATGCGCTTTATCTACTATGGTGCCTCGGTCGAGTTCTTCTTTGTCGTTCTTGCCATTTTCCTCGTGGTGACGGTGATTGGTCTGATCAAGAACCAGTTCATGTGGGGCTGTGTCTGGGTGCTGGAAAGCATCGCAAACGGGGTGGGGCGCTTTTTTGCCTGGGCTGGCTTGCTGATGGTTCTGCAGCAGATCGTGATCATCTTCATGCAACGGGTATTCGCCGTCTCGGAAATCAGCATGGGCTTCGGCGTTGCCTTCTCGAAAGACGTCAGCTGGTGGGCCGAAGAGCTGAAATTCTACAATGCGATGATCGTGTGCATGTGTGTGACATACACATTTGTCCAAGGCGGGCATGTGCGGGTTGACCTGATTTATTCCGCCGTCAGCCACCGGACCAAGCGGATCATCGACATGATCGGGTCTTTGCTGTTCATGATCCCTGCGGCCATTCTGACATGGCTCTATGGCTGGTTCTTCTTGTGGCGCCACCTTGTTGTGCCGAACCCGTCCGCATCGGACACGCTTGATCGGCTGTTGACCAAGGCCCGCGCCTTGCGCTGGAACGTCGAGACAATCGGCTTCTCGCCAAATGGCTTCAACGCCTATTTCCTCTTTAAGGTCCTGCTGATCGCGTTCACCGCGCTTGTTCTTCTGCAGGCGGTTGCGTTCTTCTATCGCTCTTATCTCGAACTGATCGAGGGCGAAGAGAGCGAAGGCAAATATCTTGATAAAGACCCAATCGGCGATCCTACCGCCGAATTGGTCGCAAAAATTCACTAAAGGCGGGGCGGTACAGACATGCTTTTCGGACTAGATGGCATTGAGGTCGGCATCATCATCGTCTTTCTGACGTTGTTTGCGGGCATTCTTTCAGGCTTCCCTGTGGCCTTTGCAATTGGCGGATCGGCGGTGATTTCATTTGCGATCATCGCCGCGCTCGACAGCTCGGGGATGCTTATTCACGCGGCCGTTGATACCGGATCGTCGGAATATGCTGCCCTGATCGCCGAAGGGGTCAGGCCCGACGCGATATCCGTCTTCCGATACCCTGAACTGCCCCGATACGAGGACGTGCTGTTCCCGCAAGGCTGGGAAGTCGCCTTGGACCGGAACGTGGGCTTTCTGGTCAACCGGATGAATGAACGGGTACTGGCCGGGCAGTCGATTGAGACCCTGCTGGCGGTGCTGATGTTCGTGATGATGGGGATCGTGCTGGAACGGTCCCGCATCGCGGATGAATTGCTGACCACAATGGCCAAGGTTTTTGGCCCGCTTCCCGGTGGTCTGGCCGTGTCGATTGTTATCGTCGGGGCATTTCTGGCGGCCTCGACCGGTATTGTGGGCGCGACCGTTGTGACCATGGGGCTGTTGGCCTTGCCGACGATGCTCAAGAACGGGTATTCGCCGCAATTGTCCACCGGCGTTATCGCGGCGTCCGGCACGTTGGGGCAGATCATTCCGCCATCCATCGTGATCGTGTTGCTGGGGACCCTGGCGGGGGATCTGTATTCCGCCGCACAGGAAGACCGGGCGCGCATGGCGGGCTGTTCCGACGCGCTGACCTATCTGGGTGAGCCCGCGGTCGTCTCCGTGGGAACCTTGTTTCAGGCGGCTTTGCTGCCGGGCATTCTGCTCGCGGCGCTTTATGCGGCCTATGCGTTTGGCTTTGCGATGCTCAACCCGTCCAAGGCCCCGCCCGTACAATTGGGTGACGCGGTTTCGCGGCATGCGGCCCCACCCAATCATGGTTTGACATGGCTTCTTGGGGTGCCTGTTGCATTGATCGCGCTGACCATCGGGTTTGGGCAGGTGGGCCTGGTTGGCAGCCAATCGGTGATTGTCGACAGCTTTACGGATGCCGGACAAACCGCATCCCTGCGGACCCGCGTCAGCGAAGAGTGTCAGGCCTCGATGATTGATCTGCATGGGGAAGAGGCGTGGAACGCGGCCCTTGCCCAACAGGCCGAGATCGACGAGGCCGGCGGCGTGGCAGAGGCCCGCGCACTGGCACCGGAAGAACGGGCGGCGCTGGTTGTGGAAAAGGTCGCAGCAGCGGCCCCGATTGGCACAGGCATCGCCGTGACCGCACTGCTGATGGGGCTGATGATCTGCGTCGCGCGCGGTGTTGCCCCGCAGGCCGACAAACTGCCACTGGTGGTGGGGGCAATTGGTGTCGTTCTGATGTTGCTGGCGGATGTGATATTCATCTCGCCCCTGACAACACCGGGGGTGACGACACTGATTATCGCCATTCCGTTGCTGGTGGCCTTTGCGGGTCTGAATATTGCGGCCAACTATCTGGCAAGCAATGAAATCCTGCGGGTCGTCTTTCCGCCGCTTGTGCTGATTGTTGCGGTGTTGGGGTCGATCCTTGGCGGGATCACCAACCCGACGCCGGCGGCGGCACTTGGCGCGGGTGGTGCAATCCTGCTGGCCACATATCGCAAGCTGCAGGATCAGGGACGGTCGGGGCGCATGGTGCTGCTGACCGCCTTTGCCATCGTGCTGATGCTGATCATCGGGATCAACTTCGACATGCGCCTGGGGCAGGAGGTTGTTCTGTTCGAAAACCGGGTCGCCTATGCGGTGGCGTTTGGGTGTTTCCTCTTTGCAATGTTCGGGCTGCTATGGTCGTGCGGGGTGCTGTTGTCCGGGGGCGTCCTTGCGCCTGTGGTCCGCGAGACGGCCAAAGTCACATCCATGGTGTTCACCATCCTGATCGGATCGCAGCTGTTGAACCTTGTCCTGATCTCGTTTGGCGGGGAACATTACATCCAGCAATTCCTGCGATCATTCGACAATGAATGGCAGGTCTTCCTGCTGGTCATGCTGGTGCTGTTCGTGTTGGGCTTTGTGCTGGATTTCCTCGAGATCATTTACATCGTGATCCCGATTGTGGGGCCAGTGATCTATGGCGGCACATTTGATCCCAAATGGGTGACGATCATGATTGCGGTGAACCTGCAGACCTCCTTCCTGACGCCGCCCTTTGGATTTGCGCTGTTCTATCTGCGCGGGGTGGCGCCCAAGACCATCACAACGGGGCAGATTTATCGCGGGGTCATGCCATTCATCGGCATTCAGGTCGCGGGGCTTCTTTTGCTGGCGTTCTTCCCCGGTGTCGTGACCATCGTGCCGAACCTGTTGAACTAGAACCCAAGGGCTGTGCAGATTTCAGCGGCACTGATCAGGTGCCGTTGAAAACATACATATTCGCTGAACCGGTTGCGACGGCCGCGTCAAGTTCGCGCACCGTATCGGCGTCGATGCGTGGGCCAATCGTGCCATCAAGAACCAGACGCGCCTTTTCGGCGGCCAGTCGCATCGTGTCCGTTTGCGGGCTGGGTGCCTGATCAAACCCCCAAAGCAGGGCGGTCATCCAGCCGGCAAGTGTTGCAGCCCCTTCAAACTGGCGCGGCAGGATGCTGTCGCCGTGCCTGACGGTCACACGCTGATAGTCATGTGTCGCATGACAGGCCTCGTGCACGATGGTTCCGCGACTGCTGGGCAGGAACGGGTTCACCGCAACCAGGGTGCCATTCTCGTCGCGGCCCAGGGAAGAGTGGACGCCGATATAGTGTCTTTGGCCCCGTTCGGGCGTCGGATCGTAGTGGTTTCCATTGGCGGATCTGTAACTGATATGATCGGCCTCGATCAGTTCAGCGATCCGCGCAAACTGGTGCGGATAGACATGCAACCGACCATATTGAAAGTTAATCCGACCGATATTGGCGTGCCGCAAGGTTTCCAGCGCACGTTTTTTCAACGTTATCCGTGTCAAACCGTCTCTCCTTTTCTAACCCCAAAATAGAAAAAGCGTGATGTCGGTTGTTATGTCAGCTGCGCACATCCGGCAGGCTGATGCGGGCCACTTGCTCGGCAATCGGATCGGTCGACAGCGGGTGGATGTCTGCTGCATAGGTATTGGCATCAGAAAGCGGTTGCCATGCGCCGTTGCGATAGACCTCCAGCCCCTTGAATTTCGCCTTGTAGCTCATCTTGGGGCTGCCCGGCACCCAATAGCCCAGATAGACGTAGGGCAGGCCAAGATCGCGTGCAATCGCGATATGATCCAGGATGATGTAAGTCCCAAGCGACAGCCGTTCCAGCGCGGGGTCAAAGAAGGAATAGACCATCGACAGCCCGTCATCGAGGATATCCGTCAGGCAAACAGCGCGCAGGCTTTCATCTTCGGTATATTCAATTAGCCGGGATTTGATCGGGGTTTCCTCGACCATGGCGGCAAATTCGAACATGTCCATGTCAGCCATGCCACCCGCCGCATGGCGTCCGTCAAGATATTCGCGGAACAAGGCATATTGTTCTTCCGTGGCCCAGGGAGAGGTCGCGCGGCGATGCAAATGATCGGCGCGTTTCTGAACCCGGCGCTGGCTGCGGCTATGCGAAAACAGCGAAACATCAATGCGGGCCGACATACATGCCGAACATTCCGCGCATGATGGGCGGTAAAGCACGTTCTGGGAGCGGCGAAACCCTTGCTTGGACAGGGCGTCATTCAGTTTGCCCGCTGTGTCGCCCTGCAACGCAGTGAACAACTTACGCTCCATTCTGCCCTCAAGATACGGGCAAGGCTGGGGCGCAGTTACATAGAACTGCGGTGCGATTGGGAGCGTGTGGCGCATGAGGTTTCCGGTCGATTTTGGAAACATTAGCAACCGAATTATGTTCCGCCAAGCCCCCGCGTTAAGTCAGGGTTAAGGATGTTCGCGCTTCGCTACACAATTGCAGGTTGTTGGGCTGCCTGATTGATCGCCGCCGTCCCCAGCAGGTGATCCGTGAGGCCCTGTTTCCGGCTGCTGAAAACCATCATCAGCACTGAAATCAATTGAAGCGGGGCCACCGCAACGCTGACCGTATAGCCCAGCGTATGCAGCAATGCGGTCTCAGAGCTAAGCCGACGTGCCCGATGATCGCGCAAGGTAATTCCCACGATCTGCATGCCCCAGGTGGCCGAGCCCGCCGCGATTGTGAACCAGCGGTAGATGAAACCAATCACCAGCATCAGGACCGGGAAAAAGAAAACGCCCAGAAACGCGGTGAATGGCAGGATAAGGACGCACAGAATGACAATCAGAACCATGTCAAAGACCCATGCCAGCGCACGCTTTAGCACCACACCACGATAGATGGCAGGGTTGCGGGCGGGGTCGGGCAGGGCGGATGAAGCGGTCATTGCGGTCCTCGTTTGGAATGGAAAAGGGCCAAGCGGCCGGGGAAAGCCACTTGGCAGGGATGTCACAGCTGATTAGGCGGCGTCATCCTTGGTGTCGTCCGTCGGATGGGACCCGTTCGCGCGATCATTCATGAACTGGTCGAACTCGGCCTTGTCCTTGGCTTCGCGCAGACGCTCCAGGAAGTCTTCGAACTTGTCCTGTTCTTCTTCCAGGCGGCGCAGGGTTTCGGACTTATAGGCGTCAAATGCGCTGTTGCCCGAGGATTTGCTCATATGCCGCGGACGGCTGCGGGTCATTGCGTTGCAGGATTTGTTGAACATGCGTTTGCTCCAGATCATGTAGGCAAGAAGGGCGAGGCCAACAGGCCAGAAAAAGATGAAGCCCAGAACCATGGCGGCGATCCAGGCGCCTTTGCCACGTGCATCCAGCCACATCTCGGCGCGGCTGAAAAATCCGGGCTGGCGATCATAGGCCATGGGGGAATGTGGGGTGGCGGTGTTCATTATGTGGGCTCCTTTATGATGTTGGATCTATGTGATGTGAATGCCTTTCACATGAATAGATATTGGCGTGGTCGGGCCGCACATCAAGAGCTTATGTAAATGTTTTTTACATTTACTTTTTATCTATAATAAAATCAGCGACTTGTGCGTCTGAAATCTTCAAAAGAAGCCGTGGATCAATGGGAAAAACATGCCGCGGGGTGCCGGCAGCGGCAAAAATCTCGTCAAATTCCAGCAATCGCGGGTCAAGAAAGGCCCGGATCGGGTTCAGATGGCCGATTGGGGCGACCCCACCGATGGCAAACCCGGTTTGCTGCCGGATCAGCGCGGCATCGGCCTTGCCCAGTGGTTCCTGGGCGGCTTGCGTTGCCTTGTTTGCGTCTACCTGATTGCCACCTGCGGTGATGAACAAGACGGCCTTGCCGCTGTCCTGCCCCACAAAGATCACTGATTTAGCGATCTGATCCAATGCACAACCGACCGCATCGGCGGCTTGCTGGGCGGTGCGCGTCTCGGCGCTCATCTCTAGCGCTGTGCTGTCAATGCCTACGTCGCGCAATGCTGCGGTGACGCGTTTTAGACTTTTGCTCATGATCATGCTGTCCTTTTTGATCAATCTATCCGGCGCGTTGCAATTGACCAGCGGCAATCGCGGCCGCACTGTTGGCACATGTCTTTTACCGCAAGCCTGACCCGATCGCCTGACCCCTACGACCCCGACCGCGGGGGCGAAGCATGGGGATCGCTTGATCTGGATATGGCACTGCGCCCATTGATCGTTGGGGCCGCAGGCTGCAGCCCCTATCTGGCAGGCCTTATGCAAACAGAGGCCGCATGGTTGCCCGGCGCGCTGGACGACCCCGACGCGGCCGTTCGCGATATGCTGGCCGAAATATCCCGTACCCCGCGCGAGGCGCTATCGGCAGATCTGCGCAGGGCCAAGCGTCGCATCGCGTTGCTTGTGGCGCTGGCGGATCTGGGGGGTGTCTGGTCCCTTGAAAAAGTGACCCAGACGTTGACCGATTTTGCAGATGCGGCGGTGCAAGCCTGTATCACCGCGCTGACCGCGCATGAGGTGGCGCGGGGCAAATTGCCAGCCGATGCGCCCGAGATGACAGTACTGGCCATGGGCAAGATGGGGGCGGGCGAGTTGAACTATTCGTCCGATATCGACCTGATCTGCCTGTTTGATGAAACGCGCTTTGATCCGGCAGATTATCAGGACGTGCGGGCCGCGTTCATCCGCGTGACCCGCAAGATGACGGCGATCCTGTCTGATGTTGCGGCCGGCGGCTATGTGTTTCGGACCGATCTGCGATTGCGCCCGGATGCCTCTGTCACGCCGGTCTGCCTGTCGATGGAGGCGGCAGAGCGTTACTATGAAAGCGTGGGGCGCACGTGGGAGCGTGCGGCCTACATCAAGGCCCGCGCCTGTGCGGGCAATATTCCGGCGGGCGCACGATTTCTGGAAACCTTGCGTCCGTTCATCTGGCGCAAGCATCTGGATTTTGCCGCGATTCAGGACGCGCATGACATGCGGCTGAAAATTCGCGACCATAAGGGCCTGCACGGCCCGCTTGTTCTTGATGGACATAATATGAAGCTGGGTCGTGGTGGTATCCGCGAAATCGAGTTCTTCACCCAGACCCGGCAGTTGATCGCGGGCGGCAGGGATCCGTCCTTACGACAGCGGCAGACCCGCGCAGGCTTGCAGGCTTTGGCCCGTGCCGATTGGCTGAAACCTGATGATGCCGACGCGCTTTATTCCCATTACTGTTTTCACCGCGAGGTGGAACACCGCCTTCAGATGATCGGCGATGCGCAGACCCACAGCCTGCCAAACAGCGCCGAAGGGTTTGACCGGCTGGCGGCGTTCATGGGCCGTGATGTTGCCGGGTTGCGCAATGAGCTGACCGAGCGGCTGGAAGCCGTGCATCATCTGACCGATGGCTTTTTCGCCCCCGAACCGGCCGAGCCGGAACGGGTGGCATGGGGTGCGGATGTCGTTGCCCGCTGGCGGACTTATCCGGCCCTGCGATCTGCCCGCGCGACAGAGATTTTCAGCCGGATCACGCCCGAAATCATGCGCCGTTTACAGGATGCCGCCAAACCGGACGAGGCGCTGGCCCAGTTTGATGGCTTCCTCGCTGGCCTGCCCGCGGGCGTGCAACTTTTTTCTTTATTCGAGGCAAATCCGCAGCTCACCCAGCTGATCGTTGATATTGCGGCAACGGCCCCGGCGCTGGCGCGCTACCTGTCGCGCAACGCGGGTGTGTTTGACGCGGTCATTGGCGGGGCCTTCTTTGCGGATTGGCCCGGGATTGCAGGCCTGCGCGCCGATCTGGGGCAGGTGCTGGCCCGGGCGGATGATTACGAGGCAAGGCTGATTGCAGCCCGCAGATGGGCCAAGGAATGGCATTTCCGGGTTGGCGTGCATCATTTGCGCGGGCTGGTTGATGCCCACAGCGCGGGCCAGCAATATAGCGATCTGGCCGAAGCGGTCCTTGCCCAGTTATGGCCGGTTATCTGCGCCGAATTCGCCCGCAAGCATGGGCCGCCGCCGGGTCGGGGGGCTGTTGTGCTGGGGATGGGGTCGCTTGGCGCTGGACGATTGAATGCGGCCTCCGACCTTGATCTGATTGTGATTTATGACGCTGATGGCGCCGATGCCTCGGATGGGCCGCGGCCCTTGCAGACCCGGCCCTACTACGCCCGGCTGACACAGGCGCTGGTCACCGCATTAAGTGCACCAATGGCCGAAGGCCGGCTATACGAGGTCGACATGCGCCTGCGCCCATCGGGGCGGCAAGGCCCGGTCGCCACCTCACTGGATGCGTTTCGCAGTTATCAGACGGATGCGGCATGGACATGGGAACATCTGGCGTTGACCCGCGCCCGGCCCGTTGCAGGCGCACAGGATGTGGGCCGCGAGATCGAGGCATTTCGGCGCGTGCTTCTGAAAGAGAAGGGGAAAGGTGCCACGGTTCTGGCCGATGTCGCTGATATGCGCGCCCGGATCGCGGCGGCCAAACCGGCCAAGGATGGCTGGGACGTCAAGATCGGGCCGGGGCGCCTGCAGGACACCGAACTTTTTGCCCAGACCGCTGCCTTGCGTGCGGGGGTGTCTGACCGTGATCCGGCGGCACAACTTGCTGCCGGTGTCGGTGATGGATGGCTGAGTGCCGCAGATAGTGCTGCGGTGGCCACAGCCGCTGCGCTTATGTGGCAGGTACAGGCAGCGGCCCGGTTGTTGACCGGTGGTGCGCTGGATCCAGAGAGTTTGGGCGAGGGTGGCGTGCGGTTCATATTGCGGGAAACAGGATTACCCAGTCTGGACGCGTTGTCTGCCGCCCTGGCGCAGGCAAGTGCCGCCGCCGATCAGGTGATATCCGCCAAACTGGGGGTGACCTGATGGCGCAGCAACCGCATGACCCCAAGGGCCTGATCCGCGAGGCCTACCGGATCGAGGGGATTACGGCGGGCGAATGCCGGACGATCTTTCTCGATTGGGCGCTTGGTGTGCCGACTGACAGCAATATGCGCGATCAGGCGCGGGCCCTTCTGGATCAATACGCGCAGATGCCGGCGGATCACCCGATGACCATCACCTTGCAGGCCGCGTTGCAGGCAGAACCCGCCGCGCGCCGTCGCGGTGGCCGGGCGGCGCGGGTCAGACCTGTCGCAGATAACAGCTAGCCTGGTCCGGATAACCGGCCTTACCGCGGCAGCGCTGCGGCCTCACGTGCCAATGCGGTGATCCCGGCCCAGTCCGCTGCCGCGACCTTGTCCTTGGGGGCCACCCATGATCCGCCGACGCAAAGCGTGTTGCTCAGCGACAGGTAATCATGCGCGTTTTTCAGGCTGACCCCGCCGGTCGGGCAGAACTTGACCTGCGGAATGGGCGCGCCGATGGCTTTGAGGGCCACAGCCCCGCCATTGGCCTCGGCAGGAAAGAACTTCTGCACGCGATAGCCACGTTCCAGCAGGCGCATCGCCTCGGACGCTGTCGCCGCACCGGGCAAAAGTGGCAGATCATTTGCCTCGCACGCGTCCAGCAAAATATCGGTGGCTCCGGGGGATACGCCAAATGTCGCGCCAGCGGCTTTTGCGTCCTCGACATCCTTGGGCGTCAGCAGCGTGCCTGCACCAACTGCACCGCCGGGAACCTTGGCCATCTCGCGGATGACGTCCAGCGCGGCAGGGGTGCGCAACGTGACCTCAAGCGCAGGCAAGCCACCTGCGACAAGCGCCTCGGCCAAGGCCGCGGCAATGGCGGCATCATCCACCACCAGAACAGGGACAACAGGGGCGAGGTTGCAGATTTCAGCAGCAGCGGCGGAGGCGTCTTGTGGGGTCATTTCAATGCTCTCTTATAGTGGCAAGTCTTGTTTCGGGCAGGGCCATATCAGACAACAACCCCCGCACCATCTGCAGCAAGGCCGACATTCTTGCGGAAAGCCTCGAACAGCTCGCGGCCGACGCCGGTGCCGTTGCCGGTCAGATCAGCCGCAGCAGGGCTGCGGGCGCCAAGATCAACGCCAATTGCGTCGATGGTGCCCTTTGTTGCATCCAGCCGCACGATATCACCATCGCGCAGCAGGCTGATAGGGCCGCCATCGGCGGCTTCGGGGCAGACATGGATTGCTGACGGCACTTTGCCGGACGCGCCGGACATCCGGCCATCGGTGACAAGCGCCACCTTCAGCCCGCGATCCTGCAGAACGGCCAGGGTCGGGGTCAGGCTGTGCAGTTCTGGCATGCCGTTTGATTTGGGGCCCTGGAACCGCACCACGATGATCGTGTCTGTGGTGATCTCACCTGCCTTGAACGCATCCTTGACCGCCTCTTGCGTGTGAAAAATCCGGGCAGGGGCTTCGATGATGTGCCGCTCGGGGGCGACGGCAGAGGTCTTGATCACACCACGGCCCAGATTGCCTGCCAATTGGGTCAATCCGCCGGTCGGATGGAACGGATCGGCAGCAGGGCGCAAAATCTTGTCATTCTGCGAGCTGGTTGGCCCGGCATCATAACGCAGCTTGCCATCCGCGACCTTGGGGTCTTTGGTATAAAGCTCTAGCCCGTTGCCTGCGACTGTCTTGGTGTCAGGGTGCAGCAAACCGGCATTCAGCAATTCGTTGATCATGAAACCCAGACCACCGGCCGCATGGAAGTGGTTCACATCGGCCAGCCCGTTTGGATAGACCTTGGCCATCAGCGGGGTGACCTGTGACAGATCGCTGAAATCCTGCAGATCAAGGATGATCCCGGCGGCACGCGCCATGGCGGGCAGGTGAATCACCAGATTGGTTGATCCGCCGGTTGCCATCAGGCCGACCAGTCCGTTGACGAATGCCTTTTCATCAAGAATGTCGCAAACAGGGGTATATTCATTCCCCAATGCGGTGATCGACAGCGCGCGTTCGGTGGCCGCATTGGTCATGGCGTCACGCAGGGGCGTGCCGGGATTGATGAAGGACGCACCGGGCATATGCAGCCCCATGAATTCCATCAGCATCTGGTTTGTATTGGCTGTGCCATAGAATGTGCAGGTGCCCGGCCCGTGGTAAGATGCCATTTCAGCCTCCATCAACTTGTCCCGACCGACTTCGCCGGTGGCAAACTGCTGGCGGACCTTGGCCTTTTGATCATTGGGAAGGCCTGACAGCATCGGACCTGCAGGCACAAAAATACCCGGAATGTAGCCAAACGTGGCTGCTGCCATCACCAGACCGGGGACAATCTTGTCGCAGACACCCAGATAAATCGCGCTGTCAAAAACGTTGTGTGACAGGCCAACCCCGGCGGCAAGTGCGATCACATCGCGCGAAAACAGCGACAATTCCATCCCTGTCTGGCCTTGCGTGACCCCATCACACATGGCCGGTACGCCACCGGCCACCTGCGCTGTCCCGCCGGCCGCACGGGCCGCTTTGCGGATCAGGTCGGGATAGGTTTCAAATGGCTGATGCGCCGACAGCATATCATTATAGGCGGTGATAATCCCGATATTGGGGGCCTGCGCATCTGTCAGGGCCGGTTTGTCATCTGACATGGCGGCATAGGCATGGGCCTGATTACCACAGGTCAGATGCGCCCGCCTTGGGCCTTGCGCAGCGGCGCGCGACATGGTGTCAAGATATGTGCGTCTTGGGCCCTCAGAGCGGGCAATGATCCGGTCAGTGACGGCGCTGATCGTGGGGTGCAGTGACATTTTGGTCCTCATGGCGATTTGTGGCGGCTGTAACACAGCCTGTTAGCGCTAACAAGCGATTGACCATAATCCTACCACAATCCTGCGGCAGATGCGTTATTGTAAGGTAATCGACCGGCACAGCATGTGCGAGGCGAGACCGAAAAATCAGCGGGTCAACGAGGTTGAGATGGCGAAGAAGAGACTGCTTGGGTTTTTTGTTGTGTTATTTGGATTGGCCGCATGTACCGGCCAGAATACGCTTGGCAGCGGCCCGCCCGAGGGGGTGACCCGCAACTATGCCTTGCAGGATGTGCGTTTCTCGGCACCGTCAGAACTGACCGTGTCCGAGGCGGAAAGCTATTATCCCATCGCAGATGTCATCTGGCGCGGTGATCCGCGCGGGGACCGGGTACAGCAGATCAGTGCGATGTTTGAAACCGCAGAACAGCGCGCAAAGCCAAGTCTTCGGGGCGCGATTCCCGTTGTTGCGGATGTGCAGCTGGAACGGTTTCACGGTGTGACCAACCGCACCCGCTATTCGATCGGCGGCGTCTACAACGTCATATTTGACCTCACGCTGCGCAATGCCCGCACCGGCGAGGTTATCGAACCACGCCGCCGGATTGTTGCAAATCTTGATGCGCCGGGCGGGGATGAGGCGGTTACACTGGAACAATCGGGTCAGACCCAGAAAGTCAGGGTCACCGATTTCCTGACCCAAATCCTTGTGCAAGAGTTGACCTGACACATCTTTTCGCGGGCGCCCTTTACGGTTAGGAGGGCGCCTATGAATGATCAATCACAGACACCCTCCACCCCAACCGTCCGCCTGTTGCCAAAGGCCGAGGCGCGCGCCATTCGCCACGGTTTTCCCTGGGTCTACGCCAATGAACTGGTAACCGACCGGCGGACCCGCGCCTTGCCTGCGGGGACAATTGCCCAGCTTGAAGACAGCAACCGCACGGCACTTGGCCTTGTTGCGGTTAATCCGGCGTCGAAAATCATCTGCCGGATGCTGGACCGGGATGCAGACGCGACAATTGACCAGGCGTGGTTTGCCGCGCGCATCCGCCGCGCGCTGCGCCACCGCGAGACACTTTATACAACGCCATTCTACCGCCTTGTGCATGCCGAATCCGATGGGTTGCCGGGGGTGATCGTTGACCGATTTGGTGATGTGGTTGTTATGCAGCCGAATGCGGCGTGGGCTGACCGTCTGCAGGATGCCCTGGTGGCCGCAATCGTTGACGTTCTGGCTGTGGATACCGTCGTGATCAACGGCACCGGGCGCGCCCGGGGTCTTGAAGGGCTCGACGACTATCTCGGTGTTGCCAGCGGCACGGCCCCGACCGGACCCATCGCGGTTTCCATGAATAACGCAACATATCTGGCAGATGTCATGGGTGGGCAGAAAACCGGATTGTTCTACGATCAACGCCCCAATCACGCCTTTGCGGCCCAATTGGCAAAGGGCGGCACGATGCTGGATGTCTTTTCCCATGTCGGCGGGTTTGGTCTGGCGGCACTGGCGCAAGGTGCAACCCGTGTTCTGGCCATTGACGGCTCTGCGCCTGCGCTGGATCTTGCCATGCAAGGGGCCCACGCGATGGGCGTGTCTGACAAGTTGGAAACACGGCGCGGGGACGCCTTTGACACGCTTGCAGCACTGGCCGACGAGGGCGCGCAATTCGATGTGGTGATCTGCGATCCACCCGCCTTTGCCCCGTCACGCAACGCGCTTGATGCGGGATTGCGGGCCTATGAACGTGTTGCCCGTCTGGCTGCCCCGCTGGTGGCGGATGGCGGCTATCTGGGGCTATGTTCGTGTTCGCACGCGGCTGATCTGACCAAGTTCCGCAATGCCTGTTCGCGCGGGATCGGGCGGGCAGGGCGCCGGGGGCAGATCATCCACACAGGCTTTGCCGGTCCTGATCATCCGCTCATGCCGCATTTGGCCGAAAGCGGATATCTCAAGGCCGTGTTCTACCGCCTGTGAGGGTCCTGATTGATGCATGTGTGCTGTACCCAACCGTCATGCGGCAGGTGGTTTTGGGATGTGCGGCGGCCGGATTGTTCGAGGCACGCTGGTCAGCTCGGATCGAGGAAGAATGGGCGCGGGCTGCTGCACGGCTTGGTGCAGAGGCAGAAGTTTTCGCGCGCGGTGAAATCGCCGCACTACGCGCAACCTTTCCAAAGGCCGTCATTCCGCCGCATCCGGGGCTGGAAAAGCGTCTATGGCTGCCCGATCCGAATGACATTCACGTGCTGGCCGCGGCGGTGGCGGGCTCCTGCGATGCGATCCTGACGGTCAACGCCAAGGATTTTCCCGGCAATCTGCTGGCCGAGGAAGGATTGTTTCGAGCCGATCCCGATGCGTTCCTGCGCGGACTGCTTGAGGAAGCTACCGATGACGTCACCGCAGTTGCCAAGGCGGTTCTTGCGGAGGCGAACCGCTTGTCCGACAGAACGTGGGAGATGCGCGCGCTGATGAAAAAGGCCCGTTTGCCGCGATTGGGCAAGGCATTGGCAACACTGTCCTAAGGGCAGGACCCTAAGGCAGGCTGCGGCGATTATTGCGCCATCCATTTCGCTTCATTTGCTTCGATGGCTGCGATCCGTTGCGGGGTTTTGGGGTGGCTCAGCATCCAGGCCGGTGCGCTTGCGCCAGCCCCCCCGGTCAGCGCCTCAAGCTTGCCAAAGAGGGACTTTTGCGGCCCCGTGCCGATCCCTGATTTGACCAGCAATGCGGACGCATAGGCATCCGCCTCAAACTCGTCGCCGCGTGACAGCCGGGCGGCCAGCAATGTCATCAAAAGGTTGGCAACCCACATGCCCACGCCCGGCAGGAACCTGTTCAGGACCATGGCAAGCGCTGTGCGCATGGCGTTTTGACCTGAAAAGTCGATCACGCGACGGCGCGAATGCCCCAAGGCCACATGCCCCAGCTCATGCGCGATCACGCTGGCCATCTCTTCGGAACTGACCTTGCCTTCGCGATATTTGTTAAAGAAACCACGGGTGATGAAGATCCGGCCATCAGGTGCGGCCAGCCCGTTGATGGGCTCGATCTCGTAGATATGCACCTTGATCCGCTCGATATCGAGCGCCTGGGCCATGCGGTCGGTCAGATGCCTCAGGATGGGATCGGCCAATTCGGTGGACTTGCTGTCCAGCTCGCGCGCGGTGCGCCATACCGAAAACCGGTACATGGCGATGCCATAAATCAGGGCCAGAAGGATCGGGGCGAATTTCAACATGGTCTAGATATGGGGCCGCATTTGCACAGAACAAGCGCTTAGCGGCCCAGGGCCTTCATCCCGTCGGCGATGCCTGACAGGGTCATTGGCACCATGCGGTCGGGGCCGAAAATGTCCTGGATCATCTGGATGGACTGGGTGTAGGGCCAGTAGCGTTGATCAAGCGGATTGATCCAGAGATGATCGGGCCACTGATCGCGGGCCCGGGTAAGCCAGACCTCGCCCGCCTCTTCGTTCCAATGTTCGTTTGCACCGCCTTTAAAGGCGATCTCGTAAGGCGACATGCTGGCATCGCCGACAAAGATGCATTTGTAGTCCGGGCCATAGGTGCGCAGCACCTCCCAGGTGGGGGTCTGGCCGTCCCAGCGGCGGCGATTGTCGCGCCAGACGCCTTCATACAGACAGTTGTGAAAGTAGAAATGTTCGAAATGCTTGAATTCGGATTTCGCCGCGCTGAACAATTCCTCGACGACTTTGATATGCGGGTCCATGGATCCGCCAATATCAAGAAACAACAGGACCTTGACGGCATTGCGCCGCTCGGGCCGGGTCTGGACGTCAAGATAGCCATGTTCGGCGGTGGCGCGGATCGTCCCGTTCAAATCCAGCTCTTCGGCGGCCCCGTCACGGGCCCAGCGGCGCAGGCGTTTCAGTGCGACCTTGATATTGCGGGTCCCCAATTCGACACTGTCATCAAGATTGCGAAACTCGCGTTTGTCCCAGACCTTTACCGCGCGCTGATGCCGGCTTTCGTTCTGACCGATCCGCACCCCCTCGGGATTATAGCCATAAGCGCCAAAGGGCGAGGTTCCGGCCGTGCCGACCCATTTATTGCCGCCCTGATGGCGCCCCTTTTGTTCAGCAAGGCGTTGCTTGAGCGTCTCCATCAGCTTGTCAAAGCCACCAAGTGCGTCGATCTCGGCCTTTTCGGCCTCGCTGAGGTGTTTTTCCGCCAGTTTCTGAAGCCACTCTGCCGGAATATCAACGGCGTTCAGGACAGCCTCGGCAGGGATGCTGTCCAGCCCTTCGAACGTGGCGGCAAAGGCCCTGTCGAACCGGTCAAGATGCCGTTCATCCTTGACCATCACGGTGCGGGCCAGAAAATAGAACGCCTCGACATCATAGGTAGCCAGTCCGGCCTTCATGCCTTCGAGAAATGATAGAAACTCGCGCAGTGACACGGGGACACCGGATTTTCGCAAGTTGTCAAAGAAGGGCAGGAACATCGCCGGTCAGACGTAGCTGCGTTCGATGAAGATCAGCACAAACAGGCCGATAATGCCAAACAGGATGGCAAAAGAGGCGGCCCATTGCAGCAGATCAAGGGTTTTGCCGCCTCTGGCGCGGGCGCGAAAGGCACCAAAGAGCGCGCCAAAAAGAAGTCCGGCAAGTGGGTAGATCATGGCTGGTCCCTATCAGCTGGGCGGTGTGCGCGGTGGCAAAGACGCAATTTCGTTCAGCCGGTCAATCACGGCATTTCGGCTGCCAAATCCGTAGCGCGCCCAACCCAGGCTGTCCAGACGCAGGGCCATGCCCGCCTCTGTGTCTCCCTTGAAATCCAGTGCTTCGGCCTTGAACATCATCAGAATGGACATCAGTGCCGCGTTCTCGTGCTTGCGGGCAATCGGGATGGCCTGATCTGTAATGGCGATGGTGGCGTCTGCATCGCCGGAAATCAGGGTGAAGGCGGCAAGCTGGGCTGCGATATGCGCGCGATGAATATTGGTCGCGGGACTTTGGCTATAGGCCCGGCCTGCGGTGTTGAACGCGCCTAAGGCAAGGCTGGCATCATTGCCCAGCTGCAGCCGCCCATAGACGTAATGGCCGAACCCTTCGCGGGTGCCGGTCCAGCCCAGGCGGCGCCCGATCTCGATTGCGCGCAATGCGGCACGGCGGCGCCGCGGATCAGAGGCGCCATCGCCAAGGGCGACCTCGATTGCGTCAATCCAGTCACGCGACGTGCTTGACGGGATCTGGCCACCGCTGCGCTGCCCGCGCGGGTTCAGCCGGGCGAGGATGGATGGCAGCCGTTGCGAAACCTGGTCCTGTGTCATCCCGCTTTGCAGTTCGGGTGCGTAATAGGCGCGCAGGATCAGCATATCAAAGCCGGTCAGCACCGCATGCAGGTTATCATCATTGAACACGGAATCAGGCAGTCGGTAGAGGTCATTCAACGGCCCCAGGGCCTGTGCCAGCTCTTCATGTAGACAATCACGTATCTCTTGCGGGGCGACATCGGCAGGCACAAAAATGGCCGCCTTGTCGCGCCGTTGCAGGGTCGCCCAGTCCAATGTGCCTGTCCCGCGCGCCCGGCGCAGTTCCGTCCAGCTTTGGACCCGTGGCACAACAAAACAGGCGGCGTTGGGTGCCACGCGCTGCAGGGCGCGGCGCGGCACAGCCTCGATCACGATATTCGCCTCGGCCCGTTGGGACAGGCTGATGTCAATCCGGGCCTCGCGTCGCAGCCGGTTCAGCAGACCGGTCAGATCCGCCACCAGACCGTCAGAGATATTGCCCGCAAGCCGCACAGATATGGGCCCTTCAAAGCGGGTCAGCACAGGCAATTGTCGCCCGCTTTCCATTCGAAACGCGAGGTCGAGAAAATCAATCGCAATCTCGGAATTGGGCCGTGTTGGCGCGCCGGGGCTGGCGGCGACAAAGCTGCGTGTTTCGGGGAATGTCAGCCGGATCGGCTCGGGTCCTTCGGGGACCTCGGCGCAGGCGGCGAGTGCGGCCAGCGCGAAGGCTGCAAGCCGCTTCATGCGGGCCTCAGGTATTTGATGAAATTGGTCGCTTGTCCGATCCGGTCATAAAGGGTGCGGGCGGTCGTATTGTCATCCTGCGTTAGCCAATAGACAGACGGCGCGCCAGCGGCATCCGCGGCCGCATAGACGGCTTCGATCAATTGCCGCCCCACACCTTTGCCGCGCATATCGGGATCGGCATAGAGGTCCTGCAGGTAGCAGACATTTTCGACGCGCCAGCAATGCCGGTGAAACAGGAAATGCGCGAGGCCGACAGGCTTTTCGCGATGCGTGGCGATCAGGCAATGAAAGTCCTGATCATCATCACCCAGAAGCCGTGTAAATGTACGCTCATAAACGGCGTCCGAGACGGAACTGTCATAGAATGTCAGATACCCCGTCCATAGCTTGCGCCAATACGGCTTGTCTTCCGCGCGCAAAGGGCGGATGCGGGTCTGGGTGGTGTCGGTCATCTTGCCTGATCTTTCCTGCCTTTGCCGAACAATAGTCAGCTTTGGCAGCATGACCAGTCAATTGCGCGTGCTATGCTGTCCCTGAGTTAAGAAACCAAGAAAAAACTGCAGATCGTCGCGGGTTTCGGGCGAACCTGACCGCCGCGTCATCCGAAATTGGGCAACACTGCGCCCGGGTCGTGGCGATGACCCTAGCGCCCGCTACGGGCCATGAAGGCCAGCCGTTCGAAAAGGTGGACGTCCTGCTCGTTCTTCAGCAGCGCGCCATGCAGCTTGGGCAATGCGTTGGCACCGTCACGTTTCAGGTCCTCGGGGCTGAGGTCTTCGGCCAGCAGCAGTTTCAGCCAGTCCAGCACCTCGGACGTGGATGGTTTCTTTTTCAACCCCGTCTGATCGCGCAATTCGTAGAATTGGGTCAACGCGGCGGTCAGTAGCGCCTCTTTAATGCCAGGGTGATGGACTGCGACAATCTTGCGCATCGTGTCGATATCCGGAAAGCGGATGTAGTGGAAAAAGCAGCGGCGCAGAAAGGCGTCGGGCAGTTCCTTTTCGTTGTTGGAGGTGATGATCACGATGGGGCGGTGAATGGCCTTGATGGTCTCGCCGGTTTCGTAGACGTGGAATTCCATCCGGTCCAGTTCCTGCAACAGATCGTTGGGAAACTCGATATCCGCCTTGTCGATTTCATCAATCAACAGAACCGTTTTGCCATCGGCGGCAAAGGCCTGCCACAGCTTGCCGCGCTTGATGTAATTGGCCACATCATGCACACGGGCATCGCCAAGCTGACTGTCACGCAAGCGGCTGACGGCGTCATATTCATACAGGCCCTGCTGGGCTTTGGTGGTGGATTTGATATGCCATTCGATCATCGGAAGACCCAATGCCGCGCTGACCTGCCGGGCCAGTTCGGTTTTCCCGGTGCCTGGTTCGCCCTTGACCAGCAAAGGTCGTTCCAGTGTGACCGCGGCATTCACGGCCATGGTTAGATCGTCGGTGGCGACATAGGTCTCGGTTCCGGTGAATTGCATGTTTTTTTGACCCTTCTTGCTTGGCGGCAACCTATCAGGTCATCACAGATCATCAACAGCGAGAAAGTGAAGTAAATCAGGGGGTGACAGGCCCCCGGCAACCGAGTAAACCCGCCTCAAAATAAGGATCGCTGCGCGGGTGAGGGGCCTGACGTTTGCGTTGGAGAGTTAAGGGTATGACGATGAAAGCTGAAGTATTTTTGCCAGAAGATTACCGACCCGCTGAAAACGAACCGTTCATGAATGAACGGCAAACCGAATATTTCCGTCGCAAGCTGATGGACTGGAAAGCAGAGCTGTTGGAAGACAGCCGCGATACGGTTGCCGGCATGAAAGACCAGACCCGCAACATCCCGGATGTCGCGGATCGGGCATCCGAGGAAACAGACCGGTCGCTGGAGCTGCGCACCCGTGACCGCCAACGCAAGCTGGTGAACAAGATTGACGCCGCCCTGCGCCGGATCGACGAGGGTGAGTATGGCTATTGCGAAAAAACGGGCGAACCGATTTCGCTCAAACGTCTCGATGCCCGCCCGATTGCGACCATGAGCCTTGAAGCGCAAGAGCGTCATGAACGCCGCGAAAAGGTCCATCGCGACGACTGATCACAACAATAATGCCGGCCGCAAGATCGCGGTTATCGGCGGCGGGCTTGGCGGTCTGACCGCCGCGTTGGCTTTTGCCCGGCAAGGCGCTGAGGTGTCGGTGTACGAGCAGGCGGCGGCGCTGACAGAAGTGGGCGCAGGTATCCAGATCACGCCCAACGG
This sequence comes from Yoonia sp. SS1-5, assembly GCF_038443705.2. Taxonomy (NCBI): domain Bacteria; kingdom Pseudomonadati; phylum Pseudomonadota; class Alphaproteobacteria; order Rhodobacterales; family Paracoccaceae; genus Yoonia; species Yoonia rhodophyticola. The sequence goes on along the minus strand of NZ_CP151767.2, from coordinate 755,832 downwards.
TGCGCGCGCCCTTGATGCCTTGGGGCTGGCGGATGCGCTATCCGCAAAAGGGCTTCGGGCGCAGGCCGTTATGCCGATGGATGGGCTGTCTGGTGCGACGATTGCGCGTTTCGATCTGACAGCGCAGGTACCGGCGTACCGTTTTTTTCACCGCGCCGCGCTGATTGGTATCCTTGCTGATGCCTGCGTCGCAGCCGGGGTGAAGGTGCATCTGAATAGCCGCGTGACGGATTATCGGCCCGATGGGGGCTTTGATGTTGCGGGCCGCACGGTCAAACCTGATCTGACCATCGGTGCCGATGGTGTGCAGTCTGTTCTGCGCGGGCGTCTGAATGGCGCGGCACAGCCATTTTTCACCGGGCAAGTGGCATGGCGGGCCATCATTGATCAGCCAGATGCGCCGCCGGAAGCACGGATCTGGATGTTTCCGGGGCGCCATATCGTGACCTATCCGTTGTCGGAGGGGCGGCTGAATATCGTGGCTGTGCAGGAACGCGACCAATGGGCGGATGAGGGGTGGCATCACGCGGATGATCCCGCGCACCTGCGATCCGCATTTGCCGATTGCTGTGATCCGTTGGGGGCTATCCTGGCCAAGGTCGACACCGTGGGGCTTTGGGGGCTGTTCCGGCATCCCGTTGCGCTCAACTGGTATCAGGGAACATGCGCAATTCTTGGCGATGCGGCGCATCCAACACTGCCATTTCTGGCGCAGGGGGCCAATCTGGCGGTGGAAGACGCCTACCAGCTGGCGCGCGCCACAGACGCCGCCGCCGATCTTGGTGCCGGGCTTGCGGCCTATCAGGCGGCGCGCAAGGGCAGAGTGACCCGTGCCATCAACGCGGCCAATGCGAACGCGCGCAACTATCATCTGGGGGGCGTGCGGCGGATCGTGGCCCATGGCGGGCTACGTCTCATTGGGCGGGCAGCACCGGGCGCGTTTCTGGGCCGGTTGGGCTGGCTTTACGATTTCGACGTCACGGCCTGAGCCGGGATCACCAGTTGCGACTTGCCTGATCGGTCACCCGTTCCAACACACGATGCGTGCGCCAGTCCACGCGGTAAATATCCTCTTCGATCCGCATATAGACCCAGCCATCACTGACAGCTGGCAAGCCGTAATAGCGCGCATTCATCAACATCGAATATTCCCCACGCTCCAGAATGTCGCCGACAGCCACGGGGCCGGGCTTTGGCGTTGTGGATTGGGGAACCGCAACGCAGGATGTGCCTGCAACCTTGATCCGGCATTGCGCATCGGCCAGTTGCGGCACGGTCGTCAAGACGATCAGGATGGATAACAACGCGCGCATGTCTTGCACGGCTCCTCTTACAGCGATCACGGACTGCCCGTTGTTATTGCAAGATAGCATCCGCGGATCAGGCGGCCAGGTCAACCCAGACCGGCACATGGTCAGAGGGCTTGTCGCGACCACGTATGTCGGCCTCGATCCAGCAATTGTTCAGCAGATCGGCGCATTGGGGGGTCAGCAGGAAATGGTCGATGCGAATGCCGTCATTCTTGTCCCAGGCGCCTGCCTGATAGTCCCAGAACGAATAATGCCCCGCACCAGCCTCGCGCAGGCGGAAGGCTTCGGCAAAGCCGAGGTTTTCGATACGCCGGAAGGCGTCGCGGCTGTCCATCCGGAACAATGCGTCATCACGCCATGCGTCAGGGCGGGCGGCGTCTTCCAGTTGAGGGATGATGTTGTAGTCGCCGGCCATCAGCGCGATCTCTTCATTGGCAAGCAGTGCTTGGGCGCGCTGGTACAGCCGGTCCATCCAGCGCAGTTTATAATCATATTTTGGGCCGGGCGCGGGATTTCCGTTAGGCAGGTAAAGCCCGCAAATGCGCACCGCCTTGTCACCGACAACGGTGGCTTCGATATAGCGGGCCTCTGTATCATCCACGCCTTCGCGTCCGGCACCCTCGGCGCCGGGCAGGCCGCGCGTGACATCTTCGAGCGGGAATTTCGACAGGATCGCAACCCCGTTAAACCCTTTCTGGCCATGGGTTTCGACATTGTATCCCTTGTCTTCAAAGACGTCGCGGGGGAAGCCTTCGTCAACAGATTTGATTTCTTGCAGGATGGCGACGTCGGGCTGGGCCTCATCAATCCAGTCGGTCAACGCGCCAATGCGCGCCTTGATCCCGTTGATGTTGAATGTCGCGATTTTCATGGGGCACCTCCCGCGTTGCGGAAGGTTGTGCCGCAGTCAGCGGCGATGCACAAGCGTTCAGCGGTCGCCTTGCTTGGCACGGGCCGCTGCCCGTGCGGGTATATCCGCTAAGGCTGCCGAAAGACCGGGAAAATATGCGCCCGTATGCTTGTTCAGGACTGCGGTCGCACCGGACCTGAAGATCAGGAACTGGCCCAGCAAAACGGTCGAGAACAGCAGCAATGCCCATTCACCGCGGGTGACAGCGAAAATCTGTTCTATCAAGTCAGCCAAGGGTCTCTCCTTCGTGGTTTGGACATCTTATATCATATCATAAGCTGCGGCGCAAAAGGGCACGAAAGCCGTCGTAATCAGCGCGTCGCTTGCGCAATGCAGATATAAGGCGCCCCATCCGTCGATAGTAGGTCTGGGTTGCAAAAAAGATAATGGCCCCCACCGCAAATGCCCCCATTGCGGTTGGAATATCGGCCACCCCATAGACCAGCGCGGTGAGTGAGCCGATCATGGCCGCGATGCTTGTCGAGATCACAAACCGGCTGGGCAGCATGTTCTGTTCAGCGGTGCCGATATCATCGTCAAGATCGCGGATCAGGTCCGATAACGTCTCGCTCATCGCTTCGGCCACGTCACCGGGGGTGATTTCGTTGGTCTTGCGCACACCGTCGAAAATCCGGTCGCGCAAATCCAGTCGCGACCGCGAGCTGCGCAAGGCGTCGCGCAGCAGCGCATCTATTTCCTGATCGCCCTCGGTCGATGTTCCCAGAACCTGATCCAGGATCAGCTTGGCCAGCCGCGCATTGTCTTGCATTACATCGAAAACGACGTGCCGCAGCCGCAAGACGAGGTGGCATTGGGGTTATTGATCACAAATCGGGCACCGATCAATTCTTCGCTAAAGTCGATTGTCGCATCGGCCAGAAAGGGCAGGGACACGCTGTCGATCACAACCGTTTCGCCCTGTTCCGACAGCACCAGGTCATCATCCTTGGGGTCGTCAAGGTCGATTTCATACTGAAAGCCCGAGCATCCGCCCCCTTCGACGGCCACGCGCAGGGCCTTGCCCTGGGCAGATGCCCCGATTTCGGCAAGCCGTTCAAAGGCGCGTGCAGTTACTTTTGGCGGGATCGTCAGCATTTTGCGACCTATCAGTTTGTGTCTGCTTGCAATATAGGTGGCGCAGGCAAAAGCGACAAGACAGGCAAAACACGATGGCAGCGCCATATGCAACCGACCCGGGCAACCCCCGTGGCCGGTTATACGCGGAAGAGGAAAGCGCGTTTCGCTCGCCCTTTCAACGGGATCGCGACCGGATCATTCACGCATCGGCCTTTCGCCGGCTCAAGCACAAGACCCAGGTTTTTATCGAACATGAGGGCGATTATTTCCGGACCCGTCTGACCCATTCTATTGAAGTGGCGCAGGTGGCCCGGACGGTTGCGGCGGCTCTTGACCTGAATGTCGAACTGACCGAGGCCGTGGCCCTCGCCCATGATCTGGGCCACACCCCCTTTGGCCATACCGGTGAAGAGGCGCTGGATGCCCTGATGCAGCCCTATGGCGGTTTTGATCACAATGCACAGGCCTTGCATATCGTGACCAATCTGGAACGCCACTATGCCGAATGGGACGGGCTGAACCTGACCTGGGAAAGTCTTGAAGGGATCGCAAAGCATAACGGGCCAGTGACGGGCGATATTCCTTACGCGCTGGCCGCCTATAACGCGGGCCATGATCTGGAACTGCACACCCATGCAAGCGCCGAGGCGCAAGCAGCCGCGCTTGCCGATGATATCGCCTATAATAACCATGACTTACATGACGGACTTCGTGCAGAATTGTTCAGCACGGATGATCTGGCGCAACTGCCTATTCTAGCCGATTGCTTTGCCCGGGTTGATGCAAAATACCCCGGCCTCAACTATTACCGCCGCCGTCACGAGGCCTTGCGCCGCTTTTTTGGTGTTCTGGTCGAGGATGTCATCACGGTCAGTCGCCGCAATCTTGACGCCCTTGCGCCGGGCGCGGTGCAGGATATTCGGGATGCCGGTCGGATGATGGTGCAGTTTTCCCCGGAACTATGGGAAGATCTGAAAGTGATCAGGCGCTTCCTGTTTGTGCGCATGTACCGCGCGCCTGCCGTTGTGGAAATGCGCGAGGTGGTAACGGCCATGATCAACGACCTCTTCCCGTTTTTCATGGAAAACACCGATGAATTGCCAAAGCAATGGCGCAAGGATGTGGCGGATGCGCCGGACAAGACGACCCTGGCCCGCATTGTGGCGGATTACATCGCCGGGATGACAGACCGATTTGCTATTCAAGAGCATAAGCGCTTGATTGGGGGCGAAGATATTCCACCGGGGGTGATTGATGGCAATTGAAAGCGAAGCAGGCGCAATGGCGCCCGTGGTGGCCTTTGCACTGGTTGGGGCATTGGGGGTCGGATCGCAATGGCTGGCCTGGCGTTTGCGGATGCCCGCCATCGTTCTGATGTTGCTGGCAGGTATCCTGATCGGACCTGTTGCCGGTGTTTTTGATCCCGCCCGCGATATCGGGCCGCTGATGGGGCCGATGATCGCCATCGCCGTCGCGATCATCCTGTTTGAAGGCGGGTTAACGCTGAATTTTCACAAGCTGAATGATGCGGCGGTCGGGGTAAAGCGGCTGGTCTTTGTCGGCGCCCCCCTTGGCTGGCTGACATCGACGCTTGCGCTGCGCTACGGGGCCGGCCTGAGCTGGGAGAGTGCGACGGTCTTTGGTGGTATCATGATTGTGACCGGGCCGACCGTGATTGCCCCCTTGCTGCGCACCGCGCGACTGGCCAAGCGGCCCGCGGCCTTGCTGCAATGGGAGGCGATCGTCAACGACCCGATCGGGGCGCTGGCAGCGGTGCTGGCGTTCGAGGTTGTTCTGGTCCTGAACACGGCCACGACGGTCAGTGCGGCCATGGTGGATCTGGCTATCGGTATCTCGATTGCGACCGTGCTGGGCGGGGCAGCGGGCTACGGGCTTGCACGCGCGTTCAAACGCGGATGGGTGCCGGAATATATGAAGGTTCCGGTGCTCTTTGCCTTGTTGCTGGCGGTCTTCGGCGTATCGGATTCGATCCTGCATGAAAGCGGGTTGCTGGCGGTTACGATCATGGGGATTGTCATCGCAAACGCAAACCTGCCCAGCTACACCGAACTGCACCGGTTCAAGGAACACGCGACCGTTCTGCTGGTCTCTGGCGTGTTTATCCTGCTGGCCGCCGGCCTCAACCTCGACGCAGTCAAAAGCCTTGATTGGCGGGCTGTGGCCTTTGTTCTGGCCGTTATTCTTGTGGCCCGTCCGCTGACAGTTCTGGTGTCGATGATCGGGTCCGGGATACCGTTCAAGGAACAGATCCTGATAGCACTGACCGGACCGCGCGGCGTGGTGCTGGTTGCGGTGGCGGGGCTTTTCGGGGAACGGCTGCTGAGCCTTGGATTTGAAGACGCGGCATTGATCGCCCCCTTGGCCTTTGTGCTGGTCGCAGTCACGGTGGTCTTGCACGGGTTCACGCTTGCACCCTTTGCGCGCTGGCTTGGCCTGACGGGTGCGGATACGCCGGGGGTGCTGATTATCGGCGGGTCGAAATGGACAACCGCCTTTGCGGAGGCATTGCAAAAGGCGGATATCCCTGTCCTGATGACCGATCCCAATTACGGGCATTTGCGGGCGGCCCGCACTGCCGGCATCGCGACATTCTCAGGCGATATCCTGTCAGAGGCGGCCGAGGAGCGGCTGGAACTTGTCAGCTACGCCACGTTGGTCGCGGCCACAGACAATGACGCCTATAACACGCTTGTCGCGACAGATCTGGCGCCGGAATTCGGACGGGACAATGTGTTTCAGGTCATGCGCGAAAAGAGCGATAACAGCCGCCATCAACTGCCACGGACATTGGGCGGGGCCAAGTTTGGCCCGGATGAGACCCATGCCGGGCTGGAACGTCTGATCCGCGATGGCTGGACATTCCGGGTGACGCGCCTGACCGAAGAGTTTGGCTTTGATGCCTGGCGCGCCACGCGACCCGATGCGCATCTGATGGCGCGGATTGCCCCCAACGGAACAATCCGGCTGATCCGAAAGGACGAGGATGTGAATGGCGGGCCGGATGTGCGGGTTGTGTCGTTGCGCCCACCATCGACCGATGATGGCGAACAGCCGCCATCTGACAGCTAAACCTGCCGCATTGACGCGGGCAAGTAGACTGTTAAACCCCGATCAAGCTTACAAGACGCCCAAATTCGGGCGGAGGACCTGTTATGAACCTATTCGCTGATATCCGCACGCGGGTGATCGCGTGTCTTGACCAACTGGTTGCCGACGGCACCTTGCCCGGTGGTCTGTCCACAGCCAACGTCACGGTTGAACCCCCGCGCGATCCCGCACATGGCGACATGGCCACCAATGCGGCGATGGTGCTGGCCAAACCCGCAAAGATGAACCCCCGCGCAATTGCCGAGGCACTGGCCGCCAAGCTGCTGGCTGATCCGCAAGTCGCCACGGCAGAGGTTGCGGGCCCAGGGTTCCTGAACATGCGGCTGGTGCCATCCGTCTGGCAAGAGGTTGTAAAGGCTGCGTTGACGGATGCGGCTTACGGCCGGTCCGGCCTTGGGCAAAACCGGAAAGTGCTGGTCGAATATGTCTCGGCCAACCCGACGGGTCCCCTGCATGTGGGCCATACACGCGGGGCGGTTTTCGGCGATGCGTTGGCGCGGCTGCTTGACTATGCGGGCTATGACGTCACCAAGGAATATTACATCAATGATGGTGGCGCGCAGGTCGATGTGCTCGCCCGGTCAGTCTATCTTCGGTATCTGGAAGCACACGGGCAGGAGGTCGCATTTCCGGATGGAACCTATCCCGGCGACTATCTGAAACCCTTGGGCGAAGCGCTCAAGGCCAGGGTTGGTGATGCCTTTGTCGACAAGGGCGAACAGTTCTGGCTGCAGGAGATCCGGGAATTCGCGACCGAAGCGATGATGGACCTGATCCGTGCGGATCTGGCCCAGCTTGGCGTCACAATGGACAATTTCTTTTCCGAGAAATCGCTATACGGCACTGGTCTGATCGAAAAGGCGATAGCAGAACTGGACGAAAAAGGCCTGATCTATCGCGGCGTGCTTGAACCCCCAAAAGGCAAAATGCCCGAGGATTGGGAGCCGCGCGAACAGACCCTGTTCAAATCCACCGAGCATGGCGATGATGTGGACCGGCCGGTGCAGAAATCGGATGGGTCATGGACCTATTTCGCCCCCGACATCGCCTATCACTATGACAAGGTCCAACGCGGCTTTGATCAACTGATTGACGTCTTCGGGGCGGACCATGGCGGCTATGTCAAACGGATGAAGGCCGCGGTGTCTGCCTTGTCAGATGGCATGGTGCCGCTGGATGTAAAGCTGACGCAGCTGGTCAAGCTCTATAAAAACGGGGAACCGTTCAAGATGTCCAAGCGGGCAGGGACCTTCGTGACCCTGCGCGATGTGGTGGATCAGGTGGGTGCCAACGTGACCCGTTTCCACATGCTGACGCGCAAGAACGACGCGCCGCTGGATTTCGATTTCGACAAGGTACTGGAACAGTCCAAGGACAATCCAGTCTTTTACGTCAACTATGCCTATGCACGGGTAAATTCAGCCGTGGCCAAGGCCAGCGCTTTTGCCACGGTGGATGACGCAACGCTTGCCGGCGCAGACCTGTCCGGTCTGTCCGATACTGCAGAACTGACGGTCATCAAGACGCTGTCCGAATGGCCCCGTCTGGTTGAAATCGCAGCCAGGGGGCACGAGCCTCACAGGGTCGCGTTCTACCTCTACGACCTCGCGTCGGATTTCCACGCCTTGTACAATCGGGGCAATGATGACCCCGGCCTGCGCTTTGTCCAAGAGGGTGACGTAGAAACAACACAGGCAAAAATTGCCCTGATTCGGGCCGTGGCGATTGTTATTTCGCAAGGTTTGGGTATTCTCGGCGTCACTCCGGCGGAAGAGATGCGATAACGCACATATCGCCGGGGATAGAGCAGTTCCAAGTGACCCATAAGCCGCAAACGGCACGGGCAGTGAGGCGAAAATGGCAGTTTATGAAGAGGGGTTCGCCCCATCCTCGGATGAATCGCGCAGCGGTATTTATTTGAATTATGCAGGGGCCGCCTTGTCGCTGGCCCTGATCGCGGGCGTTGGCTTTTGGGGTTACAAGCTGATCATGCGCGATGTCAGCGGTATTCCCGTTGTGCGCGCCATGGAAGGCGACATGCGTGTTCTTCCTGACAATCCGGGTGGATCGGTGGCCGCGCATACCGGTCTGGCCGTCAATGAGGTCGCCGCTGTCGGCGAAGCCGGCGGCCCGGAAGACAGGCTTGTTCTGGCGCCCGCAACCCCAGGCCTGACCGTTGAAGACCTTGAGGCGCAACCAACCGCCGAAGCCGACGAGGTTGTTCCGACCGAAACCGCAACGATTGCGCCTGCGATGGCCACAGATACCGATATTGCCGCAGATACAGCCCCCTTGACCACGGATCAGGTTCTGGCGCTTGCCGATCAGATTGCCGACGGGGTGGAACCGGTCCTGACGCCTGCCGCGCCTGTCGCTGATCTGATCCCGGCCTCTGTTCCCGGTGTTGCAGTATCTTTGCGTCCCGCGCCGCGTCCGGCCAGTCTCCGCCCGACGCCCGTTGCAGCAGCGGTCGCTGAAGCCGCCCCAACGCCTGCACCTGCAGCACAGGAAATGGCCATCAGCACCGAAGCGTTCGCACCCGGCACCAGTCTTGTCCAGTTGGGTGCATTTCGGACACCGGAACTGGCGAATGACGAATGGACCCGGCTGCAATCCCGCTTTGGCCAGCTGATGGGGGATCATGCCCGCGTTATCCAGGTCAGCACCCAAAGCAATGGCACCTGGTACAGGTTGCGCGCCAGCGGATTTGCAGACCGGGCCGAAGCCAAACGCTTTTGCGCCGCACTCGAGGCCGAAGGGGCAGGTTGCATCGCCGTTGTGGTCAACTAGGTGTCGCAGAACGCCACGATTTTCGGACCTGAAGGACCGATCATAACCGATTGGGAAAAAGGGTTTTTTCGCGAAACCCAGCCGTTGGGTTTCATCCTGTTTGCGCGCAATGTCGATACCCCTGATCAGTTGCGCGCGCTCACCGGTGCGTTACGTGATGCGGTTGGGCGCGAGGCCCCGATCCTGATTGATCAGGAAGGCGGGCGTGTGCAGCGCATGCGCAGCCCCCATTGGCGGGAATACTTGCCGGCACTTGACCAGATGCACCGCGCACGTGATCCGATGCGCGCCCAATGGATCAGAAACCGTCTGATCGCGGCCGAGCTGCATGATGTGGGCATTGACGTCAACTGCGCCCCGCTGGCCGATCTGGTCGAGGACCAGACCCATCCGGTACTGAAAAACAGGCTTTATGGCGACACGGTCGACACGGTCGTGAAAGCCGCACGCATCTGTGCCGACGCGCATCTCGATGGTGGCGTGCTTCCGGTTCTCAAACATATCCCGGGCTATGGACGGGCTGCCGTTGACGGGCACAAGGCCTTGCCTGCAGTTCATCTGCCCAAGGCTGATCTGATCGCGCGCGACTTTGCACCGTTCAAGGCCCTTGGCGATATCGCAATGGGCATGACGGCTCATATCGTCTTCTCGGATATTGATCCGGATGCGCCGGCTACAACCTCGCCCGCGATGATGCAGGTGATCCGGAACGAGATCGGGTTTGACGGGCTGATCATGACGGATGATCTGTCGATGGAAGCCTTGTCAGGCAGCCTGGCCACACGGGCCACAGCCGCCATCAACGCCGGATGTGACATCATTTTGCACTGCAACGGCGACGCCACCGAGATGCAGGAGGTGGCCCAGGCTGCGGGCAACATGACCGAATTGGCCATGACCCGCGCAAATCGTGCGCTTGCACAGCGAATGCCCCCGCAACACATTGACATCACAGCGCTGGAAGCGGAGTTTGAAGCGCTTTTAGCGTGAGGACCGATGCAGGGCGAAGAGTTTCAGGAAGACACGATCAGTGTCAGCGAGCGTGTCGCCGCCGAGGCATTGATTGTGGATGTCGGCGCGTTTGAAGGGCCGCTTGATCTGCTGCTGACGTTGTCGCGGACCCAAAAGGTTGATCTGCGCCAGATTTCCATCCTCGCGCTGGCCGAGCAATATCTGGCCTTCGTCGAAAAGGCCAAACAATTGCGGCTGGAACTGGCGGCCGATTACCTTGTCATGGCGGCCTGGCTTGCATTCCTGAAATCAAGACTGCTGTTGCCACCTGATCCCAGCGAAGAGGGGCCGTCGGGCGAAGAACTTGCAGCACATCTGGCGTTTCAGCTGGAACGGCTCGAGGCAATGCGCAATGCCGCGGCCAAGCTGATGGCGCGGGATCAACTGGGCCGGGATTTCTTTGCACGCGGCATTACCGAGGATGTGCAGCGTGTCCGGCGCGTGACATATACCGCGACCCTGCTGGATTTGATGCAAGGCTATGCGCGCATCCGCACCCGGGATGATTTCCGCCCCTTTGTGATGGATCGTCAGCATGTGATGACCATGGAACAGGCGTTGGAACGCATGCGCCATCTGATCGGCTTTGCGGGCGACTGGACGGATATTTCCAGCTATCTGCCCGATGGCTGGGATGCGGACCCGCAACGCCGACGCTCGACAACGGCGGCCACCTTTGCCGCCTCATTGGAACTTGCCAAGGAAGGCAAGATCGAGATCAAGCAGGGTGACACATTTGCCCCGATCCAAATTCGCAAAAAGGCCCCTCGTGATGAGCAGTGACACGACCACGCCCCAGAATGACAGCCTGTTCGAGGCGCCGCCCATGGGCGAACAGGAACGCATGGTCGAGGCCATCCTCTTTGCGACGGCCGACCCGGTCAGCGTGAACGAACTGATCGGGCGCATGCCGCATGGCTGCGACCCGGCCGAGGCGATTGCACATCTGCGCAAACGCTACGAGGGGCGCGGCGTGAATATCGTCAAGGTGGGCGATGCCTGGGCGATCCGGACGGCCCCTGATCTTGGCTTTCTGATGCAGAAAGAAACGGTTGAGACCCGCAAACTGTCGCGTGCGGCGATCGAGACCCTGGCGATTGTGGCCTATCATCAACCCGTCACCCGTGCCGAGATTGAGGAAATCCGCGGTGTCAGTGTCAGTCGCGGGACCGTTGATCAGTTGATCGAGATGGAGTGGATCCGTTTTGGCCGGCGCAAGATGACACCCGGCCGGCCGGTGACATTTGTCGTCACGCAAGGGTTTCTAGATCATTTCGGGCTGGAGAATGCCCGCGATCTGCCGGGGCTCAAGGAATTGCGCTCTGCAGGTCTGCTTGAAAACCGTCCGCCGCCCGGGGCCGCCGCATTGGGCGAGAAGGACGACAGCGACGACGAGGATGACGATCAGACGGAACTGTTCGAAGATTGAGTATGCCCCGCGGCGACCGTTTGTTGGTAACGCCCGCCGGAACTTGGGCGTTTGTCTGGAATAGCAGGCAGGGCGTCTATTGCCGGATCGAGATATGCAGGTGGTTCGGCTTGTCCGGGAACAGATCCTCGATAACAGCGCCGGTTGTTCCTGCCTCGACGACAGCGGCCTCAAAGCGGCGCCTGTATGCCGGATTTTCAAAGACGTTCAGATCCTGCCGGATGCCGCCGGGCGAATGGCCCTCGCGCAGTCGGCGATCAAGAAACGGGTTCGCCCCCTGCCATCTATAGCCAGCCCGACCGCCTGCATATTCAGGCCGTAGCTGCCCGTTTTCGTCATAGAATTGCGGAAATTGCCGACGGTCCTGGGTGCGCTCTGCCGGGGCCGCGGGCGTCCCATCGCGAAGATAGGTTGCCGTATGGTCGTATTCGTCGCCCAATGGCGGCGTATGCGGAATTTCCCGGCTTTCTGGAACCCGTGGCAGGCCAAGTTGGTAGCGGCCAGCGGGCAGCGCGCGTATCAGTGCCACGACGCCCTGAAAGGCGGTTTCAGGGTTTTGCATGTGAATGCGATGCCCGCCAAATCGCAACAGGTCCAGCCCCAGACCACGAAAATGATCGCTGCGCGACGTCCCGTTAAGCCTGATGTAACTGACGATCCACAAGCCCGGATGGGGTGAGGAAGGTGCGGTTTGATTGCCAAGATGCACAATCAGCCGCAGCGATTCTGTCGGGACAACCAGCCGTCTGCTTGCCTGCCGGTTGCGCCCTGATGCCAGCCCGGTCGCGGCAATTTCGGCGAATTGGGGCCCAAGGATATCGTCGCGATATCCCACCCTGCTTTGATCATGCAGCGTGATGATTTGCCGGGCAAGCTGCATCTGCTCGGCCAGAGGGTGGTTGCGCAGGAAAACCGGGCGGATCACTTGCGCAAGGAATGTATCGAATTCCGGGCCACCCATCGAAGGGGGCCGATGAAAAGCCGCGCTAGAGGTCCGGTCGCGTGGATTATCCGGGTGGTCGGCATGGGCAATCCGATCCGGCAGGCTTTCCGTCAGCTCAGCAAGGCGGTTTTCAAAGATGTCGTGGCCCATGCGCCGGATGACCGCCGCATCCTGCCAAGTGTCTGGTGCCAGCGTCCCTTCGACAAGTGTGCCATCAAACTGCGACAGGACTGCAAGGGCTTGGCGTTCCTCGTCAGGGGCAAGCGGATCAAGAATACGCAACGTTTCTCTCCTTTGGCCAATGGGGTGATTAGACCACAAAACACCATTTTTGGAAACGGTCACGAAATGCGGCGGGCACCGCCCGAAAGCATGCCCGCCGCAATTTGATTGACCTGGTCAGAGGATAGTTCTTGTTCTGCCGCAGCTTAGATCAAGATGTCATCGCCAATCCCGCCAAGCGAAATGCCCAGCACGGTGACGTCGATTGTCGCGGTGCTGCCACCTTCGATTTCGTAGTCAAAGCTGGTTTGCGCTGATTCAAACTCCGCCAGTGCGTTGAATTCGCCATTGGCCGAGAAATCGACTGTTCCGTCGGCGTACACAATCAGCTGCCCCCCATTGCTGCCCTCAACAATCTGGGCAACTGCATTTGTATCGCCATTCACACCTGTCACATCACCGTTGTAGATGAACGTATCGGTCCCATCGGTTGTGGTGTCGTTCTCGAGGATGGAAAGAAGGCCCGACTCCAGAAGGTCGGTGCTGCCATCGGTGCTGAAGCCTTCGAATTCGAAGACAGTCATGGCGTCGTTATTGGCTGTATTGGCGGAGGTTGGCCCTTCGGGGTCTTCGGGTTGCTCTGGGTCTTCTGGCGCATCAGGTGCGTCCGATGCTGTTCCGCCGATCTTAAGCGAGCCGTCACGCGCGCCGTCGATCTCACCAACCGATGTCAGCCGGACAGCGAAATCCTGAGACATGATGTCGTCCAGCGTCAGGGCTTCGGTATTGTGACTTAGAATGAAGGTCGTTTCTTGAATGTCGTCCTTGGCCATGCCGGAAGTGCCCAGTTGAATACCGGCATCGAACTTGCCGTATTCATTGACAACTTCGCCATTTATATTGGTGAAGGAGTCGATTTTTGTAACCTTGTCCTCGGCAAATTTCTCGCCCGTGACATCAACGCCGGTGACTGTTAGCCCATCAATCAGCGTCTCATCCGCCAGGTCGAAATACAGCGCATTGAGATCACCAATCGTCCCCAGGCTTTCATCGACTTTCAGCGCGAATTGCAGGGAACCGTCCTCGAGTTCGGTAACGGTAACGATAACGCCAACCAGATCGGTCAGCTCAAAGGTCATCTGGGCCATGGGGTTTGTTTGCTCCTCAATATGTTGTGCGGGCGCCAATCTGGGAAGCAAATCGTGCGGTCCCATGTCCGAAATGAGGCCAAGTAAAGAAGATGCGTGAATGTTTGATGAACAGTTTGTTCAAATTGGCGAGGTTTTGATTTGGTCTGGGCTGAATTGCCGAATGAACCACGATCAGGAAACGACGGCGAATGGATATTACAACGGTTTTAACGGTTCTTGCCGGAGGAGCCAGCGCCGGCTAGGGCAGGCGACCACGACCATCGTGACACGCGAAGGGCGGTCTCGTCGGGAAACGCGGTCCTGCCGCTAGGCCCCACGCCAGATCCAGCCCCCGCCCAGCACCCGTGTGCTTTGCGGATCGTAGAACACGCAGGCCTGTCCGGGGGACACGCCTTGTTCGGCGGCCACAAGCTCTACCTCGGCCTCTGTGTCCGAGATCGGGCGCAGGATGGCATCGGTCGGTGGGCGGGTCGACCGGACCCGCACCGCGATCTGACGTTCTTTTTGGTCTGCAAAGCCACCATCACCCAGCCAGTTAATCTCCCGCACCGGAACCCGCCGTGTCGCCAGCATCTCGCGCGGGCCGACCACAACCTGTTTGGCCGCCACATCAAGCTTGACTACATAAAGCGGGTCAGCCAGCCCGCCAATGCCCAAGCCCCGTCGCTGCCCGATCGTGTAGTGAATGACCCCGCGATGTGTTCCCAGCACATTGCCATCGCTATCCACGATATCACCGGGCATGGCAGAGCCGGGGCGGAGTTTTTCGATCACCGCCGCGTAGTCCCCATTGGGTACAAAGCAGATGTCCTGACTGTCGGGTTTGTCCGCAACACCCAGCCCGTATTTGGCCGCCAGCGCCCGGGTTTCGTCCTTGGACGCCAGGTGACCCAGTGGAAAGCGCAGGTAGTCCAGTTGCGCCTGCGTTGTTGAGAACAGAAAATAGCTTTGATCCTTGGTCGGGTCCGCTGCCGAGTGCAGTTCCGCACCCGCGTTCCCCATCTTGCGCTGGATATAGTGGCCTGTGGCCATGCAATCCGCGTCCAGATCCTTGGCGGTTTCCAGCAGGTCCTTGAATTTCACCCGCTCGTTGCAGCGAATGCACGGCACCGGGGTTGCGCCGCCCAGATAGCTGTCGGCGAATTCGTCGATCACGGCCTCGCGGAAATTGTTTTCATAGTCCAGCACGTAGTGCGGAAATCCCATTTCCTCGGCCACCCGGCGCGCATCATGGATGTCGCGCCCGGCACAGCATGCCCCTTTTTTTGCAAGCGCTGCCCCATGGTCGTAAAGCTGCAGGGTCACCCCGACCACATCGTAGCCTTCCTCGGCCAGTTTTGCCGCCACAACAGAGCTGTCGACGCCACCGGACATGGCCACAACCACCCGGGTCTCCGCCGGTGGTTTTGCAAAACCAAGTGAGTTCATCTGGGTATCTAAGGACATTCGGGCGGCCTGACTGCGAGGGTTCGAGACGAAATATAGGAAAATGCGATCTACTCTCAAGGGCGGGTGTTACCACTCTTTAAGCCCTTTCGCGCATACCAAATGCCGGAGTGAGCGCAAAGGGGTGCGAGATGTATTTAAGAAAAATTGAAGGACCACGATCAGTGACCTTGCCGGACGGATCAATCATGACCCGGGCGGATTTGCCAAGCAAAGACACCAGGCGGTGGGTTGCATCGCGCAAGGCGGCGGTCGTGCGTGCGGTGGCTGCAGGGCTGATCAAGCGGGATGAGGCGATGGAACGCTATGCCCTGTCTGATGAGGAATACAGCCAATGGGAAAGTGCTGTTCTGACCCATGGCGAAGCCGCGTTGAAAACAACGATGCTACAGAGGTATCGACAACCCTAGGTAGAAATGCAATAATTTCGTCCGAGTAACGAGTGATTAACCTTTTTTCGCCTAGGTTGATGACACAGAAGAAGAGAGCGGAGAACTCGGATGCGTGTCTTACTGGTTGAAGACGACCCTACTACTTCAAAAAGCATCGAACTGATGCTGACCCATGCAAACCTGAACGTTTATGCGACAGATCTTGGGGAAGAGGGGATCGATCTTGCGAAACTGTACGACTACGATCTGATTTTGCTCGACCTCAATCTGCCTGATATGAACGGTCACGAGGTGCTGCGCCAGCTGCGTCTCAGCCGCATTGATACGCCGATATTGATCCTCTCAGGGGATGATGGGACCGAAAGCAAGCTAAAAGGCTTCGGATTTGGCGCAGATGACTATCTGACCAAGCCCTTCCACCGCGAAGAACTCGTGGCGCGTATCCATGCCATTATCCGCAGGTCCAAAGGGCATGCACAGTCAATCATCAAGACCGGGCAGATTGCCGTAAATCTTGATGCAAAAACCGTCGATGTGGGTGGCAGCACGGTGCATCTGACGGGCAAGGAATATCAGATGCTCGAGCTGCTCAGCTTGCGCAAGGGAACCACATTGACCAAGGAAATGTTCCTCAACCACCTCTATGGCGGGATGGATGAACCGGAACTGAAAATCATTGATGTGTTCATCTGCAAGTTGCGAAAGAAGTTGAGCGAGGCAACGGACGGCGACAATTATATCGAAACTGTCTGGGGCCGTGGATATGTTCTCCGTGATCCTGAACCCGTAGTTGCATCCGAGAAAATTGCCATCGGCGCATAAGCGGCGACCGATCAAACCACGCACGGATTTCCGATCTTTCTGCTCTGGACGATAGGTATCCGCCTGCCTAAAACAGACCTGACTCACCTGTGAGTGATGGTTGTTGACGGGGGGCGAATTGGATCGCGAGACAGATATCGGGCATCCACTTACGGGTCAGATTGCCCCTGATGCGTTGACGAAAGACCAAGCCACAAAAGAGCTCGCCTGGCTGGCTGAAACGCTGGGTGCTGCAAATACAGCCTATCATCGTGATGATGCGCCGGACATCTCTGATGCTGACTATGATCGTCTGAAGCAACGCAATCTGGCGATTGAGACCGCGTTCCCCGATCTGAAACGGGCCGACACGCCGACCGAAAAGGTCGGTGCGGAGGTCGCTGAAGGATTCGGCAAGGTGCAGCATCAGGTCCGCATGTTGTCGCTGGGCAATGCCTTTAGTGATAATGACGTTGCCGATTTTGATACGCGCATCCGCCGCTATCTGGGCTTTGCCGATGATACAGCGCTGCACTACACAGCCGAGCCGAAGATTGACGGGCTGTCATTGTCGCTGCGCTACGAGAACGGGGCGTTGGTCCAGGCTGCCACCCGCGGTGATGGCAGCGTGGGTGAAAACGTGACAGCCAATGCGCGCACGATCAGTGACATACCCCATCAAATCAATGGCGCCCCGGATATTCTGGAAGTCCGCGGCGAGGTCTATATGAGCCACGAGGATTTCGCGGCCCTGAACAAGCGCCAGAGTGATGCTGGCGAAAAAACCTTTGCCAATCCACGCAATGCCGCGGCAGGATCCTTGCGCCAGCTTGATGCCACGATCACCAGCAAACGCCCGTTACGCTTTTTCGCATATGCGTGGGGGGCGGTGTCGGATGCGCTCGCGGACACGCAGTCAGGCGCCATTGCACGCTTTGCGCAGATGGGGTTTGCAACGAACCCGCTCACCGCACGCTGCGACGGGACCGCGCAGCTATTGGCACATTACCACAAGATCGAAGCCCAGCGGGCGAGTTTGGGCTATGATATTGATGGGGTTGTCTACAAGGTTGACGATCTTGCATTGCAACGCAGGCTTGGTTTTCGGTCGACCACGCCGCGTTGGGCCATCGCGCATAAATTCCCGGCCGAGCTTGCATGGACCACGCTTGAGGCGATTGACATTCAGGTGGGCCGCACAGGTGCGCTTTCCCCCGTGGCCCGGCTGCAGCCGGTGACTGTGGGCGGGGTCGTCGTGTCCAACGCGACATTGCACAATCAGGACTATATCGCGGGGCGCGGGGGCGATGGGGAACTGATCCGCGATGGCCGGGATATTCGGGTCGGTGATTGGGTGCAGGTCTATAGGGCAGGTGACGTCATCCCCAAGATCAAAGATGTCGATCTTGGCCGCAGACCACCCGATGCAACACCTTATGTTTTCCCGACGACCTGCCCTGAATGCGGATCAGACGCGGTCAGAGAGGCGGGCGACGCCGTTCATCGCTGCACTGGCGGCCTGATCTGCCCTGCGCAGGCCGTTGAAAAGCTCAAACATTTCGTCTCGCGCGCGGCCTTTGATATTGAAGGTCTTGGGGCCAAGCAGGTCGAACAATTCTACGCCGATGGCTGGATCAAAACGCCGGCGGATATTTTCACACTTCGCGGGCGCTATGGTTCTGGGCTGCAACAATTGCAGAACCGCGAGGGGTGGGGCGAAAAGAGTGCCAATAATCTCTTTGATGCGATTGACGAAAAACGAAAGATTCCGCTGGCGCGGCTGATCTTCGGGCTTGGGATCCGGCATGTGGGGGAATCTGTCGGCGCACTTTTGGCCAATCATTACGGATCGTGGGATGCATTTGATACGGCCATGCGTGCAGCGATCATTGGCGAAGGCCCCGAATGGGATGACCTGACCGGGATTGACGGCGTGGGAACTGTGATGGCCACCTCGCTGTTGACCGCGATGCAGCAACCCGGTGAGCGTGCCTCGATTGATCAGCTTTTGGCCGAACTGGATGTCCAGGACGCCGAACAGCGCGCAACCGACAGCCCCGTGGCCGGAAAGACGGTTGTTTTTACCGGCACGCTGGAACGTATGACCCGGGCCGAGGCCAAGGCCAGCGCCGAGGCATTGGGCGCGAAAGTGTCCGGGTCGGTCAGCGCCAAGACGGATATTCTGGTCGCCGGCCCGGGCGCGGGATCAAAGGCGACAAAAGCCGCCGATCTGGGGGTTGAGATCATGGACGAGGATACCTGGCTTGCCCTGATCGGGGCGGCATGACAGGCCGACCGGAAGTTCTGTTTCCGCTTTTCGGCGCATTGACCGGGCTGGATGGGATCGGCCCGAAAACGGCACAAACCCTTGATCAGGCGGGCATTTCGAAGCCCCGCGATATCCTGATGACATTGCCACATGCGGTGACTGACCGTCAAAGGCGTGACAGTGTCCGCGATGTGCAGGCGCCCGATATCGCCACGGTCGAGGTTCTGGTCGGCCGCCACGAGCCCCCCAAATCGCGCGGCAGACCCTATCGCGTTCAGGTGACGGACGCGCAGATGACCTTTCAACTGGTGTTCTTTCACGCCAAGGGCGATTATCTGCAGCGCCTGTTGCCGACCGGGCAGCGCCGTCTGGTGTCGGGCAAGGTAGAACTATTCGACGGCATCGCGCAGATGGTCCATCCCGATCACGTTCTGCAGGTCGCCGACGGCGATCAGATCCCCGCATTTGAACCGGTCTATCCGCTGCATGCCGGTATCTCACAGAAACTGATGTGGAAGGCCACCCGGTCTGCATTGACGCTGGCTGCCGATTTACCGGAATGGATTGATCCCGGCCTGAAGACCCGCGAAGGCTGGCCCGATTGGCATGCGGCGCTGACATCTGCCCACATGCCACAATCAAATGCGGCCCTGTCGCCGGATGATCCGGCCCGCCAGCGGCTGGGCTATGACGAATTGTTGGCCCATCAACTGACACTGGCACTGGCCCGGGCCGCCGCGCGCCGCAGCAAAGGCCGGTCTTCGGTGGGCACCGGCGCATTGCAGGACAGCGTATTGGCCGCCTTGCCATACCGTCCGACCGCCGCGCAAACCCGTGCCATCGCCGAAATCAGCGCAGATCTGGCCGCTGACCACCGTATGAACCGATTGCTGCAAGGCGATGTTGGGTCCGGCAAAACACTTGTGGCATTCATGGCATTGCTCTGCGTGGTCGAGGCAGGCGGGCAGGGCGTCATGATGGCCCCAACGGAAATTCTGGCCCGCCAGCATCTGGAAGGTTTGCAGCCTCTCGCGGACAGTGCGGGCATCCGCCTGGATATTCTGACCGGTCGCGACAAAGGGGGTGACCGGAAGGCAAAGCTGGCCGCACTGGCCGCGGGCGATATCCACATTCTGGTCGGCACGCATGCTGTTTTTCAGGATGATGTGGTTTTCGCAGATCTGCGGCTGGCGATTATTGATGAACAGCACCGCTTTGGTGTCGCACAGCGGATGCAACTGGGGGCCAAGGGGGCTGCCACGGATGTTCTGGTTATGACAGCAACCCCGATCCCGCGATCACTGGCGCTGGCCCAATATGGCGACATGGATGTGTCTGTTCTGGATGAAAAGCCCCCCGGCCGAACCCCCGTACAGACCGCGTTGGTATCGACGGGGCGCATGGATGAGGTCGTCGAAAAACTGCGCGGCGCGGTTGCCGAGGGGCGGCAGGCCTATTGGGTCTGCCCGCTGGTCGAAGAAAGCGAGCTGAGCGATATGACCGCGGCCGAGGAACGGTACAAACGTCTGCGTGCCACAATGGGCGAGGGCGTGGTTGGCCTTGTTCACGGGCAGATGCCACCGGCGGAAAAAGACGCGGCAATGGCCCGTTTTGTGTCAGGCGAGACAAAGATACTTGTTGCCACAACGGTGATCGAAGTTGGGGTGAACGTGCCCAACGCATCCATCATGGTGATCGAGCGCGCCGAAAGTTTCGGTCTGGCCCAGTTGCACCAGTTGCGGGGCAGGGTGGGCCGTGGTGCCGCGGCCTCGACCTGCCTGCTGATGTATCAGGCGCCGCTGGGCGAGACAGGCCGCCGACGTCTCGAAATTCTACGCCAGACCGAAGACGGGTTTCGGATCTCGGAAGAAGACCTTGCCATGCGGGGCGCAGGCGATGTGATCGGGACCGTGCAATCCGGTTTGCCCCGGTTTCGGATCGCCGATCTGGAACGGCAGGCGGGACTTATGGCGCTGGCCCAATCGGATGCGCGCAAGCTTTTGCACGATGATCCTGCCCTGCAGGGCGCGCGGGGGCAGGCGGCCCGTACCTTGCTTTGGTTGATGGAACAGGACAAGGCAATCCGTTTGATTTCAGTGGGTTAACCGTGCACATCGCAAAATGTTCGCAAATGTTCTTAAAAAGTTCTTTACACAAGGTTAATGGTGTGAGAACAAAGTAGCAACAGAACATTGGAGGAACATCACATGACCCAGGAGATCAAATCAGCATTCGTCCGCTCTCGCGATACGCTTTTTGTTGATGCGCTTGGGGTGGTGGCCTTGATTGTGATGTTGTTTGTCGGATTGTCCTTGCCCGGGCTGATCTGATTTGCCTCGGCGCTAGGGCGTCGTCCGGTCCGTCACATTGCCCTATCCCAAGATGCAATGCCTGATGACCTGCCTGTCTGTTTCATGTCAGGGGTTTTGCCTCCCCCATATGAACTTTAGGGCCGGACGATGTTGCGCCATAAACTGCCGCCGCCATCCTTGTCCCGGATGCGCGGCGGTTTTCTTTTTGGATCTAGGGTCCTACCCCTAAGCCGTGGCCTGATAGGTTTCCAGCGCTTCAAGCGTTGCGTCAAATGCCAAAAGAATAGAGGCATGCCGGTTCTTGTAGTCTTTCGCAGGCGCCAGAACCTCAAGATCGGCGAAGGGTGCGCCGGGGGGCGGGCCGTCATTCTTGAGCATATCCAATAGCTGGTCGCGCCCGGTTTGCACCTGTGTCTGACGCAGGCCCACAATCGCATTGCCCACAATCGCCGCTGCAGCCTGTCCCAATGCGCAGGCTTTCACATCCTGCGCGTAATCCGTGATCACGCCGTCCTGCACCTGCACATCCACTGTCACGGTCGAGCCGCAGAGCGGCGAACGTTTCTTGGCGGTTGCGGTCGGGTTTGGCAGCCGGGTTGTCCGGGGCATATCCGCCGCCAATGCCAGAATCCGACCGGAATAAAGTTTGATCATATCTGTTTCAGCCGACATGCGATTTGCCCTTTGCGTTTCTGCCCCATAGATAGTCTTGAAACTGCCGCTTGCAAAGGTTTGCCCATGCCATTTGATCCCACCTCGCTGACATATGATCACGCCGGGCTCATCCCCGCTATCGCGCAGGATGCCAATTCCGGTGAAGTGCTGATGATGGCCTGGATGAATGCCGAAAGTGTCAGGCAGACGCTAGAGACAGGGCAGGTCACCTATTGGTCCCGGTCCCGGCAGGAATTCTGGGTGAAGGGTGCGACCAGCGGCAACACCCAGGCCCTTGTGGATTTCAAGGTTGATTGTGATCGCGATTGCCTGCTGATCGAGGTCCAGCAGCAGGGGCCTGCCTGTCACACCGGCCGGCGGACCTGTTTCTATACCGCTGTGCGCAATGACGAAGAGGTTGAGATCGTCAAACTGCCCGAAGACCCACCATCGCCCTGATATCGGCTGGCGCCAGGCCATCGGCCCGGTATTTGGCAATCGCGCGCGCATCGTCGCGTTTGGCCAACCGCTTGCCAGTATCATCGCGGACCAGTTGATGGTGGTGGTAAACCGGAGTGGGCATGTTCAACAAATGCGCAAGCAGCACATGTATCCGTGTGGCGTCAAACAGGTCCTCGCCCCGGATCACGTGGCTGATCTGTTGTGCCGTATCATCCACCACCACGCAGAGATGATAGGCCGCCGCCATCCCCTTGCGGGCCACAACCACATCACCGATGGTGCCCAGCAGATCATCGGCGTCGAGTTGATGGTCGCCAGCGAACGCGGCCCCTGTTTCGGTGAAGAAGGGTAGCGTGCCTGCCGCCGCAATTGCCTGGCGCAGATCCATGCGAATGGCGTCGCCCTCTTGAAAATCGGCCATGGACCGGTGTCGGCAGGTCCCCGGATAGATTTGCCCGTCCGGTCCATGTGTCGGCACCCCCTCTTGCGGGGCATCCGCCGCTGCCGCGATGTCGGATCGACTGCACGCGCACGGGTAGAGCAGGCCCTTGCCCTCTAATACCTGCAGGGCCGCCCGAAATCGGTCGCCCGAGCGGGATTGCTGCATGATGGGCGTGGGCCACCGGATACCCAGCCAGCGCAGATCATCAATGGCCTGCGCTTCGAATGCCGGTTTGGACCGCACCCGGTCAATATCGTCCATACGCAGCAGAAATGTGCCGCCAGCTGCCATGGCCATGTCATGGGCCAGCAAGGCCGAATATGCGTGCCCCAGATGCAGCGGACCGGTCGGCGAGGGCGCAAATCGGGTAATCACAGGCGCCGCAGAATAATGACGTCCGACCCCATATCGACATCCTCCAGATGTGGCCCATGTTCCCGGAACACTTGCGCGACACGGTCCATATCAATCTCGTGCTGCAGGGCGTCGAGATAGCTTTGATCTTTCAGCGTCGGGTCATTGTAGGATAAGCCGAGAATGCCGCCCGGTCCCAGGGCGGATACGACAAGCGCAAGCGTGCTTGCAGGCGCTGCCGCAAGACTGATCACACCGCAGGCAAAGATCCCGCCATAGGCGCCGGGCTGCACATCCAGCTTGCCGGGCTCTGACAACCAGATCTTTTCGTAAATTCCTGATTTGGCGCCTTTTTCCAGCATTGCCGCCGTGACATCGGTGCCGTGGAGTGTTTCAAATCCAACGGTGCGTAATGCCGCACCGCCAATCCCGGTACCGCATCCGAAATCCAGCACTGTCTGCCCCGGATCGACGTAGTCCCGGAAAGCTGCGGCCAGTCGGGCGGGCGTACGGTAGCCGCGCGCGTGGATGTCCGCGTCATAACTTTTGGCCCAGTCCTTGTAGACGGCAATCGTCTCGTCAACGGGCCGCGGCGTCCACAGGGAGGGGTGAATAACGTCTTTTTTCTCTGCCATGCTGCCAGCCTAGGGGCGCCGGTCAGGCAGCGTCCAGTAACATTTGTTCAAGCCATGCTGACCAGTCGATCTTTGCCCGGTCCGTATAGGCCTTGTAGCGTTCCTTGCGTCCGCGCCGCCCGGATTTGACGCCTTCCAACGGCGGGAATAGCCCGAAATTCACATTCATGGGCTGAAAGGTCTTAGCATCGGCACCGCCAGTGATATGCGTGACAAGCGCACCCATCGCGGTTGTATTTGGCACCGGTGGTAGGGCGCGGCCGGTCAATTCGGCAACCGCCATGCGCCCGGCAAGCAGGCCCATTGCGGCACTTTCGACATAGCCTTCGACCCCGGTGATCTGCCCTGCAAACCGGATATTCGGGCGGCTGCGCAGACGCATTTGATCATCCAACAAGGTTGGCGCATTCAGAAATGTATTGCGGTGAATGCCGCCAAGGCGGGCAAATTCGGCATCCTGAAGCCCAGGAATCATTTTAAAAACAGACTTCTGTGCGGCGTATTTCATCTTGGTCTGGAAGCCGACAATGTTGAAGAGGGTCCCCAGCGCGTTGTCGCGCCGCAGTTGCACCACGGCGTAGGGTTTTTGATCGGGCTGGTGGGCGTTGGTCAGTCCGACGGGCTTCATCGGGCCAAAGCGCAAGGTTTCGCGCCCACGTTCGGCCATCACCTCAATCGGCAGGCAGCCGTCGAAATAGCCTGCGGTTTCACCTTCCTTGAATGCGGTCTTATCGGCGGCAAGCAATGCGTCGATAAAGGCCTCGTACTGGTCCTTGGTCATCGGACAGTTCAGGTATGCGGTGCGCTCGGCCTCTGTCGCGCCCTTGTCATAGCGCGACTGCATCCATGCGACGTCCATATCAATACTGTCATGATAGACGATGGGCGCGATGGCGTCGAAAAAGGCCAAAGCCTCGGCCCCGGTTTCCGCTTTGATCGCATCAGCCAGCGCGCCGGATGTCAGGGGGCCTGTGGCGATAATCCAATGCCCGTCATCCGGCAGGGTCGTGACCTCGTCGTAAACGATACGGATATTGGGATGGGCGGTGAGGGCGGCAGTCACGCTTTGCGCAAAAGGATCGCGATCAACGGCAAGCGCCCCGCCCGCGGGCAGGCGATGTTTGTAGGCCGTTTTCATGATCAGCCCGTCTGCTTGCAGCATTTCCCAATGCAACAGGCCGACCGCATTTTGTTCATGATCGTCAGACCGGAAAGAGTTCGAGCAGACCATCTCGCCCAGATGGCCGGTGCGGTGGGCAAAGGTTTCCACCTTTGGGCGCATCTCGTGCATGATGACCTGCAGGCCCGCATTTGCAGCTTGCCAAGCGGCCTCTGACCCGGCCATGCCGCCGCCGATGATATTGAGGATCTGTGTCATGCCGCTGACCTAGTGCGAAGGGCCGCAAATGAAAAGGGGTTCGGGCAGTTATGCCCGAACCCCTGTGTGTCGAAATACCAGCGGGTGGTATCAGAAACCGATCGCGTCGTTCCGGCTGCGCGATCCGAAGGCACCGTCGGTGCCGGCTGGCCCGAATGTGTATGTCACACCAAGACCCACAAAGCTTTCATCGCCAAAGCTGACGTCCACATCGCCATCGGATCCTGAAATGCTGACATTCCCGAATTCACCATAAATGGATGGGCCGCCGGCAATCTTATAGGCACCGCCGATAGAGACCGCTGTGACGGTGATCGATTCATCGTCATCGCTCACGCGATAGGAATCGATGCCCAGCAATACATCAAAGCTTGGGGCTGCTTCGTAGGCGGCCTCGACACCGAAAATTGTTTGGGTGACGTCGTCATCGCCGTCGATGTCAGAATCGAGGAAACCCAGATACCCCTCTACGCTGCCGCCAGCAAATGAGGTCCGCGCCTCGGCACCAACATATGTGGTGGCCTCTGCAATTTCGGCTGTTGGATCATCGGGGTCGATTTCCTCTTCCGCCAGGAAGTCACGCCCGACAAAAACACCCAAGGCTGTCGCATCGTTCAGATTGAAGATACCGTGCACGGTGATGTTGGTGTCAGTGATGTTATCTTCGTCCCCGCTTGCTGCAGAGTAAGACGCACCGCTGAGCCCGAGGGAGAATTCCGGGCTAAAGCCGATTTCGACGCCGCCGTTGAACGTGTAAAGCGATGTGTCGATATCGTCGTCAAGGAATGTGGAATAGCCAAAGCCAAGCTCACCGCCGGTGATGCCTTGTGCAGTGGCCGCTGATGATACGAGCGCGCAGACTGCCGCTGCGACAAATTTGTTGTAGGACACGGAAATACCTATCGTTAAGAGTGTGAATGCTGTGGTCATACGCCTCGAAATTATTGAATCCAATCAACAGATTTCTTGCGAGTTTGGACTGTGGCAGAAATGCCGTCGCATCCTGTTTCAAAAGGTGTTCAGGCAGATCACATCTGCCTGACCAATAGCTTAGCTTTCGCCATCATCCGGCGCGTCGTCTTCGCCCTGATCAGCGATCCAGGCGACGCTGACAACGGTTTCGCCCTTGCCTGTGTCAAATACCTTGACCCCGCCCGCACCACGCGACCGGAAGGAAATGCCCTCAATTGGTACACGGATGGATTGGCCGGTCGATGTGACCAGCATGATCTGATCCGACATCTCGACAGGGAACGAGGTGACCAATGGGCCACCGCGCATTGCCTTGTCCATGGCGGCCACGCCCATGCCACCGCGCCCGCGCACCGGATAATCGTGGCTTGATGACAGCTTACCGGACCCTTTTGCCGTGATCGTCAGGATCAGGTTTTCAACCGCCGACATCTCGGCATAGCGGTCTGGGCTGATCTGGCCGGGTGCGGCCTCTTCATCCTCGTTTTCGGCGTCGTCTGTCAGGCCCGCCATCGCGCGCCGCATTTTCAGATAGGCGGCGCGTTCGTCCGCCTCGGCCTTGAAGTGGCGGATGATCGACATGGAGACGACCTTATCATCACCCTGCAGCTTGATGCCCCGGACCCCAACCGAGGAGCGGGAGTTGAAGACCCGCACATCGGTCGCCGGAAAACGGATGGCCCGGCCGGAATCAGTGACCAGCATGACATCGTCATCATTCGACGCGATACGTGCATTGATCAGCGTCGTCTCGGCATGCTCGTCCTCGAACTTCATTGCGATCTTGCCGTTGCGCATGACATTTGTGAAGTCTGACAGCTTGTTACGGCGCACAGTTCCAGCAGATGTGGCAAAGACAACCTGCAGATCGTCCCATTCATCTTCGGGCCGGTCGACGGGCATGATCGCTGCAATCGACACACCTTGCGGAATTGGCAGAATGTTCACAATGGCCTTGCCCTTGGCCGTACGGCTGCCAAGCGGCAGGCGCCAGGTCTTAAGCTTGTAGACCATCCCGTCGGTTGTGAAGAACAGCAATTGGGTATGGGTATTGGCCACGAACAGGGTTGTGACGACATCCTCTTCCTTGGTCGCCATTGAGGACAGCCCCTTGCCGCCGCGTCGTTGGGCGCGGAAATCGGTCAGGGCCGTACGCTTGATATAGCCGCCCGATGTGACGGTGACGACCATGTCTTCACGCTCGATCAGGTCCTCATCATCCATGTCGGCGGCCCATTCGACCACCTCTGTGCGGCGCGGAACCGCGAACAGGTCGCGGACTTCGGTCAGTTCATCGCGGATGATCTGCATGATCCGATCCCGCGAGCCAAGGATTTCGAGATATTCGCGGATTTTCTTCGCCAGTTCCTGCAACTCGTCCGTTACTTCCTGCACCCCGATCTGGGTCAGTCGTTGCAGGCGCAGTTCCAGAATGGCGCGTGCCTGGGTTTCGGACAGGTTATAGGTGCCATCATCATTGGCCGTATGGGTCGGATCGTCGATCAGCGCGATGTATTCCAGAATGCTGGCAGCAGGCCAGCGTCGGGTCATCAGCTTTTCGCGGGCCGTTGCGGCATCGGCAGAAGCCCGGATCGTTGCGACAACCTCGTCAATATTGGTCACCGCCACGGCCAGACCGCAAAGGATATGCGCCCGCTCGCGGGCCTTGCGCAGCTCAAACGCGGTGCGGCGGGCCACAACCTCTTCGCGGAAGTCCACGAAGGATGTCAGGAAAGCGCGCAGCGTCAGTTGCTCGGGCTTGCCACCGTTCAGGGCCAGCATGTTGCAGCCGAAATGCGTTTGCATGGGGGTGAAACGGAATAGCTGGTTCAGCACCACCTCGGCGGTTGCGTCCCGTTTCAGCTCGATCACGACACGCACGCCATTGCGGTCGGATTCGTCCTGCACATGCGCAATCCCTTCAATCCGCTTGTCGCGGGCCGCCTCGGCCACGCGGTCGATCATGACCGCTTTGTTCACCTGATAGGGGATTTCATCAATCACAATGGCATAGCGGTCTTTGCGCAATTCCTCGACATGGGTGCGGGCACGGACCACAACCGATCCGCGGCCTTCCAGATAGGCCTTGCGCGCGCCGGACCGGCCCAGAATGATACCGCCGGTGGGAAAGTCGGGGGCAGGGATATAGTCGATCAACTGCTCTGACGACAGGTCGGGTTCATCAATCAGGGCCAGTGTCGCATCAATCACTTCGCCAAGGTTATGGGGCGGAATATTGGTGGCCATCCCGACCGCAATACCGCCTGCACCATTGACCAGCATATTCGGAAAACGGGCAGGAAGAACCGAGGGTTCCTTTTCCTTGCCGTCGTAATTGTCAATGAAATCAACGGTGTCCTTTGGCAGGTCATCGGTCATGAATTGCGCGACCTTGGCCAGCCGGCTTTCGGTATAGCGCATCGCAGCCGCGCCATCCCCATCCATCGAGCCGAAATTGCCCTGACCGTCGATCAATGGCAGCGACATCGAGAAATCCTGCGCCATACGCACCAATGCATCATAAATCGCGCTGTCGCCATGCGGGTGATACGACCCCATCACGTCGCCGACGGATTTTGCGGATTTGCGGTATGATTTGTCGGCCGTAATCCCTTTTTCGTACATCGAATAGATGATGCGCCGATGCACGGGTTTCAAACCGTCGCGCAGATCCGGAATGGCACGGCTGACGATGACGCTCATGGCGTAGTCGAGATAGCTGGTCTTCAGCTCATGCTCGATGGTGACTGCAGGCCCGTCATACGCTGGGCGCGCTGGCGGAATTTCGTCATCGTTTTCAGGTGTTTCTGGGGTGTCGTTCAACTGGTTCGCCTGTCGTGTCTAGCACTGCTATATTTCGTTGCGTACAATGTAGCAGACACTTGATATAGGGTGCAATGGGCCAAACCGCTTGGTGCTGGCAGCCAACGAAGTAGATTGATAACACACTGTTTTTGTTGACAAAGTTTACCTGTTTGCAATCCTTTCACCATAGAAACGTCAACGAAAGGAGCAGCAATGCGTTCAGAGACCGAGTTAATGATGAAAGGATACGGGCTGACCACGGCGGAAATGTTCTACCATATGCCCGACCATCCGCATGTTTTGAATACCTTTGTCTGGCAGGATTACGATCTGGCGCCAGATCACGATAAACTACTGAATTTCATCGGCTTTTGGCAGGAAAAGCTGGATGGCCCGCTGCATTCTGTCCGCTTTGTTCATCGCAAGATGATCAGCCCGGGCGAATGGCGCCATGTGACCGGCGAATTCCACTACCACTGACGGCCCCCGCCATGTTGCGTGGCCGCGTCGTGCATACCTGTTGCCGCGTCAGCCGGCCCGTTTCAGCATGCCGAACAGGTCGCGTGGATCGTCCGGGTCAGCGATCAAGTCCAGATCAATGTAGAACGGCGTGTCCTGAATTTTCTCATGGACATAGCGCAGGGCGCTGAAATCCTCGATCGCAAAGCCGACCCCGTCGAACAGGGTGATGTCAGCGGCTGTCTTGCGCCCCTGTGCGGCGCCATTGATCACCTGCCACAACTCCGTCACCGGATGATCGGGCGCCATTTGCTGGATTTCGCCTTCGATCCGGGTTTGCGGCGTATATTCGGTAAACACAGCTGACCGCGCGACGATATCGCGATGTAGCTCGGTCTTGCCGGGACAATCGCCCCCAATCGCGTTGATATGCACGCCCGCACCAACCATGTTGTCGGTCAGGATCGTCTGCATATCCTTGTCCGCGGTTGCGGTTGTGATGACATCCGCACCCTCAATCGCGTCTTCCGGAGTGGTGCATTTCACCAGCTCAAACCCAAGACCTGCAAGATTTGCGGCGCATTTATCGGTGGCCGCTGGGTCAATATCGTAAAGGCGTATCTGATCAATCCCGTTCACGGCCTTCTGCGCAAGACATTGGAATTCGGATTGCGCCCCATTGCCGATCATGGCCATGGTCCGCGCGTCCTTGCGGGCCAGATGCCGGGTTGCCACGGCAGACATCGCAGCCGTCCGCAAAGCGGTCAGAACGGTCATCTCCGAAAACAGGATCGGATAGCCACTATCCACATCGGCCAGAACCCCAAAGGCGGTGACGGTCTGCAGGCCTTCCTTCATGTTCTTTGGGTGGCCGTTGACGTATTTGAACCCGTATTGGATGCCGTCCGATGTGGGCATCAGTTCGATCACGCCAACATCCGAATGGCTGCCAAGACGCGGGGTCTTGTCGAACAGATCCCAACGGGCGAAATCGGCTTCGATGGCGGCGGCCAGATCGGCCATGAACGGCTCGATACCGACATGATGCACCAGGCGCATCATGTTATCGACGCTGACAAATGGCACCATGGCCAGCTTTGACGCTTTGAGGGTCATCAGGGGCCTCCTCAGGCGTTGCTGCGGGTCGGCCGGTCAAAGACGCGGCGACCCAGAAGTGATGCGGTCAGATCAACCATCAGGTTGGCGGTTTTGCCGCGATCGTCCAGAAACGGGTTCAGCTCGACCAGATCAAGCGAGCTGACAAGATCGCTGTCGCAGAGCATCTCCATGACCAGATGCCCCTCGCGCACGGTTGCCCCACCGGGCACGGTGGTTCCCACCGCCGGGGCGACGCCGGGATCAAGGAAATCAACATCCAGCGAGACATGCAGCATCCCGTTGGCCGCGGCGACCCGATCCAGAAATGTCTGCAATGGGGCGCGAATACCCTCTTCGTCGATCATGCGCATATCGACCAGCATCACATCGCCATCATCAAGCACCGCATGTTCCGCCGCATCAACAGAGCGTAGCCCGATCATGCAGATATTTGCCGGATCAACCCGCGCGGGCAGGGGCGGATAGGCACCAAACCCGTCCCGCCCGGTCACGTAACCCACCGGTGTTCCGTGCAAATTCCCGGTATCGGTGGTGTCGGGCGTGTGAATGTCACTATGCGCATCAAGCCAGAGCGCAAAGAAGGGCCTGCCGGCCTTTTGCGCATGTGCTGCCATCCCCGCAACCGTGCCGGCCGCCAGCGCGTGATCGCCCCCCAGAAAGATCGGCATCCCGTTAGGCGCGGCATTCTGTGCGGCATCCATCAAGGTCCGGGTCCAGCCCACATTCTCGGCCAGCTTGTAAACTTTCGGGTTGGCTGGGGTCGGCACCATGACCTCTGCCGGGGTCAGGTTGCCCATATCCTCGACACTGTGTCCAAGGTCGGTGATGGCGTCGGCGATGCCTGCGGTGCGGTAAGCGTCGGGGCCCATCAGGCAGCCGCGACGACGCTTGCCGCAATCCACCGGGGCGCCGATCAATATACAATGTTTTTGTGTCATGGCCGCACTGTTGCGCAAAACAACGGCTATGATAAGCGGGCAAATTGTGCAAATTGCAGGTGAACTCAGCAAAATGGGCAAGCCGAATGGACGAATTGGATAATCGCCTGATTTCT
This sequence comes from Yoonia sp. SS1-5, assembly GCF_038443705.2. NCBI lineage: Bacteria > Pseudomonadati > Pseudomonadota > Alphaproteobacteria > Rhodobacterales > Paracoccaceae > Yoonia > Yoonia rhodophyticola. Next base: position 724,306 of record NZ_CP151767.2, on the reverse strand, counting down.
GCGCTGAAACAGGATGGGCGCGCATCACTGTCGGATCTGGCCGGGCAATTGGGCGTGACCCGGTCGACCGTGCGGGTCCGTCTGGACCGGTTGATCGGGGGCGGCGAAATCGTGGGCTTTACGGCACTGACCCGGTCCGATGTCCGCCCCGATGCGGTGCGGGGCCTGATGATGCTGGAAATCGCCGGACGCGGGGCAGAGCGCGCGTTGGGGCGTCTGACCGGGATGGCCGGGGTGCGTGCGGTGCATTCAACCAATGGCACATGGGATCTGATTGCCGAAATCGGCGCTGATACATTGGAAGACTTTGACCGCATCCTGTTTGCGGTTCGGCGCGTTGACGGCGTTACCCGATCCGAGACGAGCCTTTTGCTGTCGACGCGCCGCTAAGGATGATCGCCATGATCCAGCCGACCATCAGGTCCAGCGAAAACAGGGCGTTCCAGCTGGCCATGGACAGCCCCAGAAATTCCCACGACACCTGATCGCACATCACGACCCGCGGCCCTTCGACGGCCAGCAGGTCAGCCCCGCTGAGCCCATCCAGCGCCCCACCGCCGGTGCAGCTGCTGGGGCCTTCCCACCAGTCCCGCTCGACCCCGGTGTGGAAAATGCCAATCCCTGCGGTCGTTGCGGCGGCAAGTGCGCCAATCAGCGGCAGCAGCCGCCCCTGAATTTGCAGCGCCAGCAATCCCACGACGATGGCAACCGCATGCGGCCAGCGTTGCCACAGGCACATCGCACAGGGCGGATAGCCCAGCATCTGAAAGATAAACGCCCCACCCAGAAGTGCCACAGACCCGCCCGTGGCCAGAATGATCATCAGGTTGCGGGTCATAGTAATCCGATCAGGGCAAAGCCGCCGATCAGCAGCAGGCAAAACAGGATGAACATCAATCCCAGCCGTTTTTCGATGAAGTCCCGAATAGGTTCACCAAATTTCCACAAAAGGGCGGCCACGATGAAAAAGCGTAAGGCACGCGCGAAGATGGACGAGGCGATAAAGACAGGCAGGGATAGACCGGTGACGCCCGATGCGATGGTGATGACCTTGAATGGCAGGAATGTTACCCCCGCAACCACGACTGCCCAGGCCCCGTATTCGTTAAAGACGGCGGACATTTCAGCAAAGCTTGCATCCTTGCCGTAGAATTCAAGGATTGGTTGGCCAATCGTCCCCATCAGGGCGTGGCCGATATAATAGCCAAACAGACCGCCCCCCACCGATGCCACCGTCGCCACGCCCGCGATCAGGAAGGCCCGCGATGGTCTGGCAATGATCATCGGGATCATCAGCACATCCGGCGGGATCGGAAAGAAAGAGGATTCCACAAAGGCGACAATGGCAAGCGCCCACAACGCGTGCGGCGATTGTGCCAGTGACATGGTCCAGTTGTAGAGCCTGCGAAGCATAATGAACTTTCTGCAATTTTTTGCGTTAGGCCATGACGGGTCGCAGTGGTCAAGCTTGTGTGCCCCATCAAACCGCATAAAGTGACCTGAGCGTGGGGGAGTATCACACATGAAATGGCAAGGACGGCGCGGAAGCAGCAATATCGAGGACCGGCGGCGCAGTGGTGGCCGTGGCCGACGCAGTGTCGGTGGCATTGGGGGGATCGCGGGTGTCCTGATTCTTTTGGCCGGGTGGTATTTTGGCGTTGATACAAGCCAGTTCGTTGATCTGGGCGGCAATGGCACGGTCCAGACCAGCCAATCCACCGAAATCACCCCGGCAGATGAACGTGCGGCAGAATTCGTCTCGGTCACGCTTGCCGATACCGAAGAGGTCTGGGCCGATATCTTTCAGCGTCAGGTGGGCGAGCCTTATGTTCCCCCAACACTTGTACTTTTTAAGGGTCAGACCCAATCAGCCTGTGGGGGTGCGTCTGCGGCCACCGGTCCGTTCTACTGCCCGCCAGAAGAAAAGGCCTTTCTGGACACCGCATTCTTTACAACTCTCGAACAGCGCCTTGGGGCGGCAGGCGATTTTGCGGCGGCCTATGTGGTTGCCCATGAAATTGCCCATCATGTTCAGAACGAGTTGGGGATTTTGGGACAGGTGAACCAATTGCGCGCCCAGATGAGCGAGGCAGATTCCAACGCCATGTCCGTGCGGGTCGAACTGCAGGCCGATTGTTTTTCGGGCATTTGGGCGCGGGCGGCACAGGCCCGTTTCAACAGTCTGGAACGCGGCGATATTGCCGAGGCGATGAATGCCGCGGCTCAGATTGGCGATGATACGCTGCAACGCAATGCGGGGCAGGTGGTGCGCCCGCACACCTTTACCCACGGCACCAGCGAGCAGCGACAGCGTTGGTTCGCCCGCGGTTACGAAAGCGGCAATCTGGCCGATTGTGATACATTTTCGGCGACACGCCTGTAGCGCCAAAAAAGCGTACCCTGTGATTGACGCGCCCTGCGCTGCGCTTTAGGAGATGCGCACTGGCCGATGTGGCGGAATGGTAGACGCAGGGGATTCAAAATCCCCCGATGGCAACATCGTGAGAGTTCGAGTCTCTCCATCGGCACCACACGTTTTTGCGTGTTCCCCCAAACTTGTAGAAAAATGTCACGCCCGCACTGAACTTTCGTCTAGTTTGTGACGGATTTGTTTGTGTGTCGGCAGTTTTCCGCCTACAAGGGATGTACGGTGCCTCATTGTTCCCGGCGCCCTCGGTCAATACGTCCGGATATCCGGCGTAAGTGTCGACATTGGCATCATATTCAGATGCCGTTTGGTGATGCGGCTGGTCGTTGTTTAAACAAGTGTGAGTTGAGTACGAATGAATATTGATACCGCTAAGACCGCCATGCGCGACGCTGTGCGATCGGTGCAGCCAACGGTCCCGTGCTTTACGCCCGGAACACGTATCGCGACGCCAAAGGGCGAACGTCTGGTCGAGCATCTTCAGATCGGTGACCGGGTCCTGACCCGCGATAACGGCATTCAGCAGATTGCCTGGGTGGGTGACAGGCAGGTCAGCATGGATGATCTGAAGGCCATGCCAAAACTGCGGCCGGTTCTGATCCGGGCGGGATCGCTGGGTGATCATATGCCGGAACGCGATATGCTCGTCTCACCTTATCACCGGATGCTGATCGTCTCGGAAATGGCCCGGACCCATTTTTATGAAAACGAAGTTTTTGTCGCCGCCACGCATCTGACAAAGCTGGACGGTGTCGAGACGGTGAATGTCCCTGGTACATCCTACATCCACTTTATGTTTGATGATCATCAGGCCGTGTTGGCCGACGGCACATGGAGCGAAAGTTTCCAGCCGAGCGCCTATACGCTTGGCAGCATCGTGCCTGAACAACGTGATGAGCTATTTGCCCTGTTCCCAGAGCTTGAGACCAAGGAAGGCGTCAAAAAGTTCCGGGCCGCCCGCAAGACGCTAAGCAAACTAGAGGCGCTATTGCCGTTCAGGTAAGGCGCCCCGCCCGCCAGTCATCCCAATCCTGGGGCGTGTCCAGATCAAGCCGGGCGCGCCGCCCTTTTAGCGGGGTCAGGTGGGTCTGTGCCTTGCGTGGGTTCACCAAGGCTTCACCGCCGCCATCACCGTGCAATTTCGCAAATTCCGGGCGCAGGCTTGCATCAAAGATGATCGGGTGACCGGATTTGCCATCGGCTGTTGCGCCACGCCAGATCACAAAGTCGGGGTTGTCGGTGCGGGCCTGGTCGATCCGGCGCAAATCACTGGCATCAATCGCAACCAGGTCCGCCAGAACCATCATGAATGCCTCGCATTTGGGCAGCATGGCGACCGCCCCGCGCATGGTGCCTGACATCCCCTCAGCCGCGTCTGCCACCGCAAGGACCTGCACATCCAGCCCCGCAAGTGCCGCAGCGCGCGGGTGATCTGCCGCCGGCAAGGCCACAAAAACCGGCCCGCCAAGCGCCAGCGCCTGACGCGCATGTTGACGCAAAAGCGGCTGGCCGCCCACATCCTCCATCAGCTTGTCCCGACCACCCATGCGGGTCGATCCGCCGCCGGCAAGGATCAGAATGGGGATCATCAGGCCATCGACCGCCGCGCAGGATCAAAAAGGGCGGTCGATAACTGCGTGGCCTTGCGGCGTTGGCCCATGATCTCGATTTCCGCGACAAGTCCGTCACCTGCCTGGGCGCGCGGGATTAACGCTATGGCAATTGATTGATCCGCATGATGCGAATAGCCGCCCGAGGTGCAGAACCCCACAACGTCGCCATCAATAAAGACCGGTTCATAGGCCACGACATCTGCGTCATCCGCATCAACCGCAAACGCGACAAGCGTCCGTGCGGGCGGTGTTGCGCGCTCGGCCTCTGCCGCGGCCCGGCCGATGAAATCGGTGTTCTTCTTGAAGTCGATAAAGCGATCCATCCCGGTTTCCGCGGCGGTGTAATCGGGTGAATATTCCCGCTGCCATGCGCCAAAGAACCGATCCAGTCGCAGCGACATCATGGCCCGCATGCCAAACGGCGTGATCCCCAGCGGTTGCCCGGCCTGCCAGAGGGTCCACCACAATTGTCGCTGATCCATGGGATCGCAGTAGATTTCATAGCCCAGATCGCCTGTGTAGCTGACCCGCTGCACGATACAGGCAACCTGTCCCGCCGTCATGCGGCGCACGTCGAGGAATTTGAGTGTCGCCACATCGTCGCGCGTGCATGCGGCCAGTAAGGCGCCTGCCTTTGGTCCAGCAATCTGAAAGCCCGTGCGCCGGTCCGAGATATTGGCGACTTGCGCATCGGGGCTGGCGTTTTGCATGAACCAGCGGTGATGAATGGCCTGCGCACCATAGCTGGCGGTCAGCTGGTATTCGGTTTCCGACAGACAGGAGATGGTGAAATCCCCCCATAGACGCCCGCCGGGTGACAGCATTGGGGTCAATGACATCCGCCCGGGCTGCGGGACGCGCCCGGCCATGATCCGATCCAGCCAATCGCGCGCGCCCATGCCCGTTACGCTGAACTTGCCGAAATTCTGGACCTCGTTGATGCCAACACCGGCGCGGACGGCCTGAACCTCGCGCCGTGTTGCGTTCCACGCGTCGGACCGGCGGAATGTTGGTGTCTCAAAGGTCGGGTCGTCGTCGCGGGCGAAATAATTCGCAACCTCCAACCCGAACTGGTGGCCCCAGACCGCCCCAAGATCACTGAAGATGTCATACATTGGCGTTGTCCGGTGGGGGCGGGCGGCTGGCAGTTCCTCATTGGGGTAGCTGACAGAAAACCGGTTCTGGTAGTTTTCGATGACTTTGGGGCGGGTATAGCCGGGTGTGATCCATGATCCGTAACGGGCCACATCCAGGGCTGTTACGTCGCGTTCGCATTCGCCCTGCGTCATCCATTGGGCCAGCATCAGACCAACGCCGCCCGCCTGACTGAAGCCCGCCATCACCCCGCAGGCGGACCAGTAATTCCGCATGCCCGGCACTGGCCCGACCAATGGGTTGCCGTCCGGTGCAAAGGTAAACGGGCCGTGGATGACCGTCTTGACGCCCGCATTGGCAAGGATCGGAAAGCGGCGATAGGCAAACTCGATCGAGGCCTCGACCTTGTCGAGGTCGTCTGGCAGCAATTCATGCCCGAAATCCCACGGCGTTCCATCAACGGCCCATGGCTTGCAGGGCTTTTCATAGAACCCGATACACAGGCCGCGCCCTTCCTGGCGCAGATAGCTTTCCCCGCCCGGATCAATCACATGGGGGTGTTCCTCATCGCGGTTATAGATGTCGGGAATGTCGTCGGTGACGATATATTGGTGTTCCATCGGGTGCAGCGGTGCATAAATCCCGGCCATGGCCGCAACTTCCCGCGCCCAAAGACCGCCCGCATTGACCACATGTTCGGCGTGGATCGTTCCCTTGTCCGTCACCACCTCCCAAGTACCATCGGGGCGCTGATTGGTTTCGGTGACCTTGCAATGGGTCTCGATCGTCGCACCGCCCATGCGGGCCGCCTTTGCATAGGCATGCGTGGTTCCCGAGGGGTCCAGATGCCCGTCCAGAGGGTCATATAGCGCGCCGACAATCCCATCGAGATTTGTGATCGGGGCGATCTTTGCAATCTCTTCGGGACCCACGATATGGGTATCCAGCCCCATATAGCGATGCTTGGCCCGTTCGGCGACAAGCATGTCAAACCGGTCCTGATTGTCCGCCAGCGTCACGCCACCCGAATGATGCAGCCCGCAGGACATGCCGGTAATGTCCTCAAGTTCCTTGTAAAGCTTGATGGTGTAGCCTTGCAAAGCGGCCATGTTGGTGTCGCCGTTCAGCGTATGAAAACCGCCCGCCGCGTGCCAGGTCGAGCCCGAGGTCAGTTCCGAGCGTTCCAGCAACATCACATCCGACCAGCCAAGCTTGGTCAGGTGGTACAGGACGGAGCATCCGACAACACCTCCGCCAATGACGGCCACTCTGGTTGTTGTCTGCATGCGCTTTCTCCCGTTGGCCCGCAGGATGATGCTGCGGGCTTAGCGGGCAGGTGGCTTATCCGAAAACGACATTTTTCGTCGCAGGCATGCGCTGGCTTTCATCCACTACGGGATGATGCGGGTGTACTTGATCCCCTCCAGCGATGCGCCGATCCGCAAGCCGGTTTGGGCAAAGTTCACGGCGATCACAGGTGATAGCGACGTGGTGGTTTCAGCCCGCAGGCTTTCGCCCTGATCGCTGACGGCGTATTCGATATCCGCACCGGCAGCCCAACCGGGCGACCGGCGGAATTCCAGCAATGCCTCTTGGGTCATGAAGAACAGAACCGAACTGAACTGCTGGGCGCCGATCTGGAACCCGGCACTGCCGCTTGCGGCGGAATAGTAATCGACGGTGCTGTCCTGAACCAGCAAGGCCCCGCGTCCGAAACTGCCGCCAAGGCCGATCCCGGCCTCGGTGATCAGTGGCATGACCAGCATGCCTGCGGCCCGGCCTGCAAGGTCACGGGTGCCGGGGTAAGTCTGATACATGAAGTTCAGCGTGCTTTGAACGCGGGCATCAATCGTTGCAGCCCCGTTGCTGCCGATCCCGTTGCCGCATGCCGCCAGTGATGTGGATGCCAAAATACCAAGCGCAACGTTGCGCCGTGTCAAACTGCTCATATCTAGGTCCGCCTTATGTGCCTGTGTGGGGCTTTGTGCCTCTTATGGGCGCAGCATACGCAATCAATGCTAGCGTGTCACGCGGAAGCTGCCGGGCGCATCTGGCGGCCGCTCAAGATGGCATCGTCAGGCATTCAGCAGTCTGGCTGCAGCAGGTGCAAAATAGGTCAGAATGCCGTCACAACCGGCCCGTTTGAACCCCAGCAGGCTTTCCATCATGACCTTTTCAAGGTCTAGCCAGCCGTTTTGGGCGGCGGCCTGGATCATCGCGTATTCACCGCTGACCTGATAGGCATAGGTCGGGACGCCGAACATGTCCTTCACGCGTCTGCAAATATCCAGGTAGGGCGTACCCGGTTTTACCATGATCATATCAGCCCCTTCGGACAGGTCGCGGGCGACCAGGCGCAACGCCTCGTCGCTATTGCCGGGATCCATCTGATAGGTGTTCTTGTCGCCCGTCAGCGCCGAAGAGGCACCGACCGCATCGCGAAACGGGCCATAAAAGCTGGACGCGTATTTGGCGGTATAGCTCAGGATCGTGACGTCCTGATGCCCGGCGCTTTCAAGGGCGCCCCGAATGGCCCCGATGCGCCCATCCATCATGTCCGAAGGGCCAAGGATATCGGCGCCCGCATCGGCCTGTGCCAGACCCATTTTCACCAGCGCCTCGACGGTGCGGTCATTGACGATTTCGCCATTTTCGACAAAGCCGTCATGCCCGTTGATGTTATAGGGGTCGAGCGCGATATCCGTCATCACCGCAATATCGGGTGCTGCGGCCTTGATCGCGCGGATGGCCTGATTGGTCAGGTTGTCGGGGTCCCAGGCCATGGCGCAATCTTCGGTCCGGGCCTCCATCCCTGTATAGGGAAAGATGCAAATCGCTTTGATGCCAAGGGCTTGGGCCTCTGTCGCGGCTTTTGCAATGCGATCCACCGTCTTGCGGGTCACGCCGGGCATCGAGGCGACGGGGGTTTCGGCATCAACCCCGTCCATCACGAATACCGGCCAAATCAGGTCATCAACGCTGAGCGTGTTCTGCCTTGCAAGCGCGCGCAGCGCAGGTGTTTTGCGCATGCGACGCAGCCGCGTGGTCGGAAATGGAGCAACGGTTGGTTTCATTGGCGGGCCTCCGGACAAGCTGGGAACTTGGTTACACGGAATTACATCCTTCACAAGTCTGGGCAAGCCGCAGGACCCGCGTTAGTGTCGCGACGCAAATCAACTGATGAATGAGACCGGTAGTGGATTGGAACGACGCAATTTTTCAAGTGATCGACCTGCGGACGTTTTCCAACATGTGGTACTGGCTTGCGGTTGCGGTGACATGGTCGATGGTCAGTCACTGGATATTGGGCGTGCCGTTCGACATGATCCTGCGGGCGCGGCGTCATGGCGGACAGACGGCACAAGACCTCGATATGATGGTGGCGATCAACGTCCGGCGGTTGCTGGACATCAATGATATTGCAGGGATCTGGATCATGGGCTTTGCGACCTTCATCCTCAGCACGCTTGCGATGATCGGCTTTTACTACGGGTTTGAATTTGCGCAGGGCCTCTTTTTTCTGGCGGTTCCGCTGACGATTGTCGGGATGATCAGTGTGCGGGCGTCGCGCGATTTTGCCGCCGATCAGCCGACCGGCGATGCGCTGGTCAGGGCGTTGATCCGGCTGCGGTTCTGGATCCAGTCCATCGCGATGTTGTCGATCTTTCTGACGGCCATGTATGGGATGTATCACAACCTGTCGCACCCCGTCTGGTTCTGATGCACCGCCAAATTTGCGCGATGCCGGTTGACACGCCGCCCGGTCAGGGTAGGTGAGCGCGCATGTCTGATCCCAAACACATTACGGTCTGCGGCGCGCCGGAAGGTTTCGACGCGCGACTGATCCTTGACGAGGTCGCAAAATCCGGACCGGTCCTGCATGTGGCCCGCGATGACAAGCGTCTGGCCGCGATGCAAGCCGCATTGGCGTTCTTTGCCCCGGATATGCCTGTCTTTGTGTTTCCGGCCTGGGATTGCCTGCCATATGACCGGGTGTCGCCCAATGCCGATATCTCGGCCACGCGCATGGCGACACTGGCCGCGCTTGTCCACGATATGCCCGCGCGGTTTGTTCTGCTCACCTCGCTGGCGGCGGCCACGCAACGTGTGCCGCCACGCGCGGTGCTGCGCGAGGCTGCATTCAAGGCCAGCGTCGGCAGCCGGCTGGATGAGGCCGCATTGCGCGCGTTTCTGGTGCGGATGGGGTTCACGCAAAGCCCCACTGTGATGGAACCCGGCGATTACGCGGTGCGCGGCGGGATCATTGATATCTTTCCGCCTGGCCAATCGGGACCTGTCCGCCTTGATCTGTTTGGCGATGTGCTGGATGGCGCCCGCCGGTTTGATCCGGCGACCCAGCGGACCACCGAAAAACTGACGGATGTGGAACTGGCCCCTGTATCCGAGGTCATTCTGGATGAGGCCGCCATCACCCGGTTTCGGCAGAACTACCGGATCGAGTTTGGGGCCGCTGGCACGGATGATCCGCTTTACGAGGCGATAAGCGCGGGCCGCAAACATGCCGGTGTCGAACATTGGCTGGGATTTTTCGAGGAAAATCTGGAAACACTGTTTGATTACCTGCCCGATGTGACCGTCACATTGGATGATCAGACCGCGTCAGCGCGGGTGTCCCGCTGGGACAGTATCGCCGATCAATACGGAACCCGCATGCACGCCCTGTCGCAGAAGGGGCGGATGGACAGCGTCTATAAGCCAGCGCCGCCCGCATTGCTGTATCTTGACGACGACGCCTGGACGGGCGCTGTCGCGGGTCACCGCGTGCTGCAATTCTCGCCCCTGAAACAGGCAACAGGCCCCGGTGTCATTGATGCAGGCGGGCGGATCGGCCGGAACTTTGCACCTGAACGACAACAGGAAAACATAAGCCTTTTCAAATCACTGTCAGATCATGTGAAGGTCAGGCTAGACGCTGGCCCCGTAGTCATTGCGTCTTATTCCGAAGGGGCGCGCGAGCGTCTTGAAGGGTTGATTGCGGATGAGGGTATCAGCGAAGCCATTCGGGTGAAGGATTTCAGCCGCGTGGATAAACGCGGGGTGCATCTGGCGGTCTGGCCGCTGGATCACGGGTTCGAGGCGCCGGGTCTGACCGTCATTTCGGAACAGGATGTGCTAGGCGACCGCCTGATCCGCCAGACCAAGCGCAAACGCCGGGCAGAGAACTTTCTGTCCGAGGCGAACAGCCTGTCACCGGGCGATCTTGTGGTGCATGTGGATCACGGGGTTGGCCGCTTTCAGGGCATGGAAGTTGTGACAGCCCTTGGGGCGGCGCATGAATGCCTGCTGCTGGAATATGCCGAAAGCTCCAAACTGTATCTGCCGGTCGAGAATATCGAACTGCTTTCGAAATATGGGCATGAGACGGGTTTGCTGGACAAGCTCGGTGGCGGCGCCTGGCAGGCCAAGAAGGCCAAGCTGAAAGAACGGATCAGGCAGATTGCCGAACGGTTGATCCGCGTCGCAGCAGAGCGTGAGTTGCGCACGGCCCCGGCGCTGGACCCGCCTGACGGCTTGTGGGATCAGTTTCTGGCCCGCTTTCCCTATGTGGAAACCGACGATCAGCTGGCCGCGATTGAGGATGTGCTGGACGACATCGCCGCCGGCAAGCCGATGGATCGGTTGATTTGCGGCGATGTGGGCTTTGGCAAAACAGAAGTGGCCATCAGGGCGGCTTTTGTTGCGGCCTTGTCAGGTGTGCAGGTTGCCATTATCGCGCCCACAACGTTGCTGGCCCGCCAGCATTATCAGAACTTTGCCGAACGGTTCCGGGGCTTTCCCGTGAATGTGGCACCCTTGTCCCGGTTTGTCAGTGCAGGCGATGCCGCCAAGACCCGTGATGGCATCACCAAGGGCACGGTCGACATCGTGGTGGGAACCCATGCGCTTTTGGCGAAGGGGATCAGGTTCAAGAACCTTGGCCTGCTCGTCATTGATGAGGAACAAAAATTCGGGGTGCAGCATAAGGAGCGGCTAAAGCAGTTGCGCACCGATGTGCATGTGCTGACCCTGACGGCAACCCCGATTCCACGGACGCTGCAGCTGTCATTGTCGGGCGTGCGTGATCTGTCGATCATCGGCACCCCGCCCATCGACCGGTTGGCGATCCGCACTTATGTCAGCGAGTTCGACACAATCACCATCCGCGAGGCGCTGTTGCGCGAACATTATCGCGGCGGGCAATCCTTCCTTGTTGTTCCGCGGATTTCCGACATGGCGGAAATGGAGAATTTCCTGAAACGTGAAGTGCCCGAGGTGACGTATATCTCGGCCACCGGGCAGATGGCGGCGGGCGAGCTGGATGACCGCATGAACGCGTTTTACGACGGTAAATATGATGTGCTGCTGGCCACGACGATTGTTGAATCGGGCCTCGATATTCCGACCGCGAACACGATGATTGTCTGGCGGGCTGATATGTTTGGCCTGTCACAGCTCTATCAGATCAGGGGCAGGGTGGGTCGATCCAAGACCCGTGCCTATGCCTATCTGACGACGAAACCGCGCCAGAAACTGACGGATACGGCCCAGAAACGGCTGCGTGTGCTGGGGTCCATTGACACGCTGGGGGCCGGGTTCACGCTGGCGTCGCAGGATCTGGATATTCGCGGAGCAGGTAACCTGCTGGGCGAAGAACAGTCCGGGCAGATGCGCGAGGTTGGTTACGAACTTTATCAGCAGATGCTGGAAGAACAGATATCAGCCATCAAATCCGGTGCGGCCGAGGGCATTATCGACGACGGTCAATGGGCGCCGCAGATCAACCTGGGTGTGCCGGTTCTGATCCCGGAAGACTACGTGCCTGATCTGGATGTCCGCCTTGGGCTGTACCGCCGCCTGTCAGAGCTGACGACGAAGGTCGAACTGGAAGGCTTTGCGGCTGAATTGATTGATCGGTTTGGCAAATTGCCCAAAGAGGTCAATACGTTGATGTTGGTCGTGCGCATCAAGGCGATGTGCAAACGGGCCGGGATTGCCAAGCTGGATGCGGGACCCAAAGGGGCCACGATCATGTTCCACAACGACAAATTCGCCTCCCCCGAGGGGTTGGTCGCATTCGTGCATGACCAAAACGGGATGGCCAAGGTCAAGGATAACAAGATCATCGTGCGCCGCGATTGGGCCAAGGAACGCGACAAGATCCAGGGCGCTTTCAACATCGCCCGCGATCTGGCGCAAAAGCTTGCCGACAAAAAGAAACAAGCAAAAGCCTAGGTTCAGGCCCTAGGTCTCGCCCGGGCGTTTGATCATGTTGGTCAGCCACAGCGCAAGGCTGGCGCAGCATAGCGCGCCTACGGCCATCGGCAGCGGTGTGCCGTCGAACATCAATGCCAGCGGGGCGGCAATGATGACCGCACCGACCGTTGCGACCGCCGCAATGACCGAGGCCGCAAGCCCTGCGATATGGCCCATTTCCTCCATCGCGAGCGCGTTAAGGTTGCCGATGGTCATCCCGGCCTGAAAGAAGTTCCCGATCACCCAGATCACATAGGCGCTAAAGGCAAGCCAATAGGGCGCGCCAATCAGCGTGATCGCGATCAGCCCCAAGGTCAGAAAAATCTGGGCGATATACATCCCCTTGATGATGGCCCGCATCCCCAGCCGCACCACGATCCGCGCATTCAGAAAACCTGATGAGGCCGCAACGACCGCGATAAAGCCGAACCACAGGTGAAAATGATCGCCCTGGCCAAAGGTGATATCAAACACCTGCTGCGTCGTGGACAGGATCGTGAACAGCATCCCGAAGGTCAGTGTCTGGACAAAGATCGACAGGCGCGCCGTTCTATGGGCGAACATTTCCCCGACGGCTGACATCAGCGCGCGGAAACTGAGCGGGCGGCGGTCTGCGGGCTGCAATGTCTCGGGCTGTCTTAACATCAGCCACACCGTTGATATCAGCGAAAACGCGATGAAGGCGGCAAAGATCGCCCGCCAGCCAAAGCCCATAATGATGTAATGCCCCAATGTTGGTGCCAACGCGGGGACTACGGAAAAGACCACCATGACCAGTGACAGGATCCGGGCCATGTTGGACCCTGTGTAAAGGTCGCGGATCAGGGCCATCGCGACAACGCGCGGACCTGCGGCCCCGAAACCCTGCACGACGCGGGCGATCAGCATCACCTCTAGCGATTGCGCGGCCCAGGCGGCGGCGGCGGCAATCGAATAAAGGATCGCGCCACCGACCATCACCGGCTTGCGCCCGAATGCATCTGACAGCGGGCCGGTGAACAATGTGCCCAGACCCATCCCAAGCACAAAGCTTGTGATGATCAGTTGCGCATTGTTCAGGTTGTCCGGCGCCAGCGCGGCGCCAATTTCCGGCAGGGCGGGCAGCATCGCATCAATCGAAAACGCCACGGTGGCCGCAACCATGGCCATCAGCGCGATGAACTCGGTTTGGTGCAGGCGCTTCATCGGCGCAGCCAAAGCATGGCGGCCACACCCCATGTCGCAAGTGCGAAAGCTGAATGCAGGACGACAGCGTCAAAAAGCTCAATAGCTGGGCCGCGCCGCTTTTGCGGGCATAACGGCACCGCAGTCATCAACCATCCGGCCTGCCCGGAGGCGCACCCAGACACATAGCCTGATGGCAGGCGCGCCGTGATCATTCAGCGGCTTCTAACTGGTCCATGATGTCTTTGATGACCTTTGCCCACATTTCAGGCGGTTGCGCACCGGGGACGGCATGTTGTTGTGCCACGATGAAGGTGGGGACGGAATTCACGCCCATTTCGCGGCCGTGTTTGTCCCGCGCCCGGATGTCGTCGATATCTGCGTCAGAGGCGAGCAGTTTTGTCACCATGGCCGCATCCATTTCGGCGGTGTCGGCGATGTCAGCCAGCACCTCGTGATCGCCAATGTCGCGCCCGTCTACGAAATAGGCCTTGAACAGCAGATCAACCACAAAGGACTGGCGTTGTTCGATGCCCGCCCAATGGATCAGCCGGTGCGCGTCAATCGTATTGGGTGTGACCTTCATCGCGTCGAAATTGATATGCGCCCCGGTCTTTTCGGCGTGTTCCACAACGGGTGCATAGGCTTTGATAGCGCCTTCCTTGCCCCCGAACTTGCCTTCCAGATAAGCTTTGCGGTCCATCCCGCCTGCGGGCATATCCGGGTTCAGCTGAAACGGGTGCCATTCGATTGTGAACGGGTGATCCGGCACCTCTGCCAATGCCTTGTCCAGATTTGTTTTGCCGATATAGCACCAGGGGCAGATCGGGTCAGAGATGATATCAAGTTTGACCATTTTCGGCCTCCCATTGGGTGCGCAAGACGCGCCTGAGTAGTTTGTTGTTGGCGCCGCGTGGCAGCATGTCTTTGCCAATATAGAGCCGGGGTTGTTTATACCCCGCCAAGCGTTTGTGCATGTGGCTGCGCAACGCCTCTTCATCTATCACGTCTGTCGCCACGTAAAAGGCCGCAATAATGAATGTGCCTGTGCGGACCTGCACAGCGCAGGCTGCAGCCTCGCTGATCGGTGGATATGCAACAAGGGCTGCCTCGACTTCGATCGGGCTGACGCGGTAGCCGCCTGCATTCATCATGTCATCGGCCCGACCCGCATAGGTGATGGCGCCCGCATCATCCATGATCCCGATATCGCCGGTCAGAAACCAATCGCCTTGGTATTTGGCAGCCGTCTCATCCGGTGCCCCCAGATAGCCCAGCATCAGGCCCGGATCAGTTCTGTGCACCGCAATCGTCCCAGGCGTGCCGCGTTGAACGGGGCTGCCATCGGCGATGATCGCGATTTGCCGGCCCCGTTGCGGAAAGCCCGATGTGCCGGGCGGCGCGGGACGCCCCGGACTGCCTGAAATAAAGGTCGAGCATTCGGACATGCCAAATGCCTCGTGAATGGTGGTGCCGGTCTTGGCCTCCCAATCAGCCCGGTAGTCATCGGCGAGTTTTTCGCCAGCCGATAGCCCGTGGCGTAGTTGCGGCAGCCGCGGAAAGTCAGCGCGCAGTATCCGGCGGTAAACCCCGGGTGCTGCTGCGAAAATCGTGACGTCTTGTTGGGCCAGGATTGCGGGAAAGTCCGACAGGTCGGTTTGCGGGGTCGGGATCAGTGCCGTGGCCCCAATTGACCAAGGGTCCATCAGGCCTGTCCCCAGCGTATATGTCCAGTTGAACGCGCCGGCATGCATCACCCGGTCATCTTCGCGCAGCCCGTACCAATCCTGCCACATCATCTGACGCGCCCAGATCGCCCGATGCGCGTGCACAACCGCACGTGGGGTGCCTGAGGTCCCGGATGTGAACACGATATAGGCTGGTCTGTCCGGATCGCCCAAGGCGAAATTCATCGCTGCACGCTTGCCGAACGTCGTACTCATCCGGTCAGCCTCGGCCTGGCCGATGGTCAGTTTTGGAGTCACCGTCTGACGGACTTGTGCCAGTTCGGGTGCGGTCAATTGTGCTGACACGACAACAGGCACCAATCCCGCCGCGATCGCGCCCAAAAAGAAGATGGGGAAATGTGTGCTGTTTCCCAGCTGCAGCAACACGTGATCCCCCGGTGTTGCCTGTTCCAGCAAGCCACTGGCCGCCGATCTGACCTGGTGTGCCAGTTCGCGGAAAGACAAGGTCGCGTTGGGTCTATCACGACCGGCAAGGATCAGCGCTGGTTTGTCATGCAGCCTGTCGGATTGCGCAAAGACATGGGCGGCCATGTTGAACGCGGCCGGTGGCGCGGGGAAGGGGGCGGATGAGGTGACCGACAGCATGGCGCAGGGCTATCCATGCACCGCCCGAGTTGCAAGATCGCTGGCACCCGCTTATGTAGTCGGCCATGCCAGAGAATGACCCCAAGAACCTGATCCGCATCGCGCATGAAAACGGCGATGCCGCTGTTGCCCAACCTCTTGATCTGGGTGTGCGCGTACGCGAGCTGCGCAAGGCGCGCGATTGGACGCTGGAACAGGCCGCCCGGCAGGCGGGTTTGGCCCGCTCGACCTTGTCCAAGATCGAGAACGGGCAAATGTCGCCGACCTATGATGCGCTGAAAAAGCTGGCCGTGGGGCTGGAAATTTCGGTGCCGCAATTGTTCACCCCGCCAGTGAAAGGCCAGGTGAATGGCCGCATGGCCGTGACCAAGTCGGGCGAGGCCACGCAGCAGATCACGACGACCTATGAACATGACCTGTTCGCCAATGCGCTGACATCAAAGAAGATGCTGCCCTATCGCGCCCGGGTCCGCGCCCGTAACATGGAGGATTTCGACGGCTGGATCCGCCATGATGGCGAGGAATTCTTGTATGTGCTGACCGGGCAGGTGCGCCTTTATACAGAGTTCTACGAGCCTGTGGAACTACGGCGTGGCGACAGCGCCTATTACGACGCGGCCATGGGGCATAATGTTGTGTCGATAAGTGCCGAGGATGCCACGATCCTTTGGGTGACATCGCTGGCGTAACGGGCGCTACTTTCCAAACAGTCGGGGCAGGATCAGGGCAGCTACGCCGACCCCGATGATCTGCATCAGGATGAACATCGGAATATGGGCCGGGTTGATCCCCGCAAACGTGTCGCTGAACCCGCGCGCGATTGTAACGGCCGGATTGGCAAAGCTGGTGGATGACGTGAACCAGTACGCCCCGGTGATATAAAGCGCGACAAGTGTTGGTACGGCGTCGGGTTTTTGCTTGATCCCGCCGAAAATCACAAAGAGCAGGCCAAATGTGGCAATGATCTCTGACGCCCATTGCGATGGGCCGGTCCGGTCTGTGGTCGAGACCTGCAGGATCGACAGATCAAACATCAGATGCGCTGCCCAGACCCCGAGGATCCCGCCGATGACCTGAACCAGAACGTAAGGGACCGCCCGGGCCGCCGGTAATTCCCCTCGCAAAAGAAAGGCCAGCGTCACCGCGGGGTTGAAATGTGCGCCCGAGATCGGGCCCAGAACCGTGATGATCACATAAAGAATGCAGCCCGTGGCAATAGCATTTGCCAGCAATGCAATAGCGATATTTCCGCCGGCCAGCGCGTCGCCCATAATGCCGGATCCGACAACACCAATCAGAAGAAATGCGGTGCCGAGGCCCTCTGCCAGAAGGGTCCGCATCATGGCATTGTTGTCCTGTGATGGTCAGGTGCGAGGGTCTTCATGTCGGCCTGTTCGTTAATTTTGGCTTGGGTAGGTGCCAAATGTAACAGCCATATGACTAGAGCACGACATCCGCCGCGCCAACAACGACCTTACCCGTGGTCACAGCCGCTGCGCCGACCATGCGTGCGGGGGTACACGCGCCCAACAGCGCGGCGGCGGCAATCAAAAGTGCAAGGCGTTTCATCAATCAGGCATCCTTTTGTAACAAGACCGGCGGGGGTGCCGCCGGTCTTTGAGGGTTTACTCTTCATACCACCAAACATCAGGCTGCCAACCCGGCCAATCACCGAATATCGGCAGGTTCTCGGGGTATTTCAGCTCTTTGGCATGGGCAATCCGGCTGATGTTCCACTGATAGATCGGAATGACATAACGGCCCGTCGTCAGAATACGGTCAAGCGATTTGACGGCGGCCACAAAGTCATCCTGACTTTCAGATGTCAGCAACTTGCCAATCATCGCGTCCACTGCAGGCGATTTGACACCCATCAGATTGCGGCCGCCTTCCTGATCTGCGTTTTCTGCGCCGTAATAGTTATACTGCTCGTTGCCCGGGGACAGGGAAAGGCCGCGCCGGTAGTAGGTCATGTCGAATTCATAGGCATCCGTCCGTTCCTTGAACTGCGCGCTGTCGGCAACGGTGATGGTGGGGGTCACGCCAATTCTGGCCAGCGATTCCACATACATGTCGATGATGGCCTGATTTTCGCTCGCCCCTTGATCAAGCAGGATGTCAAAAGTGAATGGGGCGCCATCCGCGTTTTTCAGCACACCATCCTGAACGGTCCAACCGGCCGCTTCCATTTGGGCCAATGCAGCGGCGGTGCCGGCGCGGTTGCGTTCCGAGCCGTCACTGACCGGCAGGCTGTAGCCCTCAAGCGCACCCGGTAGCAGTTCGGCGCTGAACGGTTCCAGAAATTCGCGCACGCGGCCTTCGGCAGGTCCGGCGGACATGCCAAGCGGAGAGTTGGACCAATAAGACGTGATCCGGGGCTGCGCCGACCCTGTCATGGCCTCATTGATGAACTCGAAATTGAACGCATGGATCAGGGCGTCGCGCACACGCCAGTCTGCAAATTGCGGCTTGCGGGTGTTCATGACAAAGCCGGTCATGCCTGATGGCCGCTCATGCGGGAGAACCGACAGCACAACGTCGCCGTCCTGAATGGCGGGGAAATTGTACTGGCTTTCCCAGCGGGCCACGTTGAATTCACGGTTGGAATTGACTTCGCCGACTTTGAACGCCTCGAAGGCTGCGGTTTCATCACCGAAGAATTCCAGCCGCACTTCATCAATATTATTCGTACCGCGGCGGAAGGGCACATCACTGCCCCAATAGTCGGCGTTACGGCGCAGGGACACAAAGCGCCCAGCCTCAAAATCGTCGATATAATAGGGGGCTGACGTGATCGGGACGATGTCAGCGGTGCTTTCGGCGAAATCCACCCCGTCCCATTGTGCTTTCTTCAGGATCGGGCGCATGCCGGCTAGCAAGGCAAGCTCGCGATCTGCGACGTTGAAGGTAAATCGCACGGTGCGGTCACCCACTTGTTCCAGGCTTTCGACCTTGGACCAGAACCCCAGATAACGTGGATGCCCGACCGTTCCCAATGTCTCGTATGACCACAGCACGTCCTCGATGGTCATCGGGCTGCCATCCGAGAATGTGATGCCCTCGCGCAGGGTGAATTCAACCCATTCGCGATTCGGCCCGGTCTCGACCGATTCGGCCAGAACCCCATAAAGCGAGAAGGGTTCATCCAGCGATCGCCCCATGAAGCTTTCACCAAGAAAGAAGCGCAATTGCCACGGAACAGAGCCTTTGCGGATGAACGGGTTCAGGCTGTCAAAGCTGCCGACCTCTGCGGTGACGATTTGCCCGCCGGTGGGGGCATCGGGGTTTGCGTAGGGCAGGGACACAAAATCCGGTGGCAGGGCCGGATCGCCATACATAGCTAAGCCATGTTGTGGCTCGGCCTGTGCCGCGACGCCCGCCAGTATCAGTAAGGCTGCACTTGCAGCCCTGCGGAATGGATAAGTCATTAGATGATGCCCCCTGCTTTTGATTTGATTGTTTCCACGGACCGTAAAGAGGGTTTTCAGCCTTTTCAAACTTTTAGCTTGGATGCGCGCAAGTCATTGCTTATAAAGAAGTCACTGCTCGATAGGTTTCTTGCCTGTATGAAACCTGCCTCAATAACTTTACGCCCGCCTTGTGCGGGCGTTTTTTTATGGGCTATCGGAACCGTGACGTGGCTTTTGCAGTTGCAGCATATACACTGAGTCGGAACACAAAGAATCGGAGCCAAGACATGACCCTGACAGGAAAAACTGCCGTTATTACCGGATCCAACTCGGGCATTGGCCTTGGTGTTGCCCGCGAACTGGCCAAGGCTGGCGCCAATGTGGTCCTGAATTCCTACACCGATACGCCCGAAGATCACGCCCTTGCCGCCGAGATCGCCGATGTCACCGGGGTTGAGGCGAAATATGTGCAGGCGGACATGTCCAAAGGTGCTGATTGTCGCCGGCTGATCGTGGCCGCGGGCGGCTGCGATATTCTGGTCAATAATGCCGGCATCCAGCACGTGGCCCCGGTTGAGGATTTCCCGGAAGGCAAGTGGGATGCGATCATCGCGATCAACATGTCCTCGGCCTTTCATACGATTGCAGCCGCGGTCACGGGCATGCGCGAGCGGGGTTATGGCCGCATCATCAACATCGCATCGGCGCATGGGCTGACGGCCTCGCCCTATAAATCCGCATATGTTGCCGCCAAGCACGGGATCGTCGGCCTGACCAAGACCATCGGTCTGGAAACCGCGCAGGACCCGATCACCTGCAACGCGATATGCCCCGGTTATGTCCTGACCCCACTGGTTGAATCGCAGATCCCCGACACGATGAAGGAATACAACATGTCCCGCGAGGACGTGATCAAGAATGTCATGCTCGAGCGGCAGCCGTCCAAGGAATTTGCGACCGTCGAACAACTGGGCGGTACGGCGGTCTATCTGTGTTCTGACGCCGCCGCGCAGGTGACCGGGACCACGATCAGTGTCGATGGCGGGTGGACCGCGCTATGAGTGACGCACCACAATTTCGCGACGCGATGATGGCGCGCGCGGTTTTTGCTGATGTGGATCTGTCACAAGCTGCATTTGATGATGCCAAAATGGCTGGTATCACCATTCGCAATGCCAATCTAGAGGGCGCCGACCTGTCCGATGTTAGTTTGCGAGATGTGACGATCACCAATGCCGATCTGACAGGTATGAAAATCAACGGGGTTTTGGTGACGGATATGTTGGCAGTATGGCAAAAGCAGTAAGCAAACGCATTAACCTCGCTCTGCAGGGTGGCGGGGCGCATGGGGCGTTTACCTGGGGTGTTCTTTGCCGCTTGTTGCAGGACGAAGATATCGAAATCGCCGCGATCTCTGGCACGTCTGCCGGTGCGCTGAACGCCGCGGCGCTGAAATCCGGCTGGGTTGCCGATGGGCGCGCGGGGGCGTTGAAAAACCTTGAATGGCTCTGGGGGCAGGTGGGTGCGATCACCGACCCCAACTTTTCCCATTGGGTTGCGTCGCTGGCCCCAACGGCGGGGATCTGGGCAAAGGCGCTGGAATATTCGCCGACCTATGCCGCCTTTGACATGACCACGCGGATGTTGTCGCCCTATGCCTATGGGCCCGCACTTTCCAACCCGCTGGAACGCATCGTGTCGCAATTCGCCTATGACGCGGTTTGCGCAAAGACCGGACCGGAACTGCATATCTGCGCGACCAATGTGCGTTCGGGCAAAATCCGGGTCTTTACCGGGGAAGAGATCATGCCCGATGTGATCCTGGCATCGGCCTGCCTGCCCAGCCTGTTTCAGGCGGTAGAGTTCACCGATCCCGCCACCGGCCAGACAGAGGCTTTCTGGGATGGTGGATACACCGGCAACCCCGCGCTATTTCCTTTGTTTCGCAAGGACTTGCCTGCGGATGTTCTGATCGTGAATATCAACCCGCTTTACCGCGAGGCTTTGCCGACAGACGTGCAGAGCATCCAGAACCGGGTTAATGAAATCAGCTTCAACAGCTCGCTTTTGCGCGAATTGCGGGCGATTGAATTTGTCCGGCGCCTGATTGGGGATGGTGCGATCAAGCCCGGCACGATGAAGGATGTTCTTGTTCACATGATTGCCGATGACGGGTTGATGAACGAATTGAATGTCGCAACCAAGACGATCCCAACCGCGATTGTGCTGGCCCGCCTAAAAGAAGCAGGCGAGGCTGCGGCAGATGCCTTCTTGCGCACACATAAGGATGACCTGAACGCCCGTAGCACCGTGAACCTGACGGATATGTTCAGCTAAAGCGTTATGCGAAAAACCTGAAACACGTAACGCTGCCTGAAATCAAAGATTTCAACGCGTTACGTGATGCTCGATGTATCAGGTATTTCGTCAAACGCTATAGGCAAGGGTCATCCAAACAGCAGCTTGGCCGCCAGCGCCCACATCACAAGGCCGATCAGCACATCAAGCACCCGCCATGCCCGTGCCGATTGCATGATCGGCGCCAGCAGGCGCGCGCCGTAGCCCAGCCCAAAGAAAAAAACGAAAGAGGCTGACACAGCGCCAATCCCAAAAGCGGTTTTTGCGTCCACGGCCTCAAACCGGGTTGATACCGCCCCGATCAATGCCAGCGTGTCCAGATAGACATGCGGGTTCAGCCACGTAAACGCGGCCCCCGTCGCCAGGGTCTGCCACAACCCGCCGGATTTTCCGGCCAGTTGCATTGCATAATCACCCTTCCAGGCCGCGTGAAACCGCAAGGCCCCGTAAACCAGCAGGAATGCTGCACCCCCCCAGGCCATGAATTGCGGCAATTGGGGGTAGAGTGTCACGATATAGCCAAAGCCAAGCACACCCGCCGTGATCAGCAGCGCATCCGACGTTGCACATAGCAGGCAAAGCCAGAACACATGCGCCCGGGCCAGCCCTTGCCGCAGCACAAACGCGTTTTGCGCCCCAATCGCAAGGATCAGCGCAAATGCAGTGGTAAAACCTGTAAGCAGAGGTGTGAGCAGGACTTATTCCGCAGCTTCGACCAGGGTCGGTTCCGATTTGTCATTGGGATAGACAAGGCCGGCCGAAATCACAAGCTTGGCGGCATCTTCCACGGTCATATCCAGCACCCTGACGTCACGCGCGGGCAGGAAAAGCAGGAAACCCGAGGTCGGGTTGGGTGTTGTGGGCAGGAACACTGTCACAACGGGTTCGCCATCTGACAGTTTCGTATCAATCTCGCCCTTTGCATTGGTCGAGATAAACGCAATCGCCCATATCCCCTTGCGCGGATATTCAACGAGACAGGCCTTGTCAAAAGAGGTGTCGCGCTGGGAAAAGACCGTCTCGGCGATTTGTTTGGCGGCGTTATAGACCGACCGGATGATCGGCATGCGGTCAACGAAGCGTTCGCCGATTGACAGGAAGGATCGCCCGATCAGCCCTTTGCCGATCCAGCCAACGATCATCGTGAAGATCAGGAAGATGACAACGCCAACGCCCCGCACATTGACGTCGATCCAGTTTTCCGGCGTTCGACCAAGCAGCCGGTTGACCAGCTCTTCGGGATGGTAGGCATTTGGGACAAATGGCCAGACCCAGCTATCCACCCAGCCCACAACCGTCCAGATCAGCCACAGGGTCAGCCCGATTGGGGCCACGATAATCAATCCCGCAAGGAAATTACCCCGCAGCCGCGCAATCAAACTCGGCTTGGTCCGACGCTTGTGATCATGGCTGTCGTGGTCTTGCATCAGGGTATCCGCCTCATCGTTGCATCTCATTTAGGCATTGGTGCATCCAGTCACAAGCACAACGCTGATTTGAGCGGATCTATTCGGCCTGATCTGCCAAAGCGATGGATATTTCAGCAGCCAGCCGGGCATTGTTGCGGACAAGCGCGATATTTGCAGTTAGTGACTGGCCATCCGTCAGCTCGAAAATCCGCCCCAACAGGAAAGGGGTGACGGCCTTTGCGCTGATATTCCGGGATTCCGCCTCGCGCAGGGCCTGATCAATGATCGGTGCCAGCGTTGCGGCGGGGATCTCATCGGCGGTTGGGATCGGATTTGTTATCAACTGCCCGCCCGACAGGCCCATCGCAGCGCGCATTTTATGCGCCTGGGCGATCTGTGTGGCGGTATCCATGCGCAAGGGCGCTGCCATGTCAGATTGCGCCGACCAGAAGGCGGGGATGACATCCTGCCCGAAGGCGATCATCGGCACCCCAAGCGTTTCCAGCACCTCGAACGTCTTGGGCAAATCAAGGATCGCCTTGGCGCCTGCAGCGACGACGGTGACGGGTGTCTGCGCCAGTTCGTGCAGGTCGGCAGAGATATCAAAGCTTGTCTCGGCGCCTTGGTGAACGCCGCCAATGCCGCCCGTGGCAAAAACGGGAATGTCTGCCAGATGTGCGGCAATCATTGTCGCCGCGACGGTCGTCGCACCCGTACCGCCCGTTGCAATACAGGCCGCAATATCAGCGCGCGACAGTTTTGCCACCTTGTCGGCTTGCCCCAGCGCTTCGAGTTGGTCCGGCTCCAGCCCCACATGCAACGTCCCGTCCATCACGGCGATGGTCGCGGGCGTCGCACCGGCGGCGCGGATGTCCGCCTCGACCAGTCGGGCGGTTTCCACATTTTGCGGAAAAGGCATGCCATGGGTGATGATGGTGCTTTCCAGCGCAACAAGCGGTCCGCCCGCCGCACGGGCCGCCGCAACTTCGGCACTATATTGGATGGGTATCATAATGGCGTTTCTCCGGAAACATATGTGGCGGCGGCGTTCAGCGCGCGCGTCAATGCGGCGGCGCGGTCCACACCGTGCGCCTCGGACGCGATATGGGCGGCCATGAAAGTATCACCGGCACCTGTCACCCGCGTAACCATGACGGCCGGTGGCGTCTGGGTGATGATATCACCTGCCGTGCCTTCCGAGGCGGAATTGCCGCCATCGGTGACCAGAACTCGATGGGCCCCGCGCGCAATCAGGGCGGCTGCGGCAACGGCGCTATCGTCAAAGCGGGTCTGGCACAAAAGCCCCGCCTCTTCGAGGTTGACATAGAACGTGGCCGACGGATGCCCCAATAGCGCCAGAAGCCTTTCGGCTTTCCCGGGCGATGCGGGGGCGACGCGCAGATCGGCCCGCGCAAAAAGTGGGGATTTCGCGATATCCTGCAACAGCTCTTCTGTCAGGTTGCCGTCCAGCGCAACCGGGCCGTGGAAGGGGGCCGCATCTGATCCCAGTTTACCATCGGCAAGTGGGGTCAAAATCTTCTGGCCCGCGGCCTCCAATGAATGGGCATCGGCGATGGCGGCGATCAGGCCGTTGGCGCCTTCGATGGCCATGTAGACATCCGTGGGCAGATCATCCGACCGGTAGATATGGTCACACACCATGCCCATGCGGGCCGCCTCGGCCATCAAGTCGTCACCTTCGGCATCGCGGCCAATTGCGGTGAGGAGGGCAGGGGTCATGCCAAACCGGCGCAGGGTCATGGCAATATTCATCGCCACGCCGCCGGGCAGGCGGGTGATGCGCCCCGGCACATCCGAGCCGACCCGCATATGGCTGGCCGCCCGTCCGATCACGTCCCACAGGACCGATCCAATGCATAAAATGTCGGGTGTCGTCGTCATGGCTGCCTTGTGGCGCTACGTTTTGTCAAAGGCAAGCCGCAGATGGCCTATTGCGGGACCGCAAAGGTCAGATTGGCCCAAAGTGTCTGCCACACCGCGCCAGAGGCTTGTTGCAGGCCGGCACTCGGCTCGCGCAGGACAACGGCGTCAACCATATAGGCATGTCCCGGCTTGACCGGAAATACGCCGATCCCCTGCGCATCGGTGCGGTAAAGCGTGATGTCCACACTGCCATCGGGGGCCTTTTCAAAGACCTCGATCTGCTCGTTTGCGCGCACATCTGTCTTGTAGTGCAGCTGCACCCGGAACCCACCTGACAGATCGTCGGTATAGGGGTTGGTCAGGGCGACAAGCTCTGTCTCCAACCCGACCCGCCGGTCGCTGCCTGCCGCATTGCCGACCCCGATCAGGGATTTCGAAAAGCGCGTGTAAATCTCGTCAAACCCGGCCTCGGGCAAGCCACGGGCAAGGTGGCGTTCACGCACATCACCCAGATCCTTGTGATCCAGAAACTTCTGGAATTTCGGCCATTCCTTGTATTCAAGCGTTGCGGGGCGGCTTTGATACGCGACCACGTTCAGCCCCTCGGCTATGGGTGTTTCGTTCAATCCGGGCCGATCACCCACGCGGCCACCCACACGTTTTGTCTGGCCGCCGGAAACGACAGCAAAATTTGCGATCTGGCGTGGAATGAACGCCAATTTCACGCCCTCGAACGCTTCGCCATTGACAATATCTGCCTCAAGCCTACCGTCCGCCGCAACCTCGTAGGCCAGCGGTTCAAGCCATAATTCATGCGCAATCGCAGGTGCGGCGAGCAACGATAAAACAATGGAAAGAAAACGCATATGAGATCCCTTTTGGTTGCAGCAACTGTGTCTTTCAGGCAGGTGATGTCAAGCGCCGTCCTGATATGGTTCACGGCTCTGTCAATGGCGCAGGCGCATGAGGTATTGCCCGCGATCACCGATATGACCGCAGTAGACGGTCAGCTGGTATTCGACATGCAGGCCAATCTGGAAAGCTTTGTCGCGGGCATTGATCTGACCAGCGTCGAAGATACCAACGACGCCCCGCAAGCGGCCAGTTATGATGAGTTGCGCGCGCTTGAACCCGCAGCGCTGGAGGCCGCGTTCACCGAATTTTGGCCGCAAATGGCGGCGGGAATGACGATTCGGGCTGATGGGGTAGATCTTGTCCCGACGCTTGACGCGGTCAATGTCGGACCGGTTGGCAATGTGGAACTTGTGCGCTCATCCGACATCAGGTTTTCGGCGAGTTTGCCCGAAGGGGCGCAAGATGTCGAAATCGGCTGGGACAGTGCCTTTGGCGTGCTTGTGGTCCGGCAGATGGGCGTTGAGGCGCCTTATGACGCATATCTTGAGGCCGGCAGCATCAGCCCGCCAATCTCGCTGTCGGGTGGGGATCAGGCGACCGGCTGGCAGACCTTCGTGAACTATATCCCGGTAGGCTTTGACCATATCGTGCCCAAGGGGCTTGACCATATTCTGTTTGTGCTTGGCCTGTTTTTCCTGGCCGCGCGGATGCGGCCGCTTTTGTTGCAGGTGTCGCTGTTTACCGTGGCGCACACGATCACGCTGGCGCTGGCGGCCCTTGGATATACCAAGTTTCTGGATGATTTCTTTGTCGAGAACCTAGGTATCGCGTTCATCAATATCGTCGAGCCGCTGATCGCGCTTTCCATCGCTTATGTGGCCATCGAAAATATCTTCATGAAGGGGATCAGTCCGTGGCGACCGTTTGTGATTTTCATCTTCGGGCTGCTGCATGGCCTGGGTTTTGCATCCGTGCTGGCCGAGTTCGGATTGCCCGAGGCCACATTTGTGCCCGCCCTGATCGGCTTTAACGTCGGCGTCGAGGTTGGGCAGCTCTTTGTGATCGCGGTGATGTTCCTGTGCGTCTGGCAGGCCTTGCGCATTGATCGGGGTGAAAACGAGGTGAACCAGGGTTTTGCGCTTTATGCGGTTTTGCTGATCGTCGCGGCGGCCCTGACATTCATCAATCCCGCCGGGCTGCAGACGGTGCTGGAAAACCCTGTCAGCCTGTTTGCGATCCCGTTGGGCGGCGTGTTTGTGCTGTGTCTTTTGTCGATCCATTTCCGCGACCATCTCGAGGCGTATCGCCGCCTTGTTGCGGTTCCGTGTTCGGTCGCCATCGCGGCAGTTGGCCTATACTGGTTCTATGACCGTACAGCACCGCTGTTCCTGGGCTAGGAACGATCACGCAAACAAGGCTTGCATGGGCGCGCATGGCTCGCTATAGCGCGCTCACTTAATCCCGCAGGCGGGGGCGGGTCCAATGGGGAGACATCCCAAAGGGTCCACCGGTTGGCAAAACGCTGATCCCCCGCTGAGGCTTGAAACCGGAAAAGGAAAACGACATGGCTCTTCCCGAGTTCTCCATGCGTCAGCTGCTTGAAGCAGGCGTACACTTTGGTCACCAGACCGCCCGCTGGAACCCCAAGATGGGTCAATACATCTACGGTTCGCGCAACGGCATCCACATCATGGACCTGACACAGACCGTGCCAATGCTGGATCAGGCATTGCAGGTCATCCGCGACACTGTCGCCAAGGGCGGCCGCGTTTTGTTCGTCGGCACCAAGCGTCAGGCGCAAAAACCGATCCTGGAAGCTGCGGAAAAGTCGGCCCAGTTCTACATGAACCACCGCTGGCTTGGCGGCACGCTGACCAACTGGCAGACTGTTTCCCAATCCATCAACCGCCTGAAGGCCATTGATGAAGCTGCCGCAACCGGTTTCACCGGTCTGACCAAGAAAGAACGTCTTGGCATGGAGCGTGAGCAAGGCAAATTGGAAGCGTCCCTTGGTGGTATCCGCGAAATGGGCGGCACACCTGATCTGTTGTTTGTCATCGACGTCAACAAGGAAGACCTGGCCATCGCCGAAGCCAAGAAACTGGGTATCCCGGTTGTGGCCATTGTGGACACGAACTGTTCCCCGGAAGGCGTTGACTATGTGATCCCGGGCAATGATGACGCGGCTCGCGCCATCGCGCTTTACACTGACCTTGCCGCGCGTGCGGCCCTTGACGGCATGACCGCGCAGCTGGGTGCTGCCGGCGTCGATATGGGTGCCATGGAAGAGCTGGCCGAGGAAGTGGTTGCCGAAGAAGCTGCCGCCGAAGAGGCTGCCCCCGCATCTGCGGAATAAGCGCATAAAAACAGTCGGGTAGGGCGCCTTGTTCTACCCGCAGACATTCAATTCCCTCCAAGGAGAAGTAACATGGCAATCACCGCTGCAATGGTGAAAGAGCTGCGCGACAGCACGGGCGCAGGCATGATGGACGCCAAAAAGGCGTTGACCGAAAATGACGGCGACATGGAAGCGGCTGTTGACTGGCTGCGCACCAAGGGTCTGGCCAAGGCGGCCAAGAAATCCGGTCGTACCGCCGCCGAGGGCCTTGTGGCCGTAGCGGTCGAGGGCGGCAAAGGTGTTGCGGTCGAAGTGAACTCCGAGACAGATTTTGTGGCCAAGAATGCTGACTTCCAGAAGATGGTTGCTGGCATCGCGCAGGTTGCGCTTGGTACATCCGACATTGACGGGCTGAAGGCCGCTGACATGAACGGCAAATCGGTCGAGCAGACTGTCACCGACGCCGTCGCTGTTATTGGTGAGAACATGTCCGTGCGCCGGATGGCGGCCCTTGAGGGCGGCAAAGTTGTCAACTACGTTCACAATGCGGCTGCGGATGGCATGGGCAATATCGGTGTGCTGGTTGCCATGACCGGCGACAATGATGCCTTTGGTCGTCAGGTTGCGATGCATATCGCGGCTGCCAACCCTGCGTCCCTGTCAGAGGCTGATCTTGACCCTGCCGTGGTCGAGAAGGAAAAGCAGGTCCAGATGGATATTGCCCGCGAAAGCGGCAAGCCCGAAGCCGTGATCGAAAAGATGATTGTTGGCCGGATGAAGAAATACATGGCCGAAGTAACCCTTTTGAACCAGCAATTCGTCGTCAATCCTGACCTGACGGTTGCCGATGCAGCCAAGGAAGCTGGCGTTGAAATCACCGGCTATGTGCGTTTGGCCGTGGGTGAGGGCATCGAGAAAGTCGAAGAAGATTTTGCCGCAGAAGTGGCCAAGCTGAACAGCTAAGACACGGCGTCTTTCAGGAAAAAGCCCCGCATCAATTGCGAGGCTTTTTTCGTTTTAGCATGCATCGTGCGCCACTATCAGGGTGGCTGGCATCGCGCCCGCAGCGCATCGGTCGCCCGGTCGAATACCGCAATATCCTCGGCCGCACGCGCGGCCAGATGCGCGCCTTCCAAAAGCGCAAGTGTGGCCGGTGCCTCTTGCGCCGGATCGCCTAGGTTGGCGATGGATCCATCCTGTGACCCGAGGATAAAAACGGCCTCGATCCACTGGATCACCTGCGTGCGGAATATGTTGATCTTGCCGGTGACCTCTGCAGACAGGCTTTCACGGCTGATCGTCAGTGAGACACAGAGGCAGAGCGTCTTGCCGCCCTGCAACGCATCACGATAGAGCGCGATCAGCCCCGACAGGCGCGCTGCTGCGGTGTCGTTTTGGTCGTCAATCGCCTTGCATTGCGCTGCAATCCCATCGCTGTAGCGGTCCATCATGGCTGCGGACAGGGCGGCCTTGGTTGGAAAGTGATAGTGGATTGACGCCTTGCGCATGCCGATGGCATCCGCCAGATCCGCATAGCTGAAACCGTCAAACCCCCTGCTGCGCGCCGCCCGTTCGGCAAGATCAAGAAGCGCTGATTTTGTGTCGCTACGCATTGATATTTATACCTTTTCTGCTGCGATCAGGGTCAGTGCGCCTTCGGCTGCTTCCAAAGCCCCTTCAAGATACCCGCCAAATTGCGGCGCTGTTTCTGTGCCACTGAAAATCAGTGCGTCATCCCACAGATTGGACATGCTGGCGGGCAGGCCGTATCGCGGATGGGCCATCAGCGGTTGCTGATCAAGCGGTGTCGCGGTGAACGGGTCGAAAGCCCAGTCCTTGACATGTACCGCAAGCGGGTCTGC
Organism: Yoonia sp. SS1-5; assembly: GCF_038443705.2. NCBI lineage: Bacteria > Pseudomonadati > Pseudomonadota > Alphaproteobacteria > Rhodobacterales > Paracoccaceae > Yoonia > Yoonia rhodophyticola. The sequence goes on along the minus strand of NZ_CP151767.2, from coordinate 694,303 downwards.
CGCCTGCGGGCCGAAGATCCGGGTCAGTTGTGCGATCACCCCGTCGCGCAGGGCAGGCGCATCATCGCGCGCCCGCGGTGGCAAGCCGACAAACCCAAACAGGGCGGCACCTTGTCCATCTGCGGTTGAGGCATCGTGGATTTCAACCATCGGGCCGCGGCGACTGATTGCATCGTCTGACAATCCGGCCTGACGCCAGAAGGGGCGATCATAAATGGCGACGGCCTTGGCCTGACCCGCCATCCATGTGGCTATGCCCGCCATCGCCTGCTGCGTGTCTGCGGGCAAGGCAGGCCGGAACGCCAGCGTGCTTGCGATACGCGGCGGCAGGGCCAGCACGACTTGACGGGCGGTCATCGTTTGACCCGCTTGGGTGTTGACTTTGACCCCCTGATCGGTCCGTGTCAGGCCGGTGACCGGGGTCGATGCCCGAATGCGGTCGCTGGGGATGTCCGCGGCCAGCGCATCCGTTAATGCAGACAACCCGCCGTCCAGCCGATAGGCGCCGTGCATCGCGGCAAAACCGCGTCCGCGCTCGACACCGCCCCGTTCATCTTCAAAGCTGACGGCCCCGGCCTCATATTGCGTAAAATGCCGCAACCCAAGCCGTGCCACCGCCGCCTGCATGCGCGGCTGTCCGGGCCAGAACCAGGCCGGCCCCAGATCAAAGGACCCTTGGGACCCATGCACGGTCAAAATGCGCCCGCCTACGCGATCACGTGCTTCCAGCAGTTGAAAGCTGCGTCCTCGCCGCGCCAGCTCAGCCGCAATTGCCAGACCACAAAGGCCGCCGCCGATAATCACGACATCTGTTTGCATCGTCAAAGCCTTGCTGACGCAGCTTGCGAGCAATGGGCGTGCGTTTTGCCGTTCCACATGACCCAGATACCCATCTTAGACGGCTGGCGCTTTGGCATGGCGAAGATGCCCTGACTTCACCCAGATTTTCGCGCCGTTCTGGCCAGCGGTCAGCACCAATGCGTCGCCATCCGGCAGCCGGAGCCAGGCGTTCTTTTCCAGTATCAAGTCGTCGACCGTCGCCGCACCGTCAATCATCAAAAGCTCAATCCCGCCTGCTGCGTCAGAGGTCAGGACCGCGCCGGGCGCAAGCTGGCAATAGGTCACGACCTCGCGGTCATCCTTGTGCAACAAGGCGGTTGCGACGCCATCAACGGGCGCTGATAGTTCGTCGGCCATGGTTTTGCGAAATTGTGTGCGGTCATTCAGGTCGAACTGCCACAGCTTGACGAAGATGGTGCAGCCCGGCGCGGATCCGGGGGTATGTGCGCTTGTGGGCGGATTGCGAACATAGGTGCCGGCAGGGTAGTCGCCATGTTCGTCCTGAAAGACCCCATCCAGCACGATGAATTCCTCGCCACCGGTATGGGTATGCGCCGAAAAGCTGCTGCCGGGCGCGTAGCGGACGATGGTTGTGGCCCGCGCGACCTCAGCCCCGATCCGGTCAAGCATGCGCCGGTCCACGCCCTTCATTGGTGAAGGTTGCCAGGCAAGCTGATCAGTATGGATCACCACACGCGCGCCAAAATCCGAATGAAGCTCCATTTGGTGGGTCCTTTCCATCTGCGTATGCCATTTGGCATCAACATATTCTACCTACCGATAGGTAGAATAATGCGCAACCAGAATGACGCAGCGGCATTCCATTCTCACAGCGATGTGACGGGACAGGGCCAGCAGTTTTGGCCCCGCGTGACAGACGCAGGGCCAGAGCTGTCAGGATGCGGGCACATGATGCGCCACGTTGGCGACTACTCTTCGGGTTCGAATTGCAAGGCCACGCCGTTGATGCAGTATCGCAGGCCGGTCGGCTGTGGGCCGTCTGGAAAGACGTGGCCCAGATGCGCCTCGCACCGGTTGCAATGAACCTCGGTCCGTTTCATGAAAAAGCTGCGATCAACGCTCTCGCCGACCATCTCGGGGTCGACGGGTTGATAGAATGACGGCCAGCCCGTGCCACTTTCGAATTTATGCGCCTGATCAAAGACCGGTGCGCCGCAGCAGACGCACATATATGTGCCCGGTTCGTTTGGAAAATCCTCGTGCGTGCCGGCCCTTTCGGTGCCATGTTTGCGGGTGACCTTATAGGCAAGGTCAGAAAGCTGCGCGCGCCATTCGGCGTCTGATTTGACGATCTTATCCATCTATGCGTATCCCTTTTTCATTAAGATGAAATCTAGGGCGCATGTCGTGGTTCGCCAAGGTGGGGTTTGATGACAATTCCGTTGCAGCAAGCATGCTACCGGGCGCGCTTTGCCACCTCTGAGGCCGATTTGCTGGCCTGTCAGCAGTTGCGGCACCTGTGTTTCTTTGGCCATCCGGGGCGGGATGCTGACAAGTTTGACGTAGATTGCCGGCATCTGATGGTCACGGATGTGGCAGGTCATCTGGTCGCGACGTTGCGTCTTTTTGAGGCGGCAAATGGCGCGCAGGCGGCTGCCGGGTATGCGGGGCAGCATTATGATCTGTCCGGCTTTGCCCAGATGACCCGGCCAATGATCGAAATCGGGCGTTTTTGCGTGGCACCCGATGTCATGCATGCCGATGTCTCGCGGACGGCCTGGGCGGCGCTTGCGCGGCTGGTCGATGCGGGCAATGTGGGGATGTTGTTCGGCTGTACCAGCCTGACAGGCACGGACCCGGCCCGTTACGGGCAGGCAATGCAATGTCTGATCCGCAACCATTTGGGGCCGCGCGAATATCTGCCGGGCATCAAATCCAGCAATGTGACGAAACTGTCGGATGTGCCGGTCACAGGGACGCATCCGCTGCCCCCCCTGATGCGCAGCTATCTGGCGATGGGGGGGTGGGTTGGCGACCATCTGGTGACGGATCCCCGGATGAAGACAATGCATGTCTTTACCTGTCTGGATGTGGATGCGGTCCCGCCGGCCCGGGCGCGGGCGCTACGGACCCTTGCGCAGGCGCTCGCGCTGCCGTAGCAGGCGCGCATGGCACGTGCACCTCTTCTTCAAATCGCTGATATCGCCCTGACATTCGGGGGTGATCCGGTCTTTCAGGATCTGTCACTGGTTGTTCAGCCTGCGGATCGTGTGGCGCTGGTCGGGCGGAACGGATCGGGTAAATCCACCTTGATGAAAGTCATGGCAGGGCTGGTCGAGGCGGATAGCGGCACACGCGTTCTGTCCCCTGGCGTGACCGCCGGCTACATGGAGCAAGAGCCGTCCATGCAAGGATGCCCGACGCTGGGCGATTATGCTGCCAGCGGATTGCCGCCCGAAGAGGCCTATAAGGTCGAGATGGTGGCCGAGGGCCTGAAATTTGACCCGGCGGGGGATGTCGCCACTGCGTCCGGGGGCGAAAGGCGCCGCGCGGCGCTGGCCAAGCTGATGGCCGAGGCCCCGGAATTGATGCTGCTGGACGAGCCAACGAACCATCTGGATATCGAGGCGATTGCCTGGCTTGAGGCCGAGCTGAAACAAACCCGCGCTGCCTTTGTTCTGATCAGCCATGACAGGGCTTTCCTGCGCGCGCTGACCCGCGCAACCCTGTGGATCGACCGGGGCCAGGTCCGCCGGGCCGAGCAGGGATTTGATCGGTTCGAGGAATGGCGCGACAAGATCTGGGAAGAAGAAGACCAGCAACGCCACAAGCTGAACCGCAAGATCAAGGCCGAGGCCCGCTGGGCGGTGGAAGGCATCTCGGCCCGCCGCAAGCGTAATCAGGGACGCGTGCGCGCCCTGCAGGATCTGCGGGCCGAGCGGGCAAGCCAGATCAAGCGGCAGGGAACCGCAGCGCTGTCATTTGACGGTGGTGCTGCATCCGGCAAGAAGGTGATGGAGGCGTTCGGCCTGTCAAAATCCTTTGATGGCAAATCCATCGTGAAAGGCTTTGATCTGACCGTCCAACGTGGCGACCGGATTGCGTTTGTCGGCCCAAACGGGGTCGGAAAAACGACACTGATCAAGATGTTGCTGGGCCAAGTTGAACCTGATGAGGGGTCAGTCAAGCTGGGGACCAACCTTGATATCGCGGTTTTCGATCAGACCCGCGCGGCGCTGAACCCCGACATGTCCCTATGGGAGAACCTTGCCAACGATCCTGAACTGGGCGTTTCGGGCAAGTCAGATCAGGTCATGGTACGCGGCGCGCCACGGCACGTCGTGGGGTATCTGAAGGAGTTCCTGTTTGATGAAGCGCAGGCGCGCGCGCCGGTCCGGTCCCTGTCGGGGGGTGAAAAAGCACGGCTGCTGCTGGCCCGATTGATGGCGCGGGAAAGTAACCTGCTTGTCCTTGATGAACCCACCAATGATCTGGATATCGAAACGCTTGACCTGTTGCAGGATATCCTGGGGGACTACGACGGAACGGTCCTGCTTGTCAGTCACGACCGGGATTTTCTTGACCGCGTGGCGACGACGACCATCGCGATGGAAGGCAACGGGCAGGCCGTTGTCTATGCTGGCGGCTGGACGGACTACCGCACGCAGCGAGGTGGTGATTTCGTAGAGGCCAAGGTGGCCAGCAAGCCATTGGCCAAGAAAGAGAAAGTGATCGAGAAGAAGGCGGCGTCCGTGGGGTTGTCGTTTACGGAAAAGCACCGGTTGGACGAACTGCCAGGGGTTATTGACCGGCTGAGTTCCGAGATCGCCAAGCTGGAAGAACTGATGGCCGACCCAGACCTGTTCACGCGAGAGCCGGTGAAGTTTCAAAAGGCGATGGATGCACTCCTCGCGCGGCAAAAAACGCTTTCCGATGCAGAGGAGGAGTGGTTGATCTTGGAAGAAAAGGCGGCAGGGTAGAAACGCCACCGCCGTCCCGGGTTTCGTCTGCTATCTGTTTTTGTAGATGTCCGCTACGAGCCCAATGTGACAAATGCTGCGCTGCGCACGAACGACTGCAATCGTGATGGCGTCATCTGATCCGATAGCCGGCAGGACAAGCCATGAAGTTTATGAATCCGCCCCCTTTGTAAAATACAAAGAGCTGTCCAACGGCGTCTGCCATTTCGCCGTCATTGCCAGCTTGTCGATGTCGCATGTCCCGGAATAGGGTTGGCGTGATGAAGTCGCTCAAATTCCGAAAGGCTACCGTTGCCGATGTGTTTCCGCTCAGCGGGCTGATCCAGCGCACAATCCGCGTTTCAAATGCTAGGGACTATGATCGAAAATCAATTGATATGCTGTGCGCGATTTTTGCACCGGAGCCGCTCACCGAAAGAATCGAAAATGAGAATATTCTTTTGTGTTTTGAGGGTGCCAATCTTGTTGGAACTGTGGGGCTGAAAGGTGTCTACCTGCGATCATTGTTCGTGGACCCTGCGTTTCAGGGGCAAGGGTTAGGCAAAGTGCTGACTGCAAGAATTGAAGAAGAAGCGCGACAGAGAGCAATCCCGGAAATGATGCTTCATTCCTCACTAACAGCGCGAGAGTTTTATGCGGCTCTTGGCTATGAATTTGTGGAATTGCAATCATACCCGGAAGGACCATTCGTCTTGATGAGAAAGCCGCTTAATGTGCACCGGTGAAATACCTTGCGCCACGAAACACCGGCAGTGATGTTTGCCGATGTGTTACGACCGTCCGTTGGCGCTTCAGATCGGAGCAGACCTTCGTTTCCGCAAGTCCGAGGGTTGCTTTGTTCCGCATTGCCGTCATCGTCGGCTAGAAAACCTGTCAATGCCGGTTTAACCGTTAGATGACCGGATTGCCCCCGGAGTCACCGATTCTGCGGCGTTGATCAACGTCTGGTTCAGTGGCAAATGCGACAATAGTTCCGGAGCGATTAGTTTGATTTATTATGCCGTCTGTCTGCTATGTTTGATCGTCGCACCGCTTCTGGCGAATATTCGCGGCTGGAAACCAGCCGCGCTGTTCTTTGCTGTAGCAGCCGTCTATGCAGTTTTCGGCGCAGTCAGCTTCGCGCAAATGCAAATTGCCCTGAGTCACGTCCGAGAAGCAGGACCCGCATATGACGACACCTACTACGTGGTAAGCCGCGGCCACTTCCTGTGGAACATTGGCATCGCGATGGCGGTCTTCGGTGCAATAACTTGGATACAAACGCGTTTTGGAGCGATGCTATACCCGACTCTGACCAAAATCCTCTTTTGGGTTTTGCATGTTGCATTGATTGGCATTACCTCTTTTCAAGGAGTTCTTGCATTCGTCCTGTCAAGGCCTTGGAGATACTTCGACTACCCCGATTTCATTGAAACCTACGTTCAAATTGGCGCTTGGTCAGGGTTTCTTTCACAAGTCGCTGTTATCGGACTTCTGTGCTTGTTGCTGTGGTCAATAATTGCGAAGTCGCTTATTAAGTAGATGAGTTCTGAAAAATCAGCCATTTGCGCCGCTCCAGCGGATTAACCCTTCGTCCCGCGAAGCTGCTATCAATGTGTAAACCAAAGTAAAAGCGCAGTCTGACATCTATGGCATCCTCAGCGCCCCATCCAGTCGAATGGTTGTTCCGTTCAGGTAGTCGCATTCCACGATGAACCGGGCCAGCGCGGCAAACTCGCTGGGGTCACCCAGCCGTTGGGGGTAGACGACATCGGCCGCTAGACCATCCATGACCTCTTGGCCCAGACCTTCCAGCATGGGGGTCCGGAATATCCCCGGTGCGATGGACATGACCCGAATGCCGTTGCGTGCCAAATCGCGCGCCATTGGCAAGGACAGCCCTGCGATCCCGGCCTTTGAGGCCGCATAGGCGGCTTGTCCCTTTTGCCCGTCAAATGCTGCGACCGATGCGGTGTTGATGATCACGCCACCATCCTTCATTGCAGCGGCAGCCAGACGCGCGATGTTAAATGTGCCGTTCAGGTTGATGTCGATTGTGCGCTTGAAACTGGCTTGGGTATGTGGCCCATCGCGCCCCAGCGTTTTTTCCGTTGTGGCGATCCCGGCGCAATTGATCGCCGTGTTCAGCCCGTCCATCGCAGCGATTGCCTGATCCAGACCCTTGCTGACGCTGTCTTCATCCGTCACGTCAACTTGCGCGAAATAGGCGCCGATCTCGGCGGCAAAATCCGCCCCGCGCGGATCCCTGTCAAATATCGTCACCAGGGCCCCGGCGTCGACCAGTCCCTTGGTGGTTGCGGCACCCAATCCGGATGCGCCACCTGTCACAATTGCCTTTGCGTTTTCGATTTTCATGTCAGCTCCGCTTGTTGATCAGGCGGAGCTAACACCAAGATGGCCCGAATTGGAATATGCGGTCAGAACCAGAGGGTGATACCCAGATCAAGCCCTTGGGCGCTGTAATTCTCGATGCCCAAACCGTCCTCGAAAACCTTTGCAGAGACGGCCCAGCTGCTGGCCCGAAAAAGCTCTACCCCGAGATCGACGCGCCCGCGGAAATCGGATGGCACGGCGTTTTCGGACGCGCCCCCAAAGCCCCAGATGCCGCCCACGGCGAATGTCACACTGCCATCAGCCCCGCCAAGGGTCAGCGGATAGCGCAATGTGCCGCCCACATCGGCCTGACCGTAGGACACGGTTTCCTCGGTCACGGTCGAGCCTGCCAGCGTGTATTCCTCCATCGTTTCTTCAAACCAGCCCAATGCGAAATGGGGCATGAATGTTGTGCCGCCTGCGATCTCAGCCTCGCTTGAGACCTGGGTCGAGGCCATCCAGCGTGTCCCGCTGATGTCATCTGCCCGGTCGCCACCGCCGGTGACGTCATTGCTGGACTGGCCCGCCATGATCCGCGCATCGACCGTCAGGTCAGCGCCGAAATGAATACCGTAAAGACCGATCAGATAGCCTGTTCCGTCAAAGCTGGTGTCAATCGGGCCGTCCTGATAGGCGAAATCGCTTTGGAACATGACCCCAACCACATTGACATCCCCAAGAAAGATGTCGCTGCCGATTGTGGCGGACCCCATATCCAGATCGCCGTTATCAAGTTCGGATGTCCGCCCGCTAAGCGCCACCCAAAGCGGTCCGGAATATCCATCCAAGGGGTTGGCCTCGGTGCCTTGTGTCACTGCAATCCCGCTGGGTTGCGCGGCCCGGCGCGCCAGAATGTTCGGCTGCAGCGACAGGATACCAGCCGCCCGGCCGGCCTGAAAACAATCCGTCGCCAGACCGCCGGGACCCGTACGGAGGGGGGCCGTTGGATCGCCCCCTTCATCGGTTTCTTCTTCCTCATCTGTCGGGTCGAATACGATTTGATCGTTGTTGCATTCCGCATATGCGGCGCTGGCAAATGCCAACCACGCTGTGCTGATAATACATGTCTTTCCAATAAATTTTCGAATATTTGTCATGGTGCCCACTCCTGATCCATGTGCTTTGATCATCAAACATTCGTGATCAAAAATCAATTCGCAGAAGGGCAATTTGCGGGCGGGGCGTCAGGATGCGGCTTTTTCGGCCGCTTTGACCTGATCCCAAAGCGCGTCCATTTCCGCCAGATCGCTTTGCGACGGGGTTTTGCCGTCGCGGGCCAAGGCGTCTTCGACCGCTTCGAAACGCCGGGTGAATTTCGCATTTGTGGCGCGCAATGCGGTTTCGGGGTCGATCTGTAAATGGCGGGCAAGATTGGCGACCACAAACAGCAGATCCCCGAACTCTTCTTCCGCCGCTTCCTGGGTCAGGTGATCACGGGCCTCGACCAGTTCACCGGCCTCTTCAATGATCTTGTCGATGACATGGGCAGTGTCCGGCCAGTCAAACCCGACCCGGGCCGCACGCTTTTGCAGTTTGACCGCGCGTGTCAGCGCAGGAAGACCCGTGGCCACCCCATCAAGTGTGCGGGTCTGCGCTTTGCCCGCCCGTTCGGCCGCCTTGATCTTTTCCCAATCCGCAACCTGTTGTTCGGCGGATTTATCGCGGGATTCGTCCCCAAAAACATGTGGATGGCGGGCCACCATTTTGTCGCTGATGGCGCGGACGACCGTGTCAAAGGTGAAATGCCCCGCCTCGGCGCCCATTTGGGTGTGGTAAACCGTCTGCAGCAGCAGGTCCCCCAACTCGCCCTCAAGCTCGGTCCAGTCGCTGCGGGCGATGGCATCGGCAACCTCATAGGCTTCCTCGATCGTGTAGGGGGCGATGGATGCAAAATCCTGTTCGATATCCCACGGACATCCCGTGTCAGGGTCCCGCAGGCGGCGCATGATTTCCAGCAGGCGCGGCATGCCACCATCGGGGTCGTGAATAAGTGGATCGTCAGCCATGATGCCTCGCTTGCGTTTGCGGGCACGCTAGCGAAACAAAAAAGCCGCGCCAAGTGGGCGCGGCCTGATCATGCGTCTTGTCAGTTGATTAGAAGGTCATACCGGCGCGAATGCTGATCGAATTGACCGAGGACTCGTGCTCTGCCTGCAGATTTGTACCTGCAACCGGGGTGATACCGGACGGATTACGCGACAGATATTCGGCACCGATGAAAAAGCTGTCGCTCAGCTTGAAGTCGATGCCCGCGCCGTAGCTGAGGCCAGTCTGTTGAAAATCATCCGCTAGCAGGCTGTTTTCGAAACTGTAGGCCGAAATCCCCAAAACGCCGTATGCCAGAATGTTGTCGACGGCAAAACCTGCCTTGGCTTTTACATCAATCACCAATGTATCAAGCTCAACCGTGACCGGGGCAGCGGGGTCGCTGCCTGTCAGTTCGTCGATTGTCGAGATTTCGATTTCACCGCCAAATACCGCGGAACCTGACTGGTTCAGATGGCCGATGAAGCCGCCGAAGTTGGAACTGTCGTTCAGATCGGCCTGCGCGCCGGTTGTGCCGGATGTGATGACAAATTCGTTGTCGGAAACTGATCCAGCCGAAAGACCTGCATACCAGCCATTCCAATCAGCCAGTGCCGTTGTTGGTGCAGCGGCGCTAAGTGTCAGCGCAAGAATAAGACTTGTTTTCATAATGGTCGTGCCCTTGATGTGAGAGAGAGTGTGTCTGCACCGCGTAGATAGGGCAATTGTGGTGTTTTCCGGACTTCAACAAGGTGCTTGTATTGCATCTTTTGGTTGATTTTTTGTCGGTAAGGCCACCGCGCAAGGGTGTGTAAGCAGGCCAACTTCTTGGTTGTCCGGCCGATGTTGATGACAATGATCCGACAGTGAATTTGGTTGCTGTCGCGCCCGGCTGTTGTCATGCTGATATACGACATCATCGACGCCGATTTTGTCACTGCCTGATCGTTGCAATGATGGACCTGCCATGCCTGTAATTAACCGGATCGCTGACTTCTCGGACGACATGACAGCATGGCGCCGCCATCTGCATGCACGTCCCGAACTTCGGTTTGAATGTCACGAAACAGCCGCCTTTGTTGCAGATAAGCTGCGTGCCTTTGGCGTGGACGAAATCCACGAAGGGATCGCCACGTCGGGCATTGTGGCCATCATCAACGGGCAGGGCACTGGCCCGACAATTGGATTGCGCGCAGATATGGATGCGCTGCCCATGTCCGAGATCACCGGGCTGGAATATGCATCTACCGTGCCGGATCGCATGCATGCCTGCGGGCATGACGGGCATACCACCATGTTATTGGGGGCGGCCCGCTATTTGGCCGAAACCCGCAATTTCGCCGGACGGGTGGCGCTCATTTTTCAGCCGGCTGAGGAGGGTGGAGGCGGCGCCGAGGTCATGGTGCAAGAAGGCGTGCTGGACCGGTTTGAAATATCAGAGGTATATGCCCTGCATAACGCCCCCAACCATCCAGTTGGGTCCTTCTACACCACGCCCGGGCCGATCATGGCGGCGGTTGATACGTTTGACATTCATATCACCGGCAAGGGCGGGCACGGGGCGATGCCGCATGAAACCGCTGACCCGATCATCGCCGCGGTCGGTATGGTCACGGCCATTCAGACAATTGTCAGCCGCAATCACTATGCGCAGGATGATCTGGTGGTCTCGGTCACCCAGATCCACACGGGATCAGCCGACAATATCATTCCGGACAAAGCCTATGTGAATGGCACGGTGCGGACCTTTAAGCCAGAGGTTCAGGCCATGGTCATGTCCCGGCTTGATGACATTGTGGCCGGGCAGGCCGCCGCATACGGTGTCAGGGCCGAACTGGTCTACGAAAGGGGGTATCCGGCAACGATTAACGACCCGCAAAAGGCCACCTTTGCCGCCGAGGTTGCGCGCGAAGTGTCGGCAGAGGTCGTTGACGATACCGGACGCGAAATGGGGGCAGAGGATTTTTCCTACATGCTGCAGGCCCGCCCGGGCGCCTATCTTTTTGTGGGCAATGGTGAAAGCGCCGGCCTGCACCATCCGGCCTATGATTTTGCCGATGAGACCGCACCCGCCGGGGCCTCGTTCTTTGCAAGGTTGGTCGAGCGGTCGTTGCCGCTGGCGTAATCCGGGGCCATAACATCAAGATAGCAGGAGGCCGAACATGACCCTGGACAAAGCGCGCGAGGTGGTTGATGCCGCCTTTACCCGCAGTGACAAACGTGGATTGTCCTTTGAAAATGCCTTTGGCGGGGCCACGTCCTTTATGCGCCGGACATATACCAAGGATTTGAGCGGCTTTGATCTGGCCGTCACCGGGGTGCCGTTTGATCAGGCGGTCACACATCGGCCCGGCACCCGGTTTGGCCCCCGCGCGATCCGCGAGGCGTCGACCCTGCAGACCTTTGATCCCCCTTATGGATGGGATGGGTTTGATCCACTGGGGGATTTTGCCATCGCGGATTATGGCGACATGCCGTTTGACTATGCCGATACGCGCGGCGTGCCGGCGCTGCTTGAGGCGCATATCGCTGGTATTCTTGCGCAGGGCTGCGGGACGATCACATTGGGGGGTGATCACTTTATCACCCTGCCGATCCTGCGCGCCCATGCAGACCGGTACGGGCCGCTTTCTGTTGTGCAATTTGATGCGCATTCCGACCTTTGGCCCGATCAGGATATGGACCGGATCGACCATGGCACGATGATGTACAAGGCCGTCAAACTTGGTCTTGTCGATGTCAGCCGGTCAGTGCAAATCGGCATCCGAACTGAATGCGATGACTATCTGGGCATGCCCTATATCGACGCCCGCACATGCCATGAAAAAGGCAGCGCCTGGGTGGCCCGGGAAATCAGGACCCGGGTCGGTGATCACCCGACTTACGTGACCTTTGACATTGATGCGCTTGATCCCGCCTTTGCGCCCGGAACGGGGACACCTGTTTGGGGTGGTCTGGCCTCGTGGCAGGCCGCTGCGATGCTGCGCGACATCGCAGGCATCAACATGGTGGGCGGGGACGTCGTCGAAGTCTCGCCGCCCTATGACACAACGGGTGCGACCGCCATTGCAGGTGCGCATGTCGCGATGGAACTGTGCTGTCTGGCGCTTTGGAACAAGAGGGATAAGTGATGCCAAATCAACCGATCAGCGGCAATGATCTGGCCCGGTTTTCCGGCCCGCAAACCTTTATGCGCCTGCCCGAGGCCAGCACCGCCCAAGGGCTGAATGTGGGCTTTATCGGTATCCCGATGGATATCGGCACATCCTGGCGGTCTGGCACCCGCATGGGCCCAAAGCAACTGCGGGAGCAATCGGCGATGATCCGGCCCTATAACATCCAGACCGGGGCGGCCCCGTTTGATGCGTTGCAATGCGCCGATCTGGGTGACGTACCGATCAATACGTTTTCGCTTTCCAGCAGTATCAGCATTATTACAGATACTTATGCCGCACACCTCAAGCATGATTTCATCCCGATGACCCTGGGCGGGGATCATACCCTGACCTTGCCGGTCTTGCGCGCGGTGGCTGCAAAACACGGACCTGTCGCGCTGGTGCATGTCGATGCCCATGCGGACGTTAATGACGAGATGTTTGGCGAACGCGAGACCCACGGCACCGTCTTTCGCCGGGCGTATGAGGAAGGTATTATCACCGCTGACAAGGTCTTTCAGATCGGCCTGCGCGGGACGGGCTACACCGCCGATGACTTTACCGAGGCGGCAGGTTGGGGGTTCAACCAATATCTGGCACCGGCCCTCTGGCATAAATCATTGTCCCCGCTTGCGGCCGATATCAAGGCGCAGATCGGCGATCAGCCATGCTATATCACCTACGATATCGACAGTCTGGATCCTGCGTACGCCCCTGGCACGGGAACCCCGGAAATCGGCGGCCTGACCACCCCGCAAGCGATGGAGCTGATCCGCGGATTGCGGGGGCTGAACATCGTGGGCTGCGATCTGGTCGAGGTATCGCCCCCTTATGATCCATCGGGGAATACGGCCCTGACCGGCGCAAACCTGATGTTTGAAATGTTGTCGATTTTGCCCGGGGTGCCGTACCGTTAGGGCTGTTCTGCCATGATCAACACCCTAGATGCAGATCATCAACACAGGACATCGGAACATGCGTATCTTATCTGTGCTTTTGCTTCTTGCGCTTGGGCTGATTGCCTATGTGCGTCTGGTGCCGACCCAGGCCGCCAAATGGCATGTGCTGCCTGATGTGGCGGCACCCGGCGATGTCTCGGGGCTCGGCAGCTTTCTGGCTGCCCGCCGTCTGACCAGCAGCGCCGAGGACGCCCTTACAGCCGTGGAACGCCGCGCATTGGCGACCCCGCGCACCAAACTTATCAAGGGCAGTGTGGCCGAGGGCCTGCTGACGTTTCAGACCCGGTCGGCTGTGATCGGCTTTCCCGACTACACGACCGTCGGCGTCCGGGACGACCTGTTGATCATTTACGGCCGGCTCCGCTTTGGTCAAAGCGATCTGGGCGTCAACCGGGCGCGGGTCGCCGGATGGCTGGAAACGCTTGGCCCCTTGACCGAGCCGCTGTGATCGGCCAATCGGGGCGTATGATTGCAGCTGACCGTATCGAACAACTGATAGACCGTTTCCAGTTTCTGGAGGCGAAGATGGCCGATGGCTCTGCCGGGGCTGATATTGCCGCATTGGGCAAGGAATATGCCGAGCTTCGGCCGGTGGTCGAAACGGTGACCGCCTATAAGGAGCTTGTGGCACAGATCGCCGATGCCGAAGCGATGCTGTCGGACCCCGAGATGAAGGAACTGGCCGAGGCGGAATTGCCCGAACTCAAGGCACAGCTGGAGGCATCCGAACAGGATGTGCAACTGGCGCTTCTGCCCAAGGATGCCGCAGACGGGCGCCCGGCCTTGCTGGAAATCCGCCCCGGGACAGGCGGTGACGAGGCGTCACTTTTTGCCGGTGATTTGCTGCGCATGTATCAGCGCTATGCCGAAGGGCAGGGCTGGCGGTTTGAAATACTCGAACAAAGCCAGACAGAGCTTGGCGGCATCAAAGAGGTTGTGGCGCGCATCGCGGGCGACGGTGTCTTTGCCAAAATGAAATATGAAAGCGGCGTTCACCGTGTGCAACGCGTGCCAGAAACCGAAAGCGGCGGGCGCATCCATACCTCTGCCGCGACGGTCGCCGTGTTGCCCGAAGCCGAAGACGTGGATATCGAGATTAATCCCGCTGATATTCGCATTGATACGATGCGCGCCTCTGGCTCGGGCGGGCAGCACGTGAACACGACGGATTCCGCCGTGCGTATCCTGCATGAACCCACCGGGATCATCGTGGTCAGTTCGGAGAAATCGCAGCACCGCAACCGCGAGATTGCGATGCAGGTGCTAAAAACCCGGCTGTTTGATCTTGAACGGCAGCGCGTCGACAACGAACGCTCTGCTGACCGCAAAAGCCAGGTAGGGTCGGGGGATCGCTCTGAACGGATCAGAACCTACAATTTTCCCCAGGGCCGGATGACGGATCACCGGATCAATCTGACGCTCTATTCGCTGGGGCAGGTGATGCAGGGTGATCTCGACGAGATTGTGAGCGCGTTGCAGGCGGATGCGCAGGCGACATTGCTGGCCGAGATGGGCGCGTGACGACAGTTCAGCAGTCGTTGCGTGCTGCAAATAAGGTCCTTGCCGCTGCGGATATTCCGGATGGGCCACGTGACGCGCGCCGTTTGATGGCCGCGGCATTGAATACCCGCCCGGACCGCATCACGCTTTGCCTGAACAACGCATTGGATGCCGCTGAAGAAAAAGCATTTTTTGCCAAAGTTGATGATCGGTCCAAGGGCCGCCCGGTATCACATCTGGTCGGTGGGCGCGACTTCTACGATCGCTGGTTTTTTGTGAATGAAGATGTGCTTGATCCGCGACCGGAAACAGAAATGCTTGTTCAGGTGGCCCTTTCAGCGAGGTTCGGGGATGTACTGGATCTTGGCACGGGGTCGGGGGCCATTCTTGTGACCCTTCTGGCCGCGCGGCCGACAGCGACCGGCGTAGGAACGGATATATCACAAGCTGCGCTGCGCGTGGCAGCCCGCAATGCGGCGGCGCATGATGTGGCCGCCCGTGCCGCGTTCCGGGTGTCGGATTGGTATGCGCGCGTGGAGGGCGCATTTGACCTGATCGTCGCGAACCCGCCTTATATCGCAGCCGACGAAATGGACGGGCTGCAGCCTGATGTCCGGCTCTATGAACCGCGCATCGCACTGACCGATGAGGCGGACGGCCTGACGGCATATCGCAAGATAGTCGCGGGGGCGCCAACGCATCTGCGCGCCGGCGGGCAGCTGATGGTCGAGATCGGGCCGACACAGGCCGCAGCAGTCACGCATATGATGAGCAAGGCCGGTTTTGAACGGGTAAAGGTGCATCCGGATCTTGATGGTCGTGACCGGGTTGTATGTGGCCAATGGCCGGAAAATGCCGACCAAAACAGGGGATAACCGCCCCAATCGCGTATTTTAGACAGTTTAGACTTGTCTTGCGCAGCCGCACATGCTTATTCAATGGCATCGGATGGACAGAGGGCTGCGATTAGTCTTCTCTCCGATCAGTCGCCAAAACATTGCAAGGCTCCATATTTTCAACGCGCAGATCGCGTGACATGGCCACCGCAACGACAGCCAAAGGCTTGAAAGCACATCTATGAGATCATCGAAGTCACGGTCGCGGAACAAGAACCGCAATAACCGCCCGTCGGGTGGCAACATCATCAACCGGGTTTTTGACAGCCAGGGTCCTGACGGCAAGGTGCGTGGCACCCCGCAACAGATTATCGAGAAATACAACCAGCTGCATCGTGATGCAGTCCTGTCAGGCGACAGGGTGGATGCCGAGAACTTCGCGCAGCATGCCGAACATTACACCCGCCTGCTGGCCGAGGCACAGCGCGAGGTTGACGCCCGCCGCGAGGAACAGGAAGCACAGAACCGCGAACGGCAAGCTGAACGTGATCGTGAACGTAATGAGCGCCTCAAAGCGCAGGAGGCTGCCGCCCAGCAGGACCCCGCGAGCATGGACCAGCCCGACCCCCAGCAACATGCCGATGCAACCGTGATTGATGCATCAGCTGACAAGGATGCCGGTCTGGTTGAAACGCCCGAGGAAAAGCCCAAACGCCCGCGCAAGCCACGCGCACCTCGCAAGCCCAAGCAGCCACGGGATGACGGCAATACGCCACCCACCGGCGGCGATGCCGCACCCGAGGCGGCCGAGTAACACCGACATCACCAAGACAATCCGGGCTGACCCTAGGCTGAGGCCAGACTACGCGCCAATGCGCAGAACCCTTCCAGCGGCACTTGCTCTGCCCGTTCCGTTGGCTTGATCCCCGCCGCGATCAGATGATCCTCGATCACGGGGCTGACTGCTTTCAGTGCAGATCGCAGCATTTTCCGCCGTTGATTGAACGCTGCTGCAACAACCTTGTTCAGAACCGCCGGATCGGCCGGAAAACGCGGTTCCGGCAGTGCTGTCAGGTGAACAACTGCTGAATTGACCTTGGGTGGGGGGCTGAATGCTTCGGGCGGAAGCTCCATCACGATCTGGGGCGTGGATCGCCATTGTGCCAGCACAGCCAGCCGGCCATAGGCCTTGCTGCCGGGTTCGGCGGTGATCCGTTGTGCGACCTCGCGTTGAAACATCAATGTCAGGCTTTGCCAGAAAGGCGGCCATGTGGGCGGGGTCAGCCAGCGGACCAGAAGTTCCGTACCGACATTGTAGGGCAGGTTTGCCGCCACCTTGATCGGCGCGCGCAGATGCACCAACGGATCCACCGTCAAGGCATCGCCGTTGATACAGGTCAGACGTCCCGGATAGTGATCAGCGATTTCCGCCAGCGCGGGCATGCAGCGCGGATCCTTTTCGATGGCAAGGACCTGCCGCGCCCCCTCGGCCAGCAACCCGCGCGTCAACCCGCCCGGACCCGGCCCGATTTCAAGGATATCCGCCTGCGTCAGGTCACCGGCCAGCCGGGCAATCTTGGCTGTCAGGTTCAGGTCCAGCAGGAAGTTCTGGCCTAGCGATTTTTTCGCCGCAAGCTGATACGTGGCGATAACCTCGCGCAGCGGGGGCAGGGTGTCTATCCCGCTCATCCGCGTTGCCGTGCCATTTGCGCGGCCATCCGCAGGGCCGCAATCATAGAGGTCGGATCGGCGATGCCCTTGCCGGCGATATCAAAGGCGGTGCCGTGATCGGGTGAGGTGCGGATAAAGGGCAATCCCAACGTCACATTGACCCCGCCAGCAAAATCAATGGTCTTGATCGGGATCAGGGCCTGATCGTGATACATGCAGATGGCCGCGTCATAGCCCGCACGCGCCTTGGCATGAAACATTGTATCGGCGGATCCGGGGCCAATCAGGTCAAAGCCCTGCGCGCGCAGGGCGGTCATGACGGGCCGGATCATGTCGATTTCCTCTTGCCCGATCTTGCCGTCTTCGCCTGCATGCGGATTAAGCCCCGCGATGGCGATGCGGGGGGCGTCAATGCCGAAATCCTTGCGCAGGGCCGCGTGGGTGATCAGGATCGTATCGGTCAACAGGCTGGCGGTCAGTGCGCGGGGCACATCGGCCAGCGGAATGTGAATGGTGGCTGGCACCACCCGCAGTGCGGCGCATGCCAGCATCATCACAACCCGGTCTACATGCGCCAATGCGGCCAGAAATTCCGTGTGCCCCGGATAGGCAAAATCGGCCCCGTCAATCAGCGCGGCCTTGTGGATGGGCGCAGTACAAAGGGCGCTTGCCGCGCCCTTTTGCACCATGTCGACCCCGTCGGTGATCGCGGCGATGACCCCATGGGCGTGGGCTGCCACGGGGTCGCCCGGGCGCACCGGGGGGCCGAAGTCGCGGGCCATCACGTTGAACCGGTCCGGGGACAAGGTGGCGGTGTCTGTAATCACATTGACTTGTGTACCCCGGGGCAGATGGTTCGGGTCACCGATCCAGACCATCGGCATTTCGTCTTTCAGGGCGCGCCATGCCGCAACCGCAATTTCGGGGCCGACGCCTGCCGGTTCCCCGCAACTGATTGCGACCGGTTTCATTGGGTCCGGATGATCGCGGCTGCGCGCAGGTCTTCCAGCAAGGCATCAGCAAGCCCGGCAAGCCGTTGACCGCGGATCTGGTTTCTAACGGCCTCGGGATCTGCATCCTCGGCTGAGGTCGTATTGCGGCTGCACAGCATCACAAATGCCAGGGTCTGCCCGCCATTGCGCGCCACATTGTATGAGACCTCGCCCGGATCAAGGCGGGCCAGTTCAAGCGCGATATCGTTTGGAATATCTGACGGGCTTTCCTGCAGCCGTTCCAGCACTTCGGCGGGTTGGCCTTGGGCGATACCATAAAGATCGTCGCAAGTGTCGACATCGCGGGCGATCCGCGCGGCCTGCTGCAATGCGGCCTCGGTCCGGCCGCCGGGGATGTTGTAAATGGCATAGTCGATGCTGCTGGGGGCCGCGACTGACCGTGCAACCTCGCGGACGCCGCGCATCTGGAACAGGGCGATCCCGTTGGGAATGTTGATCGGCTGGGTCACTTCGCCGGGCCGCAGGTCAAGGATCACGCCGCGCAGCTGTGCCGGGTAGTTGGTGATTGGCAGCCAGGGCAAGCGGCCACCGGAGTCGCGGGTGGGCAGGGCAGACACCTCGCGGGCGGCGGCCTCGAACGCAGAGAACGAGCGCAGGCGCGATATGCGATCTGCAGCACCGGCCGCGCGGGCGGCAAGGTTGGGCGGCGCGGCAATGATGATTTCATTCAGCAGGACCTGAATTTCCGTGGTGCTGCTGCCACGCCGGGCAATGGCGCGTTCCACATCCGTGTCACTGATGGTGACCTGCCGGCTATAGCGGCTGCGAATATAGTCCCGCCAGCTTGTCCCGATCCGGACGAAATCCTCTAAAGTGCTGATGTCGATCCCGTTTTGCGACAGTACCCGGGTGAACTGGGCCAGGTCCATATTGGCCCGACCTGCAAATTCTTCCATCGCCGCGGTCAGCGCCTCATCAGTCAGACGCAGCCCGGCGCGTTCGAGCTCCTGCGCTTTCAGCCGGTCTTCGATCAGTCCGTTGCGGGCCTGTTCGTCCAGATCACCGGCGGTGCGGAAGAATTCCAACAGCCGTTTACGCTGTGCCAATTCAAAACCGGTGATGGCCCGGTCATTGACGGTAATGACAGGCGAAAACTGTCCCTGTGCCTGCCCCGTGCTGGCAAGGCTGACCGTCAAGATCAGCGCGAATGCGAGGGTCAGCAGATTGCGAATGTGGATCATCGTGTCCTCAATCAGTTATTGTGCGCATCGGGCTGCGGGGCCACCGCCGGAACGACCAGCAGAGAAACCGCTGAGTGATCCGCTCAGCCCGTATGTCGTTGTTGGCGCCACATTAGGCGAAGACGTGTAGCGGCGCGAGGCCGAAACGTCGATGGTCACGCATTCGTTGCGCCATTGAATGCCGATGCCGCCGCGCACCGGTCTGTCGGCTGCAATATCATAACGGGCGTCCATTTCCACCGACCAGGTTTCATTCAGCTTGAAGCCCGCATCAATCGTCCATTCCGAGACCGTGTCGTTGCGATTTTCCTCTGGGTCAGCCGCCTGCCAGATATAGGCCGCAGAGAGCGAGATTTCGCGGTTTTGCCAGGCCACGATACCGGCGGCGCGGTTCACCTCGGCCTGATCGTCGAACAGGGCGCGTGTGTCCAGAATGAACCCGCCGGGCGCGGATATCTGGCTGGACACCAGCCAATTGGATGCGGTGCCGCGCAGACCGGATGAGGGTGTGAATTCGGGATCAGCCTGCGATTTGGCAATCCGACCGAAGGTCAGCGTTGATGTGATGCCACCGGCCCCAAACCGCGTCCAGCGTAGCCCGGCAGCGACCTGCCGGCCGGTCTCGACCGCGTCATCGCCCGCAAAGCGCGACAGCGCAAACAGATTGGCGCGGTCAAATTCGTTGCGTGTGCTGTCCTCGTTCGGTGAGGTGCCGCCGAACCTGTCTGACCATGCGGCGAAAACTGTGGGTTCGATCACGTGACTTGTGCCGCTTGCCGTTGTCATGGCCCATGGCCATCGCAGGGTGGCGGATACGCTGGGAACGACCCGCAGCTCACTTTCGACAAAGCTGCTGTCATCCTGCACATGGTAGAGATCGCCGCGCAGTTGGCCTTGCAGCTCGGCAACAAAACCTGCCCCGACCAGCCAGTCGTCACGCCAGTTCACGCGCCCGCCAGCGCGCGTGACATCGCGCCCCCGATCACCGTCATCGTCGCTATACCGGTAGGCCGTATCGACGCTCGCCTCCAAGGTCAGCGTGCCGCCGAATTCGGGCTGCAACCGTTTTTCATAGCGCAACTCTGCCACAATCGGTGGCAGAGAGGCATTGGATTCGTCGGCCCGCAGGGTCTGATAATAGGTCAGGTTGGCGTTGAACAACGCGGTGTCGCTGACCCGGAGCAGATCAATGGCGCTGTCCAGCCTGTCCTTTCCGGAATAGCCATAATCCAGCAGGTAAGCCGGGTCGCTGACGGCTTCGATATCAAATCGCAGCTGGGTCTGGCGTGGCAGCCGAAAGCGGCCCTCTGCAAAAAGGTAAGACCGGCTGCCATCCTGCAGACTGTCGTCGCTGATTGCCCCTTCGGCCCGCAATGTGCCGGTGACAAAGGCCTGGCGGTAGATCAGTTCCAGGGTGCGTGTTTCTGATGACAGATAAGGGGTCAATGTCACGTCGCGATGATCGCCAAGCGTGATGAAGTAAGGCACCTTGATCCCAAAGCCTAATTGGTTGGTGTTGCGCTGTTCAGGGATCAGAAAGCCGGTTGCCCGGGTCAGGGTCGGATCTGGCAAACGCATGCGTGGCAGCCAGAAGATCGGCACCCCGCGAATACGAAAAAACGCATTCTCGAAATAGAGTTGCTTTTCAAGCTGGTCGTGGATCACCCGCTCTGCCCGGATTTCCCACAAGGGCGGGCGGTCGCCACAGATCTGACAGGAACTGGCGGTCGTCTTGTAAAGCTGCAGGTAGCGCCCATTGGCCCGGTCGATCTGATTGGCCGCGATCTGCAGCTGCTGGTCCAGCACGAGGCGCGCGCTTTGCAGCATGCCGTTTTGTAACTGCGGGTCCAGATCGGCCTGCGCTGCCGTCAGGATCGTGCCATCCGGTGTCCGGATCACAATAGGCCCACTGATCGTCAGCCGGTCTGTGGGTTGATCATAGGTGATCGCCGTGGCTTGCAGGCGGGTGCCTTGATAGAGAACTTCGACATTGCCCTGCGCGATCAGTTGATCCTGCCCGTTCAGTGCCACGCTGTCGGCGACAAGTGTCGCGGCGCCTTGCGCGGCGGCGATCCCCGGCAAAAGCCAGAAAAGCAGAAGGGCCAGAATGCGCATCAGCCGTCCTCGTTATGCAGCAGAAAGCCAAGCGACAGGGCGATTGCCGCAAGCGGCGGTGCCCAGGCGGCCAATATAGCGGGCAGTTGTCCATTCTCGCCCAGCACCTGCGCAAAGTTCCGGATGAAATAGATCACAAAGGCCAGAAGGATGGCGAACATCACCATCAGGCCGGTACGTCCGCCGCGTTGATGGCGCACGGTAAAGCTGGCACCGATCATGACCATCGACACCAGAAAGGCGGGCAGGG
The DNA here is from genome assembly GCF_038443705.2 of Yoonia sp. SS1-5. Taxonomy (NCBI): domain Bacteria; kingdom Pseudomonadati; phylum Pseudomonadota; class Alphaproteobacteria; order Rhodobacterales; family Paracoccaceae; genus Yoonia; species Yoonia rhodophyticola. The sequence goes on along the minus strand of NZ_CP151767.2, from coordinate 672,444 downwards.
CCAATTCGGTATGAAACCAGACAAGGTGGCGCTGCGCTGAAAAGCCTGCGGTGCGCAGCCTGTCTATGAATGCGGGCAACTCCCAGATCGGGATGGATGAGGGGGTGCCAAAACTGTCGCGAATTTGGTCAGGCGTCAGGCTGGAGGGGATATCAAGCGTGCCATGCCGTGTTGCCCCGGCTTCGGGTGTTTCATTGCCGGTCAGCACCCAGCTTTTGGCCTGGCGCAATTGCCAGGCCCCGGTTGCAAGCGTCGCGCGGTCGGCATCGACCCGCTGCGCCGGACCGCCTGCGGGGTCAAACCGGATAAAGGTCACGTTGTTCAGGATGGTCCCGTCCAGATTGGCGCTTTGCGCCCTGATCACGGTCTGGCCATCCGCGCCGCCTTGGCGCAGCCACAGGCCGGATGATCCGATGGACAACACAGATTCCTTGCCGCGCAGCGCGTTGCTGCGGCTTTCGAACTCTTTCGAGGTGCTGGCCACGATCGGGTTCAGAACACCCACCGCCAGCAGACCGATGGCCAGCGCCACTGCCAGCGGGGCCATCAACGCCCGCACCGCCGAGCGTCCGGCTGCACGGGTGACAACCATCTCAGAAGAGCGCGCGAGGCTGAGAAACAGCGCGATGGCCGACAGGATCATGATCAAGGGCATGATCCGGTGCAGGGCTTGTGGCACGTTCAGCAGGGTCAGCACGAAGATGTCGAAAAACCCGGCCTCGGCCCGGGCATAGCGGCGCAACTGCTCGACCAGATCAAGGAAGGTCATGATCAGGAAAAAGACCGCAAAGACCCCCAGAAAAGTCATCAGGAAACGGCGGGCAAAATAGCGGTGAAGGATCATGAGGCCGGGATATCCTTCAGTCGTCGTTTGAACAGGTAGGGGCGGCTGGCCGCAAACAGCAGACACCAGATGATGAAGAAACCCGCCACATTTGGAAGATAGGTCGCAAACCACAGGTTTTCGTTGCTGCGCGCAGCATTCAGCCCAACCGTTTCAACCGCTTTGACCACGACAATTAGAAAGATCGCAGCCACGATCTGACGCCAGACCCCAAACCGGCTGAACCCGCCCACCAGCAAGGTCGAGAACCCCAAAAGGGCGGCTACCGTGCCAAGGATGGATTGGCTGAACCGGTCATGCCCGCGTGAAATCAGCCGGGCTGCACTTTGCCGGGTTTCAGCCTGCAATTCAGGTGAGGCGGTCAGCAATTCCCATGTCGACAGTTCTGACGTGCCGCGCCCCCGACGGGTCGCACGGGTGATCAGGTTGCTGATATTATATGCAAAATCGTCAAACGAGGTGGTGAACAGCCGCTGATCCACCGTCCGTAGGGTTTGTGCCATGCCGTCGATCATCACCAGCTGGGTCTCACCTGCGTCGCGGACCAGAAATGCCTGCGATGCGGTATAGGTGATCTGTTCTTCGGGGTCGCGTGTATCTGCCAGAAAGATATCCAATAACTCGCCCGCGGGGGTGATTTCGCGGATATAAAAGGTAATCCCTGCCATGGGTTCGATGAACTCACCCGGGGTCAGCAGGCGTGCGGTTGCGTTCTGGGTAATGTCGGCCTGCCGCTCGACCAGTCGGGCGCTGCTGATCGGGACCAGAAAATGCATCAGGATCGACATGATCAGGGCGACGATCAGGCCAAAGTAGAAAACCGGGCGGGCCAGCCGGAACGACGAATACCCGGTGGCCTGAACGACGACCAGTTCTGATTCCGTACTCATCCGGTTTGCCACATAAACGCCCGCCGCAAAGGCGGCCAAAGGCAGGGCCAGCCGGATCACGGCGGGCAGTGAAAGTGCGGTGAACTCCAGAAAAACACTGGCCGATTGCCCGTCAGCGATCAGTTGATCAAACAGGATGACCGCCCTGTTGATCCAGTAGATCAGCACCAGCACCAGACTGAAGAAGCCAAAAAGCGTCATCAGTTGTGACAGCATATATCTGTCAAATCGTCCCAATGCTGCGTCCTTTGTTGGCTGCCTGACCAGATTACTAGCGGATGCAGGATGCGGATTGAACCGCTATCTGGTCATTGCCCGGTCTGCGGGCTACCTAGGGGATATCACCATCAACAGATAAGGAACGCGCATGACCACCCCGACCGAAATTCAATTCAAGGATGTTGATCTGGACCGTGTTGCCGAAAGTGCCGGGCAGGTCGTGGTTTTTGTGGATGCGGAAAAGAAGCTTGATGCCGGTGCGCGCAAGGTCAACAGCCTGTCGCGCAAGGCGCTCGCCCGGTTCGTTGACGGCGACGTCTTTGCAGCAATGGGGCCGGGTGATGTGCATGCGTTGGACTATCCGGCAGGTCTTGCGGCGACGGCCGTGTTGGTGGTGAAACTGGCCCGTCGCCCATCCGTGGACGAGGCGCGCAAGGCAGGCGCACAACTGGCCAAGAAATACGGCGAGATGGACATGCTTGTCCTCGCGGGGAACATCAACCGGGCCGAAGAGGTGGCCTTTGGTCTGGCTATGCGGGCGTACCGGTTTGACGCCCACAAGACAGCGCCCCCCAAAGCCAAGGGCGCGGTCAGCTTCATGGTATCAAAACCCGAAGAGTTCGCAAAAGCGGCTGCACCGCTGGCTGCCGTCGCCGAGGGGGTGTTTTTTACCCGCGATCTGACAAATGAACCGGCCAATATCCTGACCACGGATGACTTTGCCGCCCGGCTGGCCGCGATGCAGGAACTGGGCCTCGATGTCGAAATCCTGGATGAAGAGGAACTGACCAAGCTTGGCATGCGCACGCTGCTGAGCGTCGGGCAGGGGTCTGACAGCCCGTCCAAGGTGGTGGTCATGTCCTGGAACGGGGGCGGGGATGAAAAGCCCTTTGCCCTGATCGGCAAGGGCGTGGTTTTTGACACCGGTGGGATCAGCATCAAACCCGCCGCCGGCATGGAAAAGATGACCATGGATATGGGGGGTGCAGGCGTTGTGGCCGGCGTGATGCGCACCTTGGCGATGCGCAAGGCCAAGGCCAATGTGGTGGGCCTTGTGGGGCTGGTCGAGAATATGCCCTCGGGCAATGCGACACGGCCCGGCGACGTGGTCAAATCCATGAAGGGCGACACCGTCGAAATCATCAATACGGATGCCGAAGGGCGCTTGGTTTTGGCCGATGTGCTGTGGTACGCGCAGGACCGGTTCAAACCGGTGGGCATGATCAATCTGGCCACGTTGACGGGGGCCATCCTTGTCGCTTTGGGTCATGAGAATGCGGGCGTTTTCTCAAACTCGGATGCGTTGAGCGACGCCTTCCTGAAAGCCGCCAAAGCCGAGGGCGAAGGCGCCTGGCGGCTACCGATGAGCCCGGCCTATGATGCGCTGATCAAATCAAAGATTGCCGATATCAAGAATGTTGGCGGGCGGAACGCAGGTTCAATCACGGCGGCACAGTTCCTGGGCCGGTTTGTCAATGACGATGTGCCGTGGTGCCATCTGGACATCGCTGGTGTGGCCAGCGTCGGGTCGGAAACCGCACTTGCCCCGGCTGGCGCAACGGGCTGGGGGGTGATGGCCCTGAACCGGCTGATCGCGGACAAATACGAGGGCTAGATGGGCGCTGCCTTTTTCTATCACCTGACCGACAGCCCGCTTGAGGCCACATTGCCCATGCTGATCGGCAAGGCACGCAAGCAGGGCTGGCGTGTCCTGGTGCGGGCCGAGGATCAAAGCCTGCTTGCGCGCCTCGACGATGTGTTATGGGCCGGGCCGGATGATGGGTTTCTGCCGCATGGTCTGGCAGGTGGGCCGCATGATGCGGACCAGCCCGTGCTGTTGGGTGATGTGCCCAGTGATGGGTTTTCCTGCATCATGAGTGTGGGCGGCGCGCCGGTGACGGCAGAGGAAGTTGGCGCACTTGCGCGGACCTGTATTTTGTTTGACGGCCATGATGGAACCGCTTTGGAACGGGCCCGGGGCCAATGGAAAGCGCTGACAGATGCCGGTTGTACCGCGCAATACTGGGCGCAAGAGGGCGGCCGGTGGACCAAGAAAGCCGAAAAAGGTTAGGGGCGCCGCGCTGACCACGCGCCAGATTACTTTGCCAGATGCCTGTCTGTGTATGGGCGATCGCCCAAGGACTTTTTGCGTGGGGTTATTGTGACGGTTGGTTTGGCAGGAAGAACGCAAAACCCGGATCGAAATCCGCGGGCAGTTGCGGGGCGGGTTTGGTGCAGCCTGCAAGAAGCACGCACAGGGCTGCGAGGTATCGCGCATGTCTCATCGTGTCAGTACCAGTTCATTTCCCATGATCTCGATCCGGCTATACCGGTTGAGATATGTCATCCCCAATAGCGATCCGTCCATCGCCCCTTCATTCACCACGGCCCGCAGACCGTCATCGCGCAGCGCGCCAAGTGCCACGCTTTCCAAGGTGACGGGGGCGGTCCGGACCCGGCCATTGGCCGTCAGCGCCACACCCGAATAGTTGAGTGTTGCGGGGTCGAACCCCACCCGGCGCGCGTCTTCCTGACTAAGCACAACCTGGCTTGCCCCTGTATCCACCGCGAATTCAACCGGGGTGCCATTGATATCAAGGGTGAGGTAGTAATGGCCGTCATTGCGCAGTGGAACGGCGACCTGGTTGTCGCTGATCAGTGCCTGCCGGCCTGTGGCGTCGCGGCTGATATCATCCCAAAGCCCATATGCCCCGACAACACCCACAAAGATGAGGCCCCAAATGACCGCCTGTTGCGCCATTTTACCCATATTGTCACGCTGCGCGACGATATAGGACCCGCCGATAGCTGCAGCAAGCAGCACCAGATAGGTCAATTGCATGATTTGTTCTGTGCTCATACCCGAGATATAGGCGCTATCCGCCGATCCCAAAACCCCTGAGCCCGTCAAGAACGAATTGCACCGCAAGGGCGGCCAGCAACATGCCCAGCACGCGTGTGACAATGTTCAGGCCGGTTTTGCCAAGTGCCCGTTCGATGGCAGGGGCTGCCAGAAATGCTGCCAGCACAATCAACAGAACGGCCATCAGCACGCCTGCAATCGCGCCAAAATCTGCGGCACCCTCGGCCTGTCCTGCCAGCAGGATGATCGTCGTGATCGCCCCCGGCCCGACGATCAGCGGCAGCGCAAGGGGGAAAACCGACGGGTCATCGTGATGTTCTGCCTGCCCTTCGGCGGCACTATCCTCGCGCCGGGCCTGCCTGCGTTGGAACAGCATGTCGAGCGCTGTCAGAAACAGCAATACACCCCCGGCGATCCGAAACGCATCCATAGAGATGCCGATGAACCCCAGCACAGTCTCGCCCAGAAACAGGAAGATGATCATCAACACTGCCGAGACGATACAGGCCCGCACAGCAATCGCCCGCCGTTGCGCCGGGGTCATCCCTTGGGTCAGCGCAATAAAGACCGGCGCGAGCCCGGGCGGGTCGATGATGATGAACATTGTTGTGAAAGCGGCGATCAGGGCGGGGAGTTCGGTCATGGCGTGACTATTTCAGAGGTCAGTGGCGGTGGCCAGTGATGGGACACCTCCGGTGGGAGTATTTTGGGCGAGATGAGAGGGGCGGTGACCCTATGAGCTGGTATGCCTGATGATGGTAAAGTTTTCATCTGCGGTTGGCGGGGCGAAATGCTGTGCGAATTGGTGAAATTGCGCCTCGGTTGCTGCAAAGGCATGAGCGCCGGTCGCGTTGCGTGCGCGCAGTCGGTCAAGGCAGACCTGCGCCGGCGTATCGAGATAGTGAAGTTGATGCGCAGCACCACTATCGTCGATGATCTCGCGCATCCACTTGCGCTGACCCACGGTGTTGGCCGGAAAATCCAGCACCACTGAAATCCCCATATCAAGCAGTGTTGTAATATGGGGCCCCATCACATTGCGCAGCCGTGCCGCATAGCGCAGATAGTCCGCGCCAGAGGTGAGTTCATCAACATAGAGGCCTTTCAACCAGCTGTCTTCGGACAGCAGGAGCGTGTCGGGCCCCGCGCTGAGCTGTGCTGCAAGCGTTGATTTTCCCGATGCAATCAAGCCGCAAAGCAAGTGCAGGACCGGGTGTGTTTGTGCCATTTCAACGATCCCTTTCGGGTGTGCCCGGGGCGTTTATGAACCCTGGGCCTTTTCCAGTTTTTCGAGCGCAGACATCCACATCGCCTCTGCCCGTTCCAGCCCGTCCATGACCTCGGCGTATTTCTTGTTCCAGGTTTCCAGCTCGCCTGCCTTGCCCTCTTCATAGAGCACCGGGTCGGCCAGTTTCTTGGCGAGTTTGTCCCGCATGGCGTTGATCTTGTTCACCCGCTCTTCATTCTTGCGCACTTCACTGCGCAGGGCGAGGATTTGATCGCGGCTGGCTTTGACGGGTTTCGCCGGCTTGGGCTTGTCCTTTTCCGCGGGCTTGTCGGGCGTCAGCAGCATCTTGCGGTAGGCCTGCAGGTCTTCCTCGTATGGTTTTACATGCCCGTCTTTGACCAGCCACAGCCGGTCGGCAACCATCGACAGCAGATGCATGTCGTGGCTGACAAGGATGACCGCACCGGTATAGGCGGTCAGCGCCTCGACCAGCGCCTCGCGGCTTTCGATATCAAGGTGGTTGGTCGGCTCATCAAGGATGAGCAGATGCGGCGCGGGCAGGGTGGCCAGCAGCAGGGACAACCGGGCTTTCTGACCCCCAGACAGGCGCCCCACAGCCGTTTCCGCCTGATCGGCCCCAAGCCCAAATCCGGCGAGCCGGGCGCGCAGTTTCGCCTGGCCTTCATTGGGCCGTTCGCGAAACAGGTGATCAAGCGGGGTTTCCTCGATCCGCAATTCATCGACCTGATGCTGGGCGAAGAACCCGATCCGCAATTTGTTTGATGTCACCATCTTGCCGCGGGCCACCGGCAGCCGGTCGGACAGCATTTTTGACAGGGTCGACTTCCCCTCGCCGTTGCGGCCCAGCAGGGCGATCCGGTCATCCTGATCAATCCGCAGGTTCAGATCATGCAGCACGATGTGATTTCCATAGCCGACGGCGGCAGCCTCGGTCGCGATGATCGGCGGCGAGAGTTCCTCGGGCTCCGGGAAGGTAAAGACGGTGCGTGCTGCATCTTCGGGCGCGCGGATGGTGTCCATCTTTTCCAGCATCTTCACACGGGACTGGGCCTGTTTGGCCTTGGACGCCTTGGCCTTGAACCGATCAACAAAGCTTTGCAGATGGGCGCGCTGCGCATCCTGTTTCTTGGCAGCGGCGGCCTGCACGGCCCGTTTTGCAGCCCTTTGTTTCGCAAAGCTGTCATAAGGGCCGGTATAATAGGTCAGGCCCTTGTCCTCGAGATGCAGGATACCGCCAACGGAGCGGTTCAACAGCTCGCGGTCGTGGCTGACGATCAGAACGGTATGGGGGTATTTGACCAGATATGCCTCGAGCCACAGCGCGCCTTCCAGATCCAGATAGTTGGTCGGCTCGTCCAGCAGCAGCAGATCAGGTTCGGAAAACAGAACGGCCGCAAGGGCCACGCGCATCCGCCAGCCCCCGGAAAAGGCCGCGCAGGGCATTTTCTGTTCCGCATGGGTAAAGCCCAACCCCCTGAGGATCGTGGCGGCTCGCGCTTCGGCGGACCAGGCGTCGATATCGGCCAACCGGGTCTGCACTTCGGCGATCCGTCCGGCATCAGTTGCGGTTTCCGCCTCTGCCAAAAGCGCCTCGCGCTCGGTATCGGCGCGCAGAACCGTGTCGATCAGCGAGACATCGTTGCCGGGAACCTCCTGGCTGACCCCGCCGATTTTCCACCCCCTGGGGATAGTCACGTTGCCGGTGTCCAGCACCATCTCGCCGCGGATGACGCGGAAGAGGGTCGTCTTGCCCGATCCGTTGCGCCCCACGAGGCCAACCTTGTGGCCCGTCGGAATTGTGACGGTTGCATTCTCGACCAGCGTGCGGCCTTCAACGGAATAGGTGATGTCTGAAATCTTGAGCATGGACGGGCTATGCTTGATCGGTCGGGTGGGGTCAATTCCCCTTGCCAAGATTGGCTGCAAACGCGCGGGGCAGGGCCGTTTGGGTGATTGGCGCCTGTGCCCCTTTTCTCCGGGAATGGCCCGTGCTAGGGGGCAGCCAAAGAAACATCTTCAACAACGAAAGACGGATAGACATGGCCATCCAGCGCACTTTTTCCATCATCAAGCCCGACGCCACAAAACGCAACCTGACCGGCCGGATCGTGGCCAAGTTCGAAGAGGCCGGCTTGCGCATCGTTGCGTCCAAGCGGATTCAACTGACCCTTGCCCAGGCGCAGCAGTTTTACGGTGTCCACAAGGACCGTCCATTCTTTGGCGAATTGTGCGAATTCATGATCTCCGAGCCGATTGTGGTGCAGGTTCTCGAAGGCGAGGACGCGATTGCAAAGAACCGCGAAGTCATGGGGGCCACCAACCCTGCCGATGCCGCAGATGGCACGATCCGCAAGGAATTCGCGCTGTCCATCGGTGAAAACTCTGTTCACGGGTCCGACGCGCCGGAAACAGCTGCCGAAGAGATCGCATTCTTCTTCTCGGGTCTGGAACTGGTCGGCTAATTCAGCAGATCGGGTTCTGCCCAATCCAGCATTCCAGAGGCCGTCCGCACCGTTCTGGCGCGGGCGGCCTTTTTGTTAAGATTGTACTCTAGCGCTTTGTAATTTCGGATATTTGCGTTGTAGAGGACGTCAAAAATGTCGCCGATCACCGGAATGGATCCGATGGCGAAATCGAGGAATGTATTCAGCCCCATATAGGCAAGCGCACCGTGGGTCGCGCCCAGCTTGTAGGCCCGCCGGATCATCCAGAGCGATGGCATCAATGCCAGAAAGTCGCCGACAACTGGCACCAGTCCGACAATATTGTCCAATCCAACCGTGATCCGGGTCTTTGGGATCGTGAAAATCGCGTCCATCCGATAGGCCACTTTTTGCAATCGGGACAGTTCAAAATCAATGTCTTCATATATGTTCATGCCGTTAACATACACGAAAACTGTGACCATGTGAAGGGTTTTTACTTTGGATCGACTTCAACCACGCCAATCTGGTTCAGGAAACGCTCTAGTTCTGACCGGTTCTGATCGAAACTGCCCTTCTTGATCTTGTCGAATTGGGTGCGTAGCGCCTTTTTTTCCGCGCCCTTGCAGTCATTCCAGGGGCGCCCCTGCAGCGCCATGTGCAGCACGTAATATCCGATGAAATGCGGCTTGTTGCCAGCTTCCAGCAGTTTTGCATAGGCGGCGTCGGCGCCCAGTTCGCGCAATTGCTCGGCCGTGGTGATGCCAACCGCCTGTAGCGCCTTTTCAAAAGCCGGGCCGATATTCTTGATGGATGTCAGTGCCGCCATACGCGCAATTTAGCGGGCGGGCAAAAAAAGGACCAGTGCGCACGTGTGATCGGGGAGGGCGATCTGGCAGCGCGCGACAGCACTGGTCAATTCCGTTTCGGCTGGCGTCTCAGAAACAGCGCCTGTCGCACCCCGTTCAGGGGCTGACAATTGTGTCAGATGCTTGCGAAATCGGTGAAAACCGGTCTTTCGGGCTTTGGTTGCATCTGCTGGGCTGTCTGGTTTGCCTGTGGAGTTTGTTGTGGTTTCTGCTCTTGTGGTTTTGCGGTGGCCATGTGTCTGGTCCTTGCTCATAAACTGATTAAAAAACAACTAACGATAGTTGGATCGTAGCAATCATATCAGCTATTTGGCTAGTAAAACTGGGTCCTCGCATGCTCGTGACGTGACAAAATTGTGACAAGCCCGCGCGATTTTACTTTGTTCGACGACGTGGCGCGCTGTTGCCACCTTTACCTAACCCCTTGCGGGGCTTTGATTTTCCGCCGGGTGGAACAAACCGTTTCGAGGTATCTTTTGCATTCCCCGCCGGTTTGCCGGGAGCCTTGCCATCGCCCGTCTTGTGACGGTTTGTGTCAGGTTTGAAACCTTCCGTGCGCTTGTTTTTGCCCTTTCCGTCGGGCGATTTCCCTTTTGACGGCGGTTTTTGACGCTTTGGTTTGACGGCACCGTCATGGTCACGGGGTGCTTTGTCGCGTCGCGGTTTGCGGGCGGTTTTGTCGTCGGCGGCGCCGGGGATCGGCTTGATCGGGTCCATATCCGCCTGGGTCGTTGGCGGCGGTCCGTCGTGGCGCGGGGCCGAGCGTTTGGGCTTGGGCCCGGGTTTCTTGGTGTCGTAATCCCGTTTGGTCTTGCGCGGTCCACGCTCGCCCAATTGGGGTGGGCCGCTCAGCGCCTTCAGCGTCGCCTGATTTTCAAGCTTCATATCGCCGCCCACGGCCTTGAGGAAACCGGCAACTGCGGGTTCGGCAATTTCGACGAATGTTTCATTGGGCTGAATGCGAATGGCGCCGATTTCGTTCTTGGTGATGCCGCCGGCCTTGCAGATCATCGGCAGCAGCCAGCGCGCCTCGGCCTTGCCTTCGCGTCCGACATCGACGCTGAACCATTTGGAGGGGCCAAAGGATTTGACCTCGCGCGGTTTGCGTTCCTTGGCGGCGGGGCCGTCCTTGTATTCGCTGATGAATTCGGGCGCGGATTGTTTGCCTGCATAAAGGCGCAGATAGGCGGCGGCGATTTTTTCGGGCGCGTGCTGGGCCAGCAGACGCTGCGCAAATGCCGCTTCGCTGTCGCTGAAATCCTCGGACCAGACCGGATCGGTTAAAAGCCGTTCCTCATCCTTTGCGGTGACATCCTCGGCTGTGGGCGGGGTGGCCCATGTGGCCGATAGTTTGCCCCATTTCAGCAGGTTTTCGGCGCGCCGCTTCATCTTGGCCGGCGCAATCAGGGCCGAAACCCCCTTGCGCCCGGCGCGCCCTGTCCGGCCTGAACGGTGCAAAAGCGTTTCCGCATTTGTGGGCAATTCAGCGTGGATCACCAGTTCGAGATTGGGCAGGTCGATGCCGCGCGCTGCCACATCCGTGGCCACACAGACTTTTGCGCGCCCGTCCCGCATGGCCTGCAACGCGTTGGAACGTTCGGATTGTGTCAGCTCGCCCGACAGGGCCACAACCGAAAAGCCGCGGTTCGACAGTCTTGTGGTCAGCCGGGTCACAGATGCGCGGGTGTTGCAGAATACGATGGCATTTGGCGCATCGTAAAACCGCAATGTGTTGATGATGGCGGCGTCAATGTCGTGGTTGGCCACCGAAAGCGCGCGGTATTCGATGTCGCTATGCTGCTTTTCCTTGGTCGTGGTGGCGACGCGCACGGCGTCTTTCTGATAGGATTTTGCCAATGTGGCGATCATTGCTGGCACGGTGGCCGAGAACATCAATGTGCGCCGCGTGTCGGGCGCCTGATCGAGGATAAACTCAAGGTCTTCGCGAAACCCCAGGTCGAGCATTTCATCGGCCTCGTCCAGCACAACGGCCTTGATATCGGACAGGTCAATCGTGCCGCGCATGATGTGATCGCGCAAACGGCCGGGCGTTGCCACGACGATATGCGCACCGCGTTCAAGGCTGCGCCTTTCGTCCCGAAAATCCATGCCGCCCACGCAAGAGGCCAGCGTCGCACCTGCACCTGCATAAAGCCATTGCAGCTCGCGTTTGACCTGTAGCGCCAGTTCCCGGGTTGGTGCGATGATCAATGCATGCGGCCGCCCTGCAGGGCCAAAATGGCCGTCCTCTGCAAGGATCGTGGGGCCAATCGCAAGGCCGAACCCAACTGTCTTGCCAGACCCGGTCTGCGCCGAGACAAGCAGATCCTGCCCCTCAAGCGCGGCATCCGTGACGGCAACCTGCACAGGGGTCAGGTCGGTATAGCCTTGTTTGGCAAGGGCATCGGTGAGGGTCTGGATCATCTGTCTTGGCTTTCCGGGCGGGTCAGCCTGCGCAGTACGCCTGTCGCCTTCGTTTGTATAGGGGGCACGCGTATTACGCCGCAAGATGCGGGAAATCAGCCATGACCTACCAAAGGCATTTATCATCACATCGCTTGGGTGAGCGCGGAAAACGACGGGAGGATTCGCCTTTGACATCACGTCAAAGTTGCGCCGTAATTCTGCGACAATGCTGTGGTCCAGCGAGGCACGGAGAATGTGTCGGCAGACCGACAGTGTATTTGCAGGATGTTCAACAGATGCTTTCATATTCTGGAAATTTAGGCATTGCCTTCGCGATCTGGGGGTTGTTGCTGCCCGCGGTCGGTTTGGCCGATGACGCAACTGCATTCGCCTTGTCTGATGGGCGGACGGTCACGCCGCTTGCGCGCTTTCGAGAATGCGACGTTTGCCCAGAGATGGTCGTTATGCCGCTTGGCTCTTTCATGATGGGCGCCCGTGAAGGGGAGTCGTGGTCGTCACTTTGGGATGATTGGGGCGAAAGGAATGGGGCAGTAGCGCAAGATGTGCCGGACGGCTTGTACAATGTCCCGAACGAAGGTCCCCAGCACAGGGTGCTCATGGACACGCCCTATGCGACGGCTGTGAATGAAGTCACCCATGCTGAATGGATGGTCTGTGTGCGAGAGGGCGGGTGCAGTCATAATCCGGATCACTCCGCTTTGACCTTCGAGAAAGGACACATCCAACTCGGTCCGGATCATCCGGTGATTAATGTTTCGCTGCTGGATATTGAAGAGTATGTCACTTGGCTAAATGCGCATGTTGGCGCGGAAGTTTACCGTCTGCCCACAGAGGCCGAGTGGGAATATGCGGCGCGTGCCGGTACGACCACCCGCTTTGCTCAAGGGGATGTATTGACGTCGGATCAGGCCAATTTTTCGGGTGATACAACAGAACATAACCGGGGTCGTCCATTTCCAGATTTGGTGACCCGCGCCATCCCAGTGCCCGTGCAAACGCTTGACGCCGCCAACCCCTGGGGCCTGCGACATATGTCAGGGAATGTCTATGAAATCACATTGTCCTGCCATCTGGGGCGTCACATCGGTCTGCCCACAAACAGCGCTTACCTGGCCCATGCTGCACAAGGTTGCGACAGATATGTTGCCAAAGGGGGCGCGTACAATATGGCCATGGATGGTGTACGCCTCGCTTATCGTACCCGGCCGAAAAATGACAATCGTGACAGGACATACGGCTTTCGCCTCGTTCGGATATTTCCGCGTAAGGAGTCGCCCTGAACAGTATCAAGTCTGGGCGACGTTCGGCGTGCGGAGGGCTAGGCCACCCACGAACCAATGGCGTCGGGTTCACAGCGGGCTCATATGCATGGCCAACATGACGAACAAACGTACACCAGCCCGCTGCTGACCTGCAGTGCGTTGGTGCGAACCTTTTGCGGCTTGCACCGCTGCAAGGTTGATCTAAGGCGGACTATGGCATTGATCGGATCAAGTATCCGGCGTAGTTCGCGTACAAACCAGCAGGTCTGTCACATGCCCGATGCGTTTCGAGAACCCTTTGCTGCGCCGCCGACTATCTTCGGCGTCTCGCTTCTTGCTGCGATTTTAATGGGTCTGGTGATCCCATGGCCGGTATTCCCTGCGCTGGTTCAGTTCACATTTGGCCCGGGCGCGATTGTTGGTGGTGTCATATTGATCCGCCAGTCGATGCACGAGATTGGCGCGGCAAACACCACCTACGATCCCTTTGCCGCATCGACGGCCTTGGTGACATCGGGAATATACAGGCGGACGCGAAATCCCGGGTATCTGGGCCTTGCGGTGATCCAGTTGGGATTGGCAATTTTGATCAATAACTTCTGGATTGTTCTGACATGCATTGTGGCAGTGATCGTGACGACGCTGTTCGTGATCAAGCTGGAAGAAGAGAAACTCTTCAACGCATTTGGCCGGGACTATGCGGATTACTGCGGGCGCGTCAGGCGCTGGATTTGAACCTGTCGGCGGGTTGCGGTGTTGGCTGGAGGGCCGCGGTTGCATCGCCCGGATGATGGGTGATCCGCTATATCAGCCGGTGTGGAACCACTGGTCAATCCGCGTCCTGAGTGCCGCCCAGATCGCGGGTGCCCCACGCATGACCTTGTCGCCAACCCGCGATTGCAGTTGTGCAGCGGTGACATTGTATGCGGGCCAGCTGCCGCCGTCGGTTTCAAGGTTCGCAATGACCGGCTGCACCCGGTCGATGGATTTGGCAAAAATCGCGTCATCTGTTTCGGCCGCTTCGAATTCGTCCCAGAGCGCGCGAAAGTCGCGGGCCTGATCGGCGGGCAAAAGCCCGAAGATGCGTGCAGCTGCGGCCTGTTCGACGGCTTCCATTTCGGCCGGGTCATGGTCGCCATGAATGGGGTTGTCGCCTGCATCAATCTCGACCAGATCGTGGATCAGCAGCATCCGGATGACCCGGTTGATATCAACCGGCCGGTTTGCGTGTTCGGCCATCACCATCGCATAGAGCGCGATATGCCAGCTATGTTCGCCCGCGTTTTCCGGGCGGCTGCCATCACACAAGGTTGTGCCGCGCAGTACGGATTTCAGCCTGTCTGCCTCGGTCAGGAAGGCAAGCTGCGCCGCGATCCGGTCCTGCATCTAGCGGGTGACCCGCCTTGGCGCGGTGCCGCTGGGGGCAGGGGTTTTGGTTTGTGGTTCGGGGGCGTCCACGATTTCGGAGGCCTCTTCTTCCGTATCCTCGGGCAGGCCCTGCAGGGGGGCTGCCTTGGGTTTTGGCGCCTCCTTGTAGCCGTTTTCCTTGCGACGGCCGAGAATGTCGCGCGCGCGCGCCTCGGCCCGCCGGACCCGGACGGCTGTCAGATAGGTTTCCTGCAGTGTTTGCGACGACGCGCCCAGAATTTCGCCGATCTGGTCGACGATGGTTTCGTCGCCCGAGGCGGCCTGATCCGCCAGCGCCATATCTGCCAGTTCGTTGGCGACCCTGTCGACATAGGCTTCGGCCATTGCGCTACCTCGTATTTTCCGTCAGCCGCCGCCGCACGTAGGTTTTCACATTCTCGATCATCGGATCCATATGCGGGTCTTCAAAGAAATGCCCCGCACCTTCCATGCAGTCATGGGTGATCGTGATACCTTTTTGTTCGTGCAGCTTGTTGACCAGGTTGACCGTATCCTGTGGCGGGGCAACCCGGTCATTGGTTCCGTTGATGATCAGCCCCGAGGACGGGCAGGGCGCAAGGAAGCTGAAATCATACATGTTTGCCGGCGGGCTGACCGAGATAAAGCCGGTGATTTCCGGCCGCCGCATCAAAAGCTGCATCCCGATCCACGCCCCGAACGAGAACCCCGCAACCCAGCAATGCTTGGCGTTGTTATTCATGGATTGCAGGTAATCCAGTGCCGAGGCCGCGTCAGACAATTCGCCCACACCCTGGTCATATTCACCCTGGCTGCGGCCCACGCCGCGAAAATTGAACCGCAATACGGTAAAGCCCATGTTGTAGAAGGCATAATGCAGGTTGTAGACAACCTTGTTGTTCATCGTGCCGCCAAATTGCGGATGCGGATGCAGCACAATGGCGATGGGCGCATCCCGGTCCTTTTGCGGGTGATAGCGCCCTTCAAGGCGTCCTTCGGGTCCGGGGAAGATGACTTCGGGCATTCTTGATCCGTCATTGTTTTGGCCTGTTTGCATTGTTGACGAAAATGCTCAGGCACTTTAGAAAGATTCTAAACTACGAGGCGTTGCCTCAAGTCTTGCGTTCAGGGTGAAGTAATGACGCGAGACAGTGCCGTCAATGAAATTGCGTGAACCGGGGAGGGTTGGGCCATGAAATTAAGTACCAAGGGCCGTTACGCGATGGTCGCGCTGGCCGATCTGGCGCTGCAACCGGATAATGCGCTGGTCAATCTGACGGAAATTTCGAAGCGTCAGGACATCTCGCTGCCCTATCTTGAGCAGCTTTTCGTCAAGCTGCGTCGTGCAAAACTGGTTGATTCCGTCCGCGGCCCCGGTGGCGGATATCGTCTGGCCCGCCCGGCGGCGGATATTCGTGTCTCGGAGATTTTGGGGGCGGTGGATGAAACCGTATCGGCCATGCACAAGGGGGCAGGTGCGTCTGGTGCTGCCTCGGGGTCGCGCGCGCAATCCATGACCAACCGTTTGTGGGAAGGTCTGTCGGCCCATGTCTACGTGTTTTTGCATCAGGCCCGGCTGTCGGATGTGGTGGGCAATGAGCTGGCCCCATGTCCCGCAGTGCCAGCCTTGTTCGAGGTGGTCGATGAACAGTGATGTCAGAGGGGGCGCTGCCCCCGCGCGTCCCGCGCCCCCCGGAGTATTTTTGGCAAGATGATGCGATGAGAACCTATCTGGATCATAATGCGACCGCGCCGCTGCGTCCGGAGGCACGCACCGCCATGTTGGCGGCCATGGATGTGGTGGGCAACCCGTCGTCGGTACATGCCGAAGGGCGCGCTGCGAAAGGCGTGGTGGAGAAAGCCCGGGCCCAACTGGCCGAGGCCGTTGGTGCGCCCAATGCCGATATCGTCTTTACATCCGGTGCCACCGAGGCCGCCGCATTGGCCCTGGCCGGGCGCGGATTGAAGGCCGCACCGATTGAACATGATGCTGTGCATGCGTGGATTGATCCGGTCCTGCCGGTGGTTGACGGTGCGGTTATGGTCGATGATCCGGGGGCTTGTGCCCTGCAGCTGGCCAATTCCGAAACGGGCATCCTGCAGGACTTGCCCCAGGGACTGGCTGTCAGTGATATTACCCAAGGATTTGGGCGCGTCCCGTTTTCGTTTTCCTGGTCCGGCATCGGCATGGTGTTTCTGTCGGCCCATAAATTTGGCGGGCCAAAAGGTGTCGGCGCGCTGATATTTCCGCAAGGTACTGATATTGCATCGCAAATAAAGGGCGGGGGTCAGGAGATGGGCCGCCGGTCCGGCACGGAAAACGTGATTGCGATCGCGGGAATGGGGGCAGCGGCAGTTGCCGCACAGGCTGATTTGGCGGCCGGCGCATGGGATCGGGTTGCGAAACTTAGAAATATTCTAGAAAAGGCCATTGAGGCTGCGGAAAACAGCACTATTTTTGTCGGGAAAGACCAGTCCCGTTTGCCCAATACCAGTTGTTTCGTCACCCCAGGGTGGAAAGGCGAAACACAGGTGATGGCGATGGACCTGGCGGGCTTTGCGGTTTCGGCCGGATCGGCCTGTTCCAGCGGCAAGGTAAAGGTGAGCCGGGTTCTGCGTGCTGTGGGGCTGGATGACGATCAGGCTGCGGGCGCTTTGCGTGTCTCGCTAGGGCTGGACACAACAGAAGAAGAGGTCATGCGCTTTGTGCAGGCCTGGACAGAAAAACGCGCCCGCAGGCGGGCGGCTTGAGAGGAAAGAAAATGGCTGCTTTTGATGATGTAGACGTCAAGGACGGTGTCGATCAGGAGACGGTTGACGCGGTTTCAGCACTCTCAGGCGCCTATAAGCACGGCTGGGAAACCGAGATCGAAATGGATTACGCCCCCAAAGGTGTAAACCCTGACATCGTACGCCTGATATCGGACAAGAATAACGAGCCGGACTGGATGACGGATTGGCGTCTGTCTGCCTTTGCGCGGTGGGAGAAAATCGAAGAACCCACATGGGCGATGGTGAGTTATCCGAACATAGATTTTCAGGACATTTACTATTACGCCCGCCCCAAAAGCATGGAAGTGAAGCCAAAATCGCTGGATGAGGTCGATCCCAAGCTATTGGCGACATATGAAAAGCTGGGCATTCCGCTGAAGGAACAGATGATCCTGGCGGGCGTCGAGGGCGCGGAAGATGCCCCTGCCGAGGGCCGCAAGGTGGCGGTGGATGCCGTGTTTGATTCCGTCTCGGTTGGCACGACCTTCCAGAAGGAGTTGGAGAAGGCCGGCGTGATCTTTTGTTCGATTTCCGAGGCGATTGAAAAGCATCCCGAGCTGGTGAAAAAATACCTCGGCTCGGTTGTCCCGCCATCGGACAATTTCTATGCCACGCTGAACAGCGCGGTCTTTTCGGATGGCTCTTTCGTCTATGTGCCCCCTGGCGTGCGCTGCCCGATGGAGCTGTCGACATATTTCCGGATCAATGCCGAAAATACCGGCCAGTTTGAGCGGACCCTGATCATCGCGGATAAGGGATCTTATGTTTCGTATCTCGAAGGCTGCACGGCGCCCAAGCGTGATACGGCACAGCTGCATGCCGCGGTGGTCGAGATCATCATCGAAGAAGATGCGGAGGTGAAATATTCTACCGTCCAGAACTGGTATCCGGGCGATGCCGAGGGTAATGGCGGGATCTACAACTTTGTGACCAAGCGCGCCGATTGCCGTGGTGACCGGTCCAAGGTGATGTGGACACAGGTCGAGACCGGCTCGGCCGTGACATGGAAATACCCGTCCTGCATCTTGCGCGGCGATGACAGCCAGGGCGAGTTCTATTCCATTGCGATTGCCAACAATATGCAGCAGGCCGATACCGGTACGAAGATGGTGCATCTGGGCAAGAACACCAAATCGCGCATTGTGTCCAAGGGGATCAGTGCGGGCAAGGCGCAGAATACCTATCGCGGGCTGGTATCCATGCACCCAAAGGCCAAGGAATCCCGAAATTACACCCAGTGTGACAGCCTTTTGATTGGTGACAAATGCGGGGCGCATACGGTGCCTTATATCGAGGTTAAGAATAACTCCTCCCGGGTTGAGCATGAGGCGACCACATCCAAGGTGGATGATGATCAGCTATTCTATTGCCGCAGCCGGGGTATGGATGAAGAGGAGGCCGTCGCATTGGTGGTGAACGGGTTCTGCAAGGAAGTCCTGCAGGCCCTGCCAATGGAATTTGCCATGGAAGCCCAGGCGCTGGTTGCGATTTCGCTTGAAGGGTCTGTTGGATGACATTTGGCACCGGTTGGGTATGGGGGCTTGCGCTGTTCAGCGCGGTTGCCATGGTCAACCTGACTTTTGACCTGTTCAGGGCCTATGATGAAGCGGGCAGCCAGATGGTTGCCGGTGCGGCGTTCGTTGTCCTGTCTGTCTTGGCAATTGGCGGTGCAGGTGCATCATCACGCCGGCCAGTCACGCTGGGGGTGCTGTGATGCAGGCAGCAAAGGCTTTATTTCGTCGTCCAAACGTCACTGGGCGGCCCCGTTCTTGCCCCGTTTGGGTGGGAAGGTCTGCACCAAGGCAGACCGGCGGAGCATGGCAGAATGGCAAATCTTGGGCAGGACAACTTCAATGCGCGGATCAAGCGCATCAAAAGCCCCAGCAACAAAGCCTATTTCGATCCGGAACTGCAGATGCATGTGCCAAAGCACACATCGCAGGAACAAATCCGCAAGGATATCAAGGCGCAGAAATTCTCGATCATCCGGTTGCTGATATCGGTGTTGATCGGGGTGATCGCGGTCATTGTCGGTCAATCGTTGCGTTACCGGTATCTGGAAATGGTCGAGGTCAGCAACGCAAGCCTGTTCACCGACATTCTGGTCAGCTTGTTTGTCGTCCTGCTTTTATCCGCACTGCTGCGGCATCGCCGAACGACGTTGCGCGCAGCACAGCTTTTGGGCGCAGTGGCCATGCTGCTGGGTGGGCACAACCTGATGTGGGCCTATCCGGACGAATTGGCAATCGTCTACACCTCGGAATATGTGCAGACCGTCCGCGCACAGACGACGCCGATGACACTTGTCTTCCGCGATGTGCAGATCGCATTGCCGGGGCATATCACCGGCAGCTAGCACGTCCTGCAGCCCCTGGGGCGCAGGCGCGATACACCAAATCAAAAATCGAAGTGAAACAGCCGGCTGCGTTGCAGACCGGCGTTGTTTTGCATGTTCATACACAGGCGCGCATTGTCGCGCACTCATAGTTCAGGAAAGAAGAAATGTTGGAAATCAAAAACCTACATGTCAAACTTGAGGAAGAAGACAAGCAGATCCTGAAAGGGGTCGATCTGACCATCGAGCCGGGCAGCGTGCATGCGATCATGGGGCCAAACGGGTCCGGTAAGTCGACCTTGTCCTATGTGCTGTCTGGCAAGGACGGCTATGAGGTGACCGATGGCGGGGCCAGCCTTGATGGTGCGGATCTGATTGACATGGAACCCGAGGAACGGGCCGCACTGGGCCTGTTTTTGGCATTCCAATACCCTGTCGAGATCCCCGGCGTCGGCAACATGACCTTCCTGCGCACGGCCGTGAACGCACAGCGCAAGGCCCGCGGCGAAGAGGAGTTGAGCGCTGCTGATTTCCTTAAGGAAGTGCGCGCAAAGGCCAAAAGCCTCAAGATCGACGCCGATATGCTGAAGCGCCCTGTCAATGTGGGCTTTTCGGGCGGCGAAAAGAAGCGCAATGAAATCCTGCAGATGGCGATGCTTGAACCCAAGATGTGCATTCTGGATGAAACCGATTCCGGGCTGGACGTCGATGCGATGAAACTGGTCGCCGAGGGTGTGAATGCCCTGCGTTCCGAAGGGCGCTCGTTTCTGGTAATTACCCACTATCAGCGGCTTCTCGATCATATCAAGCCGGATGTCGTGCATATCATGGCAGACGGCAAGATCGTCAAAACAGGCGGTCCAGAGCTGGCGCTGGAAGTCGAAAACAACGGATATACTGACATTTTGACCGAGGTGGCCTGACATGGCGCTTGCGAAGCTGAAAAGTGAGACAACAGCAGCACGGCTGACCGGACTTGAAATGCCCGATGGCGCGGCATGGGCAAATGCGGCGCGGGCCGATGCCCTCGCACGGGTGCAGCAAATGGGCCTGCCGACCAAGCGGGATGAATACTGGAAATACACCGATCCATCCTCGCTGACGGCGCCCGAGGCGGCCGAGGCCGCGCTGTTCCAGAATGACGAAGGGCCTTTGTTCGATGCGGTTGATCGGGTCAGGATCGTCTTTGTTGACGGCGTCTTTGATGCAGATGCGTCCGATGATCTGCAGGCCGAAGGGGTCGAGGTGGAACGTCTGGCGGATGTGACCGCAAAGGACATTCACTGGGCCAAGGACCTTTACGGCGTGCTCGAGGCGCGTGGCCAGGTGCCGGTGGAACGCCCCTTGGCTGCATTGAATACGGCGACGGCCACTGATGGGGTTGTTCTGCGCGCCACGGCTAAAGTGTCAAAACCGATCAACCTGATCTATCTGCACAATAACGTGGCCTCTGATGCCGCGCTGCACAATCTGGTCAAGGTCGAGGAGGGCGCCGAAATCACCCTGCTGGAAACCGGCCCTGCGGCGGCACGTTTCTCAAAACTACTGGAAGTCGACGTGGCGGACGGTGCGGCCTTTCACCATGTCCGCGCCCAGGGGCGCGACCACGAACGCCGGGCAGTGACCCATTGCTTTGCCAGAATAGGCAAGCAAAGCGTGTTCAAGTCGTTCACCATGACCTTCAATGGGGTGCTGACCCGCAACGAATGTGTGCTTGAGATACTGGGCGATGATGCAACGGCCCATGTAGCAGGCGTTTGCGTTGGGGACGGAAAGGACTTTCATCACGACGACACTGTTTTCATCACCCATGATGCGGTGAATTGCGAAAGCCGTCAGGTGTTCAAGAAGGTCCTGCGCAACGGCGCAACCGGTGTGTTTCAGGGCAAGATCCTCGTCAAGGAAGGCGCGCAAAAGACCGATGGCTACCAGATCAGCCAGTCCTTGCTGCTGGATGACGACAGCCAGTTCCTCGCCAAGCCCGAGCTTGAGATTTACGCCGATGATGTGGCCTGTTCGCATGGCTCTACCTCGGGGGCGATTGACGAGGATGCGTTGTTCTACCTGCGCTCGCGCGGTGTGCCGCATACCCAGGCGACCAATCTGCTGACATTGGCATTCCTCGCCGAGGCGTTGGAAGAAATCGCGGATGAGGCGCTCGCGGATGCGTTGCGGGATCGGCTGGAAGGCTGGCTGTCTCGCCATAGCTGATGCCTGTCACCTCAGATATCATAGAGACGTGGCGCGCGCCGCGGGCGGTGACGCGCCGCATACTGGATCAGGGCAGGCGGGAAGACCGTGCCATGGCTTTTGTCATGATCGCCTGCTTTCTGATATTTGTGGCCCAATGGCCGCGTCTGTCGCGCAAGGCCGCCGGGTTTGATCTGGCGCCGGGCGCTGACGTGCCCGAGTTGAACCAGCTGATGGCATACGAGTTTCTGGCCTGGGTGATGGTCTGGCCGTTGTTTCTTTATGCGCTGGCAGCACTTAGCCATCTGGTTGCCAAGGCACTGGGCGGGCAGGGTGACTGGTACGGCGCGCGGATCGCCTTGTTTTGGACCTTGCTTGCCACTGTACCTGTTTTGCTTTTGCATGGGTTGACGGCCGGCTTTGTCGGGCCGGGCCTGCAGACCAATATTGTCGGTGGGATATGGGTTCTGGGGTTTCTATATATCTGGGTGCAATCCCTGCGCGAGGCGGAACGGCGATCATGACACGCGAATTTCAATCCTGGATGCGCCAGGTCTGGCTAAGCCTGATCGAGCCTGTTCCGATCGCGCGGCAGGTCCTCGCGTACAGATTTGACCTGTCCACGCTTTGGACCGCAATGGTGTTGATGGGCATTCTCAGCACGCTGGCGCTTGTGATCCTGCAACAGGTTGCGCCGCTCCCCCCCGAAATGCAGGCACAGGCCCGGGTGATTTCACCATTTGCCTTTGCAGCGCTTGTGATCTCGCTGTTATGCGCAACCGGCTTTGCGATATTCAAGGTGGGCCGGATCCTGGATGGCACCGGGACATTGCAGCAAACCCTGGCCGTGTTTGTGTGGTTCCTGGCGGTGCGGTTGACGCTGGTGATCATCCATATCGTGATCACCTTGTTCAGCTACAATATCGGGGCCATGTTTGGCCTGGTGACCGGGGCGGCCCTGATCTGGTGCCTGGTCAATTTCATCAATGAACTGCACGGGTTCAAGAATTTGGGGACGGCGCTTGGGTGCCTGATCCTTGCGATGCTGGCTGTTGCAATGGTTGCGGTGACGCTTTTGTTGCTGGCGGGCGGTCTCCAACCCCCGGGGGGGACAATATGAGCTATGATATTGATGCAATCCGGGCCGATTTCCCGATCCTGTCGCGCGAGGTCAATGGCAAGCCGCTGGTCTATCTCGACAACGGGGCATCGGCGCAAAAGCCGCAGGTCGTGATTGATGCAATCACCCGCGGCTATGCCGAAGAATATGCCAATGTGCATCGGGGCCTGCATTATCTCAGCAATCTGGCGACCGAACGGTACGAGGGCGTCAGGGGGATTATCGCCCGGTTCCTGAATGCAGGCAGCGAGGACGAGATCATCATCAATTCCGGCACCACCGAAGGGATCAACATGGTGGCCTATGGCTGGGCGATGCCAAGGTTGCAGGCCGGGGACGAGATCGTCTTGTCGATTATGGAGCATCACGCGAATATTGTTCCCTGGCATTTCCTGCGGGAACGGCAGGGCGTGGTGATCAAATGGGTGGATGTGGACGCAAATGGCGATCTTGATCCGCAAAAGGTGATTGACGCGATCGGCCCGAAAACCCGGCTGGTGGCGGTCACGCATATGTCCAACGTTCTGGGCACGGTGGTGGACGTCAAGGCGATCACGGCAGGGGCGCATGGCAAGGGTGTGCCGGTGCTGGTTGATGGGTCTCAGGCGGCGGTGCATATGCCGGTCGATGTCGGTGACATCGCGTGCGATTTCTATGCGGTGACGGGCCACAAGCTCTACGGGCCGTCCGGGTCCGGCGCGATCTATGTGCGCAAGGACCGGATGGCCGAGATGCGGCCCTTCATGGGCGGCGGCGACATGATCCGGGATGTCGGCCGGGATGCGGTCACATGGAACGACCCGCCAATGATGTTCGAGGCCGGCACGCCGGGTATTGTCCAGACCATCGGTTTGGGCGTGGCGCTTGATTACATGATGGGTATCGGCATGGATGCCATCGCGGCCCACGAACAGGGGTTGCGCGATTATGCGCGCAGCAAACTGGCCGGGCTGAACTGGGTGAATGTGCAGGGGCAATCAGCAACAAAGGGGGCGATTTTCTCGTTCACGCTTGATGGGGCGGCCCATGCGCATGACATCTCGACCGTGCTTGACAAGAAAGGCGTGGCCGTTCGGGCGGGAACCCATTGTGCGATGCCGCTGATGGAGCATATGGGCGTCGGTGCGACCTGCCGGGCCTCCTTTGGGATGTACAACACCACGCAAGAGGTCGACGTGCTGGTCGATGCGCTGGAACTGTGTCACGACCTGTTCAGTTAGTGGCGCAATGCGGGACGGCGTAGGATGGATCTTGATCCATCCCAATTTCGCGTTGCGAGTGTCAGATCACATCGCTATAGACGCTTGCAGGCACCCGTAGCTCAGCTGGATAGAGCGCTGCCCTCCGAAGGCAGAGGCCAGAGGTTCGAATCCTCTCGGGTGCGCCATTTCGAATTTAGCAGTTGAAACATCCCCTAACACCTTGAAGGGTAAGGAAATATTTGGGGTTCGAACACCCTGATTTCGGCTGTAGCGGATGGGCTCCGCAAAGGCCAATCGCAGCACCGTTTTCTGCCATGCAAAAGAGCCGTTTTTCCAGATATTCCAAGGGTTTGATAGGAATCGCAAAGCGAGTTCGAACGACTCCTCCAGAGTGCCTAGCGGCTTGCCGCCATTGACCATGCGTTCTTCCAGAAAAATCTTGTCGGCTTCTAGCTTGGCAATGCGCTTCTCATAAGCGGCAATTACGGTGCTTGAGCCAGATTCGACAATTCGGTCGAGAAGGGCTTCGATCTGCTTTTCAATCTTGTGGATATCTTTCTTGAGCCCCTTAGAGGTATCCGCTGCTTGTGCGAGACGGGCATTCCAAATGTCGCGGAACATGGCCTTTGCGAGCTGAAACAGCCCCTTGGAGGGCTCCAGCGCTTGCAAGAGGCCTTCGAAGTCTCCCTCGAGCTGATCGCGCTTGATCGATTTGCGATAGCTGTCACAGCCCTTGGTTTTGCAAAGATAATAGGGATGTTTCTTGCCTGTCTTGCTGGTAGACCAGCAAGCCGTTAGCGCTTCGCCGCAATCATCGCACTGGACGAAGCCGCGCAGAGGGAAGTCAGAGCTGATGTCTTTGCGTGCCGGAGCCTTGGCAGTTGATACCAAGCGATCTTGAATTTTCTGGTACGTCGTGAAGTCGATCAGTCCTTCGTGATGTCCTTGGCGCATTGAGACGCCCCAATCGATATGTTCAATATAGCCGGAATACAGACAGCGCGTCAGAATCTCATAAACACGCTGGTTGCGCACCTCGCGCCCGTTCAGGTCTTTCGGGAAAGCGGGCTGGCTTTCCAAGAATCGTTTGACCTCCACTTGCGTCTGGAAACGCCCACATGCGTAACCCTCAAGCGCTTCCTGCAAGATCGAAGCAATGGGCTCATCACGCACCAATACCTTGCCATGCCCAGCACTGGAGCGCTCATAGCGATAACCGATTGGTGCCTGAAAAGGCCAATACCCATTTTGAATGCGGGCGCGCATACGGTTTTTGGTTTGCTCACCATTCTTCTGGCGCTGGTGTTGCGAGACAGAGGCCAGCAGGTTCTCGACCAGGATTGAATCCGAGTCCTCTCCAAACTCAATGGACGGGCTTTCAAGAAGACCGCCAGCATTACTAATAGCTGAACGCAGCTTAAGATGGGCTTCCAGCCCACGGGCCAGACGCGTGATGTCGTCAATGATCAGCACATGCGGCGACTTTCGATGCTTGCGTAGGAAGGACAGCGCACCTTGCATGCCGGGACGCGTATGGAACTTGCCCGACATATCGTCTTTGAAAACGGATACGACTTCATATCCTTTGTATTTGGCAAACTCACGGCAACGGGTTTCCTGCGAATTCAAGCCGTCGCCGCGCGTGGTTTGCTTTGGGTCTGACACGCGGCAATAGATGATTGCCTTCGTGCCAGGGCCCGATTTTTGTTTAATGTCTGATTGCATATCTACTCCTTATCTCTTGGCGGCGCACGACTACGTATCATCGCGGGCCGCATTAAATGCGTTTTGCAGGGTCTCAAAGTTTGGCTTGGGATCATTAGAATCCGTCTCGCCGCTCTGATCAACCTTTTCGGTGAGATGTCCACAGGCTTCTTGATCTATTGCTTGCTGAACAGGATGTACCCCGAAACCAAGATCAACGAACGCGGTCATGATCGACCAGAGCGCCGAGATGATCTCTTCTTTTTGCGCATCTGTCAGTGCAGGATCATCAAGATAGGCCTGATATTTGGCCACATCGATCTCTATGGATGGCGATGCGGCTTGTTCCAGCGCCTTTGAGAGCAGGCTTTCATCACTCATGGCAACACACTCCTTTCCGGCATCACTTCTATGAAGCGGTGCGGTTAGTTGTCCGTCTTGCCCTTGAAATTCGCCCGCCAGAACTGGCGATGCGGGGTCGAGCAGCTGAGCATGACCACCATCGGTCGTTGCGTAAGTTTCCTGCTCTACCTTAAGCTTACCACATTCAGATTTTGACGTGCAAATTTTGCTCATGGCTTTGGTTTGGATTGGTTCGTGTTTCATTGTGTAGTTCCTTTTGATTGTTTCAGATTTGGTGGTTCAGATTTTGGGGCGGAGACCGTCCAGATAGGACCACTCACCACTTTGATATTGAGGAAGATGCGCTAGCGCCGCTGGCACGGGTTCACGGATAACGCGAAGGGTTTTCTTTCGACCCAATGATGCAGGCACGCACACGGATGACGGGTCAGCATCGAAATACGGATTAGGCCCGTATGCCCCGCGATAGAGCTTCATGGCATGATACTGCAGTTTATCAGCCAAGAATGGCGGAATGCCGTAGCCCGATGGCATGATGAGCGCCTGCTTATGGCTCATGCCGATGATCTCTTCTGGCGTCATCAGCGCGCGAGCCTGCTTGCGTTTATGGCCACGCTCATAGTCCAGCGTTTTCATCGCAAGGCCCGTTCGCACGGCATTACCCTTGCCGAATAGCGCATCATGCATGGCCTCACGCATAGCGCGGCCTGCGCGCTGCTGGGTGAGATGATCATTAAGCTCAATTGTCTGAGTGCCGAGTTTGGCGCTCAGATGGCGCGCGGTTTCCAGATCAGAGATGCCGCCGCCCAGATACACCTCCAGATCGGCACTGGCCGAGAGCGTCATCGCCCCCGTTGGCCCAAGGTTCTGTTTGATCTGGCCGATATCTTGATAGACGCAAACCGGACAAAGCCCGAAGCCGCGCCCAATGGAATAGAACTCGGCAATCTCAGGGAATGGCCCAAGCTGGGCCGCCTCATCAATCACCAGATTGAGTGTTGGCGCTTCTGGCTTGGATTGCTTGATCGTACGCAGCGTCGAGAAGAACTGACGGATCAGCGGCGCATTTTGCTGCGTCATCTCCGGCGGCATCACAAAGAACACAAAGACCGGATCAGGACTACTCTCGCAGAGCACATCCAATGTGAAGTCTGCCAGATGCGTGCTGGTGAAAGCATTTTGCAGGCGCGGATCAGTCATAAAGGCGAGCGCATTGGTTACGCTGCCCATCACCGAGTCAAAGGTGCGGCGACTATCATGCGCCATATCCAGCATCTCATCATAGGTGATGCGCAAATCCGGTTCGCCGCATTCAGCCATCATGTGCGCCATGAGCTCCCAGGCATCCGGGTCAGAACGGATCATGCCAATTAGATCGAACAACTTGGTTGGTGAGACGCCATCAACCGTGGTGACAAGGCCACGGATCATAGCATCCAGCCAGTTCTGCGCTTTTTGATCGAAGAAGGCTGAATCTCCGCCTCCGCTATCTGGCAAAAGTGTGCGCGCCACGCGGCGACTATCAGCCACAAGACGCGGGCTGTCTTCTGTAAGGTGGCTAAATAGCGAGAGCGTTGATCCCTGCACCCCATGGGTGAAGTACGGGTTGATCTCATACACGCGGGCTTTGATGGATGCGAAATACGGCTCCATTACCGCGCGCAGCTCGCGCTTGGGATCGAAGATCGCATAACGCGGCGGCTCGCCAGCGCGCCCCGGCGCATTCATAATGTGTGCAAGAACGGAAGTGAACTTGCCGGAGCCAGCGCCGCCAATCAGCAGCATGCCCGCTTGCTTAGAGTGATACAGCTTGCGCTTGCCGAGGAAGGCAAAGGGCACGCCGCCAGTTGCGCGAAATGCGCGGGTGATTTCTTGGGGATCAGCAAATCGCGCCGAGCCATAGGGGTATTGTTCGTCAAATGTCATGACGTTTCCTTTCATTTTGATTTCAGAAGAAGGATGGCGGCGCTCGTGCCGCCATCCCGTAGTATTTAGCCCGCATTTGCGAGCAGATAGATGATCCCGATGATCACGCCGCATCCGGCGATACCTTCGAGAAAACCCTTAACCTTGTCGCCGAATGTCTTTTTCGTTTCGGTGACATAGACCGTCCCAACAGGGCGTTTGATCTCTTTAGGCATTTGATTTCCTTTCATGTCAGTTTCGTTTTGATGTCTGGCCACTTCATTGCAGCCAGCCAGTTTGTTTAGATGAGGCGGTATGCGAGATAGACGCCTGCCATGGTCAAGGCTGTGCCGATTGCAGCGCGTGCTGCGAAAAAGCACATCGGCCAAGCAATGATGTCCCAGGCAAAAGCAATGAGACCCACGGTGTCGTAATCGTAGTGATCTTCAGCAAGCCAGATGACGTAAGGCATCGTGTATTGGCTGAAGGTCGGGGTAACGATGATTGACACCATCACGGCTGCGCAGGTGGCAAAGCCGCCTGTCATATCCGCTCCGGGTCCGCGAGCGCCGGGACCATTGTTGTATTGATGCGGGTGCATATTTTACTCCTTTCTCTTTTCTTGGGCTGGCCTAAGGCACAGCGGTATCGGGCACTGAAAACGGGGTTTTCAGCGGGGTTTCAGTTCTTCAGTTTCGGACGGGCTCTTGGGCCCTCATTGCCTCGCTAGAGGCGGTGTGCCATGTTGCTTGGCGTGAATGCTTCCTAACTCCCAAACAGGCCTTGACGCAAACGAAGCACGGAAGAAGAGCACTCAGAATAAAGTCGTTTTATCTTTTATATTCAGCTGGTTATTTTGAATGGCACGACGCGGACCGAAGCCCAAACCCAAGCCAAAACCACGCCCTAAGAATCGCTATCAGCGCCATTCAAAGCTCAGCGAATCGAAGTTTTTGGAGGTGTTGAAGGGGTTTTCCGAACTTACGGTTTCGAATCAAATCGCCAGCAAGACCCGCATCTCTGAGAAGACAGTTCGCGAGCTCACCTGGAAAATCCGTTTCCGCATGATGGATGACATCATGAACAACAGAAACATCTTTCAGGGCATCAGGCGCTATTTGTTTGATGGAGGCAAAATTCTACCGCGCGGCCAAAGACTGCTGGATGATGCAGGCGCGGTCGATCCAATGATACTCTATACAATGCTCCACCGCCTTGATGGGCGCAGACTGACCGAACGCCACTACAGCGCCTTGGTTATTGAGAATGCTGTGCGTGCCTATTGCCGCATGGCCGGACAGCCTTATGGGCTCTTTGAGATGAGCGATGAACTCAAGAACACTTACAAGATCATCAAAGATTCCGCTGAAGGGCTCGCAAAAGCGGAAGTCACAGCAGAGAACATGCAGGAGTATGAAGCACTGGTTGCCGAGAATGCACGCCTGCTCAAAGATGCCGAAGAAGTTCTGGATTTGGAGCAGCGCATGGCCGTTGCCGATGCGCACCGCTCGTACGTCAGCCCCAACCAAGTGATCTATAATGATCTTCGGAAGTCGTTGGTCAAGAAACCTCTATAAGCGCCCTTTCAGTCAAAATTGACAAACTTTGACAATATGTGTCATTCTTGAAGAAAGGAGACCGACAATGGCTACGATGAATGTATCTCTGCCGGACCCGATGAAAGTTTGGGTCGAAGCACAAACCAAAGATGGCCGCTACAGCAACGCCAGCGACTATGTGCGTGATCTGATCCGCCGCGACCAAGAACGCCGCGCAACTGCTACATTGGAACTCAAAGCTTTGCTCGAAAAGGCAGAAGCCAGCGGCGTCGGAACCCGCCCGAAAGAAGCCCTGATCGATGCAGCCCGAGCCGAAGCGCGGCAGAATGGATTGCTGCGTGGCGAATAGCTTCACGCTTTCGAATGACGCAGAACGCGATATCATCGATATCTACCTCTACTCACTTGAACAGTTCGGCGAGACACAGGCGGATGCCTATATCGGCGCGCTCTATCAACGATTTTCTCAGATCGCAGCAACGCCAACATTGGGTAGAGATTTCGGCGATATCCATGAGGGGGTGTGGCGGCTGAACCAGCAAAGTCACGCGATTTACTATAAGCAAGACACGCAGGGTCTCTTTGTTCTGCGCGTCCTTCATCAAAGCATGGACCCCGCACGGCACCTTAGTGTTGAGCTAGGTTAAGGTTCAGTCTAATAGAGATTAACCAATCCTTAACCCGCACAAGTGTATAATTTCATTGTGCCTTTTGACGACAACGAACAAGAAATCAGACTGACCGAGCGCTTTGCAAGACATGCGCGAGACTTTGACGACCTTCAAAACGAAATGGCTGGACGAGATGTCGGCAGAATTGCACGCTTCTTGCCAGACAGCGCAAATAGCACCGATCCATCCGGCAGGTCCAAAGACGAACGCGCGGAGGCGCTGACGCGCTTACAGCTCATGCTGATCGAAAACCCAGCCTATGTGGCCTTGTTCGAAGAGACCGCCAATATCTTGACCGAAGCGCAGAGCCGCTTGGATGTATTGTTGGAACGGGTTCGCGCGCAAATCGACCAATCGACTACAGAGCTTGAAGATAAACTAGACCGTGCGGCGCGGCTGCCAGACGGCACCAGAGTTTTCAAAGATCAAAACGGACAAATTCGCACTCAGGATGGCGCGGTTGTTGCCGCCGATCTCGCTGCGACGGTTCTGTGGAACGGCGACGAGCTAAGCTTTGAAGACCTGCAAGCCTACATCGCGCACCTAAACCGCTTGACTAAGCTGGAAAGCGATATTCAGTCTGGCCAAGCCGAAATTGGTGATATGCAGGCGGCGATGGACGATGATGACAATCCACCAAGCGAAGATGATTTAGAAAGCTTTGGACAACGCGGCCAAGACATCGTTGATGCCTTGGAACAGGACATGGCCGAAACACTGACCAAGGCCGCCCCAGCGACCGAGCCCGATCAGACGGCAAGCCGACCTACCGCAACAATCATTGTACCCGAACTATGATCCTGAGAATTTGCCACACTGTTTTTCCACGACCGCAAGAACGATAGCTTGAGGATATAGGTCAGGAAACCGCTGCATTGCCGCTCTGATGGTATCGTTATGTTCGGGGTTTGCTGTGTTCCCCTCCCAGTACCAGTCATCGATGCACGCTGCGATATGGCCATGCGCGCCCGTTTGTGTCGCAACGACGCCGATCATCGTCACGGACGTCTGGAAAAAACTATCTTGGCTGTCCTCGGCCCATTCCAACACATCTGCGCTGGTGAAACCGTCAGCCAAAGAAAGATGTGGACAGTTGGCCAATGCCAACACAAAAACATTTAAACTCAATGCCTTAATGGTGATCATAATCGAAGGATTTTGAACATCTACACTTCAACGAGTCATATGAAAACTGTATATTCGGATCACACCAAAAACCGCGCCATTCGCGGTGAGATTTCGCTCTATAGCGCAAACCGCGCCACCTGCTCAGAAAGGTTCGTTTTTGAACAGGGGGCGGCGATATGAGCGTCTGGCCAGACATATCAACAACAGGGCGGCGTATCGGCTATGCACGGGTTTCAACGAAGGATCAAAAGCTTCTGATGCAGCTTGACGCGCTCAAGGCTGTGAATTGCGATATGATCTTCAAAGATCATGGGGTGTCAGGCACCAAGGCCAACCGCAGCGGACTAGACGCTATGCTGGACGGTCTGAAAGCAGGTGACACCGTTGTAGTCTTCAAACTCGACCGGCTTGGGCGCTCCGTCTTGCATCTTGCCGATCTACTGGTGCGTTTTCAGAATGACGGTATCCACTTTTGTTCGATCAGCGAAGGCATCAATACTACCACACCCGGCGGCAAGCTGGTCTATCATTTATTCAGCGCCTTTGCCGAATTTCAGCGAGACATCATCGCGGAAAACACCATAGCAGGCCTAGCGGCAGCAAAAAGGCGCGGAAGCAAGTTAGGGAGGCCGCCTAAGTTGGACATCGAAGAGATACTGGCGGCTCAGCGCCTCATTCGACAAGAACAGATATCAACGTCAGAGGCGGCACGCAGGATCGGCGCATCGCGCGCGACATTGGCACGGAACCTAAAGAATTTTGACATGTCTTGAACTTGAACGCCTCTCCTGAGAAAGAACGGCAGTGCCAGAAGCCTCACGGTTTTGAGCGGAAGTTCATGAAATCTATCGCGATTGGCCGGGGAGAGCCCAAAGTGCAAAATGCTTCACCTTGCAAGCACAGCTGCGAAGCACTGATTGTCGACATTGGCGTGGTTGGTGTCGGCCCCAGCCTGCCCATCGCAGCGCATGACCGCGCTGCAATGCATTTTCTCCAAAGCCTTCATTAGGGATAGCTTGGATGTTACGACCTTTGTGTGGATCAAAGCCAACTACTTACGACTTGGTCGATGATTGGTTGCCATGCTTGTACAAATTGATCCAAGCAAGTATTTGTCAAAATCTTTGTGATCACCCGGCCAACAGAGCCTTTGTGCCGTTGCCAACCTGCCGTTGTCGCAGTGTTGGATTCTGGATGCTGCCCCATCTTTTGGGGAGTGGCGATTGATATCGTGATTTTTATGGTATGCATAATTGCTCCTTTCCACTCCTAAATGGTGCTGTTGCAAGAATTCTTCAAAGTATTGTTTTAATTGATTATTATGTTCATTTAATTTGTTCGATTCGAACATTTTGCGCCAGACTATTGCTCCGAAGGTGAGCAAATTTCTGATCAAGCAATTCAATCGCTTGAGAAAAAACGAATCTTAGCGAAAGCTGAGGGAACGAGAGCAACAGCTATAGGATTGGCGAAACTGTCACTTTTGGGAGGGCATCATCATGACCAAATCGATCAAAGAACTCATTGGCCTGAATCAGGACGAGGAGTGCATCAAGGCAACATCAATGGCACTTGATCAGTTCGTGCGCAGTATCTCGCGCGGCGTTTGGATCGGGGCAGCGTATCGCAAGGCGATACATCTCCACTGCCGACAGTTTTTCGACGGTCAGGGGGTCGAGGATGTTGTCGAAAGACACCAAGCCTGTAACACGCTTCGCGGCGAACTCGCACTTACATTCCTTTTCACGATTTGGGCTGATTCCGACGACTTTGCTCGGGCGTACAAAGAGGAACTTGGCCGCAAAGCCCCCATCCTCAGGCTTCCTGGACAAGAGCCAAAGTCCACATTTTACTCAAAGCTCATTCGTGAGTTTTGGGTAGATACCAAAAAAGAAGAGCAATTTGGTAATCCAGACCTCGCTCACGGCCAACGCATAAAGCGTATTGCTTTAGCAGCCTATGAAGTCGATCTGATTGAGTACGACTTTGAGAGCCCCATTAAGGTTCTCTATTCAGCAAAGCCAGCTCTCCACGATTTCTTTACCGCCCTGATGCCAGCGCAGATGGACGGTCAGTAAGTAGCGGAAAACAAAACTAAGATACCTCGAAAGGAGGATGGCTATGTCTGCCAAACTGAATGAATGGGATTTTCCCGATGCAGAATGTAATCTTGACGAAAGTCCGCCTGATTATCAGCACGACTTCGTGATGATGAATGAGACACTTGTTGAGTGGAAGGTAAAACTGCGGACGAGCGGAGCTCCAATATCTTTAATCCGGCTGTTGGACAATTGTAGCATCATCGACGTCATTGATGGCAATATACAGCTCCAATGGAATGGACGTGGCGTGGAAGGCGCTAAAATTCAAGAAGCATTGGATACCTTACATACGACTATTTCTGAAAGTGCCACAGATCTTGGTTGGCCCATGGGTACGTCCGGTTTTCACCTTGTAAATGGACATGAACAGGCAGTCAGTAGACGCGGTTATATCAGTGGAATTGTTAAGTTGAACCAAGAAATTCAAGAGACTAGCACACCTGAGTTGGTGCTCAAAAACGAGAGAATTATTGGTGTGGAGCAAGAAATGAAGAACGAATTGGATACTGTTGATGCGGACACTCTGAGCGCCAAGGCTGAGTATTTTATGCTGATCGCGGAGACCGCAGCTGTCGTGCTGGGGACAAAGAGGTGGGCTATCCGCGGCCTCAGTGTGACCCAAAATCCTGACGAACAGTCGCGTGCAGTTTTGGCCTATTGTGTGTTGGCTTCTAGGCCTATCGATTTTGTCGGCTTTGCGGAGTATATGAACTATCCCAATGTCAGTGATCTACACAGCGATGCGGCAAAAGGGTTGAATCTTGTTGTGGCAAGTTCGTCAACAGCACAGTTAGCCAAACTACTTATTGGTGAGTTGAGCACATTGAACATGCCTGAACTGAATGTGGAAGAAGAGGAAGAGGCTGACACTCCCAGCTATGACGATACAGTGGTCCATTTTACTTTGAGAAAACCGGTTATATCTCAGCACGGCGGACAGGTTGGCCTCGAACAATTTATGCTCGCTGCCTCCCGCAAGTAGTTGCTCTTATCTCAGTGGACAGCCGCCGTAAATCGGCGGCTGTCCTTTCCGGACGGGTTCCCCTGTGAGGACAATTTCGCTGAGCATTGTCGCCGTCACGAGAGGCACATCGCCGCCTTTGGTAGCCTAGACTTAAGAGTCGGGTGTGTCCGCACTTCGACCATTGATCGTCTTTCATTCGAACGGCCGCAAACAGTCGTTCACGCCGTCAATACAAGCTTCTGCCCGGAAAATTCCGGCGTTTACGAGATGTCCAACCACTTCAAATTTCTCGGAAAATGTGATATCGGTTTGTATGGAAATCAGCCAACGTTTCCGTTCAACAGTTCTACATAATACGTCAGATGAGCTGACTGAGCCTCTGTTTGCCGTCGCGGCCATTGCTCACGCAAAGAGCCATCATCTAAGCGGTTTGGAGAATTTGGCGATACAGCAAGTTATCCGATTTCGATTAGGAATATGTTCTTCTTGATCGAGCGGCTGATCTCTGGGAAATTCTATAAATGAAAGTTAACCCTCAAACAAAAATTGTCGTACTTAGCGCCGTTTTCGCGGGGGTATTCAGCATTGTAGGAACACCCATCAAGTTGACTGATGACCCTCATTGGCCAAGTACTTCTAATTGCGATCTAAGCGGGGATGAATTAATCTCTGAATTTGAAGCAGGCCTCTGCGCTGGGTTTGAAGAAACCATAACACCCGACAAATAATCGGGTTTAGAAATTTCTGAGTTTGTCGGCCATATAGTCGCCACCACTTATAAAAACAATTCCGAGGAAGACGTAAAAAAGGGCATAGAAGATACAAAACTTAAAAAACTCCAATAGGTACTGGATGTATGTTGGGGAAGCAATCCATTCGAGATCACCTCTATAACTCAATATCGCAGCTAGTGCGAAAATACCGGACAAAGCCAGTGCGGTAAACTTTACCTTCGGTGTAATCTTGCCGGACGAGAAAAGAAAAAGTGCGCAACCAAAGCCAATTATTGCACAGATTGTAGGTGCAAAATCGTATGGCATATTTTGGCCATCTGGAATACTGGGCGTTTCAAAAACAACAGGAGAAATGAAGGTAAGTACCCAACCAACAGCTCGGGAGAATTTATCCCACTGCTGAGCCAAAAGTTTCGCAATTCTAACGATTTTCTCTTTTTTAAACACTGCAATTACACCCTCAACGAACTAGATAGAATTTTCCGCTTGCGACAATCCTGCGAGTCTCTCGATCAATCAAATAAAATATGCTCTCGAAAAATTCCGAATATTCTGGAAGGCTAAGCGTTACCGGAGAGCTTGCGTTGTCGGGATTGGAGAGTTCTATTGCTTGGTTTGATGCTTCTTCGCTTTCAGAAATCTCGTCGTCTTCAACAATATCTCCTAACGTGCCCTGCCTAGCGAGATAGCCCTGTTGGTTTATCGCATCAATCAACTCTTGGCCTCCAACTCCGTCCAGTGCGCCTTGCGGAACAACGATTGAAATATTGTTATCGTTCCAACCTATTGAAGTTTCTAACCCCGTGGCGTCAGTTGTTTGGGATACCTCGAGCCAAACATAGCCAACAGCTTGGGAGTCGGGTTCATCTGAATTACCAAAAAATGCCTTTAGAGAATTGAGATACCGTCTGAAGGGCTGCACTTGGTTTTGCCCATTGTCAGACCTCAGGATCGCGTCCCAGTTATAAGGGCGTGAGGCTTGAGTGTAGTAAGTAACTGTACCCCTTGGTTTGGGCCTCATCTCTGACGGTATCTGGAGTATATGGCACCCTCCCAGAGGCAGAGGCCGATAGGATTTGCTTTCCATACCGGTGTCTGGCCATTTGTAGATGAGAGGATTACGATCATCGATATTGCATATCGAGTATTCGGTTTGGTATCCGCCAGATGAACTGAATAGTTCAGCAGAATGTATGGCAAACCGGGCAACTTCGTCTGAATGAACAAATGCTCTGATACGTTGATCGGCCAACGACGCGTTTGCGAGTGTTAAAAGTATCGCAAGAAATCCAATTCTAATATGGGTCAACAAACCATCTCCTGAAAAACGCTAGCCTCAATGAACTTGGATACGCGGTGAATATCAAGCCCCGCCAACCATGATCAAAGATTTGTTCGACCCCGATCATGAGCATGGCTCAAGAATCCAGAAGCCCAATTGTTGCAAAAGACTGAACCAAAGTGATCGTAGGCGAGATGTGTCCCGGAGAGCCCGAAACCTGATGTGCGAGATGTGTCCCGGAGAGCCCGAAACCTGATGTGCGAGATGTGTCCCGGAGAGCCCGAAACCTGATGTGCAAGCATCTGTGATCATTCAAGCATAACGAATGGGTTATCCACAGGCACAAGGCAGAGGTCGGGGCGCGTGGCGACCCCACATTTCGCAAGCGTGTCCCGACCGTTTCGAGGCACAGATCATACGGTATCGGCACGCCAGTGACGATCTTCCGCAACCAATGAATTGGCGATGATAACCAGCTTGCGCATGACAGCGGTCAAGGCCACCTTCGGGCTTTTGCCACGCTGTATCAGCCGTCGATAAAAGCTTCCAAGCGGTCCTGAACGGCTGGTGCAGTTGACGGCGCACATATACAGCGCATTTCGAACGCTCTGTCGTCCGCCCCGGATCATGCGATTGCCTTGACGGGCGCCGCTGTCCCAATTCATCGGAGCAACGCCAGCCAAAGCGGCAATTTGCTTGGCGTTAACCTGACCAAGCTCAGCCAGATCAGCGATCATCACGCAGGCTGTCAGCTTGCCGATCCCAGGTATCGAGAGCAGAATTTGAAACTTGTGCTTCATATCTAGGTTTGCGTTGATCACCTCGTAGATTTCGTCTTCAAGAACGGATTTGTGGCGTTCAGCCACTGTGATACGTGTCTTGATCTGTTTTGCCGCGAGCGGATGGTCTGTCGTTTGAAGTTGGCGTTTAAGATCGCCAATTTCACTCACGACCTGCCTTCGTGCAGATTGAAGCGAACGAAGCGCCTTAAAGTGCGGTCCGGGCGGCTTATCGGGCTCCGGTTTCATGCGCTCAGCAAAGCGGGCTAGAACGTGAGCATCAATGGTATCGGTCTTGGCGAGTTTGCCCATGCTATCGGCGAACTGGCGCGAGCGGAACGGATTGATAACGGCAGCGTTTATTTCGGCATCAAACAGCATCTCATGCAGCAGGCAATGGTATTTGCCAGTTGCTTCAAGTGCGACAAGCTGGACATCGTAGCGTTTACATTCGCGGATCAGTGATTTGATGCCTTTTTTGTCGTTGCTCACCGTCATGGTTATGCCGTGCGGTATGATGCAGAAATCTAGCGTATTCTTGCTGACATCGATCCCTGCGTAGACAGGTTCAGTTGGTTGGTTTATCTTTTCTTGCGTTCGAGACATTTGTTGAAATTCTCCTTCATCTGTTCAGATCAGTTAACCTTGCATGACCCGATCCAGCTTGCACTCGGCACAAATTGCCAAAGATGTGTTCGACCCAGATCATGCGCTAGATAAATTTCCAGCAGTCCAATTGTTGCAAAAAACTGAACTAAATCAATCGTACGCAAGATGTGTGCGTGGTACTACCACTCACATCTTGGCAATGGGGCCCGCTCCAGACTTTCAGTCTTGCGCGCCCCCGTTGCATCCCCCCGGCCAATGGCTCAGGTAAGGAAATAGAGCCCATCCCGAGCCAGTAGAACGTATCCCCGTTCAATCAGTCGCAAGGAGACTTCGCTCTCCTTAGCAAACCTTCGAGACAAGGGGCTTTCGCGCCCCCTGACAACCCACTCGTTGGGCTTGGAGACGTGCCTCTCCACCAACACCGAACCATGCACAAACCGCTGCCCGTTTGATCACCAATCAGGGGAGCGTTCCTGCTATCCCCAATACCCCCATGAGGATTTCATCCAGACCATGTCATGGAGACGATTTCATCGAAACCAGGAAGGGAGCATTTCATAGCTGCCCTTGCCTTGGAGCCATCCCATCGACTGAAACCGTCTACAAACAGCCTAGTGCATCGCAATTCCTACGCCGAATCAGTACTGAATTACCTTGTACAGCTTATAATTTAGAGGCTGTATGTTCGATTTTGGCGCTTAAGAATGTCATTAAAGCCGAATTTTTGACGATTTTCTGAACGGTGCATGTTAAACAAAATGTGACTAATTTCAGCGCCTTAAGTATCTATAATTCTTCCAAAGGTCGATTTATTGATTGTAAATTACGAATCATTTTACACGCTATATGTTGACAAAAAGCTGCAAAATCACCAGCTCTAGGATATCTCAGCCTGCATATGGAGCGAAAAGTATGTCCGAACCTGCCCTCAAAGTCGCAGCAGCCAGCGCATCCCCCAAGCGAGAGAAGTTCATCAAACTCGCGGAAAGCCGAACAGTCAGCGCAATAAAGGCGATTAGGATCATCGGAAAGCTAGGCAATCGGAACGCCTACGACTACGATGATGCGGATGTTCGTAAGATTGTGAAAGCCTTAAACGATGAAATTGAAGCCCTAAAAAACCGTATGAAGACCACGAAGTCTTCGGACGGTGTAGATTTTAAGCTGTAAGTTATCAAAGATTGGACAAACCCTAATGAGTGAGAACAACAAACTCTGCACTGCATTGCTACGTGCAGACAGCGAAGGTGAGGTGATCACGCTTCTTAAAAAGCACGGCTATTGGGACAAGCCAGCCCTATGGCGTCATTACGGGGATGTTGAGAATAACTGGGGCCAAAGCGGCAACCAGCAGAGCCTGGCAGAAGCAGCTTTGGCTGAGAAAATAGTCAACTCAGTCGATGCACGGCTAATCAATGAATGCCGCATGCGCGATATTGATCCGGCAAGCGCGGATGCACCGCAGACAATTCGCGCCGCTGTGGCACGCTTTTTCGAAAATAGCACTGGCGAGAAGATCGCTACGGGCGGCTATATCGAAGATTGGAGCGCTCAGAAGACTCGTGAAGTTGCCGACGGAATTACGCTGACGGCCACAGGAACCAGGCCGCAACGGCTTAATATCACCATTTCAGATTGCGGCGAGGGTCAAAGCCCGGACAAGCTTCCCGACACCATTCTCTCGCTTAGCAAAAGCAACAAGCAATACATCCCCTTTGTGCAGGGGCAGTTCAACCAAGGCGGAACAGGCGCGCTGCGGTTTTGTGGAAAGAACAATCTCCAGCTCGTAATTTCAAAGCGCAATCCGGCATTTCTAGACGAAAGCGCCGATGCGCGCGATCATGAATGGTGTTTCACCATCGTGCGTCGGGAATTTCCAAGCGGAGAGCCTGGCACGGCAAAGAACTCGGTCTACACATATCTGGCCCCGGTTGGGATTGGCGATGCGGTAGAGGATCGAAATGGCGGCGTCCTTTCCTTCCCTGCCGATGCATTTTCGATCTATCCTGATGATGAGAGCCCTTATGGCCGCGAAGCGCCTTATGGTACCGCCATTAAGATGTTCGACTACAACTTCCTTGGCGAACGCTCGAATATATTGCGCGGCAAGAGCCTTCTCAGCCGCCTTGACCTCCTCTTGCCTGAGATTGCGCTCCCGGTACGGTTTTATGAGTACCGGACAAACAAGGCAGGCAACTACTTGGATGTTGGTAGCCGCCGCACGACCGTCTCCGGCCTTCTGCGCCGGATCAAAGACAGCGATAATGTGGAAAGCGGCTTTCCGGTGCGCATTCCTTTCCAACCGGGCGGTGAAAAGCTTATCGCCAACGTCTTTGCCTTTGTGCAGGCAGGCTCGACCAAGGAAACCGACGATGACGATGAGGAACCCGCAAACGCCAAGAAGCTTGGCGGCGTGCGCGGCTATCGCAAACGCGAAGGTATTGTCTTCCTTCGCAACGGCCAAACCCAGGGCAGTCTTCCAAAGGATTTTTTCCGCCGTGAAGCGGTAAAAATGAAGCCGTTGGCTGATGATCTTCTGGTATTTGTTGAGTGTGATGAGCTTTCTAGTGTGACGCGCGAAGATTTGTTCATGCCAAGCCGAGACAGGCTGGCGGACAACGAATTCAAACATGAGCTGGTGGACTCACTGGAAAAAGCCGTCCGAGATTGCCATGAGCTGAAAGAGCTGCGCAATAAACGTCAGCAGGAGCGCATGCAAGAACGTCTGCAAGATGATCAACCGCTCACCGATGTCCTGCAATCTCTGATCAAAGCCTCGCCTAACTTGACCACGCTTTTGAAGCTTGGCCAGAGAATATCTGCGCCGTTCAATACCGTGGCCACGGGCAGTGATCCAAAAGAAGACTTCAAGGGCGAGGTCTATCCAACCTTCTTCAAAAACAAAGGTGTGGAGTACGGCCAAACCTTAAGTAGGTCTTGCCCGATCAACAACCGGATGCGCCTAACATTCGAAACCGATGTGCGCGATGACTACTTCACGCGTGCTGCTGAGCGCGGTGCCTTTGATCTGACTTGGAAAGGCAACGATGGTGCCGAGTTTAAGGCCAGCCCCATTGGCCCAAATCTCAAAAACGGGATAGCGAGCGTGATGGTCGACCTGCCTAGCGGCGCTGGCGTTGGTGATGAGATCGAGTTCATTGCCCGCACCGACGACACACACAGGCTATTTGAAAACCACATCAAAGTGGCAATTCTACCAAAAGTCCAAAAACACACAGGCGGCGGCGGTGAACGGAAGCCGCCTAAAGATAACGATGGCGCGGAGCGTGAGCGTCCAAGTGAGCTGGAATCTCCGAATATCAAGCGCGTCTACCGCGCCGAATGGGAGGCCGAGGGCTTTGACGAGCTAACGGCCATGAAAATTGAATCCATTGGCTATTCTGAGGATGAGACATCTGAATTCTATGAATTCAAGGTCAATATGGACAACATGCCTTTGGAAAGCGAAGCCAAACTCAAACGTCTTTCCAAGGAAGCAACTGCTCTACTGCGCGAGCAGTTTATGTATGCCAATGTCCTGATCGGCCTTTCGATGATATTGGAAGATAAGCGCGCAAAAAAGCTGGAAACCAGTGATGAGGACACGCCGTCCGAGTCCATTGAAGATCGGGTTGAGCGCACTAGCCGTGCTTTGGCCCCATTCATTCCAGCGCTTATCTCTCTTGGATCAAGTGATCTGGAGACCGATGATGCGGTCGAAGGGTTGGAAGAAAGCGCTTAGGCGCGGCCCTTTCTATGAATAAGAACAACCTCACGCGCTCCTGGCGCGCGAGACTTCTGATGAGCATGCCAGCGGCGGTTAGGTACATTGCGCCAAAGTCGCCCATCTTCCTCTTCAATTGGCATGTCCCACGGGCGATGCTCCTCCAGACCGCATTCTTCCATGACTTCTAAATACTTAGGAAGTTGCCATTCAGGTTTAGAAAAAGCGACCATCTGCACAATGGTCGTATCTTCATCGGCCATGGCCGCCACCGAACTAAATGTGGCTTTGAGGTTGTCGAAATAGGATTGCAAGCCGGGGTTTTTGCGATCCCCCAACGTGTAGTGACTTGATCCTGCCCCATCGAGTTTGCCTGCAATCCAGAACGGTGCGGGGGCTTCCTTGCGTCCATCCACTTGCCAGCGATGATACAGGACATGGATACCCGGATACGGTGGCGAGGTGACGATCAGCTTAGGCGGGCACGCTTGAGCCACAGCTTTTTCATTTTCTGCGCCAGCGGTCGTCCTGTTTAGGCTGATGGCCTTTGGCGGGCTTTGCAGATCAAGGCTGTTGATCTGATCCCGAAATTCGAGAGCTGCACCTAGCATGATGCCTGCTTGCTTATGCATCTGCGCTTTAAACGCCGTGACGCTGGGGCGGGTCTTGCGGGAGTCTAATGCCCATTGGGACGTCCGAAGAACGACGCAGCGCGCCAGGATGCCACTACGCTTTCGACGCAGGCGTTCCACAGAGCTCAATGCTTGTTCAATCGCCTTGCGTAGCCGCCAAAACTCAGGGCCGTCGAGATTGCGGTAGTAGCCTGCATCAGCATAGCCATCATGGCGTTCACTAGGGCTGTGCATATTGATAGTGGTCTCAATGCATTCCATCCAGCGCCGATAGGCACTGATATCTTGGTCATCCATGATTTGTGTCTTGGCTTCGCACAAGAAAGACGAGAGCGAGCTGATATCAATGCCAAGAGCGTTTCGGCCCATGGCCATGGCTTCAACGAGCGTTGTGCCTCCGCCCGCGAATGGATCAACCACCCAATCACCGGGGTTGGAAAAAGCTTCAATCGCGCCGCGCACAAAGCTTGGCGAGAACCGCGCTGGGTAACGGTAGAACTC
This sequence comes from Yoonia sp. SS1-5, assembly GCF_038443705.2. NCBI lineage: Bacteria > Pseudomonadati > Pseudomonadota > Alphaproteobacteria > Rhodobacterales > Paracoccaceae > Yoonia > Yoonia rhodophyticola. The sequence goes on along the minus strand of NZ_CP151767.2, from coordinate 629,736 downwards.
ATGGGTTAGACCTTTGACGCGGGCTTGATCCCGCGCGGCTTCAATAAAGCGTTTTGAGAATCCGGATTTGAGGCCCAAATCGGGGCTGAGATCATTCATATTGATTACCCGTATCATGCAGGTAAACCCTGCCATTTCTTAAGTATATGAATCGAAACATAGAATCAGCGCAAGGCCCTTGGCTAAGGCTTTGAAACTACCTGGCTATTCCTGGCCGCGCCCGAAGAAGACCTTTGTGGCCCCCTCGAAATTGATTCGAAAATGAAAGAAAACGGCTGACCAAGACGGCCAGCCTTTGGTGCTAACGGCATGGGCCACGAGCGTTTAGTTCATGCTCTATTGCTTCCATTGAATTCAGCGCATTGCGTCGATCCTGTGATCCGCGCGGGGCCGTGGCCACCGCGTTGAATGCTTCGCGGAACAGGCCGTGCAATTCCTCTAGGCCAAGTTTTTGTGCTTCATGTCGTGTGATGAGTTTCATCGTATTCTCCTTTGTTTCAAGGAGGCCCCGACCATCGGTGCCTTTCGGCCCCGGACACACACAATCATTGGGGTTAGATGGCACCGCATGGATCGGCGGCTAACGCTGACATCCAAGGCGGATCAATGAGACACGTCTCACTAGTTTGAAAACAAAAGCGCAGCCAAGAGGCTGCACATTGGTCATTTCGATAAAATTTAAGGCTTGGGGCTGATGCCCCCGGCGCGGATCAAAGGGTGGGTCCTCGCCATGCTCACTTCATTGCATTGCAGCTTGCGCGTGGCTCTGGTCCCGCTGGCACGCCTTTGCTCCTTGCACCCCCTCTCTTCGCCAGAGGGGCAGATCGGTTGCATGCGCAACCAATCAGACAAGGAGAAAAAGATGACGCAGTTCTACGCACAGCCATACGATTTGGCAGCAACAGGGTTCTATTTTGACAACGCAGAGACCTATTCAAACAAGATCAGGGCAATCACGAACGACTACGGCGAGCCCGTTGAAGAATTCGAAGTCGAGTTCATTGACGGCGAGCATATTGATTGCGATCTGGCGAAGACATGGGGGATCAATCAGGCCAACATTCTAAAGTTCATGGAAGTGGTGGATGAATGGGACGAAGACCAGAAGAGACGCTTCATTCTGGCGGTTGGTGAGTGCTGCTACAGCTTTGATCCTGATACGGTCGATCCAGACGATTTTGAAGTCGATATCTATCATCTGGACACAATGAAAGCGCTGGCAGAGCAGTTTGTCGATGAAGGTTTGTTCGGCGATATCCCAGATCAGCTTACTTGCTACATTGATCTGGATGCTATCGCACGCGATCTGAGCATGGACTATGCAGAAACACAGATCGCAGGGCAGCGGATTATCTATCGATGTGCCTAAAAACCGTTGCCCCTTCAATTTTGCGAAAAAACCACTATATATCTGTAAAACTTCAGACTTGATCTGACGGACATCTCAGCTTGCGACGCTGAGAACGGGTTGCGCACTGTCCGATTGGTCGTGCGTTTTGATCGTCTTCTCGACAGCGATGTGTAGCGTTTCGCGGAAGGTCTGCATAGGTGTTTTGCCATAGCAGTGACGTCCCGAATGTGGCCGCTGTTCGTTGTACTTTGCCAGCCACGCATCCAGATCGGCCTGCAACTCTTCGACTGACCGATACAGTTTCTTGCGGAATGCGATGTCGTAGAACTCATCCTTGATGGTGCGATGGAACCGCTCGCAGATGCCGTTTGTTTGCGGAGAATTGGCCTTGGTTCGGGTGTGGTCCACGTCCTCGACGGCCAGATAAAGCTGGTAGGCGTGGTTCTCGACCTTGCCACAGTATTCCGTGCCCCGGTCTGTCAGGACGCGCAGCAGGCTGATCTCATGCTCTGCAAAGAACGGGATCACGCGGTCGTTCAGCAAGTCGGCCGCGGTGATTGCCGTCTTTTCAGTGTAGAGCTTGCAGATCGCCACGCGGGCATAGGTATCGACAAAGGTCTGTTGATAAATGCGTCCGACGCCCTTCATTGTGCCCACATAATAGGTGTCCTGGCTGCCCAGATAGCCAGGGTGGTGGCTCTCGATCTCGCCATGGGCTTCTTTCTTGGCCTTGGCTTTTTCCAGCGCGGCCAACTGATCCTCGGTGAGCAAGATACCCTCTTGGGCGGCACGGGCCTCCAGGGCCTTGAGGCGCTTTTTCATGGTTTCCAGATCATTACGCAGCCAGATCGACCGGACGCCCGACGATGACACCATGATGCCTTTCTGCTGCAGCTCCCACGACGCCCGTTTCTGACCCAGAGCCGGGTTGTCGATGGCCAGTTCGATGACCGCCTTCTCGACATGTTCTGGCACGCGGTTTTTCATCACCGGCTTGCGGCGGCTGAGATCCATCAGGGCTTCTTCGCCACCCTGATCGTAAAGTTCTCTGAACCGGTAAAAGCTGTCCCGCGAATAACCCATCACTTTGCAGGCCTGCGACACGCTTCCGAGCTGTTTGGCCAGTTCCAACAGCCCCAGCTTCGGCTTGATGATCTTCTCTTGAATACTTGTCATTGATCGACACTCCTTGATTGCGCTCCAGAAGAGCAGAAATGTCAGATCAAGTCGTGTGTTTTACAATATATCATTCATGAGCGTTTTGCCTGACAGCGTCAGGCTTAACAGGACTAATTCAGGGCTACATGTTCTGTCTCGGTGGCTTCTCACTAACCTTCATGATCCTTGTGATCATGGCATGCGTAAACGAACGACTATTCACCGCTAAGGAAAAGGAGGCACACATGGAAACAGATATGCCAAAGACTAACGAATGGACGAAAACTGCAATACGAGCACTATGCTCAACAACTACGACCATCGCGGCAGGCATGTGGGCTGGAGCAGCTCTGTCAGGCTAAGCGCTCAAAATCTCTAATGAAAAGGGCCGCCAACTGGGCGGCCTTTTTTATTCACTATCGAAGTCATAGTCCCATCTTCCATGGGGCTTGAACTCCGGCACCAGCACATCGGGCTTGCTCATCCTTGCATGGGTGAGACGGATGGCAAGCCGAATGGTGTCATCGGCGGCCAAATGAAAATGCTGCCTCAGATCATCCAGCTTAGAGGCATGCGCCTCATCAAGATTCAGCATAAATGTTTTTCGTGTGGTGTGTCGCATAGCGACCTCCTTTCTTTAGGTTAACGTTCACGGCCAAGATCATCGCCGCGAGAACGGGTGCGCTCGCGCTTTCTTTGGCGATCTGCGCTTTGGCGCTCACGCCTGCGCATATTGCTCTTGGCTTGTTCATTGGATTGGGCGCGTTTGTTCAGGCTCGGCACATCACCGCGCTTCATGGCAATATAGGCCGCAATCTCTGATCTGATTTGCGCGACTTCCTGGGCGCGGGTTTCGCGCATCTTCTTGATTTGCTGTTGAAGACGCTGGCGCTCATCAAGCTGGCGTTGGATGAGGCGATCTTTTTCAGCGCGATCACGCTGCCAGGATTGCAGCGCCTCCATCTCGTTTTGTGATTTGATCTTAGACAGCTTGCCCGTGATGCGGCTCCAGATACCGCTAAAGCCCTTGGGCAATCGGCTGGCGCGGTTCTGCATCTCACGTTGTTCGCGCTGCGCGATACGCTGGGTTTCAGCCTTGCGCTCTTCGCCATGGCGGGCTTGCAATTGCTGGCGTTTCATCTCCAGCGCAGGCGATGCGCGGCGATATCCTGCATCGACCTCTTTCAGATAACTCTTGAGCTGATCTGTCATGCGTGAGGCGATATGCGCTTTGGTGTCTTGAACAGAGGATAGGAATTCAGCATCAGGGATGCGCTCGCGCACGTCTTTTGCCTTCACGCCAGCCCAACGTGAAAGAGAATACGTTTCGCCGCGTACATCAACAGCAACAACGTCGCGACGATCACCTTTGGCAAGGAAGAAGCCTTTTTCTTCTAGGGATGCCTTGAGCGCATCGGTGCCATCAGAGTTCTTCCAGCATTCCTGAAATGCCGCCTTGATCATCTTGGGGTCTTGTTTGGATCGATTTGCTTGTTGCCATTCAGCGCGAGAGAAGTTGAGCGGATTGCGCATGGAACGATCAATCATGCCTTTTGGCATGTCCCAGCCATGCTCCAGATATAGATCACGGGACACATCCATCAGCTTTTGCTTGTAAAAACTCATATTCTTGGCGCGCATTTCATCACTATCAATGCGGCTCCAAACGGCATGGGCATGCCTGCGGCCCTCTTTTTCATGGAACACCAGAGCACGGGCGTGATCATCCAGACCGAGCTTGCCTTCGATCTGATCAACGGCGCGCTCAAAATCCTCGCGACTGACATGCGCGCCCTCGGGCGGGTTCAGGCTCATGGAGAACAGATGGTTTTTGCACTTGGTTTGTGAGGCGATGGCTTCGGCTTCTTTGAAGGCCGCATCCAAATCATCACTGACAAAGCCGCGCAGCTCATGCAGCTCAACATGCTCATTGTCGCGCATCGACATGAGATATTGCGCAAGTTGCGGGGCATTGCCGCGTTCTTTGGCTTTCAAGATCATCGGCTGCCCCCATCACTAAGGGCAGCCATCAACGCATCGCGCATGTCCTGCACAGCGCGGCAGGCATCTTTGATCTCGCTTTCCGTCTCTGGAGTGACAGGAAGCGCGCCCATATTGACGGATTTAGCGAGCTGATTAAGGTTCTGCGACAGACGGCTCTTGCCAAGCTGGCCAAGCGCACGGCCCACAGCTTGTGAATCCGGCTTCAGAGAGACCATTTTGCCCTGATCAACGGCTTCTTTGAGGACAGCCTTAATATACCCGCCAAGAGGCATATCCCCGGCCAGATCACGCAATGCGGCTTTCTCATCGAAGCTCAAGCGCAGAGAAAACGGCGCTTCACGCTTTCTTGGGGGTTGGGCGGCTGCTACCGCATTGAAATTACGTTCCGAAATGCTCATCGCCACACCTCGGATCATTGTCCTGAGTTACGGTGTTGGCGGAAGTCTCAATTGCACGAAGATGGCGCTCCCATTCGTCCAGAGCGTCGAACAAAGAGTTCGAACTTTCTCCGGCGAAGCGCGCCATTTCGAATTTGGCAGTTGAAATTTCCCCTAACGCCTTGAAGGGTAAAGAGATATTTGGGGTTCGATCACCCTGATTTTGGCTGTAGCGGATGGGCTCCGCAAAGGCCGGTCGCAGCACTGCTTTCTACCATGCGAAAGAGCCGTTTTTCCACATATTCCAAGGGTTTGACAGGAATCGTAGGGCGAGTTCGAACGACTCCTCCAGAGTACCGAGCGGCTTGCCGCCTTTGACGATGCGTTCTTCCAGAAAAATCTTATCGGCTTCCAGCTTGGGAATACGCTTCTCAATAGCGGCAATAACGATGCTTGAGCCATGTTCGACAATTCGGTCGAGACGGGCTTCGATCTGCTTTTCAATCTTGTGGATATCTTTCTTGAGCCCTTTAGAGGTATCCGCTGCTTGTGCGAGACGGGCGTTCCAGATGTCGCGGAACATGGCCTTTGCGAGCTGAAACAGGCCCCTGGAGAGCTCCGGCGCTTGCATGAGGCCTGCGAAGTCTCCTTCGAGCTGATCACGCCTGATTGATTTGCAATAGCTGTCACAGCCCTCGGTCTTGCAAAGACAATAGGGATGTTTCTTGCCTGGCTTGCTGGTAGACCAGCAAGCCGTCAACGCTTCGCCGCAATCATCGCACTGGACGAAACCGCGCAGCGGGAAGTCGGAACTGATGTCTTCGCTTGCCAGAGCTTTGGCGGTTGATACCAGGCGATCCTGAATCTTTTGGTACCTTCTGAAATCGGTCAGACCCTCATGATGTCCGTTGCGCATCAAGACGCCCCAATCGATATGTTCAATGCAGCCTGAATACAGGCAGCGGGTCAGAATCTCATAGACACGCTGGTTACGCACCTAGCGGCCGTTTAGGTCTTTCGGGAAAGCGGGCGGGCTTTCCAAGAAGCGTTTGACCTTGGCGTGCCGTCATGGGGTGGTCCGGTTTGAATGTTAGTGCATCGTGGGCCTGTGGTCGATTGGAACGATGTTTTCGGGTGCGGATGGGCCGTATTGATCGGCCAACTTGATGATGTCGTCGGTCAGACGCTGTTCATCGACCCGGCCCTGGGACACCCGTGGATCGGTACTGACCGAGCGTGCGGCAGGCCGGGCGTTCCGATAGCCTAACGACTGACACAGTTCGAATTCGGAGCTAACGCATTCATCAGTGCTTTTACATCGGAGGCGAAGTGAATGCGTGTTGGAAACCGCGTGACTCCAAGGTGTGAGGGTCCATCTGGCGTGTTTGACTTCATCGTACTCGCTAAATTCATGCGTGGCCCTGTCGGTAATACTTTAGCCAGGTCAACTTCAACCAGTGATTGATGCTGCCTAACAATCGTCTATGGTTTGCCCATCCGAAAGTCGGTTCTTTTTCGCGAGGATTTTGTCATGAACGCCCCGTTCAAGCAGGATGCCCGTTTGGGTCGATTGACCACCGCTTTGGGTAACGATGTTCTGGTTCTGCTGCGCTTTGACGGCGCAGACTACGTGAACGGCTTGTTTGAATACCGGGTTGAGGCGCTATCGACGTCGCCAAACCTGGATTTTGATGGCCTGCTTGGCACCCACGCCAGTATCGAGATCGAAAGCCAGAATGACGGTGCTCGCGCTTACGATGGGATCGTCACTGAAGCTAAATGGGCTGGCGCCGGCGAGAATGGCAACAAATATGCGCTGACCCTGCGGCCGTGGTTCTGGCTAGCAGGGCGGCGGCGCAACCAGCGGATTTTCCATAATAAAACCGTCATCCAGATCATTGAGGAACTGCTCTCACCTTATGCGGGTCTGGGCGATCCAGCGCTGCAGGTGAAACTGACGGGCAACTATCCGGAATTGGAATACACTGTTCAATACCGTGAAAGCGATCTGGATTTTGCAACCCGTTTGATGGAGCGGTTTGGGATTTCTTATCACTTTGTCCATAGCGCCGGGAACCATACTCTGGTGCTGACCGATGCCATTGACCAGCATGATCCCCTACCGGGCGGGAAACGGGACTACAAACCTGTTGACGGCGCGCGCCAGTCGGGGGCAGAGCATTTCTGGGAATGGCACCCGGAACGGCGGTTAACCACGGGTGCGGTGCGGCTGACGGATTACAATTTCAAAAAGCCCGGCGCGGCGATGGAGGTTGACCGGGTCGGCGACGCCACCTACGCGGAAGGGCAGATCGAAAGCTACGACTACCCGGGCGACTACCTCGCGCAGGGTCAGGGCAAGGATGTGGTCGGCCTGCGCACTTTGCAGGAGCGTGGTCAGGATGCGCGGCATCGGGCGGTGGGCGATTGTACGTCGCTGGGTGCGGGGATGCTGCTGACGCTGACCGGCGATCAGGTGAACGGCGTTAAGGGCGCGGACTATCTGTGCCTTGTCGCGCGGCATTCCTATGTCTCGGACTCTTACGGTTCCGGGGGCTCCGAGAGCGACGGGTATGCCTATTCGGGCGAATACGTACTGATGCCCAAGGACGCACCACTTGCGCCCGAGCGCAAAACCCGCATGCCTGTCGTGCAAGGCCCACAAACGGGCGTGGTTGTCGGCGAAGGCGAGATTGACTGCGATGAATACGGTCGCATCCTCGTGCATTTCCACTGGGACCTAGACAAGTCTTACTCCATGCGCTGCCGGGTGAGCCAGAACTGGGCATCTCAAGGGTGGGGCGGGATGGTCATTCCGCGCATCGGGATGGAAGTAGTGGTGGAGTTTTTGGAGGGTGACCCCGACAAGCCGCTGGTCACGGGGTGTGTGTATAATGGGAAGAATACGCCGCCTTACGAACTGCCGAAACATAAGACGCGCAGTACCTTCAAGACCGATACGCATAGTGGCAGCGGATTTAATGAACTCAGGTTTGAGGATGAACGGGATGAAGAAGAGATCTACATCCATGCGCAAAGGGATATGAATACAGTCGTCTTGCACAACAAGACAGAGCGCATAGAAAATAACCATGTCAGCCTCGTTGAGCATAACAAGGAATCTGAGGTGACGCGGAACCACAATGAAGTGGTCGGTGGCAACATGACCATTCATGTTGGCCCGACAGCTATCGGCAATCTGATCAACAGGATGGCCGTAAAGGTGGGCAACAAGTTGGGGGATGTAGCAAAGGCCATTGGGCTTCCACCTGCGCTAGATCCCGGCGCAGGAAATTACGCGCTAACGGTTGAGAAAAACAAGATGGAGGCCGTCGGACTGACATCCGTACGCACTGTGGGTCTTACTGACACCAATTTTATTGGCTCAAAGTACAAACTGGCGGCTGGCACGGAAGTTCAGATCAGTGCCGGTAACAGGATTGTCCTGAGTTGCGGCAAAAGCGTGATCGAGATGAAGAAAAACGGCACCATCGCGATCAACGGCGTTGAAATCAATGAGAAGGCCGACAAACTGATTAAGTTGTCTGCAGATAAGATCGACATCAACTAGCCATGGACTGTGAGGACAATCTTCCGGTTTACTCCGGTCATGAAGATTTAATTTCGTGGATCGACGTTACCGGGATTACCGATCGCAGCGCCATGTATCTGCGGTGGGCGCGCGACGTCGCAACGTATTACAACATCACGCTATGTGACGAGTTGGATGCAGGTATTGTTGGCTGGTTCGCCAATTGGCTCACGATTCAGCCGCGGATTTCGATGGATTGGTCCGCATCGGGTCTCGACGTGGATGAACATGTCTCTTTCCTGCGGCTCTATCAGCAGGTCAATAACATTCCCGTCGGCGACATTGATGAAAAGTATCGTTTTCTCATTGATCCGTCCCTGACTACCTCGCTTGATGTCCAAGAGATGCCTTACGGTGTTGTCTGGCTGCGGGTTGAGAAAGACGAGGTTGTCGCCGAAATTAGACGGCTGACTGCAATATACTCGATTCCGACGATTGATGAAATCGAAGCCGAGCTTGCAGCGGAGGGCGGCACGGTAATTCTGGGACGAGTTGAGGGCGCGCCACTTTGTGTGCCCGGCGATGCACAAACATTCAAGAACTTGGCAGGTGCCAAGCGTAACGGCCATTGGTCGGTGCGCGCCGCTACCGCTGGACCCACCGCAAGCCGAAATAGGCACAATGCGATGGCCTATCAGGTCGAAAAGTGCGGTAACTTGGAATATTCGTTGCGTACGGATGCAACGCGGTCAAGCTATGCGCCTTTGGCGGACGGGCTTTGCCCGACAAGTCCTCCGGGCAAGAATGGTCGTTTTGCGTATCCCTGTCTTATCGTCGATGCAAAGTATTCGACCGGTCCATTTGGATTTTACCAGCGTCGTCGAGACTATTATCGACGTGTTGATGCCGCCAAACGCGCCGGGCGTTTTGTGCCGCCCTTTCTACGAAACGTCACTGCAGCCGCTGCAAAAGCGCGGTATCAAGATGTGCGGCGGCAGGAGCTTGGGCAAGTTGACAATTACTTAGGTGCGATAGCTGACCGGGAAATTCCTTATTGGCGGCTCATGTATATTTGCAATACAACCCGCACAGCGTCTTACTTTCTCAAGGAAGTATTGAAGTTTATCCCGGGATATCAGGCTTTTGCTGGCGTGGTGGTATCCCGCAAGAATGCTCCTCGTCAAAACTGGATAAGTTGAACATCACTATGACCAACTACATAATCACCTTTTCCCAGAGCCAAGACAGCGATGTCTCACAAGATGCATTAAAGGAGATCCTGGGCCGTTTAGAGACCGTGCGCAGGGAGGGCGGCGGATATCGACATCGCGATGGTGCTTTTCTTACGCCCAAAGCTGATAGCGTCTCTTTTGCGCTATCAGCAGAGGATCAAGCGCTTTTTGCGTTTCTGTCTGATGTCTATGCAGCCCTGCATCCACAGGAATGGGGTATGTCATTTGCACTAGCAGAGGGCGATGGTTTGCCCGAGGTGACGCTCTTTGGTGGGCTTTCGATTGAAGGCGATGGCATCCTGGCGGGACAAACCAAGTATATTGCGGCAGATGAAGTGCTTATCTCGACCGATGTCTTCGTGGTGACATGGCCCCGGCTATTTGTTCGGTCTGAGGAAGAACCAGTCGGCGCTGATGGGGAAGTCACTTACGACGTCGTGCCAGTTACAGCGGTCGCCCCGCTACTATTTACATTGCCGCCATTCACGGGCGCGGCAGATCAGGAAGAGCTGATAGTGATTCTGCCCGATGCCGAATTGTCTATCGAAGCCGTCATGGGCGGGATCGTTGGCACGGATGTGGCCGAACAGATTGATGATGGGCACTTCATGCTTGTCGATCCTGAGGGGGAGACCAAAGCCGAGGCTCTGACCTTTAATTCAGACCGTGGCCCGGTGATCGAGCTCCGCATCCATGTCCCTGACCCGTCGAACACCGAGGTTCTGAGCCTGTTGGCCGAGCGTACAGCGACTGTTACCCGCGCCGCTGCTTTCATTGTGGTTGAAGAAGATTTCGAAACCTTCACGTTCGATGTTCGGCCCGTGCGGCTTGATGGCACTTTAGGTCCGGCTGAACGGATCACCTTTAACTTGAACTAATTATGTATCAACGCGGCGGTCGATATGGACAAAAGATGCGACAGCGCACCCGAGTAATTGTATATCCAAAAGCAAGAAGATGGGCGAGGCGTGCCGCGATGGCCCGCTATCATCTTGTCAGAGGTCAAGAAACGGCACAGCTTGGCGCATATCTCGGTGCTTGTGCGAGCAGAGAGATACCGTACACAAAATTTCTTATGATTTGCTCGGAAGATGTCGCACGCGAATTTTTTCATCGCTTGATGGGCCGCAATGTTGTTGGAGCAGCGTGTCATTCGCATCGCAACTCTGAGCACCGGCGATTGCCCGAAGATGCGATCACAGCCCATTAAATGTTATGCTCAATGAAAGGGCTAGATAATGGCGTACTATAACCTGCTTGTTGATGTGGAAGATCATCCTGATCCAACCGAAGTGTTGGACCAAGCTGCGAAAGTAGATGCTCTGCGTGAGACGCGAGTTGAAAAGCGTGGCCCAGGCCAGTGGCAGTTCTCCGAAACCGTCGAGATCGAACTTGTCTCTCGAGAGGATGGTGAGGTCATCCTCGATATTTTTGATGCTACCCCCGTTCAGATCAAAGCCCTTACATCACTGATTTTTCAGGCAGGGCCAAGCGTCATACAAATTGAGAATGACGATGGTGAAATAGTGATCGTCTCGACCGATCCAGATATTCCGCCGAGTGCATTGGAAAACGGCATTCCTCTTTCGGCACTCCTCGCGACAGAAAATGCAAGATTTGATACGATATTTCAGCATGAGAAGGTTCAAGGGCGCGAAGACGTTGATTTGAATCCAATGAGAGAATTTCTTTTGTCATTGGAGATAAATGCTCCGGCGGAACGTCCCATAGATATCCGGTTTTATGTGCCGCAAGAGCATTTACGTGTTGAGTCGCTATATGAAAGGGTCTTCTTCGCTCCATACTTCACAAAGCTGGATTCGATCACAGGATATGCGACCTACAGGCATCTTCCGAACGATGTTGGCATAACGGTGGAAGGCGTGCTTTTCGAAGAGGGCTGGTATCATGATATTCTTATTTCCGTGCCATCAGAGGATGACGTTTTAGATGATGTAAAATCAAAGGTGGTTGAAGCTCTGAATCTGGCAGGTGTTAAAGAGGTCTTTCTCGAGATGGACAATGATGGTGAAAGTGATGTTGTTCCGGTCTGGCCTGTTGCGATTGTCGGTTCGGAATTGAAGCGAGGGCCGCTCCGGCAATTCAAGCTGGATACCACAGAGTAGGCCTTTTGAAAGTTTCTATAGGACATTTCCAATCCTTTTGGTGGTCTAAATCTCAGTCAATGTCATGTGCCAAACAAATCATTGCCGGACCAACATGAAACTTTCAGCTGAACTCCCACTTTCACATACGGCCGCTGCACACTGGCATGCGATTGTCAACGAGATTCGACGTTTGACAGGCATTTATTCCCGCCCCACTATCAATGAAATTGATCTTCAGTTGTCTGAAACGGGCGGCGTCGTCATTCTTGGGCAAGAAGAGGCGAGTTGGTCCTGTGACCCCGCAGAGGCATCCGCATTTCGAAATAGAGCGCGCGCGAAGGTTTCTGGTCATTACAGCAAACGCGCGCCAAACCCGTCCCGCTTTTTAAGCCGGAAAAAGAAAGCTGCTGCGGAATATCAAGTACAGAAATGTGGTGATCGTGAGTATTCTGTGCTACCGGGGGCAAATGCTCAGTTACATGCACCACTCGCTGACGGTCTTGCACCCGGCGTGCCATTGCGTGGGCGCGCGCCACATGTGTATCCGTGTTGTATTCTTGACGCAAAGCACTCTACGGGGACTTTCGGATTGTATCAGAGGCGTCGGGACTACGTACGGAAAGTCAATGCAGCCTCTCGATCATCGCGGTTCGTGCCGCCATGGCTCCGAAAGAGCGGCGCGCGTGGAGCCATTGCTGGCTACGATACAGTGAGAACAGGTGAAGGTGTGCAATTGGGCGCATATATCGGCGCATGTGTGCTGCGAGAAATTCCCTATTGGCGCATTCTTTATATCTGCAACACACCGAGAACGGCCAGCTACTTCTCTCGGGAAGTCGTTGGCCGCCGTCCTGGCAGCCGGGCCTTCGCTGGTGTCGTCGTTTCTCGGAAAAGCCGGGGTACGACATCTAATCAAAACTGGATAGTATAGGGCAGCCAATGAATTCGTACATTGTCACCATAACCCAAGATGACACAAACGTGACCAAAGACAACTTTGATCATCTTATCGCATCGCAATTGGCGGGGCTCAGCAAGGTCGGAACCACTTGGGAATTCGGAGCGCAGCTTCGTTTTAAGAGCGCGACGATGGACAGCTTTGATCTTTCGGCGGAAAATGACGATCTATTTAATTTTCTTTCGTCTATTTTTGGCGCTGCGGCAGGTAGGAAGACTGCTGTCACTTTCGTACAACCGGATATCAGTGAGACCGTTGTCGTACTACACAATGATCCTTCTGTCGGTGGACAAAATGTCGAAATGGCCAATATGCGCTTTGCCGAGACGACAGACATCCTTATCTCTTTCGATGTATTTCAGGTCACTTTCCCTGCGCTATTCAAGGATATCGACGACGGATCGGAGCCTGACGGGGACTATCCGGTTGTTGCGCTTCAGCCGGTCGCGGGATTCATTTTAGCGGGGTTTGCAACGGTTACCCCGGATAATGAAACCCAGGCCATGTATATTTTTACAAATACTTCGGGGGGTGCTGCTGAGTTGCTGCAAGACATTGCCTGCGTCGAACAGGTAGAAGAATACGACGAAGATCACTACAATTTTTCAGATCCAGATACTGGTTTGAGCGCTGAGGCTTTGGATTTTGACTCTGATCGGGGCCGGGTTATCGAAATGCGATTCACTTTGTCATTGGCTGATGCAGAGAAGCTGCCTGCGTTGCTTGCTGCTCGATTGGCGGATCGACCGGAGACGGCCCATTTCATTGTCGACGAAGACTGGGAGACTTTCACCTTTCAGGTTCGACCTGTATTGGAGGGGGGCGCATTAGGCCCTGCAATTTCAATTACTTACGCACTTTGAGCAAGGCCACGCGGTCACCGCAATTACATGAAACTTTCATCCGAACTCCCGCTTTCACATACGGCCTTTGCACACTGGCATACGGACGACACCGAAGTCGGTGTTGTTATCGCCAAAGCGGCGTTTTCCTTGACCAAAGACGGCACCTCGCCTGTCACGCCGCCGCCGGAATTCGTTTTGGCCGATGAATTTACCGAGGCGCCCGAGTACTCACCACTGCTGCACGAGCAGGATATCGCGCCGTTCAAGCCAAAGACCGATCTGATCATTCGCGGAACAGCTCGCAGCTTCGAGGCAAAGCCGCGCCGCGATTGGGCGGTCACTGTCGCTATTCCAGATCAGTTATACTATGGATTTCAGGTCAGGGGACCGTCCCGTTGGATCAAGATGCGACAAGGATGGCAATTGTCCCAAGCCGATGAAGTGACCGAGGTCCCGCTGACCTATGCGCTCGCTTATGGCGGTCACTGTCAGGAGGGTGAAACAACAAAGTATTTCGAGCAGAATCCTGCGGGGCTGGGATTTATGACGGAAACGGCGGCAGAAGAGGTTGATGGCTGGCCCGCACCGCAGATTGGCCTATTGGCGGAATTCCTGGATGCGCGACCTTTTGAGCCGATGGCCGTTCATGGAACCATGCCACTGGCAAAGGCGTGGTTGCCACGCCGCGCAAATGCCGGAACGTTTGATAAGGAGTGGGAGCGTGACCGTCATCCGCGCATGCCGTTGGATTATGATCTGGCCTTTTGGAATGCTGCGCCACTCCGTTTGCAGATCGCACCTCACATGGTGGGCAATGAGACGATCGAAATTTCGGGCCTGTCGCATCGGCGTGAAACCGTCAGCTTGGGTCTGCCGGGCGCAAAACTGGCCCTGAAATCTCTATCAAACCCGTCCGAGCCTGCGATTGCGATGGCTTTGGACACCGTGGACATCAATGTAGACCGGATTGACGATGGCCAAATAGACATTGTTTTGCTGTGGCGAACCATTGTGCGGGATCGTAGTCTCTATACCAACGCTGAAATTATCAGAGGATAACATCATGCAATCTGCGGCCCGCCATTCCGGCAAAGGTGCCACGATCACGTGTCTGGCCCCGGACGTTTGCAAGACGCAGGTAGGCAGCGCCGTTGTACCGATCCCCTATATGATCATTTCCAAGCTGGATTGGTCTGATAAGACCGTTAGCAGCACAAAGCTGACCGGGCTGGAAGCCTTTAACATGGATGCGCGGACCAACAAGGTGACGGGTGATGAACCGGGAAAGTTGGGAGGCGTCAAATCCGGTGTCAATCAGGGGTGGTGCCGCCCGCAATCGAACAAGACGAGTGTCTTCGTTGACGGCGCGGAACTGCTCCAGAACAATAATTTGTATGAAATGAACTGTTCCGGGCCCAATGGGCCAGGCAACACAATCGGACGGTTGATGTATTTTGAGTAGTTGTGGCGATTTCGCGTCAAACAACTTATCCAGAGGCTTATGGATTTGAGGCGCATCCTGAAGGGCCGGGCTGTCGGGAACGGAGCCGCCTAACGCTGTCTCCGCAAGTCGGCATCCATCCCTTACGCATCTATGGCCAGCCGTGAACGGCTGATCCCTTTTTGTCTGTTTGTTAGGGCCTTGCGGCCCGTCCTCCATCAAGATCAAGCCCTATCGGGCGGACGTCTTGACCGCGGCTCGGCTGTGCCTGCGCCCGCACCAATTTCATGACGTTCGATCTGGACGGCCATCCCCCGTTCATTGGCGCGTGCCTGCAGTGTTGGAGTTTTCAATCGCACGGCGAGGGCGTTCCCGCTCTTCAAGAACTTGGAACAAAAGGTTTCAAGTTTCTCCTAAAGAGCGCGCCAATGCATTTGCCCACGCCGTCTGTTCGCGTGTCGTTGTGTGAAACCAGAAAAAAAGACGATCGGTAGCCCTATTTCCAAATCATTGGATACAGACATTTAATCTGATCATCGGATATATTGCGTCGATTCCAAAACCACAGCCGCCGGAGGTGCATCCAGTGAATACCAACAGACTGATCAAGATGGCGATCCGCATGCTGATGCGGCGCGGTGTGAACAAGGGGATTGACCTTGCAAGCCGGCGCGGCAAGCATGCGGACGACATGACCCCGCAAGCGCGTGAGACCGCGCAGAACACGCGCAAAAATACCCAACAGGCACGGCGCGGCCTGAATATGCTGCGCCGCTTTATGCGATAGATTTGAAATGCTTGGACAGTTTCAAACCCTGGCCCTGATAGTTTGATTTGATCTCGCGACCATAAAGCGCGTCGGGCAGGGCTGCCATGTTCTCATAGACCAGCCGGCCCACAACCTGCCCATGCTCCAGCACAAAGGGTGCTTCGTGGCAGCGCACCTCCAGCACGCCGCGCGATCCTGAACCGCCAGCCTCGGCATAGCCAAAGCCTGGATCAAAAAAGCCCGCGTAGTGCACCCGGAATTCTCCGACCATGGCCAGATAGGGGGCCATCTCGGCGGCCTGCATCGGGGGGATGACAATCGCCTCGCGGCTGACAAGGATGTAGAAGGCACCCGGATCCAGAATGATCCAGCCGTCATCTGTATGGACGGGCTCCCAGAAGGCCGCCGGGTCGTAGTGGTTCAGTTTGGCCAGATCAATGACACCGGTATGGGGTTTGGCGCGGTAGCCGACCAGATTGCCCTCTGCTGGTCGCAGATCAACCGAAAACCCCAGCCCGTCGGAAATCACGGGATCACCCGACACAATCGGGCTTTGGGCGTGCAGCGCGCGCAGCGCATCATCCGACATCAGCGTTTTGCCTTTGCGAAAGATGATCTGGTTCAGCATCTGGCCCGGTTGCGCCACAACCGAAAAGGACCGGGGACAGATTTCGACATAAAGCGGGCCTGCATAGCCTTCCGGGACCCTGTCGAATTCGACCCCGTGATCGGTGATGATCCGGGTCAGCAGATCAAGCCGCCCGATGGACGACTTTGCACTGGCGGCAGCGGTCATTCCTTTGGGAAGCGACAGGCTTTCCATCAGCGGAACAACATAGACACAGCCCTTTTCAAGAACCGCGCCGCCGGTCAGGTCGACCGCATGCATCTGAAAGTCCTGCAGGCGTTCGGCGACTGTGCGCTGCTTGCCTGCCAGAAATGATGCACGCACGCGGTAGGCTGTCGCGCCAAGGCGCAGGTCAAGCGATGCGGGCTGAATCTGGCCCGGTGCAATATCTGCAGTCGCCGCAATATTGCCCGCCGCGATCATTGCCCTGATCTGGTGGTCCGCCAATACCCCGGATGTTGTCATGCTGTTCCCCATCCACATAGCAAAACGCCCGCTGCGGGCAAACGCAAGCGGGCGATTATGATTGGTCGGGCTAGCAGGACTCGAACCTGCGACCTTCCGTCCCCCAGACGGACGCGCTACCAGGCTGCGCCATAGCCCGACTGCGGGCGTTCATAACGCAATTGTCCGGAGGGGCAAGTCAGAAAGCGCCTTATCGTTGCTGCAGTTTATCACGCAAGGCCTGCAGCTCCTTGACGATTGGTGCAATTTCGGCGGCCTTGGTTTTCAACCCGTCGCGACGGGCGGCGATCAGGCCGAAACTGCGTGCGGACAGGTCCGGCAAGCCGTCGGGCAGGGCGGGCAGATCAAGTGCCACCTCCGGCGCGGCCTGCGCGGGTTCTTCGGCTGGGGTGCTTTCGGCAGGTGCCTTGTGTTCGAACATGAACGCGTTCTGCACAGGGTCGTCCGCTTCGGGGGCTGGTGCGGGCGCCTCCTCTACCGGGGTCGGCTCAGGTGCCGGTGCTTGCTCGGGCGCTTCTTCGGCAACCGCAACCGGCGCGGCGGGGGCTGTCATGGAGAGGCCAAGACCGGCCACATGCTTGACGCCCTTTTCGCGCAACAGCTTTTGCGTGCCTTTGATCGTCATCCCTTCTTCATGCAGCAGTTGCTTGATACCGCCGAGAAGATCCATATCGGCCGGGCGGTAATAGCGTCTGCCACCGGCCCCTTTGACAGGTTTTATCTGACTGAACTTGCTTTCCCAAAAGCGCAGAACATGGGTGGGCGTGTCGAGCCATTCAGCGACTTCACTGATGGTGCGAAAGGCGTCTTTGGCTTTAGCCATGATCTAGGATTTGTTCCCTGCTGCAACCCGGTCCTTCATCAGGTGGGATGGGCGAAAGGTCAGAACGCGGCGGGGATGAATTGGCACTTCCTCGCCGGTCTTGGGGTTTCGCCCGACACGGGCGGCTTTTTCCCGGACCGAGAATGTTCCGAAAGAGGAAATTTTGACCGTCTCGCCACGGACCAATGCGTCTGACACATGGGATAAAACGCTTTCGACCAAATCGGCACTATCGTTACGCGAGAGGCCGACCTCATTATGGACCGCGTCTGCCAAATCCACTCGAGTTAATGTTTTGTCGGTCATAATACCCCCTTCAATACTCTAGCGACCATAAGCGCGGGGCATTTTCAGAGTCAATAACAAGGGCTTGGCAAACATGGTTAACAGAGCGTTTCTGCCTACCAGCGAACAACCACCGCGCCCCAGGCCAGACCGCCACCGATTGCCTCGGTGACGATCAGGTCGCCTGTCTTGATCTGACCGCGCGCAACGCCAACAGAAAGCGCCAGCGGAATAGAGGCCGCCGACGTATTGCCATGATTTTGCACCGTCACCACCACCCGGTCCATTTCAACCCCCAGCTTTTTGGCGGTTGATTGGATAATCCGGATATTGGCCTGATGTGGAACAACCCATGACACGTCGTCAGGCCCAAGCCCGACCTTGTCCAGCGCGGTATGCGCTGTCTGCGCCAGCTTTTCGACCGCGTGCCGAAAAACTTCCTTGCCCACCATCCGCAGCATGCCGGTATTCTGTGTCGAAACACCGCCATCCACATATAGCAGATCCTTGTAACGCCCGTCAGAATTCAGATCCGTGGACAGGATGCCCCGGTCAGCCGATGTGCCGTCGCCCTCTTGTGCTTCGAGGATGATGGCGCCCGCGCCGTCGCCGAAGAGCACACAAGTGCTGCGGTCGGTCCAATCCATGATCCGGCTGAATGTCTCGGCCCCGATCACCAGCACGCGATCAGCCTGACCGGACAGGATCAGCGCGTTGGCATTTGACAGCGCATAGACGAAGCCGGCACAAACTGCTTGTACATCAAAGGCATAGCCCTTGGTGTTCCCGATCGCATGCTGCACCATTGTTGCCGCTGAAGGGAACGTCAGGTCAGCCGTTGAGGTGGCCAGCACAATGGCATCAATATCGTTGCCATCCATGCCCGCCATATCCAGCGCGGCCTTGGCTGCCTGTGTGGCCAGATCAGACGTCGTCTGATCGGGGGCCGCAAAATGCCGGCTTTCAATGCCAGAGCGGGCCTTGATCCATTCATCTGTTGTGTCGAGCGTCTTTTCAAACTCTGCGTTGGGCACAACCCGGTCGGGCAGATAATGTCCGACACCTTTCACGACTGCGCGACGCACCATTTTACTCGCCCGTATTGGTATTGAGACCGTTGGTCTCGTTTTCTTGCCCGGCATCTTGGGCAAGTGATGCTGCAGATGCAACCCGTGCCGCCAGTTTATCCGAAAAACCGCTCTGCGCCAGGCGATGGGCAAGGTGCAAGGCAGCCGCCACGCCGGTTGCATCAGCCGATCCATGGCTTTTGATCACGGTCTGGTTCAGGCCCAGAAACACCCCGCCATTGACCCGGCGCGGATCAATCCGTTTGCGCAGCCGGTTGAGCGAGCCGCGGGCCAACAGTGCAGCAAACATCGAAAGAGGGGTCTTCATCAAGGCGGCGCGCAGAAGCTCGGAAATCAGGCTGGCCGTGCCTTCACCTGTTTTCAGCGCCACATTGCCCGTGAACCCATCTGTGACAATGACATCAATCTTGTCCGACGGCAGATCGCCACCCTCGATAAAGCCGACATAGGTGAATTCACCTTTTTCTGCAGCTTTTCCAATAAGTTCATGGGCGACCTTTAACTCGGCCCGGCCTTTGTGCTCCTCTGTGCCGACGTTCAAAAGACCCACGCGCGGGCGCGTGATATCCAGACCATTGCGGGCATATGAGGCGCCCATCAGCGCATAAGTCAGCAAGTCATCCTGATCGGCCCGAATATCGGCACCCGCGTCAAGCATGACGTTGAAGCCCGATGGGTTGCGGGACGGCCACAGGCAGGCAATCGCGGGGCGATTGACGCCCTCGGCCTTGCGCAGGCGCAGCATCGACATGGCCATCAGCCCGCCAGTATTGCCGCAGCTGATGCAGACAGCGGCGCTGCCTTCGCGGACGGCTTCAATCGCAGACCACATAGAGGTTTTCTTGCCATGGCGCAGAACATGGCTGGGTTTGTCGGTCATCTTCACAACATCTGCCGCATCGCGGATTGTCACGCGATCTGCCAGATTGTGTTTTGCCAACAGCATTTTCAGCTCGGCCTCTGGCCCATGCAGGATGGCGCGGGCAGAGGGTGCCTTGCCCAGAAACTTCGAAAGGCCCGCAACAACTGTTGCAGGCCCCTGATCGCCGCCCATCGCATCGACGGATAAGACATCCGATACCGCATCAACGAGGGGCTGATCAGTGTCTGACTGGCCCTGTGTCATGTGTATCTGCCTGTGCCGCAGCTTAAGCTGCGTCGTCGTCGAGGTCGATTTCAGTCGTGTCTGCAATCACTTCACGTGTGGCGTAGTGGCCGCAGGACGGGCAGACGTGATGCGGGCGCTTCAGCTCACCGCAATTGTCGCATTCGTTTGGATTTGCAGCGACGAGTGAGTCGTGCGCACGCCGGTTGTTGCGGCGGGATTTGGATACTTTGTTCTGCTGGACAGCCATGTCTCAACCCTATGATTTATGGGCCGCTGGCCCTGATGTGTCTTGCGTCGAACCGGGTCCTACGCCATTGCGGCAGCCCTGTCGAGTGCGATGTCAAAGAGGTCGCGAACATACTGCGATTCCGCATTTGTGCAAGCCCTTTTCCGGCGCCGGAAAACCGCGCCTAATCCCCCTTCTTTTGCAGCTGATCGCGCAACGCTTCCAGCCCCGCAAAGGGCTTGGCATCCTCGTCCGTCATAGGGGTGCTTCCGGGGGCGGTAAACACGGCCTCGCCCAGATCAGCACCATCCTTGCGCGGATAAAGCGGCAGCGCGAGCGACAATGCCTCGATCATCACCTGGCCCAGATCAAGGGTTTCGGGCAGGGCTTCGGCAGTGTCGTCTTCGGGCATTTCAACTTCCGCGGCGTCGATGTCGGGAAGTTCGGCCAGATAGCTGCGGTGAACCGGTTCATCCAGTCTGGTTGTCACCGGTTCCAGCGTGACCACGCAATCCTGCACGACTGTGGCCCCCAGCATGGCTGTTAGGGTCCAGTCCCGCGATCCCAGCGGTTCGATTTTTCCCGATAGCCGCAATTTGCGGACCCCGACGATCCCAAGTGTATCTGCCACGGCGCGCCGTTCTTCCGCGGTGGGGATCAGCGCGAAATCGGTCGCGCGCCGGGTGGTCAAATCTGACAAACGCAGGTGTGATTGGGGCAGGGCAGCCACGGGCGCATCCATTCTTGAACAGGGGGTGGGTTCTACTGTAGTGGGATAAAAGGCAAGCGACGCCAAAGCAAGAGGGCCGGGATGGGCATCAGCACTGACAGAACATGCAGACAGCTGCGCAGCACCATGCTGGGGCTTGCCTGCATTGCGGCCGTCGGATGCACGCCGATCAATCGGTTTCACGGGTTCACCCCAAGCGAGGCCGAGCTGTCCGAGGTCCAGGTTGGCCAGACAACACGCGGGGCCGTGGTCGAGGCATTTGGCCCGCCCACATCGCAAGGCGCGTTGCAGAATGACAAGTTTTACTACGTCTCCAGCCAGTTTCGTTATGTCGGTGCCTTTGCCCCGCAAGAGGTCAAACGCGAAGTTCTGGCGATTTCCTTTACCCCTCAGGGCGTGGTCAGCAACATTGCACGCTACGGGCTGGAAGATGGCAATGTGGTCACGCTTGACCGGCGGGTCACCGATGATGGGATCAATGATGTGACCTTTATCGGGCAGCTGCTTGGCAGCTTCGGGCGGATCGACGCGGGTGCGCTTCTGGGCGACGAACCGGATAGCTGATTCTGTCCAGCGGCACTGCGCCAGCCTGATGCATCAGCGCCGGCATGGCGAATTGATGCACTATTGATCTATATCAGAACCTGCCATAATCTATCGCTTGTTCTCAGGGCGGGGTGAAATTCCCCACCGGCGGTATGGGCCATGTGGCCCGAGCCCGCGAGCGCCTTTGGCTTGTTCAAAGGGTCAGCAGATCAGGTGCGATGCCTGAGCCGACGGTCATAGTCCGGATGAAAGAGAGCGGGTATGTGGCGTAGGCGTCTGCCTGCGCGCTGTCCTGTTTTGCCTCTGCGATCATGTGCGGAAAACGAAAGGGCAGACGCAATGATCCATATTTCCACAAAATCCAGCGCGATCTGGGGTGCGGGCTATCTGGTGGCCGCAGGTGCGCTGTTTGCTGGGGCCAATACGGCTGTGCAAGGGGCCGGGATGATCCATGGCGTGCCATCCCCCACCATCGCTTTCTGGCAATATACTATAGCCTTGATCGCGGTTCTGCCCCTGGTATGGCGCAGCCAATGGCGGACAACACGCCCGGTTCTGCATCTGATCCGGGTTGGTCTTGCGGCAATCGGCGTGCAGCTTTGGATCGCGGGGCTGGCCTATGTTCCGATTTGGCAGGCCATTGCGCTGATCCTGACATCGCCCCTGTTTGTGACGACCGGTGCGGGTCTTTTTCTGGGCGAGGCGCTGACCCGCAGCCGGGTGCTTGCGGTTCTTCTGGGGGCGTTTGGCGGTGTTCTGATCCTTGCGCCGTGGCAGGATGATTTTACATGGGCGGCCATTCTGCCGGTGGGGGCAGCGTTATTCTGGGGGGCCTCGTCGCTGGTGGCCAAACGGCTGACGCAAACGGAAACAGCGGAAACGCTGACGCTGTATCTGCTGGTTCTGCTCGTGCCGATCAACGCGCTTGGACTGGTCGGCGCGGGGGCGGCAGTCAGCCCGCCCGCGATCTGGCTTGTGGCACTTGCGGGGCTTTTGGTGGCCGGGGCGCAATATCTTCTGGTGCGGGCCTATGTTGTGGCCGACGCGGCCTATCTGCAGCCCTTTGACCATCTGAAATTGCCACTGAATGTGGGGTTGGGCCTGCTTTTCTTCGGCTTTGCGCCGCCGGGGTTGATGTGGTTGGGGGCGGCAATCATTATCGGATCAAGCGCGTGGTTGCTGCGGCAAGAGGCGTAACGACCGGGCGTCGGTCAAAAACACAGCTGCGCGGTTTGCAGCTTTTGGCCTGCGGCGCGCCTGTTATGCGCAAGGGAAAAGGCCGCGTCCCCTACGTCGATGGGGGCGACATAACATGCGGCTGGCGTTGACGGGTTGACGGCATCAGCGTGTGTTTCATTTTGTATGAAAATGCAGGTTTCTGTTGCCAGGTACCTGCGAACCCCGCCCAAGGTCGCAAAACCTTAGGAGTTAATTTTCGATTTTACGCACAGCTTACGCTGCGAGTGCCATCGGTGCTTTGTTGTCATTTGCAACTAGCTTTGTTGTACCGATAACGGTGGTAACTCACCGAGACAAAGCAAACCCCTTTAGACGTTCGTCGATCCTATTTCGTCCCCTCGCTGGCCAAATGAGCCGTGATGGTGGAGACGCCGGGTACCGCCCCCGGGTCCGATCCGCTTATTACGAGCGCGTTTATGTCCATAGTCCCGAAGGACACCAAAGATATAAGAGCTGACAGCGCGTCGCACAAGCCTCAGAGGTTCAAAACGATGGCCGGGACCCCAACGCCCGCCTCGACCCAGAAATAAACCCACTTCTTGCGCGAGCGTCCGTCGAGTAGCAGAGATGTCAGACGGCCCAGTGCGGCCCCGCACCAGCAAAACCCCAGCATCGCATAGGCCGTGGGGCCACCAAGGATCAGCGCGCCGATCCCCATGCCGACAAACAGGCACCCAACCGATGCCCGGATTTCAGATGGCCCCATATGTGACCTGCCCGGATCAAGATCGAGTGCCGACATCGTGTATTTTGGCGCAAGCCACCCGAAACACCCCAGCGCGATGCTGGTCAGGGCGAAGATGATATTGAGGATATCCATGCTGCTTACATGAATGCCGCTGACGGAAAGTCAATGTTGCCGGGCAGGGGCGCAGACCCCGGCACCAGAAAGCATCAAACCAGTTCAGCGTCTGTCATGATTTCCACAAGTGCGGGGCCGTCTACCGCAAGCGCCTTTTGAATGGCATCGGTGATATCCTCGGTCTTGGTGACCTTTTGCCCATGCGCCCCGCAAAGCTTGGCGAAGGCTGCAAATGACGGGTTGTGCAAATCCGTTTCCCAGACCGGCCACTCGCCGGATCGCTGTTCCTTGGAAATCTTCCCAAGCTCGCCGTTGTGCAAAAGGATATGGGTAATATCCATGCCGTATTTGACGGCTGTGGTCAGGTCCATCGGATATTGCCCAAAGCCGCCATCACCCGAGATGGATATCACCTTGCGCCCCTTCAGCGCGGCCACATCCTGCGTCGCGGCCCAGGCCCCGATGCCAGCGGGGAACCCATAGCCAATCGACCCCAGATAGCCCGACATCAGCACCCGCTGGCTGCCCTTCGTTTCAAGATAACGGCCAAAGGAATAGGTGTTGTTGCCCACATCAACGGCAAAGATGGCGTCATCGGGGACAAGCTTGCCCAGCGCATCAAAGATGGCAAAGGAATGAATGCCGCCGCTATGTTCTTCGGCGAGCCTGCGCTGCTTTTCATCGCGCCAGATGGCCCAGCGTTCGGCCAGTTCCGGTTTCTGATCAACAGCGTCGGGGTTCGGATTGATGCGGCCCGCGGCTGCATCACAAAATGCACCAATCTCGCCCCAAACCGGTACCTTCACGGGATGGAATTTGCCCAACTGCATCCGGTCATAATCGACCTGAATGATATTTTCCTTCAGCGCGATGCCCGTGTGGTTGGAGAAACTGGCCCCAAAGGCCACAAGCACATCCGCCTCATTCATGAACCAGCTGGCAATAGGCGTGCCGGATCGGCCCAGAACACCGCCACCCAGCGGATGGCTGTCCGGCACCAGCCCCTTGGCCTTGAAGGTCGTGACAACAGGCGCACCGATTTTCTCGGCCAGCGCAATGATCTGGTCACGCGCGCCGTAAGCACCGTGGCCTACGACAATCATGGGTCGCTTGGCACTGTTCAACAGATCAACAGCTGCGTCGATATCACCCTGCGCAGGCGTGACGCGGGTGCCCGCCATTCGCCCGTCAGGGGCGCCTGCTGGTTTTTCCGACGGAATGGTCTGCACGTCGTCTGGGAAAATCAGATGCGCGACATTCTGTTCGACAATGGCATTCTTGCAGGCAAGCGACATCAGTTCGGCATGGTTGGAACTATTCAGCACAGGCTGCGAGAATTTCGAAACAGCCTGAAACGCCGATTGCAGGTCGATATCCTGAAACGCCCCGGGGCCAAAGACCTGCGTCTGTACCTGGCCTGTCAGGGCCAGTACCGGCGCCCGGTCAACTTTGGCATCCCACATGCCGGTCAGCAGATTGGTCGCACCCGGTCCTGCAATGGTCAGACAGGCGGCGGGCTGCCCGGTCAGCTTGCCATAGGCCGAGGCCGCGAAGGCCGCGACCCCTTCATGCCGGATGCCGTAGTATTTCAACTTCTTGTCGATCACGCCGCGCCGGATCGCATCTGCTAGCCCGAGGTTCGAATGCCCGACCATGCCAAAGACCGTCTGGACGCCCCAATTTGTCATCGTCTCGACCATCACATCCGTGACGGTCCGCGTGTGGGGCGGCTCAGCCTCCAGCCCCACGAAGATCTCGCCATCCCGAATGTCGAGCGGGTACATTTCCTGGCCCGTGTCTTCATGCCCGCCGGGGGGCTTGCCGGTCAGCGGATCAAAATCCCAACCATGCCAAGGGCAGCGGATCCAGCATTTGTCATCCACGCCTTTCTCGATTGACCCTTCACCCAACGGCCCTTTCTGGTGGGGACAGTGATTGTTCATCGCGGCCCATTGTCCGTCAAAATGCACCAGACAAATCGAGGTCGTGCGCGCGGTGACGGTCTTGACCCGACCCTCGGGCAGGTCCTCGATCCGTCCGACGGAAATCCAATCCAAGGCATCAGTGGTCATGCGTGTCATCCTTTTGCGGTGCGACGAAATCTATGAATTTTTGCAGGTAAGTCAGGATCAGGAACACGCCAGTAGCCCAGATCAGCAATTCGAACGGGGCAAACGGGGTGCCGCGCAGCCAACGGCCCAGCAGACCGCCGCCGGGGCGCAGTTCGGCCCATCCGAACAGGCCCGAACGCGGCCAAAGGTCCAGAAACCAGAACCGGGACAGATAGAGCATGACAAGCCCAACTAGAAACATCAGCAGGAGCAGGATAACCCGTTTCATTCGTCAACAAGCTCCATCGTTGTATCATCCATCCGCAGGATAAGCATGTCACCGCGGCGTTCAAGATCGCCCTCTACGGTGATGAACTGCCCGATATAGTCGTAGGCCGCTTGTGGAAGTCGGGTGCCATCCGGCCCAGTGATCAGCATGAAATCGGACCCTTCAATCGGCTGGGTCGACACAAAGACCGGCGGCACATCGCCCAGCAAGCACAGGTTCGCGCAGGCCTTGTGGGCGAGGCCACGCCCCGGTCGCATCGCCCCGTTCAGGCATTTCCCGTCGCAATTCTCGCCTGCGACCTTCCAGCGCCCCAGCGGTTCGGTTTCCATCACTGGTGCATCGCCTTCAGCCGCACTGATCCCTTGCCGCCCACCGCGCAACTGCATCATGTCGATGGTGCCGCGTTGCAGGATGATCCCGGAAACCGTTGCCAGTTGGCCCTCTAGCCCCATGGCGCGCATATCGACCCCGGACTTACCTCCAGCCGTCAACATCAGTGTCTTACCCGGCTTGATCAGATCATTGCCTTCAGTAACACGCAGCAAGGGATAGGGCGTCAGTTCCACGACACCCGTCACCGTCTGCCTGCCATAGTCAAAGCGAAAACCTGATGCGGCCGGTTCATCCTGCGTGCTGCCGATCAGCAGGCCGGTGAACAGGAATATCGCGACGACAAGTGCGGCGGCGAGAAACAGAAACTTTCGCAGTGTTGCCGGAATCGGCAGGTAGCCCACGAAAAACGGCTTGTCATGGTCGCTCATGCTGGGGCCTCCTGAAGGGGGACAGGCTCGACGTAAGTCCCCGGTGGGTTGGCGTCGCGGTGGACCTGCACGGTCGGTCCGCTTAACCGGATGTTGTAGGTCGGGACCATTTCGGTGAAGGGGGCCGGCGACCGCCCGTTCGTCACGTCATACTGGAACCCGTGCCAGGGGCAGGTCACAAGGCAGTCAATCACGCGACCTTCGCCCAATGGCCCGTTCTGGTGGGCGCAGGCGTTGGAAATTGCGCTGAGCTTGCCGTCTTGGTTGAACACGGCCACCCGGTCACCGCCGGGTAGGATCTTGATCTTGGCAAAGCCGTCGCGGATATCGCCCGCATCGCAGACGTCGATCCAACCGTCCACATCCTCGCCCAATTCATCCCCGCCGCGCCAATCCAGCAAGGCGGCGTAGGCGTGAAGTCCCGCGACAGATAGCGCGCCGCCGATAAAAATCACCGTAAAGGTGTGGTTTTGCTGGTCTTGCAAGATGCCAAGGCTGACATGGGCAACGACAGCCACATAGGCCAGGTAAATCAGTGTATGCAGCCGTTTCCAGACCGGCGGGGTCAGGAATTTCATCCAGAAATCATGGCTGGTCGCTGACAGGATCAGCAGGCAGATCAAGGCGAAGATGCCAAAGATTTCAAAAGGAAAGCCTGCCAACTGGCCATAGCTGGTGTTGGCGAATAAGAGGGCTTCGTATTTGTCGGAGCTGGAAAAGGCGAAATACCAGTTCAGGATGTAGCTGGCGTGGGTGATCGCCACGAAAGTCGTCATCACCCCAAAGTGGCGACGGTTGTAAAGCAGCGGCAGGAACCGGCGGTCGATCCGCGCCAACGGCCCGATGCACAAGATCACTGTCAGCATCACAAAGGCACAGGCCCCGAAGGCCCGGGCGTTATGCACCTGCGGATTGATCGGGAATTCATGGCTCAGCAGTTCGGGGCTGACATGCAGGAACAGCCACAAGAACAGGACGACCCCCGCCAGCATCACCCCATCGTAAAGCCATTTGTTACGGTTCCACTCGACCGGAATGTATTTGACGCTCATTCCGGGGCCTCGCTCAGTTGCACCGGGGCGATATCCGCGGGCCATGTTTGGCGCACCGACAGACCGGCCACGATGATGACCACAATCGCGATGGGCATGATCAGGGCAAACCATTGATGTGAGGTCCTGCGTGGTCGATACCTGTCTGACCATTCATCCTTGCCATCGGCCAGGATGTACCAGCGCCACAATACAAGCGGCCAGATCAGCAGAATGCCGGGCACCAGCAACGGACGGAACACATAGGCGCCCCGGGCGTCCTCATCCAGCCGGTCCATACCGAAGGTCAGAAACGCGACAGCGACAAGCGCGCCGATCCCGCCCCATATCTTGACGATCAGCAGAATAAGCTCTGCCTGGTTCATGCGACGCCCCCGAAGCTGACACCCGAAATCTCGGCCATGTCTTTCTTCCATGTGGTCAGATCGTCATGATTGAATTTTGATAGATGATCATGGCCACAGGCGCGGGCCATCACCTGCATCAGCTCGACCGATGCACTAAAGAAATTCGCCAGTTGCTGTGCGGATTTTTCGGCGATCAACCGGTTCACCAGATGCGGTTTTTGCGTCGCGATCCCCACAGGGCAGTTATTTGTATGGCAAGCGCGCATCGCGAGGCAGCCGATAGCCTGCATGGCAGAGTTGGACACCGCGATCGCATCCGCGCCTAGCGCCATCGCCTTGATGAAATCGGCCGGTTTGCGCAAACCTCCGGTGATAACAAGCGAGATGTCACCACGCCCCAGCTTGTCCAGATGACGGCGCGCGCGTGCCAATGCCGGGATCGTCGGGACCGATATGTTATCGCGGAAAATGATCGGTGCGGCCCCGGTGCCGCCGCCGCGACCATCAAGGATGATGTAGTCGACACCCACTGCGAGTGCCGCGTCGATATCCTTTTCAATATGCTGCGCGGACAGTTTATAGCCAATCGGAATACCGCCGGTCTTGTCACGCACTTCGTCTGCGAAATCCTTGATCTGGCTGACTTCCGTCCACTCAGGGAACCGCGGCGGGGAGATCGCCGATGTGCCCTCTTCAAGGCCCCGGACCTCGGCAATTTTGCCTTTGACCTTGTTGCCCGGCAAATGCCCGCCGGTGCCGGTCTTGGCGCCCTGACCGCCTTTGAAGTGGAAGGCCTGTACTTTTTCCAGCTTGTCCCAACTGAACCCGAACCGACCCGAGGCGAGTTCATAGAAATAGCGGGAATTCTCGACCTGCTCCTCAGGCAACATGCCGCCCTCGCCAGAGCATATCCCGGTTCCGGCAAGCTCCGCGCCACGGGCCAGAGCGACCTTGGCGGATTCAGACAGCGCCCCAAAACTCATGTCAGAGACAAAAAGCGGTATCTCCAGTTTCAAGGGCTTTTGTGCGTTTGGTCCGATCACCACCTCTGTGCCCACGGCGTCATCGTCCAACAGTGGTGGCTTGGCCAGTTGCGCCGTCAAAAGCTGGATGTCATCCCAGTCGGGGAGTTCGGTGCGCGGGACACCCATCGAATCCACAATGCCATGATGTCCGGTCTTGGTCAGGCCGTTCTTGGCATAGTTCTGGATCATCCCGTTATAGGGTTCTTCGGCTGTGCCGTGGCTTGGGTCGGCATAAAGGCCAAGGTAGGCGTCGCGGTTATAGGGCTGCGGGTTGGCGTGACCCCATGCGTTGATCTCATCCGCGTCGACACAGATGTCATCGCCATCAATCCAGGATTTGAACTTCGGCAGCTTTTCATCATTGGCATAGGCGGACACACCGCTGTCCAGCCGGTAGTCCCAGTTATGCACACCGCAAATCAGATCATTGCCGCGCACATGCCCATCCGACATCAGCGCCCCCCGGTGCAGGCAACGGCCGTAAAAGACTGATATT